>NZ_OX366364.1:677675-1355351 GCF_947251645.1 Wolbachia endosymbiont (group A) of Bibio marci
TCCTCGGTGACCGTTTTTATTAAGGTACCTAGAAACTTGCATTTCTGTTTCTTTTCCAACGACGCGATAAGGTGTAAAATATTTTTCCCTTCTTCAGCTTTTATGCTGCTAATATCTGCGCAACCTTTTAGATATTTTTTAAATTTCCTGTTATTTCCGTTTTTGATCGCTTTTAATAACAGAGCATTGCTATTTGTTATTTCGTTGCTTTTCTCTACTTCTTGATCTTCATTTGCTGTATTAGGGTTACTGATTGAATGTTTCTCATAATCATCACCAGCATCGCTACTGTAGTCACTTTCAATTCCACTGTCTTCACTATTCCTACGATCATTTTGGTTACAATATTTGCTATTATAAGTAATTTCTGAAATTGCTTGCTTTACTCGCTCTTTTGTTTCATTTGATATTTTTTTCGATCGTTCTATTGCTTTATCTAGCACTGGAAGGAAGCATTGAACATAATACCTATAATATTTTTCTTGTTCTCTAAGTGATTCTTCTAATTTAGTTAATACTTCAGGACTAGCATCTTTTTCAAATAACCTTTTACACTTCTTGAGGGTTCCATCTTGACCTCTTGGTTTTTCACGCTTGTGTTCTTCTTTTTTTACCTTTCTCTCTATAGTGCAGTGCAATTGCTCGTCTTTTCTATCCTGCTCTCGCTCTTGCTTTTTATTTTTATCTATGCATTCACCTAATTTATCTGCATTAGTAGTTAGTGCAGTTATATCTATACCCATACTAAAACCTCAATATTAAAAGCTATTTAAGTTGTCAGCACTAAACTAACAACCAAGAAGTTTGACTTTTAAATTGAGCTAAACGTTGTATATGTGATCAAAATATAGGTGGAAAGGCAGAAAACTAGTTTCTATTAGAAAATCTGTTATCATAGTCAAATCCTCACTTGAACAGTTGCTACTATTTTAACCATTTAATCTTAAAAAATAATAAATATAGCTAAACTGCGAAACGTGCTATTGGCTAAAATAGGATAAGAAACTATAGCTGCAAATATCCAAATTGATGTTTTTATCAGTCTTCCAGACTTGGTTTTTCTTTTAGTTTTTTAAGTCTTTCTTTATTTAGTATGGAGCTTATCTCTTCTACACTTTTATCAATATCATCATTGATTATTACATAATCATATTTATCACGTTTGCTTATCTCTTTTTGAGCTTCGGCTAATCTGCGCTCTATTTCGCTTGCATCATCACTATTACGCTTTTGCAAACGCAACCTAAGCTCTTCCATTGAAGGGGGAAGTATAAAAACACTCACAACTTTTTTTCTCATGAGCTTGAATAAGTGAAATGCTCCTTGCCAATCTATGCTTAGTAAAACGCTTATTCCACTGCTCAGGTTTTGCTCTATAAAATCTCTTGGTATACCATAAAAATTCTCAAAAACTTTGGCGTATTCAAGCATTTGGCCAGCTTTGCATAACTCGTGAAATTTTTCTTCGGTAACGAAAAAATAGTCTTTTCCATTTATTTCGCCGGGGCGAGGCTTGCGCGTAGTCGTAGAAACAGACCTAACTAAATTAGTTGATCGCTCAAGTAATTTTGCTGATATGGTAGTTTTTCCAGCTCCAGAAGGGGAGGATAGAACCAATAATACGCCCTCACTTTTTACGGTCATTTTTCTTTGCACTTTTTAACATGGCACTTTTTGGATCAGAGTTTAAAAAGCTAGAACCTTCTAAATTAGAATTTGATAAGTTGGTGCCAATAAGAGAAGAATTATCAAAGACAGTATAGCGCAAATCGGCTTTTTCAAAATTTGCCTTATTCAAATTAACGTTTACAAACTTTGCTCTACTCAATGTTGAATTAGAAAAATCGGCATTTTCTAAATTCATATTCTTAAATTCAAAGTAAGAATAATTTACATTAAATTTTTCACCCTGTGATATTTTCTCTTGCAAATCTTTAATCGAAGTTATAGCATTTTCTGAACCTGCAAGTTTTTTCTGTCCTTTATTGTCAATCAAAATTGAATTATCAAATTTGCAACCTGTTAAGTGAGCATCAACAACTGAACTTTTATATATGCTTGAAGAGAGAAAAGACATATCACTAATTGTTGAATTGCTCAAATTGCTAAGAAAAAAGCTAGTTTTCCTAAAGGCATTAGCGTGAAGCAAAGAAGATCTGAAATCGCTTTCAATAAAATTTGAATTAGTTACTTTTAAATTAGACCAGCTTGAATTATCAGCTAATAAATTAAAGAATGTTGAATTTTCTATTTCACTGGAATCAATATTATGGCGAGAAAGTGTACTGTTATAAACTTGAGAGTCTTGGATTTTTATCTTATACATTGAAGTTGTAGAAAGGTCTGAATCTTCTATCTTCACATAGGTGAATAGTGAATGGTCAAAAAATGAGCCATTCATGTTAGAATTTGCAACTTTAGTATTATGAAACTTTCCGTGACGAATGTCAGCATTAGAGACATTAACTTGATGCAGTTCACTAAAACTAAAATCAATATTGGATAAATCAGCATCATGAAGATTTGCTTCAGAAACATATGCATGTTTTATCTTGGAACCATTTAGTATAGATTGAACAAAACTTGAATTATCGTCATTCACATAGGAAATTTGTGTGTTGCTTAAATCAGTTTCGTCGAAGTTACTGTTAATTATGATAGAAGAATTAAGGCAAGCATCGGAAAGATTGCTACCTGTAAAGTCTGATTCTTTTAACTCTGCACCATATATGTTAGCATTTTTTAATGAAGAAAATTGTATCTTTAATTTATATGCATCCACTCCAAAGAAACTTGCATTATCAAGGTTGTTTTTCTGCATAACAGTATCGTTTATTTCACTATCACTAAAATTTACGTGGCTAACATTCGAGTTTGATAAGTTGGAGAAATTCATTTTCACATTCGAGAAATTAGTATGCAAACCAATTACGTTGTGCATACTCACTTTTTTGAGATCGGAACTGATAAAATCAGCATAACTAACATTAGACTGATCAAATACGATATCTGTTAAGTTTGCAGAAACAAATTTTGTAAAACTCAAATTTGTACCTTTTATTTTAATGCCATGTAAATTAGCATTGGAAAAATTAGCACCACGTAAATCAACATCAATGAAAGACACGTCGGATAAATCGGTGTTAGAAAAATCGGCACCAATCAGACTGACTCCATCAAAAACAGATTTACTTAGGTACAGTTGGCTAAAATTAGCTCCATTTAAGTTAGAACCAAAACCTTTCTTAAAATCTTCTGGCACGCCCTCTTTGTGGCACTGCACCAAAAATTCAGCAAAGTCTTTTTTACTGTAAGGTACGTATTTTGCATCATGCAGAGCGTTTAAAAAATCACTAATCTGATTTTTTTCATCATTTGTTTCGTTTCCATAACATAAATGACCAACTAAAATTAATATCAAGAATCTAATCATCTTGCTTATCGCACTGTATTTCTTTCGTTTTTACAGCCCAATCGTACATTGCTGAGCTTTCTTTATTGTCTATTTTTCTATCCTCCAAAAGGTGTGGCATCATTTCGGCAATCACGTTTATTATATTGACCTGCTTTCTTTCGATTGCTATATCAATTGGGGATTGAAAATTATTATTAACTACTCTAAGATCAGCACCTTGTAATAAGAGAAAACGAACTGTGTCTATTTCACCTTGCTTCACTGCATAAATTAGAGAAGTGTCACCCAATTTATTTCTAAACCTTAGTATCTCTTGAGTTGTTAATCCAATTTTTTCTAGCTTACTTATTATTCCTCTTAAGCAAGTTAAGTTGTTCTTCTTAATGCAGTAAAAAAATTGTTTACTGTAATCGTCAATCAATATAGTTGTAGGAAGATGCTCATTAAGGCTATCATATTGTCGTTTATATATTGACTTGCTTTGTATATCTTTATGACCCCATTCTTTTATTGGTTCTCTGTTTAGCTTTGTCCATTTTTGTAAATTTTTCTTTTCACTTTGCTCTTCTTCATCTTTTTTAGTTATAGGTTTTACTCTATTGCGGTCCTTAGAATTATTGTTTATTTCTTTCACTTTTTTTTCTTCAGACTGACTTCCTACTTCTTCTTTTTTTTCTTCTGATAATTGACTCGCATCACTTTTTGAAAGTTCATTATCTTTTATATCGATCTTCTGATCAGCTTGTAGATTTTTTTGCGGGTCAGTTGTATTCTCATTTAAATCAGCACTTAAAGGCAAAGGCTCTGGTTTCAAATCTTTATTCACTTCTTTATTGGCCATATTTGGTAAATTTTGAGCAAATTTGTCTGTGCTTCCTTCTAGCTGGTCATTTGGCAAATCTTTATCAATCTTTTCACCCTCACTTATAGTTTTTTCAACCACGGAAGCTTTGTTCTCGTTGTGTTGCAGCTTCTCTTTATCGGTAGTGCCGTCTAATCTTTTGCTCTCAGCTTCTTGTGTTTGTTTAGCATCGACGTTGCTTTTCAACTCATCTTTTTGATTTGTGCTGCTCAGTAAATCTTGCTTCCTTGCACCTACATTTTCGTTTTTATGAACTGATTCAATTTTCTTTTCTTCAAATTGCTCTACAGCAAACAGAATGGGTGATCCGAATACGACAGCTAATAATATAAAATATAAAATATTCTTCATAAATATCCCAAGCATAAGCTTAATTAAAATGATACTATAATCAAATGATTAATCTACAGTAAAAAATGCCTTAGGATTTAATTTATAAAAAAACAATAGATTTTTTGCACTTTAATTACTATAGGTTAAAAAGTTAAGACAAAAAATAAAAATGTGGGTTTTGTTTTGACTTTTTGTGTTAATTTTGCAGAATATTAAGATTATCATTTAAATAAAATACATGACGAAAGAGGATTGGGAAGCGGTAATTGGGCTTGAGGTGCACGCTCAAATTTCTTCTAATACGAAGCTATTTTCTAGCTCATCAACGGAGTTTGGTGCTGAGCATAACACTCAAGTTTCTCTAGTTGATGCGGCAATGCCAGGTACACTGCCAATACTAAATTATTACTGCATAGAGCAAGCAATACGCACCGGTCTTGCACTTTCTGCAGAAATTAATAAGTGTTCTTACTTTGATCGGAAAAATTATTTTTATCCCGATTTACCGCAAGGTTACCAGATAACCCAGTTTTTTGAGCCAATAGTTAAAAATGGTAGAGTATTTATCAACGACAATGAAAAGGAAATAAGAATCGCGAGAATTCATTTAGAGCAAGATGCAGGAAAGAGCGTTCATGAGGAAAGCAAAACTTATGTGGATTTAAATCGTGCAGGAGTTGCTTTAATGGAAATTGTTTCAGAACCAGATCTCCGTTCATCTGCGGAAGCTGCAGAATGCATGAAAAAATTGAGGCAGATTTTGCGTTACATTGGTTCATGTGATGGTGATATGGAAAAGGGATCACTTCGTTGTGATGCAAATGTTTCTGTCCGCCTAAAAGGCAGTAGCACATTTGGCACTCGTTGTGAGATAAAAAATCTGAACTCGATACGTTATATTGTGCAAGCTATAGACTATGAAATACAAAGACAAATTGAAATTTTAGAAAGTGGGGAAGAAATAAGTCAAGATACCTTATTGTTTGACGTTGCTTCGGGAAAAACAAAAGTGATGCGAAACAAAGAGGATGCAAGTGACTATAGATACTTCCCTGAGCCTGATTTATTACTTGTTGAGGTAAGCCAGGAGAAGATTGATTTAATTCAATCATCTTTGCCTGAGTTACCAGATCAAAAAAAGCTGCGATACATTGAGGAATTGGGTATCAACGAATACGATGCAAACGTCATTACTTCCGATAAGGCAACCGCTGATTACTTTGAGGAATTGATAAAAAAACATGATTCAAAGCTCGCGGTTACTTGGTTAACTGTAGAGCTTTTCGGTCGTTTAAATAAAGCAGGTATTGATATTGTGAGCTCTCCAATCAAAGCCAATGCCTTGTCCGAACTCTTAGATTTTATCGTTGATGGAACAATCTCTGCTAAACTTGGCAAACAAGTATTCGATAGTATGTTTGAAACTGGCAAACCTGCATCTCTCATCATAGAAGAGCAGGACCTAAAGCAAATAACCGATAAAGGTCAAGTATCAGAAGTTATCGACACAATCATCAATAGCAACCAAGATAAAGTTCAAGAATACAAAAGCGGCAAAACAAGATTATACGGATTCTTTGTCGGCGAAGTCATGAAACTTACCAAGGGAAAAGCCAGCCCCGATGTCGTGAATTCAATTTTGAGTGAGAGATTAAGTAATTAGTCACATTTTTTATTTACATAACAGCACATCTCGTAGATATTCCAAGGTCTTTGTTACGATATCTGTATATCATGACATATAACTTTTTTACCATTTGTTGGTACTATTTTTAAAATTATGTGAGGTTGAGGATGCCTGTAAGATTATCCTGCTCGGCGGTTAAGCGCACCTTTCATGGTATTATGTATCAGGCGAGATGGCTAATGCTGTTTCCTAAACATGCAGTAGATAGAGAGTATTCTTTCCGCCTATTCACAGAGAAAAAATCAGCTAAGGATTTTGATGATATTGTTCTTCGGTATGAACAAGATGGGAAAATAGTACATAGATTCATACAAGTCAAGCATAAGAAAGGTAGGCACAAAAAAATCAGCATAGGTAAATTATTAACACGGGAAAAGGGTGGTGCGTTTAGCTTAATAAAATATCTAATTGCTTATTTAAAGATCAAAAGTAGTGGAGAGTTTGAGGGTGAAATAGAGGATTTTGTCATTATTACAAATGATGATTTTGATTCCGCGGATTTGACACTGCATCCAGTAAGAAAGCTGAGAATGATGTCGAGTGGGAAGAATAAAGGAAAGGAAATTTCAGTCATAAGAATAGATACACAAGATGAGTTTCTGGATGTAGGTGATGGTGTAAGATATAAATTTGATAATAGTATTATCTCATACTTGCAGGAAAATAAGGATTTTGTAAAGCGTGAGGTAGGTAGAGAAGTCAGCGATAAAGAAATAGAAGACTTTTTAAATAAATTAGTATTTGCAGTCAATTTGCCAAGCGGAACTGAACTTAGTGAAATTATTAAGAGTGAATTGGGCAAGGAATTCAGCAATACTGATGCAAGTCACTTCTACAGCCGTTACCAGGAAGAAGTGCTGATTTTGCTGAAAAAAGAAGAAGAGGAGTTTCTATCATATGAGAAAGCAAAAGCTCTTCTTGAAGAAATAAGCAGTTGTGTTAAAAGTCAATAAAAAAAATGAAAAATATCGAAAAATTTTCAATTTAGTAGATTTATAAAAAATCAATATATTATGACTCTTAATTTAAATATTCTTAATCTAGTGTAGCTGTGGATAAGTACTTATAGTTTGTATAGCGTACTTATCCACAAGCTCTGCCATAAATTAGCTTAGATAAAAACAGACTGAGGACTATATTCCTCAGTAAAGACTCTATCGTCTCTGACCAAAGAGTTAGCAAGAATAAGCAGTTTTCTCATGGCAGCAGTGGAAGCAATTTTATATGGCTTTTTATATTGATTATATAATCTAGTAAAGAAAGGGTTGATATAAGAATTAACTTTTTGTGCACTGAGAATACACATGTGTAAAACCGTTCTAACTTGTGATCTACCGCCCTGAATACATCTCTTTCCTTTACTGAAACCACTGTCTCGATTAAAAGGTGCAAGTCCTGCAAGGCTAGATATTTGCTTTTCTTGAAGGGTTCCAAGTTCGGGCAAATAGCAAATCAAAGTAATGGCTGTGATTTTACTTACACCTGGTATGCTAGTTATTGATATATATTTTCTTTTAAGCTCTTGGTTTTGATCGATAAATGTAATCATTTCATCTTCTAAAGTTTTAATTTGGTTACGTAAAATCGCGAGAAGCTCCTCTATTTGTTTGATTATAGATGTATCAGTTACCTGTTGGATTTGGGTTTTTTGTATTTTTGCTATTTCTACAAGTTGGTTTCTACGAGATAATTTTTGTTTCAAGCAATCAATATTACCATTATCAACTGTTAAAGGAGTAACACGCATATCTGTATTATTGATATAACGTGAAATGATACTGCAGTCTATTTTATCAGTTTTTGTAGTAATACCAAGGCTTTTAGCATAGTCTCTAACCCATCTAGGTTGAATGACGTACACCTCAAAACCATTGCTTAGTAAAGTATAGGCACATAATTTTTCGTATCCACCAGTTGCCTCAAGACCAACTTTGGTTACATTATGCAAACGTAAAAAGTCCAGCATTTCATCAATGGATTGTACATTGTTTTCAAATATTTTATAATGCTCAAGTGGGTGAATGTGGATATCTAATTTACTTTTGCTAACATCAATGCCAGCAATAATATTTGATGAATTCATAATTCTTCCATAATAATAACATATACTGCATTTTCCAGTCTTATATACGAGCCTAAAAGCTCAATCAGTTGTTCGGAACTTTCAGTATAAATTTAAGAGAAGAGAACCTTGCTTTCCAACGGTCCCTATGACCAAGAAAGGAAACGGTTCCTCTTCTCTATACATCTTTATATTACTGCTTTGTCACACTTATAAAGACTTAATTTCAACATATAAGTAAGTAAAGCAGCAGGAAAGATAGAAGAAATATGGTTAGATAAATTCAAGGAAATAGAGGCTTTACAATTTGTTGAGAGAGCTTTGAATGTAGAAAGTGATTTCTGTGGTGGGAAAGAAAAAAGGTTAATAGAAGAGTCTTTTCCATTGGCTTTGGGACTAGCGGTTGCATATATTCAAAATGAAGACGAGGATTCTGAATCAAAGAAATTAAATAATTACTTAGAAGAATATCAGCAGCAAAGGAGAAAATCTTTTGAAGAAGCAAGAGAGTTATTCGCAAGGGAAAGAAGTTATAAAAGTGACACTAATCATATTCGAGAAGCTTTAGCAACATGGAATATGACACGTAACAAGATAGAGAGCAACAGGAGATATGGAAAACAATCTACAGACGTTTGGGATATCATGGCTTATTTTGCTCCTGACAAGATTCGTATAGAAGAAATTTTTTCCAAATTAGTAGCAGATGATAAAGAAAAGTTATGGGGTGCTGTTGAGCTACTCGATAAATATAAAATGGTTAATTTGGAAGCAGGGGTAGCAAATATTCACGAACTAGTACAGATAATAGCTAGATTAAAGCTACAAAAGGCAGGCAAAGAAGAAGAAATTTTAAGAAGAGCTCTAGAATTGATAAATAGTGGTGATTTAGCGAAAGATAGTAAAATTCATGTTGCATCTATTTGGGGATATGCAAGTAAACACGGTAGGTTGATTGATGACTTTTACAAAGATACTAATTTACATTTGCTTGTTGAAAATGATGATTATAAAGCGATTAAAAACTTATTAGCATATATAAAGAAAAAACATCAAGATAAGCTTAGTGAGATTGTTAATGCTAAAGATGGGTGTGATATTGCTCCATTGCATTTAGCTGCTGGAAATGGGGAATTGGACATAGTAAAATACCTGATCAATAAAGGTGCTAGTATTGATGCTAGGGACTGTTTTTACCAAACGCCATTATACTGGGCTGCTAAGAGTGGAGAGTTAGACATGGTAAAATATCTTGTAAATAAAGGCGCTAGTGTTGATATTGAAGATAGCTATGGCTGGACTGCGTTATACTGGGCTGTTGAGAATGAAAATTTTTATATAGCAGAATACCTTATAAAAGAAAAAGGTATTGATGTTAGTGCTAGGTACAGCAATGGCAAAACTATGTTACATGAGGCTATTAGGTTTGCGAAACTGGATG
The DNA here is from genome assembly GCF_947251645.1 of Wolbachia endosymbiont (group A) of Bibio marci. Lineage (NCBI taxonomy): Bacteria > Pseudomonadati > Pseudomonadota > Alphaproteobacteria > Rickettsiales > Anaplasmataceae > Wolbachia > Wolbachia endosymbiont (group A) of Bibio marci. Next base: position 687,476 of record NZ_OX366364.1, read on the forward strand.
CGGTGAGGTACCTAATTGGTAAAGGAATTGATATTGATATCAAAGACGGATATGGCGGTACTCCATTGCATTGGGCTGCTATCAGAGAAAAGATTGATATGGTAAGATATTTTATAGAGCAAGGTGCTGACGTTAATGCTAAAGATAATGATGATCTAACGTCGTTACACTGGGCAGTTTTATACGCGAACTTGAAGGTAGTAAGATGTCTTGTTGAGATGGTAGTGATGTTGATGCTAAAGACAAACGTGGCTGGACACCGTTGCACTTGATTGCCAAGAATAACCGTCTATTATGGGGGGATGATTTGAATGAAATGTTGGGAACAACAGAATACTTCATTCAAAAAGGTGCTGATGTTAACGCTAAGGATAAAGACGGCAACACACCACTACACCTCGCTGCTATGAAGGGAAAGATTGATGTAGTTAAGGTATTATTAAAACACAACGCAGACGTTAACACTAAAAATAATGAAGGAAGAACAGCATTACATTATGCCACTGATTTTGATCATAGAGACCTTGTGGAATTGCTTTTAGCTCATGGTGCATCCCGTGACTATTGAAATTTTGCATTTAATTTATAGCTCAGCCTCTGTCAGGCCATAGGATGACAGAAGTGGGCTTTTAATAGCTGTAGTACTATAGCTGTTATACTCCAAAAGTAAGTATTAGATATAACAAATAGAAGAAATTAGATAGAATGATTAAAGGGGCAAGGATATAAAGGTTTAACTTAAAATAACCTGATAAAATTTGAATCACACTTCCAAGTGCTGGCACCCACGAAAGTAATAAAGTCGCAAAAATTAGCAAATTTTTTGTAACTTTTGGCATTGTATATCCGTTTTCTAATTTGTGGTATGATTTTCGTATAGAGATTGTTATTCTACCTAAATACCAATTAACTATTCCACCAAGGCTTGATCCTAGTACTCCAAAAAATAACATAAGTAGTGGAGTGTAATACGACCTGAAATAAAGCATGGTATTGAACACAAAACCTTGATGTATGGGTAAGACTAATGATGATACTAGACTATCTGTGAATAACAGGAAGTAGTTTTCCATATGAGTTTACCAGGTTGTTGTACCATCTTCATTATCAGAAATTGTAACCCCTATTTGTTTCAGCTGATCCCTTATTTTGTCTGCAGTATCGTAATTTTTATTTTTTTTTGCAATTTTTCTTAAGTCTATCAACCTTTCTATTTCTTGATGATTTACATCCACAGCAAACCACTCTTGATAACTTGACTCAAGAAGACCAATAAATCTGGCACTCTTAACAAAACTCTCAGTTAATTTAAGCTTTTCACTTTCATTACTCATTTTGTTGATTTTTGCAGCCATTTCATGTAATATAGCTAGAGCTTCAGGAATGTTTAAGTCGTTTTTTAAAGCGTCTATAAAATCTTTAGAAATCTCTGCATTACTTTCATCAATATTTATTGTATCTAAACCACGTGATAACCGATTAAATTTATTTAAGGTTTCCTGTGCATCAGAAATAACGTTTTCTGTCCAATCAAGTGGTTTTCTGTAGTGAGTTTTGAGCAGTGCATAGCGTATTACTTCACCCTTTATTCCACTATCTAGCAAATCCCTTACTTTGACTATATTAAATAAGGACTTGCTCATTTTTTCTTCATTTACTGTAAGAAAACCGTTATGCATCCAGTATTTTGCAAACATTGATCCAGCAAATGCAGACTTACTCTGTGCAATTTCATTTTCATGGTGAGGAAATTGTAAATCTATGCCGCCACCATGAATGTCAAAATCCTTGCCAAGGTAAGCATATGACATCGCTGAACACTCTATATGCCATCCTGGTCTTCCTTCTCCCCATGGGCTATTCCAATAACTTGAAAGTTTGTAGTCAATATCACTTGCAGGTTTCCACAGTACAAAATCTCCCGGGTGCTTTTTATTTTCATTAACTTCAACTCTGCTACCTGGAACCAATTCATCAGTTTTTTTTCCTGATAAAGCACCATATTCATGGTAAGATTCTACACTAAAATATACATGTTTATTGGATTCATAAGCATGACCAGATCGCAGCAAATGTTCAATTAATTCTATAATATAATCTACGTTTTCCGTTGCTTTTGGCTCGTGTGTTGGCTCTTTACAATTTATGCTTTCCATATCATCATGAAAAGCTTTAATGTAATATGTGGTTATACTTTCTATGTTGCTATTTTTCTCACTTGCTGCATTAATTATCTTATCATCAATGTCGGTTATGTTACGCACATAGGTAACTTTGCCATAACAAAACTTAAGTAGCTGAAATAACACATCATACACAACAACAGACCGTGCATTGCCTATATGTGCTGTGTCATATACTGTTGGTCCGCAAACATACATTTTCACATGATCTTTATCGATTGGTGTAAAAAGTTCCTTTTTTTTTGTTAAGGTATTGTAAAGCCTAACCATATACGAAGCTTTTGAGAAAAGAAAATGCCCCAATGATAAGTTGTGGCCCTTTGACTACTACAACAAGAGTAAGCAATAACCCACACAATGATATTAAAACTCCTAATATGGATAGAAACCCATCTTTACTCATAATTCCAAGTGAAATAAGAGTCGTACCAATTGCAGGAATAAAATTGGTAAGAGGTAATGGAAGAGCTATTGATAATGCACAAAGCAACATTATAAAAGCTAAAATCTTTTCACCGGGCCCATAGAAAATAAAAGACATTCTTGGTTTCATGAACTTTTCTATTTTTCTTAATGCTGGAGAAGTTTTTTCCACCACAAGAGCTAGTGTTGAACGCTGAAAAGACCTTCTTTCCAACCAATGCGGCATCCAAGGAGAATCAAATCCAAATAGAAGCTGCAGTGAGAATAAGATTAAAGGTATAGAAAGAATAGTTGTATAACCAGGTGGAACCGGTATAGGCACCGATAGCGGCAAGGAGAAGATGATTATTAAAATACCAAAACCGCGCTCATGCAAAGCTGTTTTAATGTCAAACAAAGTTACTTTATCGCTATCATTGTTATTGGTATCTGCAACCTCTTTTAGAATATCAGAAGCTAGTTTTTTATCTTTAGTTAGTTTCTCACTTTTTTGCACAATTATCCTTTAATAAAATATTCCTCCTAAGCTAACATAGTTGTTGCTGTATTTCAATATTTGTTATTTATTTCATACCAACACTTCATCTCTTTCATTCTTTAACCTGACTAAGTTTTTAAACAGATGACATGCACTAAGGTGCATGTCACGAAGTATGAGGACGCTAACGATCTGGTTCGTTAGGCGATAATTTTTCTGAGTCCTTGAGCTCCTGTTTAAGGTTTTTGATGCCTTTTCCTAAATCACCCATAACTTGCGGTAATTTGCCTGCACCAAACAGAACTAAAATTATTATTAAGACTAGAAACAATTGCCATGGTCCTAAACTCATTTTCACCTCCATTTAAAATATTGACCTTTAAATATTAAAGCTTGACTGGAGTCAAGTAACACATAGATTATATCACCTTTATTTAATTATAAATCAAGGTTTTTTAATATTCAATTCTATAGCTAACCCAAATTAGGTTTACCGAAACAAATTTTATGGTTGTATTGAACAATTTAAGTTAGCGCGTGACGCTGGAATGGCTTTGTTGCATCGCACCTTATACTGGTAGTAATTTACGATAAATATCATGTAGCCATTTCAAATTTAGCCATACCAATTTCAGTAAATTGATTAAGCAAATAGCACTTAATCAGCAATTCTTTTTCGCGATTTACTTCGGATTTATTCCTAAAGCTGAATCCAAATATTTGCTTTAATCTTGAGAAAAACCCTTCAATATAAGATCTTTTCCCATAATTTACTTCTTTTTTCCATTCTTTCACGCCATCTTCACCGTATAATTTTATTAACCTAATAGCAGCATTTCTGTCAGACATATAATCTATTTCTGGATGTTCTGCCGCATTGTTTATTGGTGGAATTTTTGCCTTTATATCATATTCGTGACACAATTTGTAAAACTTGTGCCTATCATATGCCCTATCTGCATATAGTGCTTTTATGACATGCTGAAAATTAACTTCTTTAAGCAAATCGCAAGCTCCATAGTGATCAGAGTAGACACCGTTACTGTATTTTACAGCTATGGCTTTTTTGCTGTTTATATTCAACATTACATGCAATTTTCTTGTCTGTTCATAGCCACGATATTTTCTGTCAGCGCTATTTTCCTTGCTGTGACCAGGGGTATTGTTGTAAATGCTGATACCTGTACTATCTATAGCAATTTCGATGTCTTCCATATTATTTTTATCAATTCTGCAATCATTGATCTTAATATTAAGTTTCTTAAACCTTCTTGATGCTTGTGAATAGCTGATAACTGCTAAATCTCTTCCTATTTGTTGCATATATCCTTTTATAAACCCCACCGTTTGTCTTAAACCAATTCTAAAAAGATTGACAATTATATGCACCAAAATCACAACTTTATCACTGTAAATATAGTTGCCGCCTTGCATTTTTGGACTATTTTCATACCAATTTTCTATGGCTTCATTGATATAATGAAAAATATTTCCTCTTTCCTGGAGAAATTTGTTATATTCATTTTGGTTACTGACTTTCATTTTCTGTGGCATATTTTTTCTTCAACAGTTAAATGGTTATTTATAATGAATTTTGTCAGTAGCCACCAGATTTTTTCGGTTGCTATGCAACAAAGCCCGCTGGAATCTAGATTTTTTTCTATGGTCAAGCCATAGGATGACAAAAGAGTAAACTTTATCTGTGTGAGCTATATCTTATAATAATTCCAGACTAGATTATTTTCTTGCAGCGAATAAGTGGAAACTTTTCGCTTAACTGTAGAGTAGAAGAGAGCTCACTAAAAAACTTTGCTAGCGTATCATCTTTAGGCCTATGGTATATATCGCTAGAAACTCCTGATTGAATAATTTTACCATTTTTCATTACGTAGATAAAATCTGCAACTTTCAATGCTTCTTGCGGGTCATGAGTTACCATTAGCACAGGGATATTTTTACTTCTAAAAAGGGACAATATATGTTGTCTTATTCGGCACTTGAGCAGTATATCTAAATTAGAAAATGGTTCATCTAACAACACAACATCAGGGTTTTGTGCCATCACTCTTGCTATTGCAACTAATTGTTGCTGTCCTCCAGATAAGGCATTAGGGTACATATTTTCGTATTTTTCTATATTGAGTAACTTCAAAATTTCCAATGCAATTAGGTGCTTTTCTCTCTTGGAAGAGCTGCGGATAGCAAAGGTTATATTTTCTACTACTGTTTTATGAGGAAATAATGCAGAATGCTGAAAAATCAATCCGATATTTCTATCCTCTATAGTGACTGATGCCTTATTGCTTGCAACTAACCTATCATTTATAAAAATAGTTCCAGATTTTGGATTTTCTATCCCCGCAATTAATTTCAAAATTGTTGACTTGCCACAGCCAGAATGCCCCAATAAACATGCAACATTTCCTTTCTTTACTTTAATGTTTATATTGTTTAAAGCAAAGTCGTTTTGATTGTTATAGAAATAACCAATGTTGTTAACTAGCATTAATCTTACTTAAACCATGTTATTAAATATAATAGCATTATACTCAAGAAGTACAGAAATGTTTTTTGTCGTCATAAATTGGTTATGCAAGAAATCTAGAAAAGAAAGGATTTTTTGCTATAACTTTACATGAATGGTAGGAAACACGGGACTATAGCTCAGCAGGATAGAGCGTTGGACTCCTAATCCGAAGGTCGTGCGTTCGAATCGCACTAGTCCCACCACATTGCTTCACAAATTTCATGGAGATTTTTTTTCACAAATACACACACCTTTTTTTGCGGTTTTGAGATATAAATTCCCTTTAAGTTAATATGTATAGCTGGCCCAAGCAACACGTCATACCGCCGCGGTATCTCAGCCGCTAACACGTAGCGGAATGACGAGTTACTATACCGCCGCGGTATCTCTTAGCCGCTAACAAGTAGCGGGATGACGATTGTCGGTAAACCTAAGTTACTGTAGCTATAAAAGCTTTCACAATAACCTATTTTCCTTGAAACTAAAATAGCTACTGAATGTAATAATAATGTGATCTATTAATTCTATTCCTATACTTTGGCAAGCTTCTGCTAATTGTCTAGTGAGAGATATATCGCTATTTGAAGGTTGTGTATCTCCGCTTGGATGATTGTGAGATATTACAATGGACGTTGAACCAATCAAAAGTGCGCGCTTGATGATCTCTCTGACATAAAGAGGAGTTTGATCTACTGTACCAATGTTTTGCAGGTCTTCCGCTATTAGACGATACTTTTTATTCATATAGATGACGCGAAAATTTTCCTTGTTGAGGCTTCCTATACTTATTCTTAAATAATCAAGCAATTTTTCCCAGTTATCGATTATAGGCAGGTCTTTTATTTCTTCTCTTGCAGAACGAACAAAGGCTTGTTTTACACAAAAGATGGCAGATATCGCTGCATTGCTGACACCATCGACGTTTTGCAGTGCTTCCAGGTCAGCATTAAAAACTTTATTCAAACTGCCAAAATTTTCTATCAAACTCTTTGCTATCGGTTTTACATCAATTCTACTGTATGCTGAATATAAAATGTGCTCTAAAACTTCATAATCAAGTAATGATTGTCCATTATCTAAAATAATTTTCTCTCTTAAGCGCTTTCTATGCCCCTTTTTGTAATTTTTCATCATTAATGAATTGCCTATCTCTTGTATAATAAGAAATTAGATTTTTAAGTAAAATATTTAATAAAGCGCGTGACGCACAATTGTAAGAACATTCATTTTTGAAGACAGCAAATGGTGTCATGAAAGTAGCTAACGCGAGCTCTACGTCATACCGCCGCGGTATCTCGGCATAGATCCCGCTGACAAGCAGCGGGATGACGGTTGTCAGGCTACCCTGTCATCCCAGTAGCTGACGCTGATTTCCATCCAAGAGGGTGTCATTCCAGTGCTTGACACTGGAATCCAGCTTTTTCATAATCATCAAAACGTTGTACTTTAGCATAAAACGGCTACTTTTATGCTTACCAACTTAATAAAATTCCTGGATCCCAGTGTCTGGGCACTGGGATGACAAGAGAAGGTACTGGGATGACGGTTGTCGTTTAGCTATAAATATTAAGAAATTTACCAAATGAAAAAAAAGGCAAAAGAAGCCCCGTGGTTGGCTAATTACTTACATTATACTTTCAAGTATGGCGTTTTTTTATTCTAAACGCTTAATAACCGCGATTCAGCTGCTTTTAAACCGCAACTAATCTAAATTATAAACGTTAAGAAATTTACTAAACAGAAAAAAAGGCAAAAGAAACCCTAGGGTAGCTAGTTATTCACTATCCATTTTTTAAGTTGGCGTTTTTTGATGTTTTAAATGCTTTATAAGCGTATTTCAGCTTGTGTAGGTAAAAACCTAGAAATTTGATAAAGACATAAGGTGCACATAGTGCAAAAAATTAAACATGAGACGCCAAATACGTTGAGTTTTTTTGTCATTTAATCTGTACAGAGAAGATAAATAAATAGCTTCAGTTTCATGATAAGGGGGCTGGCGGAGGGTGTCAAGCAAGTTTTGCGTTTCTACTGAATGACAATTGCGGCTTGGGAGGTGATGCAAGAAGTCTACTGATGGCTTTCAAAGCAGTTGAGCTTAATTATTAGAGTAGTAATTTTTATTTTTATATTGACTATTGAGGTTTATTATTTTATAACTAAAAACTTAGTTATTTTAATGAGCTTGAGTTTATAACATATGCCTACGATAAATCAATTAATACGTAAGGGTAGATTAGGATTGACCCATAAGAAAAAGGTACCAGCTTTGGGAGAAAGCAACCCTCAAAGGAGGGGTGTTTGCACTAAGGTGTATACTACAACTCCTAGGAAGCCTAACTCAGCACTCCGTAAAGTAGCCAGAGTAAAAATTAGTGGGTATGGTGAAGTGACAGCTTATATACCTGGTGAAGGTCATAATTTACAAGAGCACTCTGTTGTTTTGATACGTGGTGGGCGGGTTAAAGATTTGCCAGGTGTGCGTTATCACATAATAAGAGGTGCCCTTGATCTGCGTGGTGTGCAAAATCGAAAGAAAGCTCGTTCAAAATATGGTGTAAAGAAATCTGGTTAAAGTTTATGGCTCGTCGGAATAAAGCAAAAAAAAGAGAAATAAGTCCTGATTCGCGTTACGGCAGTGTTTTGCTGATGCGTTTCATTAATACAATCATGAAATGTGGTAAAAAATCTACTGCAGAAAAGATTATCTATGACGCTTTGTCTTTAGCTGAAAAGAAAATAGGCGAAGGTGGGTTATCAATTTTTGAAACAGCGGTAGGAAATGTTACTCCTTCTATAGAAGTGCGTTCTCGACGCATTGGTGGTGCAACTTATCAAGTGCCTGTTGAAGTTCGACAAGATAGAGCGGTTTCTTTAGCGTTAAGGTGGATTGCTAAAGCAACTTCTGCTGCTCGAAAAAAGAGTGGAAAAACTACTGTTGATTGTTTGCAATCTGAAATACTGGATGCTTATAATAAACGCGGTGGTGCGTTTAAGATGTGCGAAGAAAAATATAAAATGGCTGAGGCTAATAAGGCATTTTCTCATCTTCGTTTTTAATGTTAGCTAATTAATTGTGATATGGAAATTGGGATATCTAAATACAGAAATATAGGGATAATGGCTCACATAGATGCTGGTAAGACTACCACAACAGAGCGTATTTTATTTTATACTGGTAAGCAAAATAGAATTGGTGAAGTGCACGATGGTGCAGCTTCTATGGATTGGATGGAGCAGGAAAAAGAGCGTGGTATTACAATCACATCTGCTGCAACAACATGTTTTTGGAATGATCATAGGGTTAATATAATAGACACTCCTGGTCATGTTGATTTCACTATTGAAGTTGAGAGATCTTTAAGGGTTTTGGATGGTGCAGTTGCTGTATTTGATGGAGTTGCTGGAGTTGAACCTCAATCTGAGACAGTTTGGCGTCAAGCTGATAAATATAGCGTTCCTCGTATCTGCTTTGTTAATAAGATGGATAGAATAGGGGCAAATTTTTATCGATGTGTTGATATGATAAAGACGAAGCTTGGTACAGCACCTTTAGTCATTCAGTTGCCAATAGGAAGTGAGAAAGATTTCAAAGGTATAATTGACCTTATTTCTATGAAAGCCATTATATGGCAAGAAGAAACGTTGGGCGCTAAATTTTCTTATGAAGATATTCCTTCTGATTTGCTTGACAAGGCTCAAGAATATCGAAATCTTTTATTAGATGCTGCAGCTGAGATGGATGATGAAGCGATGAACACTTACTTTGAGTCTAATGATCTGCCAGTGGATTTACTGAAAAAATGCGTAAAAAATGGGACCATTAAAGGAAAATTTGTTCCTGTATTATGTGGATCAGCTTTTAAAAATAAAGGCGTACAACCACTTTTAGATGGTGTGGTTGACTTTTTACCTTCTCCTATTGATGTTGATGTAATTGTTGGAACTGATCCTAAAGATTTAGAAAAGAAAATTGAGATCAAACCTTCAGAAAAAGAGAAATTCGTTGCTCTTGCGTTTAAAGTGATGACGGATAAGTTTGTAGGCAGCTTGACGTTTATTCGTATTTATTCCGGTAAGTTAAAATCTAAATCTGCTGTGTTAAATGCGGGAAAAAATGAGACTGAAGGAATTGGCAGAATGCTGCTTATGCATGCAAATAACAGAGAAGATATAAACGAAGCTAAAGTTGGCGATATAGTTGCCCTAGTTGGATTAAAGAGAACAATTACTGGCGACACTTTATGTTCACCTGATTTTCCTATATTATTAGAGCGTATGGAATTTCCTGAGCCTGTTATTGAAATTGCTGTGGAACCTAAAACTACTTCAGATCAGGAAAAATTAGGTGTTGCTTTAAATAGATTGGTTGCAGAAGATCCTTCTTTAAGAATGTCAGTAAATGCGGAAAGCGGTCAGACTATATTGAAAGGCATGGGTGAGCTCCATCTTGAGATTATTGTTGATAGAATGAAGCGCGAGTTTAACGTTGAGGCTAACGTCGGTGCTCCTCAGGTTGCATATCGTGAAACTATCACTAAATCTGTTGAAATTGATTACACTCATAAAAAACAATCTGGTGGGGCTGGTCAGTTTGCTAAGGTTAAAATAAAATTTGAACCTCTTGAGCCTGGTTCTGGGTTTCAATTTGAAAGTAAAATTGTAGGTGGTGCTATTCCAAAAGAGTATATTCCTGGGGTAGAAAATGGCTTAGAGTTGATAAAAGAAGGTGGTATAATTTCGGGATTTCCGTTGATTGATTTTAAGGCTACCCTTCTTGATGGTGCTTTTCATGAGGTTGATTCTAGTCCTTTAGCTTTTGAACTTGCTGCTAAAGGTGCTTTTAAAGAGATGGCAAATAAAGCTGGTCCAAAAATGTTAGAACCTATAATGAAAGTTGAAATCATTACGCCTGAAGAGTATATGGGTGATATCATGGGCGATGTAAATAGCAGAAGGGGGCAAGTTTCAAGTATGGAAACGCATAATAGTAGCACTATAATTCTTGCTTTCGTACCTCTTGCGAATATGTTTGGTTATATAAATGTTTTGCGTTCTATATCTCAGGGAAGAGCTCAGTATAGTATGCATTTTTCTTATTATGAACAAGTACCACAATATGTGGTTGATGAGTTAAAGTTAAAGTATAATTAAGGGTAATAATTATGACAGCAGTAGTGGAAGCATTTGGAAAGCCGCATGTAAATGTGGGAACAATAGGACATGTGGATCATGGGAAGACAACGTTAACAGCGGCGATAACAAAGCATTATGGAAATTTTGTAGCGTACGATCAGATAGATAAAGCGCCAGAAGAAAGGAAGAGGGGGATAACGATAGCAACAGCGCATGTTGAGTATCAGACGGAAAAAAGGCATTATGCACACGTTGATTGTCCTGGACATGCTGACTATGTAAAGAATATGATAGTAGGTGCAGCACAGATGGATGCAGCGATATTGGTAGTGTCGGGAGTTGATGGGCCAATGCCACAAACGAGAGAGCATATATTGCTGGCGAAGCAGGTGGGTGTTGGATATATCGTGGTGTATATAAATAAAGCTGATGTTGCTGATGCTGATATGATAGATTTAGTAGAAATGGAAGTGAGGGAATTGCTGAGTAAATACGGATTTCCAGGGGATGAAGTGCCTGTGGTAGTTGGGTCAGCACTCAAGGCGCTGGAGGATGACAGCGGCGAATATGGAAAGAAATCAATAGACAAATTGATGGAAAAGTTAGATGAATATGTGGCGGTTCCACCAAGGCCTGTGGATTTACCATTTTTATTGCCAATCGAAGATGTATTTTCGATATCGGGGCGAGGGACGGTGGTAACAGGAAGAATAGAGAAGGGAGAGATAAAGACGGGAGAAGAGATAGAGATAATAGGTCTGAAGGAGACGCAAAAGACGATATGCACAGGTGTAGAAATGTTTAAGAAGTTGCTGGATAAGGGAAGTGCAGGACTCAATGTAGGAATATTGTTAAGAGGAACAAAAAGAGAAGAAGTGGAGAGAGGGCAAGTATTAGCAAAACCGGGGACGATAACGCCGCATAGAAAGTTTAAGGCGGAGGTTTATATATTAAAGAAAGAGGAAGGAGGAAGGCATACACCATTTTTTGCGAATTACCAGCCACAGTTTTATTTAAGGACAACGGATGTAACTGGGAGCATAAAATTGCTAAATGGGAAGGAGATGGTAATGCCAGGAGATAATGTGAGTGTAGAAGTAGAATTGCAAGTACCGATAGCAATGGATAAGGGATTGCGTTTTGCGATAAGAGAAGGCGGTAGAACTGTTGGTTCTGGTGTTGTTTCTGAAATTTTGGAGTGAGAGTTTGAGTTATAGGAGTGTAGCTCAATTGGTAGAGCGCTGGTCTCCAAAACCAGAGGTTGTAGGTTCAATTCCTATCGCTCCTGCATTAATGTTGTGGTGAAAATGTTAAAAAATTTGTGTGTTTTTTTTTGTGATATAAAGCAAGAAATACGAAGAATTGCTTGGGTAAAGAAACAGGAGGTGTTGTCATCTCTATTTGTTGTAATGATTGTTATATTATGCTTTTCGACTTTCTTCTGTTTTGTGGATTTTATGTCTCTTTACGTAATTAAGGCTTTATTTGGAATTATTTATGGAATGTGAATATAAATGGTATATCATTAAAGTTGATTATGGATATGAGCAAAATATACGCGAATTGGTAAGTGATGCTGTTTATTTTAAGGAAGTGTTTATTCCTTATCAAACGGTATGTAATTCAAAGTCTGATATAAAAGAGTTATGTGAAGTGTATGTATATATGCATCTATGTGATGAAAGCAAAAATATTTTGAATCAAACGCCTGGATTCTGCAGTGGCGAATCTGGTGATTTTGAGATGATTTCAGATGATGAAATAAGTTTAAAGTGTAAAGAATTTAATAGATATAAATGGTATATCTTGAGAGTTGCTTCCAATTGTGAAGAGAAAGTGCGCCAACATATATTGGAAAATTCTATGAAATTGGGTGTTAATGATTACTTTAAGGAAGTTTTTATTCCATATGAAGAGCTAAGTGAAGTAGAGTTGAAATCTAAGAAAATTGCTACACGAAGGAAATGCTTTCCTGGTTATGTCTTTTTATACGTGAATTTATGCGATGAAGTATTGAATTTTATCAATAATATACCAAAATCTCTTAAGGTTTATGGATTTTTGAAAAATGGTAATATTCCAAAGGTGATTTTGGATGATGAGATTCACTCAATGTGTAATGCACTTTATGATGCTCAAGAGACAAAGAAGTTAGGTTATGGTTATGAAAAAGATGAAAAAGTGAAAATTAATGATGGTCTTTTTCAAAATTTTACTGGTAAGGTAAATATGGTAAACGATGAGAAAAAAATTATTAATGTGGAAGTATCGATTTTAGGTAAGCCGACAATAATAGAGCTTGATCTGGCTCAAATAGAGAAAATAGAGGATTAATTATGAGTGTTGTAGTTGCTAAGATTAACTTACTTATGGAAGCTGGGAAAGCAGTTCCAGGACCGAAAATTGCTTCAGTACTTGGTCCACGTGGTATACCTGTTCCTAAGTTTTGTGAAGCTTTTAATAAAGTTACTAGCACTGCTAACGCTAATTATAAAGTAGGCGATTTAGTAACAGTGCGAATTTCCATAAAGGATGATCGCTCTCATGATTTTACTGTCAGCGGTCCGCCTGTGGCTTATTTACTTAAGCAGGAGGCTAAATTAAGTAAAAGTTCTGGTAATCCTGGTAAAGAATTAGTGGCTAAATTACCTATGTCTGCTATAATTAAAGTGGCAAAGTGCAAGATGGTTGATATGAAGGTGGATAATGAAGATTCAGCAGTGAAAATGGTTGTAGGCACTGCAAAATCTATGGGTATAGAAGTTGTGGAAGGTTAGGTAAATGAATACATATAATGATAATCCTAAGCAGTGTTTGAAGAAGATTGTTGAGTCTGCTTCAGCAAAATTTAATGAATCAGTTGATATTGCAGTCAATTTAGGCGTAGATTCACGTAAATCTGAAGAGCAGGTGCGTGGTACAGTAGTTTTGCCTAAAGGTATCGGGAAAAATATTAAAGTAGCTGTTTTCGCTCAAGATAAACATTTATTAGAAGCTGAAAAAGCTGGTGCTGATATTGCAGGAGGAGAGGATTTAGTTGAAGAAATAAAAAAAGGTAGAAAATTAGATGTTGATTGGTGCATTACTACTCCTGATTTTATGGCAAAAATCACTCCTATTGCAAAAGTATTGGGTGCTAAAGGGCTGATGCCTAACCCTAAATTTGGTACTGTGACTTCTAACATTGCAGAAGCTATTAAAACCATTAAATCTGGTCAGGTGAAATTTAGAACAGATAAAAATGGTGTTATTCATGGTAAATTAGGAAATATTAAATTTGATATTGATGACTTGCTAGAAAATTTAAAAGCCTTTCTTAAAGTAATTAAAGATAATAAACCTATTTCTGTGAAAGGAATTTACTTTAAGGGTGTTTTTTTAAATTCAACTATGGGTAAAGCTTATAAGATAAGCAAAGTGGAAGATGTAATTTAAGGGAGTGATACCGTGAAGCGTAAAAATAAGGATGAATTTATACAGAGCACAATAAACGTATTTGTAAATAATGATTTCTTAATATTAGTAAATTTTAAATCTATAAATGCTAATGATTCGTTAACTCTTAGAAATAGCCTGAAGTCTATAGCAGGTGGGGTATTAGTAGTTAAAAACACTCTAGCTCGCTTGGCTTTAGAAAGGACTGGTAAATTTTCTTATTTATCAGGCAAATTTTCTGGTCCTGTTGCTATTATATACTCTAGTGGCATAGCAGAAGCTGCAAAATTAATAGTTGATTTTACTAATGCTAACAAAGAAAAAATGTCTGTGATTTGCGCAGCTCATTTAAATGAATTGTTAACAGTGGAAGATGTTAATAAACTGGCTAAGTTGCCTTCTCTGGATGAATTGCGTGTTAAAATTATGCGTTTAATATCTTATGATATTCCTGCTCGGTTGGCGTTGTCTATTAATTCATCTTCTATGAGGCTTATGAGAGTTTTGGATTATTATAGTTCTAAAAAATAAATTTGTTGTTAAGTAAGGTGATAATTATGAGTAATGTAACAAGTGATTTGGTTGATAAAATATTATCTTTAAACCTATTAGAGGCTTCTGAACTTGTAAAAGTTCTAGAAGAGAAAATAGGGTTGCCTGCTGGTTCTTTTCTTGGTGGAGCTGTTGGTGCTGGGGCGCCTATTAGTGATAATGCTGCTGCTCCTGCTGCTCAAGAAAAAGCTGAGTATAAAGTTGTGATTAAAGAAATTGATGCGAGTAAAAAAATAGGAGTTATTAAAGCTGTGAGAGAAGTTAATTCTACATTGGGTTTAAAAGAAGCAAAAGAGTTGGTTGAATCTTTACCTAAAGATTTGACTGCTAATGTTCCTAAAGACGAAGCAGAAAAAATCAAGCAAAAACTTATTGAAGCAGGAGCAACTAAAGTGGAGCTTGAATAATATTTAATGTATTAATTTTATATTGATATAGCTCTTTTAATTAATTTGGGGTATTTTAATGGTTGATTCTTCTTATATGTACGCTTCTGGTGCTTTTGTTCCTAGAGTTTCTTATTCTAGGTCGATTGATTTAAAAGATTCTTTATTGGATTTGGTTAAGGTTCAAAAAGAATCGTATAATTCATTTGCTCCTAAGAATAAGGGTAATGAAAGACTTGAAGTTATCTTTCATACAATCTTTCCAATAAATGATCCTTTGCGTAGGGCTACTATTGAGTTTATAAGTTGTATGGTAGATGATCCTAAGTATGACGAATCTGAGTGTATAAAGCGTGGTGTAACTTTTTCTGCTCAGGTTATTGCTTCTATACGTTTTGTTGTTATGCAGGATGGTATTTCTCTTGATGAATATAAATCGATTAAAGAGAGTGGAGATCATTCTAAACTTGCAACCGTTGTAAAATCTATAGAAGAGCAGAAAGTCCACTTTTGTGGGTTGCCTATGATGACTGATAAGGGCACTTTCATCATTAATGGTGTGGAAAAAGTTATCGTCTCACAAATGCATAGGTCTCCTGGTGTATTTTTTGATAGCGATAAGGGAAAAACTTACAATTCTGGTAAATTGATCTATTCTGCTAGAATTATTCCTTATAGGGGTTCTTGGCTTGATATTGAATTTGATGTTAAAGACCATTTGTATTTTCGTGTTGATAGAAAAAGAAAATTGCCAATCTCAGTTTTATTAAAGGCGTTGGGTCTATCAAATAATGATATACTCGATAGATTTTATCAGAAAATAAAGTATGTAAAACATAAAGATGGTTGGAAAGTGCCTTTTGTTCCTGATAAATTTAAAGGAGTGAGGCTGCCTTTCGACTTAATGGATATTGAAGGTAATGTGCTGCTTAAAGCTAACGTTCGTATTACCTCAAGACTAGCTAAAAAGCTATATGATAATGAATTAAAAGAGTATCTGGTTCCTTTTAATTCTATATGTGGTTTATTCCTCGCAGAAGATTTAATGGATAGTGCTAGCTCTACGAAAATTTTATCTGCTGGTGAATCTATAAAGCTGGAAGACATAAAGAAGCTTGAGTTATTGTCTGTGGATGAAATATCAGTATTGAACATAGATAATGTATCTGTTGGACCTTATATATTAAATACGCTTTTCTTAGACGAAAACATGTCTTATCAGGATGCGCTATATGAAATATATAGAGTTTTGCGTCCTGGTGAAGTTCCTGTTTTAGAGATAGTAGAGGAGTTTTTCCGTAATCTTTTCTTCAGTCCGGAATATTATGATTTGTCTAACATTGGTAGGTTGAAGCTTAACTCTTACCTTGGATTAAATTATGATGAGGATTTAACTGTTTTAACATATGAAGATATTATTGAAATTGTAAAAAAAATAGTATTGTTACGTGACGGTCAAGGATCTGTAGATGATATTGATCATTTAGGAAACAGAAGAGTAAGATCAGTTGGAGAGTTTATAGAAAATCAATTTAGAACTGGGTTGTTGAAATTGGAACGCGCAATAGTTGATTCTATGTCCACTTCTAGTTTAGATAAAGTTTCTCCATCTGATTTTATTAATCCAAAAGTGTTAACTAATGTCTTAAGAGATTTCTTCAATTCTTCTCAATTATCTCAATTTATGGATCAGACTAATCCGTTATCTGAAATAACACATAAAAGAAGGTTGTCCGCGTTAGGTCCTGGCGGTTTAACAAGAGAACGGGCAGGATTTGAAGTGCGTGATGTTCATCCAACTCATTATGGAAGAATTTGCCCTATTGAGACTCCTGAAGGGCAAAATATAGGGTTAATCAACAGCTTAGCTATATACGCGCGTATTAATAAATATGGTTTCATTGAAAGTCCTTATAGAAAAGTAGTTAATAGGGTTGTTACTGATCAAATTGAGTATCTGTCTGCTATAGATGAAGGTTTATATTATATAGCTGATACCAGCGTAAAGCTCGATGAAAATAATTGCTTTGTTGATGACATGCTATACTGTAGATATGCTGGTAGTTTCATTATGGTAAGTAGTGATCAGGTGAGTTACATTGACGTATCTCCTAAGCAGGTAATATCAGTTGCAGCTTCCTTGATTCCATTTTTAGAAAATGATGATGCTAATAGAGCATTAATGGGCTCAAATATGCAACGTCAGGCCGTACCTTTATTGAAGCCTACCGCTCCTCTGGTTGCTACTGGTATGGAGTCTTTTGTAGCTTCTGGCTCTGGTGCTGTAGTTTTAGCAAAACGCGATGGCATAGTTGATAGTTCTGATAGTAACTCTATAGTTATACGTGCTTTTGATAAAGAAAGGGTTAACTACTTGGATGTAGATATTTATCATCTAAGGAAATTTCAGCGTTCTAACCATAATACTTGTATTAATCAAAGACCGCTAGTGTGCGTAGGTGATTATGTTAAAAAGGGTGATGTAATAGCTGATGGTCCTGCAATTAACAGTGGTGAGTTGGCGCTTGGTAAAAATTTGCTAGTCGCTTTTATGTCTTGGCAAGGTTATAACTTTGAAGACTCTATTATTATTTCTAGTGAAGTTGTTAAAAAAGATCTCTTTACTTCTATTCATATAGAAGAATTTGACTGTGTTGTACATGATACCCCTTTAGGATCAGAAAAAATAACTCGTGCTATACCTGGTGTTAATGAAGAAAATCTATATCACTTGGATGATAGTGGTATAGTGAAAATTGGTACAAGAGTTGGTCCAGGCTATATTCTGGTAGGTAAAGTTACACCTAAACCTTCTCTTTCATTGCCTCCTGAAACGAAGTTATTAATGACAATTTTTGGTGAAAAGTCATTCGATTGTGCGGATTCCTCTTTATATACATCTCCAGATGTTGAAGGGACAGTAATTGATGTACAAGTCTTTACACGCAGGGGGGTTGAAGAAAATGAAAGGGCATTACTCATCAAACAAAAAGAGGTAAATGACTTTGAGGAAGAGCGAGATTATATAATCAATGTTACTAGTGAATATTTCTATGATGAACTGAAGAAACTTCTTATTAATTCTGGTTCTCAAGATCGAGAAAAATTTGACTCTATTGAACGTGAGCAATGGTGGGGTATAGGATTAAAAAACCAATCCATTCATGAGCAAGTTAAGAGCTTAAAAAAAGATTTTGATGAAAAAGTATCACATGCAATAGCACAGTTTAAGCGAAAAGTAGAAAAATTACATGAAGGTTATGACCTGCCTCAAGGTGTGTCGATGTCAGTAAAAGTTTTCATTGCTGTGAAACATAGTCTGCAACCAGGGGATAAAATGGCTGGTAGACATGGGAATAAAGGTGTGATTTCTCGAGTTGTGCCAGTGGAAGATATGCCTTATTTGGAAGATGGTACTCCTGTTGATATTATTCTTAACCCTCTTGGTGTTCCTTCACGAATGAATGTAGGGCAAATACTGGAAACGCATGTAGGTTGGGCTTGTAGAAAATTAGGGGAAAGGGTAAGTAATATTCTCGATGAGATCAATAAAATCAAAAGTGCTTTTTGCAAGGGAATTAGGTCCCTTAACGATGATAATTTTACACAATTTGCAGTAGCATACCTTGACAATAAAAAAATTGAAAATATTGATGATGATGAAATAATGGCTTCTGTTTTAAATACACCTAATAAGAATGCACTAAATGACGAGTTGAATGCGTTAGTAGAGAACTATTTGAACTCTTGTAAAAGTTCATACAGCAATTTACGTAATTTCCTGATTGAGGTTTATAGCTATGGTAGTAACGTATCTATCTGTAATGATATTCGTAATATTAGTGATAATAATCTCATTGAATTTGCACGTAAATTACGTGATGGCGTTCCTGTTGCTGCACCTGTATTTGAGGGTCCAAAAGATGAACAAATAGCAAAATTATTTGAACTTGCTGGTTTGGATAACTCTGGACAAGCTGTATTATATGACGGTTGCAGTGGTGAAAAATTCGACCGCAAGGTTACAGTTGGTTACATGTACATGCTTAAGTTGCACCACTTAGTTGATGGTAAAATTCATGCGCGTTCAGTAGGGCCTTATAGTTTGGTTACTCAACAACCTCTAGGAGGAAAATCTCATTTTGGTGGTCAGCGTTTTGGTGAAATGGAATGTTGGGCATTACAAGCCTATGGTGCTGCTTATACTTTGCAGGAAATGTTAACTGTGAAGTCTGATGATATTAATGGTAGAGTTAAGATTTACGAGTCGATAATAAAAGGTGACAGTAATTTTGAATGTGGAATTCCTGAATCCTTTAATGTGATGATAAAAGAACTACGTTCTTTATGTTTAAATGTAGATTTAAAGCAAAATGATGTAGTGATTGAAGATATATCTCACACTAACATTGCACAACCTTTTAATGAGGTTAGCATATCGATTGCTAGCCCTGAAAGTATTAAGCGTATATCTTGTGGTGAGATAGAAGATGTTTCAACTGCAAATTATCGTACGTTCAAAGTTGAGAAAGGTGGATTATTTTGCCCTAAGGTTTTTGGCCCTGTCAATGACGATGAGTGTTTATGTGGAAAATACAAAAAAAGAAGACACAGGGGTCGCATATGCGAAAAATGCGGAGTAGAAGTTACATCTTCTAAAGTAAGAAGAGAAAGGATGGGTCATATAGAGCTTGCATCTCCTGTTGCTCATATATGGTTTTTGAAATCGCTTCCTTCAAGAATTGGAGCATTATTGGATATGTCTCTCAGAGATATTGAGAATATTTTACATAGCGATAATTATATCGTGATAGATCCTCTTGTTTCGCCTTTTGAAAAAGGTGAGATTATTAGTGAAAAAGCTTATAATGAAGCTAAAGATAGCTATGGGATCGATAGTTTTGTAGCTATGCAAGGTGTTGAAGCTATAAGAGAGTTGCTAACGCGCCTTGATTTACATGAAATTAGGAAGGATTTAAGACTAGAATTAGAGTCTGTTGCTTCTGAGATAAGAAGAAAGAAAATTATAAAGAGATTGCGTATTGTTGAAAACTTCATTAAATCTGGAAATAGGCCTGAGTGGATGATACTTACAACTATACCTATTTTACCACCTGATTTGCGTCCTTTGGTATCGCTTGAAAGTGGTCGTCCTGCAGTTTCTGATCTGAATCATCATTATAGGACTATTATTAATAGAAATAACAGGTTGAGGAAATTGTTGAGCTTAAATCCTCCTGAGATTATGATTCGTAATGAAAAAAGAATGTTACAAGAAGCAGTTGATTCTCTTTTTGATAATAGTCGTCGTAGTACTTTGGTAAATAAAGCTGGTGCTGTTGGATATAAAAAGTCCATTAGTGATATGTTAAAAGGAAAACAGGGTCGTTTTCGCCAGAACCTCTTAGGAAAAAGGGTAGACTACTCTGGACGTTCTGTAATAGTTGTTGGTCCAACTTTGAAACTAAATCAGTGTGGATTACCAAAAAGAATGGCTCTTGAACTATTCAAACCTTTTGTTTACTCAAAGCTTAAGATGTATGGTATGGCTCCAACTATTAAGTTTGCTAGTAAGTTGATAAGAGCAGAAAAACCAGAAGTTTGGGATATGCTTGAAGAGGTAATAAAAGAGCATCCTGTTTTGTTGAATAGAGCGCCTACGCTACATAGACTTGGTATTCAGGCTTTTGAGCCAATCCTTATTGAAGGCAAAGCAATACAGCTTCATCCGCTTGTCTGTACGGCGTTTAATGCTGATTTTGATGGTGATCAAATGGCAGTGCATGTGCCAATTTCATTGGAAGCTCAGCTTGAAGCTAGGGTGTTGATGATGTCTACTAATAACGTTTTAAGTCCTTCTAATGGCAGACCGATTATAGTTCCTAGTAAAGATATAGTACTTGGTATATATTATCTGACTTTACAAGAACCTAAGAAAGATAATATACCATCTTTTGGTGCTTTTTGTGAAGTTGAGCATTCTTTGAGTGATGGTACTTTGCATATTCATTCTAGTATAAAGTATAGGATGGAGTATATTAATAGCAGCGGTGAAACTCACTATAAAACTGTTTGTACAACTCCTGGCCGTTTAATATTATGGCAAATTTTTCCTAAGCATGAGAATCTAGGCTTCGATCTAATAAATCAGATATTAACAGTCAAGGAAATAACTAGTATAATTGATTTAGTATATCGTAACTGTGGTCAAAGTGCTACAGTGGCATTTTCTGATAAATTAATGGTACTTGGCTTTGAGTATGCCACATTTTCTGGTGTTTCTTTTGGTCGTTGTGATATGGTTATACCTGAAACTAAAGCTACACATGTTGATCACGCGAGGGGTGAAATTAAGAAATTCTCTATGCAATATCAAGATGGGCTAATAACTAGAAGTGAGAGGTATAACAAGGTTATAGATGAATGGTCTAAGTGTACGGATATGATAGCTAATGATATGTTAAAAGCAATATCTATATATGATGAAAATAGTAAGTACAACTCAGTGTATATGATGGTTAACTCTGGTGCAAGGGGTTCTACTTCACAGATGAAACAGCTAGCAGGAATGCGAGGGCTCATGACCAAACCTTCTGGTGAGATTATAGAAACACCTATAATTTCTAATTTCCGTGAAGGATTGAACGTATTTGAATACTTTAATTCTACTCACGGTGCACGTAAAGGTTTAGCTGACACTGCGCTTAAAACTGCAAACTCTGGATACTTAACTCGTCGTTTAGTTGATGTGTCTCAAAATTGCATAGTTACAAAGTATGACTGTAAAACAAAAAATGGTCTTGTTGTGAGAGCTACAGTTGAAGGAAGTACTATAGTTGCATCTCTAGAGAGTGTTGTGCTGGGTAGAACAGCTGCAAATGATATATATAACCCAGTGACAAAAGAATTATTAGTAAAAGCAGGGGAATTAATTAATGAGGATAAAGTAAAGCAAATCAGCATTGCAGGTCTTGATGCTATAAAAATTAGATCGCCTTTAACTTGTGAAATAAGTCCTGGTGTGTGTTCTTTATGTTATGGAAGAGACCTTGCAACTGGTAAAATTGTTTCAATAGGTGAAGCAGTTGGTGTTATAGCTGCTCAATCTGTTGGAGAGCCAGGTACTCAGTTAACGATGCGTACTTTCCATATAGGTGGAGTAATGACTAGAGGCGTTGAATCCTCGAATATTATAGCTTCTATTAATGCTAAAATAAAGTTAAACAATAGTAATATAATTATAGATAGAAACGGAAATAAAATTGTGATAAGCCGTTCCTGTGAAGTCGTGTTGATTGATAGCCTTGGTAGTGAAAAATTGAAGCATAGTGTACCTTACGGTGCTAAACTTTATGTGGATGAGAGTGGGTCAGTAAAAATTGGCGATAAAGTTACGGAATGGGATCCTTATACATTGCCTATTATCACGGAGAAGACTGGTACAGTGTCTTATCAGGACTTAAAAGATGGAGTTTCGATCACTGAAGTGATGGATGAATCTACAGGAATATCAAGCAAAGTAGTAAAAGATTGGAAATTGCATTCTGGTGGAGCTAATTTACGTCCTCGTATTGTGCTGCTTGACGATAATGGTAAAGTAATGACACTCGCAAGTGGCGTTGAAGCATGTTATTTTATACCAATCGGGGCAGTGCTCAATGTACAAGATGGCCAGAAGGTTCATGCAGGTGATGTTATTACAAGAACACCAAGAGAGTCAGTTAAAACTCGTGATATTACTGGTGGTTTACCGAGGGTTATAGAGTTATTTGAAGCACGTCGTCCTAAGGAGCATGCTATTGTTAGTGAGATAGATGGCTATGTAGCGTTTTCTGAAAAAGACCGTAGAGGAAAACGCAGTATATTAATTAAACCTGTAGATGAACAAATTTCTCCAGTTGAATATTTGGTATCAAGAAGTAAGCATGTAATAGTCAATGAAGGTGATTTTGTACGTAAAGGTGATCTATTGATGGATGGTGACCCTGATCTCCATGATATTTTACGTGTGCTTGGGTTAGAAGCTTTAGCACACTATATGATTTCTGAAATACAGCAAGTTTATAGATTGCAGGGTGTTCGTATAGACAACAAGCATTTAGAGGTGATCTTAAAACAAATGCTACAAAAAGTGGAAATTACTGATCCTGGTGATACTATGTACTTGATTGGCGAAAGCATTGACAAGCTGGAAGTTGATAGGGAAAATGATGCTATGAGTAACTCTGGCAAACGGCCTACTCATTATCTTCCTATTCTGCAGGGGATTACTAGGGCAAGTCTTGAAACTAGCTCCTTTATTTCTGCTGCCTCTTTCCAAGAGACAACAAAGGTACTTACAGAAGCAGCATTCTGCGGAAAGAGCGATCCTTTAAGTGGATTAAAAGAAAATGTTATAGTAGGAAGATTAATTCCTGCTGGTACAGGTTTGATTATGAATAAGATCAGAGCACTTTCACTTTGTGATAATATAGATGAATATGAAAAATATTTTGATATTGAAACTTATGACGAGAAATGGTTGATGGATAATGGTTGTTATTTACACTCTGGTGAGGAAGAGAGCGTAGTGGCATATGATCAGTCGAATTGAGTACAGCTAGTGTGTTTCGTATCAGTTCAGGAGAGTGACAAAATAAGGTAGACAAGGTAGCATAACAAGATAACCAATAAAGTAAAAGTGAGTTTACAACAGATGGTGTCATTCCAGTCTGGAATAACATCATTCTCTTGTCATCCAAGTAGCTGACACTGGTTTCCATCCAAAAGGGCAGTGTCCAGACACTGGGATCCAGAAAAATTTGCTTATTCACAAGCAAACTAGCATGGAAAGTGGTTACAACGTTCTTGATGAGATTACGGCAAGGCTGGATTCCAGTGGGCTTTGTTACATAGCAACCGAAAAAATCTGGTGGCTACTGACAAAATTCATTATAAATAACCATTTAACTGTTGAAGAAAAAATATGCCACAGAAAATGAAAGTCAGTAACCAAAACGAATATAACAAATTCCTTGAAAAAAGGGGAAATATTTTTCGTTACATCGATGAAGCTATCGAAAATTGGTATGAAAATAGTCCAAAAATGCAGGGCGGCAACTATATTTACAGTGATAAAGTCGTAATTTTGGTGCATATAATTGTCAATCTTTTTAGAATTGGTTTAAGACAAACGGTGGGGTTTATAAAAGGATATCTGCAACAAATAGGAAAAAATTTGGCAGTTATCAGCTATTCACAAGCATCAAGAAGGTTTAAAAAACTTAATATTAAGATAAATGATTGCAGGGTTGATAAAAGCAACATGGAAAATATTGAAATTATCATAGATAGCACAAGTATCAGCATTTACAGTAACACTCCTGGCCACAGTAAGGAAAACAGTGCAGATAGAAAGTACCGAAGCTACGAGCAAGTAAGAAAGTTACATGTTATGTTAAGTGTGAATAGTAAAAAAGCTATAGCTGCAAGATACAGTAATGGCGTCTACTCTGACCACTATGGAGCTTGCGATTTGCTTGAAGAAGTTAATTTTCAGCACAAAATAAAAGCATTATATGCAGATAGGGCATACGATAGGCACAAACTTTATAAATTGTGTAAGAAATACGATATAAAGACAAAAGTTCTACCAAAAAAGGATGCAGCAGAACATTCAAAAATAGATTATATGTCTGGCAGAAATGCTGCTATTAGGTTAATAAAATTATACGGTGAAGATGGCGTGAAAGAATGGAAAAAAGAAGTAAATTATGGGAAAAGATCTTATATTGAAGGGTTTTTCTCAAGATTAAAGCAAATATTTGGATTCAGCTTTAGGAATAAATCCGAAGTAAATCGCGAAAAAGAATTGCTGATTAAGTGCTATTTGCTTAATCAATTTACTGAAATTGGTATGGCTAAATTTGAAATGGCTACATGATATTTATCGTAAATTACTACCAGTATAAGGTGCGATGCAACAAAGCCATCCCAGTGTCAAGCGCTGGGATGACACCATTTGTTGTGTTTAACAAAGTTCGTACTTAGCTTCATGTTAGCTACAAACGTTAAGAAATTTACCAAATGAAAAAAAAGGCAAAAGAAGCCCCGTGGTTATTATCCGCTTTAAAATATTGGCGTTTTTTATGTTTTAAACGCTTGACAAGCGAGATTCAGCTGCTTTTAATTGCAACTAACCTACGCTGCAAATGTTTAAGAAATTTACTAAGCAGAAAAAAAGACAAAGAATCCCCGAGTTAGCTAGTCTTTTACTATCTCTGTCGAGTATTGGCATTTTTTGATGTCTTGTAACGCTTTATAAGCGCGTTCAGCTTATTTAGATAAAAATCTAGATGTAGATGAAGTTTTGTAAAGACATACAGTATCTATATACTGCAAAAAATTGAACATAAGACGCCGATACATTAAGTAATCCTTACCTTTTAATCTGCAGATTGGCGAAAGCAAATACAATAGCTTCACTGTTATGATAAGGGGGCTGGCGAGGCTTGTCAAGTAAGTTTTTATGACTTAAAAAGCCAGTGTCAAGCACTGACCACTTTTGCTTCAATATTTGCACATTAGCCACGCCCCTAAACAGATACGTGTGTCTCTTGACCAAAAAAGCCAATAATATTTTCTTTCACTTCTGTGCTATCTGTCATGTTATTTACTCTCACACGAAATTCAGATGAGCATTGAAGCCCGCTACTGTACCAACCTATGTGTTTGCGGGCCACCTTTATCCCCGTGTCATTTCCATAGTACTCAAGAATATTATCGTAATGCTCAAGTATGATGCTTAATCTCTCTGAAGCTGTTAGCTCAGAAGTTTTACTTCCACTGAGAAAGTGCATTGCTTGATTAATCAGCCAAGGTTTACCGTAGGCACCACGACCTATCATCACTCCGTCTGCTCCGGATTCTTTAAGAGCACTTTGAATATCACTCAAGTTTTTAATATCGCCATTTACTATAACTGGAATTCTCACTTGCTCTTTAACATTTCTAACGAATTTCCAATCTGCTTGACCGTTATAGAGCTGCGCTCTTGTCCTTCCATGTACAGTAATCATTTTTGCTCCTAAATCCTCGGCAATTTTCGCAAGTCTCGGTGCATTGCGATTTTCATCGTTCCATCCAGTGCGCATTTTCACCGTAACTGGCACATTCACTGCTTTGACTACGGACTCAATTATCTCAGCGGCTTTTTTCTCATCGCGCATTAGTGCTGATCCTGCATAACCGTTTACAACTTTTTTAACAGGGCAACCAAAGTTTATGTCTATAATTTTTGCACCCATATCCTCATTTAGTTTTGCAGCTTCTGCCATAACATCGGGCTCGCATCCAGCAAGCTGCACAGCAGTTAATTCATCGACTTTTGCTTTTTGCAGACTCTGGCGAGTTTGCATAATCATGGCTCTGCTTGCAATCATTTCTGAGACTAACAAACTTGCACCAAGTTTCTTTACAATACTTCTGAACGGATAATCAGTCACCCCAGACATTGGAGCTAAGATTACCGGGGAATCAATCGTCAAACTTCCTATTTGCAGGGGCATAAGGTTAATGGTAATTCTTCATTGTAAACTATATAGCAACCTGAGCTGTATTCTGCACCCTTGAGGTAAGAGAGGTGTCCGTTCCTGGTGGAAGATCGCACAAAAGCCCGTTTTTTAAATGCTCTTTCCACCCTTCATCCTCCATAAGCGCTTTTGTAAACTCTCTTCTTTTCCCATTCAAATCAAATTTATATTCTGATAACTCTTTGTCAATTTCGTCAAATGATTTGCCTTCGTTGAGCATTTGTGTAATTTTATGAGCATTTTCTAGTGCGAATATGCCACAATTGCAGCCATCGTTTTGCTGCTTAGTTTTAGAGCTTCTTATGTTATCCTTTCCTATTTTCAAAATTTCTTCCAGTGCACTCACTATATTATCGGTATTTATTGGGACGTTAACTAATTCATCTTTCTTGTTCCGACACGTTTGTGCTGTCTCTTTGACATCTTTACTCATTTCTTTTTTTCCTTGCGCATTCAACTCACTAGCTTGATCAGTAAGAGGTGTAACCAATTCTTTAATTTCATTTGCAAGTTCTATTCTCTTACGTTGACTACCAGGACTTGGTAAATCAGCACTAAAAGAATCACAATAATAAGCTCTAAATTGTTTGTTATCTAAGCTGTATGTAACAACTAGCGTTACCCAATGATTACCACCCAAATTAATAACTGAAGTAAATATCCTTTTCGAACTCTCTCGTTCTGCTTTATTTTTATATTCTCTCAACCTTTCACTCAAGGATTCAAGATTACCAGGAATACAGAAGAATACACCATCCGTAAAACCTTCTGAATACTTATATTTAATTCTTGCAATATGAGCAATATCATGTTGCTGCAACCAGTAAGCGTAATTCTTTCTATTTGTCTGATGCACAAGAGTGTCCAAATTTTCATGAAACTCTTTACCACCCAAACCACTATCCAAAGAGCTTCTACGACTACTGTTCCTTGAATCGGGTTCACTGCCTGGTACAATACCACTATCTCTATCAGGAGTTTTCGGTCTTGCTTGCTTTTCTGGAGTCTTGCCTTGCAAATCTTGTAGTTCTGTATCTTTTTCTTCACTCTTTTCCCCCTTTGAAGCTCCTTTTCCATTTCCATTAATATAGTTCTTCGCTAATTTGTATGCTGTTGTAAGAACTACTCCCGTTATAATCCAAATCACAGGATGAGAAATTAGCATAGCAAGTGGAAAGGTCAATAGAGGGGATCCTATTACCGCTCCTAAACAGCCAGCAGCGAATGTGGCTGCTAGGCATACACAAGTAGCGCAGATAACAAATTTCCCACCAGCAAAGTAAGTGCTCTCTTTAAATTGATTATATTTTTCTGTGATGCCCAACATACTATATCCTATGAACGCTAAGTTAATTAAATTTTAACAAATTCTAACAAAAAAATCAACCATAATAATTTTAGTAGTATGAGAAAATATTGAATATTAAGAGCTTTTGAAGTACAGTAATAATGTTAGTAATAGCACAATATATGCACGATATAGAATATATACGCAAAAACCCTAAAGGATTTGAAAAGGCAATGAAAAGCAGGGGGATAAGAGAGTTTACTGCAAAAGAGGTATTAGAAATTGATCACGAGAAAAGGTCATTAACCACTAAATTGCAAGATTTAAATAGGCAGCGCAATGAAATCACAGAGGAAATAAAGAAGCTTAAAATGAGCAAGAGCCCTTGTGAAGAGCAAATAGAGTTGTCAAAAGACATCACGAATGAGATAGAGGCAATTAGCTTAAAAGAGCAAGCAGAAAAGGATAAGTTAGTGAATGTTTTATCTAACTTGCCAAATATTTCTGCGCAAGATGTGCCAATAGGCGCAGATGAGAACTCTAATTTAGAGGTGAGAAGATATGGAGGAAAAAGACAGTTTGATTTTACAGCAAAATCTCATTATGAACTCGGAGAAAAATTAAATTTGATGGACTTCGAACAAGCGGCAAGAATTTCCGGATCAAGATTTGCGATATTAAAAGGACAGTTAGCTAAGCTTGGACGAGCGCTAATAAATTTTATGCTTGAAATGCATGTTAATGAATTTGGCTATACTGAGGTGTACCACCCGACTTTGGTGAAAAACGAGGCGATGTATAACGTTGGTCAGCTACCAAAATTTTCTGATGACTCATATTTAACTACCGATGAATTAAGATTAATTCCCACAAGTGAAGTGGTTTTAACAAATTTAGTTGCTGACAAAATAATGGAAGAAAAAGAACTGCCTATTCGCTTTACTGCATATTCGGAGTGCTTTCGTAAAGAAGCAGGTAGTGCAGGTCGCGATACCAGGGGCATGATAAGGCAACACCAATTTGGTAAAGTGGAGTTGGTAAGCATCACAACTGAAGACCAATCAAATGATGAGCTTGAGCGTATGACGAGTGTTGCTGAAGAGATATTAAAAAAATTAGAATTGCCATACAGAGTAATGCTGCTTTGCAGTGGCGATATGGGTTTTGCTGCACAAAGGACTTATGACATAGAGGTATGGTTACCTGGGCAAAATAAATATAGAGAAATATCAAGCTGCTCAAATTGTGGTGCATTTCAAGCAAGAAGGATGAACGCTAAATACTCTTCAGAAACTGATAAAAAGATAAAAAAATATGTTCACACTTTAAACGGCTCAGCTTTAGCTATAGGAAGAACGATTATTGCCATAATGGAGAATTATCAAAATTCCGACGGATCGATTACAATACCAAACGTGTTGCAAAAATACATGAGTAATGATACTGTTATAAGCAAATAATAATTTTGACATATAGAAAAGCGAGGAAATAAAGATGAAGGTTCTGGTTATAGGTTCTGGTGGACGTGAGCACGCTCTACTTTGGGCTCTAAAAAAATCTCCTATCTTGACTGAGTTATATGTAACTCCTGGTTGCCCGGCCATGGAAGATTTGGGAGTTCTTGTGGATGTAAATATTCAAAATTCAGTAGATGTTACACAATTTTGCAAGAGAGAAAATATAGAGTTGGTTGTTATTGGTCCAGAACAACCAATAATTGATGGGCTTGCTGATGATTTAGTTGCAGAGGGAATAAATGTTTTTGCTCCGAGTCAAGCAACTGCAAAGCTTGAGGGATCAAAGTCTTTCACCAAGGGACTATGCAAGCGATATGGCATACCAACTGCCAAGTATGAGTGTTTTGTTGATGAAGGATTAGCTAAAGATTTTGTACGTAGCAATAAAATAAAGTTTCCACTTGTAGTGAAAGCAAATGGAATTGCGGCAGGGAAAGGCGTGATGATATGTTGCGCAGAAAACGAAGCTTTTTCAGCAATAGATTCAATGCTAGTGGAGAAAAAATTTGGTGAATCAGGTGAAGAAATAATCATAGAAGAGTTTTTAATTGGAGAAGAAGTAAGTTTTTTTGCTCTTGTTGATGGGTTGAAAGTAGTAACTCTTGGGTGTGCAAAAGATTATAAGAGAGTTGATGAAAGTAATGAAAGCCAAAATACTGGAGGTATGGGATCGTACTCATCACCTTCAATTATAAGTAAGGACATGGAGCAAAAAATTATCCAAAAAATAATATACCCTACAGCTCAAGCATTGGTTAACATGGGTACGCCTTATAAGGGAGTACTCTTTGCTGGTTTAATGATTTGTAGAGATGGCCCAAAACTTCTCGAGTATAACGTTAGATTCGGTGATCCAGAAACGCAATCTATATTACCTAGATTTGATTCAAATTGCGATTTGTTAAAATTGATGTTGTCAGCTGCAGAAGGAAAGTTAAATGTCAAAATGGTGGAGCTTAATAACAAATCTACAATTTGTGTAGTTGTTGCAAGTAAAGGCTATCCGGGTGATTATCAAAAGGGAGAAGTAATTAAGGGATTAGATAAAATTGAAAGCATTCCTGGTATATTGGTGTTTCATGCTGGTACTAAATTAGATGAGAGTGGTAATTGGGTTTCAGATGGCGGAAGAGTGCTAAATATAGTAGCAGAAGGGAGCACTATAGAGGAAGCCAAAAGTAAGGTGTACTCAGCATTAAATTTTTTAGAATGGCCAGGGGGTTTCTTCAGACATGATATTGGTAGTTAATGTTAGCTGTCGGTTAGCAGGTGGCTCACAGAAACGAAAAATTTGCTTGACACCCTCCGCCAGCCCCCTTATCATGAGACTGAAGCTATTTATTTATCTTCTCTGTACAGATTAAATGACAAAAAAACTCAACGTATTTGGCGTCTCATGTTTAATTTTTTGCACTATGTGCACCTTATGTCTTTATCAAATTTCTAGGTTTTTACCTACACAAGCTGAAATACGCTTATAAAGCATTTAAAACATCAAAAAACGCCAACTTAAAAAATGGATAGTGAATAACTAGCTACCCTAGGGTTTCTTTTGCCTTTTTTCTGTTTAGTAAATTTCTTAACGTTTATAATTTAGATTAGTTGCGGTTTAAAAGCAGCTGAATCGCGGTTATTAAACGTTTAGAATAAAAAAACGCCATACTTGAAAGTATAATGTAAGTAACTAGCC
The DNA here is from genome assembly GCF_947251645.1 of Wolbachia endosymbiont (group A) of Bibio marci. Classification (NCBI taxonomy): domain Bacteria; kingdom Pseudomonadati; phylum Pseudomonadota; class Alphaproteobacteria; order Rickettsiales; family Anaplasmataceae; genus Wolbachia; species Wolbachia endosymbiont (group A) of Bibio marci. The sequence goes on from NZ_OX366364.1 coordinate 718,658, forward strand.
AACCACGGGGCTTCTTTTGCCTTTTTTTTTATTTGGTAAATTTCTTAATATTTATAGCTAAACGACAACCGTCATCCCGCTACGTGTTAGCGGCTGAGATACCGCGAATGAATCGCGGGAAACCTTTCTTGGGTTAGTTATAGACAGAAAATGCAAGAATTTCAGAATGATCTGCCTGGTTTTTTATCTAAGTAATACCACTCCCTTTAGCCTCTCTATATTTGTTGAACAACTAAAAAGGGGAGGGGAGTGGCTATAAAATAGTTACACTACATGAACTCATCAGGTGAGTGATAATGATCTGATAAGTGATCTCTAACATCGTGACCTAACTTATCCACATCAGGTTTAAGCAAAGAAAGATTGTCATCGGATTGTTCTTCTGATAAGTTAAGCAAAGAAAGATTGTCATCAGATTGTTCTTCCTCTTTAGACCCAAATAACCATGAAAAGAATGACGAGATAGAATCAATAATGGATTTAATTGCTGAAAAAATATTGGATAAGAAGTTACTGGGTTGCTGAGTATCCTCTTCGGGTTCTTTTCCTTCTGTATGATCTACTTCATCCACATCTTGTTCAGGTTTACTTCTGCTTATAAGTATCTTATCTAACCAGTCGGACATATTCTTGTCTGGATTATGAAAATACATTTGACTTATCTCCTTATTTTCATCAATAGAAATTACTACAGTTGTATTCTGACTTAATTGCCCTTCATTAATGAGCGATTCATGAGAGTTCTTAATGTCTTTGATAAATTGAAGTTTTTCTTCTTCTGCTGAAAGATAACCATTGTGTTGTATATCATAATTGGTTCCTTTATATTTAAATTGAAACATCCATCCACGGTCGTTATATTCATCTACACTCATCTGCTTGCAAATAGCTTTATAATTTTTTTCTTCTACCTCAAGTCCAATTGCATTTGCCATCAGCTGACTATTTACCTGGTCCAATTCCCTTACTTTTGTTGGGGAAAACTTGAATTGAAATACGTGACCCAATTCATGGGCTAAAACATTATCCATATAAGCACTTTTATAGCACATCAGGCTTTCTTCAGATGCCATTCCCCCAGAATTATCAATCATACTCTGATGTCCAGCAAATCTCGGAATTAGAGCACCATATTTCCTATAATCATCTTTATTATTAAAAATATAGATCTGTACAGCTCCTGGTCTATCAATACAAAACTTTGCTTTATATGCATCATAAGCACTTTGGATATCCATTTTTACTTGATCTTGCTCGCGTTGTGATAGGCTATCAAAATTTATGGTGAAATCTAGATCTTTACACCTATAGTTGAATTGATTAGGCAGCACATCTTGTAATCCTGCGTATTTTGTATTCTCATCAAAGTTTCTTGATTGTGCAGTTTTATATAAATTATTATAGTATGTAATAGAGCTTCCGTTAGGCAACTTAGGTATTTGTGTGATCGTTCTTCCATAGTTATCGTAGAAAGAAATGTCAGAATTACCAATCCTAAAATCCGTTATAGATTGCCCACAAGTACCATCGTTTGCACAATCGTGATGGTCAGTCTTCTTATAAGACCATGCGTTGATGTATTTTCCCATTTTGATACCTCACTACCAAACCTTGCTATATTATTATCTTGGTAAAAATCATAATAATTCGTTAACTTGTATTTTAAATCTGTATATCAAATGTACTTTTCTCATAAAGTGCCAATTGTGAAGCTAATGAATTTTATTTGTTTAAAATTTTGCTGAAATAGCTCTTTTTATACTATGTTTTATATAGCTAAACTGACTTAGATTTACCGACAATTTGAAAAACGACAAATTCGTCATTCCGCTACTAGTTAGCGGAATCTATACTGCGAATGAATCGCGGTATGACGTAGGAAAACCTTGCTTCTTATATTATGTGATTTTATATTCCATAATATATATTATGTAATTTTCGATACTAATAAAACTATTTCCCAACCTTTCAAACAGCAACTTGTTGAACCTCCAGATTAGCACTTAAGAGAAAGTGTTAAAGTATCTCTTTAAGTATTATATATTAATATCTTGCCGAGTAAGAACTTGCAGTAACTCATCTCCTGATACTTCTGTTAAAATGTCAGGTATACGTATATAAGCTCTGTCATTGATTGCTTCCCTTAACTGGAAATGTACTATCTGTAATCTTTGATTTACCATATACTTACCTAACATAAAAACTTAAGCTTAATTATTCCATATTTTAACAAAAAAATCAACCGGAGTGGCATCACATATCACATACACTCAAACAAGAAAAGGCGCTCAGGTATTCATCTTTTTTTTCAACAACTAATATTCTTGTTTTTTTAAGCACTCTATCTATATTCAATCCTTTGCCTTCTTCTCAATATACCTACATATCAGAATGGACAATTCATATAGAATCAGCATAGGTATTGCAAGCCCTACTTGGCTTAATACATCAGGTGGAGTTAAGATTGCAGCAATAATAAAAATTACCACTATTGCAATTCTGCGTTTATTTGACAAACTTTGTGTAGTGAGTAACCCTACTCTCACCATCAATGTGAGTATTACTGGAATTTGAAATGCAGTGCCAAATGCAAACATAAATTGGAGAACGAGGTCTAAATATTCGCTAACTGATGGCATAAACTCTATTGGTATACCGAAAGATTTCCCACTATGTTCAAAAGTGATGAAAAACTTCCAGGCTAAAGGAAATATATAGTAATAGACTACAGTAGCTCCCGTTACAAATAAAACCGGTGTTGCAATTAAGTATGGCAACAACACTGCCCTTTCACTTTTATATAACCCAGGTGCTAAGAACATATAAAATTGCCATGCAAACACAGGAAAAGAAAACAAAAGTGCGCTCATTATTGCAACTTGGAGATACACAAAAAATGCCTCTGTTAAGTCTGTGTAAATTAAAGAAAAACCTTCGCTACCTTTTGTTGCTTCTATTAAAGGTGCAAGTAAAAAACGGTATATATTTTCCTTAAAGTAGTAACAAAAACCAAAAGCAACGCAAAAAAATAGAAAGCAAAAGATAACTCTTTTTCTGAGTTCCGCAAAGTGCTCATAAAAAGAGGCATATTTGTTCGAGTTTTCATTCATACTTTACTATGGCTCAATAATGCTATGTCTAACATTCTCAGCGAAAAAGCCCACTCATTGTCATACCACGCTGCAACTCTACAGATGTTGCCTGTAACATATGTACCAGTTGAATCCACAATTGCACTATAAGGGTTATGCACAAAATCTATTGAAACTAAAGGTTCCGCACATACAGAAAGCACATTGCTTGCTGCATCCTTAAACATTTCATTTATTTCTTTAACGGTCGCTTTCTTATCAGTCGTAAATTTAAAATCAACCATAGAAACATTGCTAACCGGAACTCTGACGGCAGTGCCATCTAGCTTTCCCTTTAATTCAGGAATTATAGAACCAATTGTTTTTGCTGCCCCGGTTGTAGTTGGCACCATAGATAGTCCGCAAGCCCTTGCCCTGCGCAAATCTTTATGATTACCATCAAGAACATTTTGATCATTCGTGTAGGCATGTATAGTAGTCATAAAACCGCTTTTTATACCTAGATTGGAGTGTAGAACCTGCACAATTAGAGCCAGGCAATTTGTAGTGCAAGAACCTGCTGATATCACTTTATGCTCTTTTTCGAGCATATCGTTATTTACACCGTAAACTATAGTGACATCAGCATCCGGAACTGGAGCAGAGACAATTACTTTCTCTGCATTGTGCCTTATTGCTTCTTCACGCTTGTTAAATGCACCAGTACATTCAAGTATTACATCAACATTCCAAGGAATATTTTCAGGGCTCCGTTCTCTATATAAAGAAAATTTTCTGCCATTTATAGATAGCCAATTTTGAGACTCATTAAAATCAATATCACCACTGAATTTGCCATGAACAGAATCATATTTAATCAAATGTGCATGCTGCTCAGCACCGAGCGATCCGTTCACTGCTACAACTTCTATCTGCTTGCTATATTTTTCCACTTCATGGATAGCGCGCAGAACACTTCTTCCTATTCTACCCAGACCATTAATTCCTACACGAATCGTCATCTCTTCATTCAAAAAATTTAATTATAGAGGATATCGCTTGATATTTCATTCTATTCTTTTGACTGCTAATTGGCATTTTATTCCTTAATATATTAATTATTTATCTTGATTGGATAACTATAGTACTATATTATTTCACTAAAATATTTAAATATTAATGATAATTATTATGGATTTAAAAAAATTAAAAAACTTACAACAAGATTTGCTTGGAATAATTTTTCTCATAGTTGCACAAGCTAGTGAAGAAGAAGTAAGAGATATGCAAGATCGAGCATTAAAGATTATCGATGAATTAAGAGATCATATTAATGATGATATAGAAGTGAATAATAATCTGAGAATGATAATTTTAGACTGCATTATCTTTTGTGATAGTCACGATGGTGTAAGGTTAAATAACAGATCTTTGTTAGACTTAGAAGATGCTGTAAAAAGTATCGGAGGGAAAACTTCACAAGAGTTAGGGCAAGTACGTGAGATTCCACGGCAAATGAATAATCTTGGATTAGCGGAAATTGTAGCATAATATCAGGCGCACATGAGAGAAAGAGAAGAGAGAAATTTAAGGATTATCAACTCAATTGGAATATTCGGTGTAACATTCTTAGGAGCTAATCTTGGAGAATCAGAAGTAGGTGAAATTATTGGGGCAACACTTGGAGGATTGTTATCCATGCCAATAACGGTTATGTTACCAGCGGCACTGGCATCAATATTTGTACGCGGAGGGCATATTACATCAAGAAAAGTAACACAAGAGATAATACGCCCAATGAGTGAACCGATGGCTGGATTATCAGCAGCTTTAGGAGCAGGCACGACAATGTTACTTAGTAGCATAGCTGAAACAAATATGGGATTTGGAGAATCATTAAGATCTAGTCTTATAGCTGCGACTGGAGCTGGAATTGGTGCTGCATTGTCATTGGCTTTTATTAGAAGAGCGTTTGCTAATCGTTCTGTTGTTCCTGCAAATTTGGAAAATGTTGCCACTGAACAACCAAATATGCAAGGACAGAATATATAGCTCTTTCCTACTTTCTCCTTTATCGTTATCCCAGTGTTGTGACACTGGGTGTTCCGCTATTTTTGTATTTTGTGGCTAAGCAAAGGATATTATTTTGATGCTAATTGGCATTTTATTCCTTAATATATTAATTATTTATCTTGATTAGATAACTATAGTACCATATTATTTAACTAAATATTTAAATATTAATGGTAATTATTATGGACTTAGAAAAATTAAAAAACTTACAACAAGATTTGCTTGGAATAATTTATCTCATAGTTGCAGAAGCTAGTGAAGAAGAAGTAAGAAATATGCAAGATCGAGCATAAAGATTATCGATGAATTAAGAGATCATATTAATGATGATATAGAAATTAATGATAATCTGAGAATGACAATTTTAGACTGCATTGTCTCTTGTGATAGTCAAAATGGTGTAAGGTTAAATAACAGATCGTTGTTAGACTTAGAAGATGCTGTAAAAAGTATCGGAGGGAAAACTTCACAAGAGTTAGGGCGAGTACGTGAGGTTTCACAACAGGAACAAGCTACGATGTTGTTTAGAGAAATTATGGAGTCTAGGGCAGAACTTATAGCATCTATGCAAGAAGAAAGACGAAATAGAATTTTAGGACAATGGTCAGGAATAGATATATGTCGTGGAGTACTTGCAATATCCGCTGTAATGACATACCCAGAAACTCGTCTGGGAGAATCAGAAGTAGGTAACATTGTTACGGCAATACTTGGAGGATTGCTGTCCATACCATACCTTGTATTATCACGGCAACTGAGATACTCAGACTCCATGGATATTACAACATCAAGAGAAATAGCACAAAGGTTAGTACACTCAATAAGTGAACCAATGGCTGGATTATCAGCAGCTTTAGCAGGAGGCATGGTAATTTTAGGTTTCAGCATAACTAGAAGAGCAATTGGAATAAATGTGGGATTTCAAGAATCATTAAGATCTGGTCTGATAGCTGCAGCCGGAGCAGGAATTGGTGCTGCATTGTCAACGGCTTTGGTGAGAAGGGCGCTTGCTCCTGTCTCTACAAATTTGGAAGATGTTGCAACTGAACAACCAAATATGCAAGAACAGAACAGATAGCTCTCCCCTACCCTTCTGTATACAAAATAGCAAGTCATAAAACCTTGCTACTTTGTTACTTAAAAAAAATACTTCCCCTTTTTAGAGAACTGCATATAATAGATTTGACATTGCAGTGCATTATACAAACAAAATTCCCAATACTATAACCTACAGGAGGCTTTATGAATAAGAAATTTCTCTATTCACCATTGTCAATAAAAAGTATAGGAGAAAACGGTGTATTTTCTGGTTATGCTAGCGTTTTTAATATAGTTGATAAACAAAATGACCTGATCTTACCTGGGGCATTTAAGGAAAATTTAAACAGAAATAAAATAAAACTCCTTTGGCAGCACAATCCAGGTGAACCTATAGGTAGTATCATAGATATTTATGAGAATGATGTTGGTCTATATATAATTGCACATTTACTTTTGGGTATTCAGAAAGCAGAAGAAGTGTATTTGATGCTCAAAACTGGAGCAATTAACGGACTTTCCATCGGCTATATACCTATAGAGTATGATGTTGATCATAAAAGCGGAGCTAGAGTGTTAAAACAAGTGGAATTATGGGAAGTCAGTCTGGTCACTTTTCCTGCAAACTTGGCTGCTCAGGTAATCAATGTGAAAAATCAGAACAATGAACAGGAAATGTTAGCAAGAGCGATAGGAAAAGCAAATGCTGTACTTACAGACATGTGTATTTCTGCTTAAAGTGTATTAGGCGGGCAAAGACTTTACCATAATTTGACGCCTGCGTTAGTATTTATTTAACATTTATACTAATATATATAACTTTATTACTATTAAAATTTTCTGTAAATTAAAGTTAAAAAATAAGGTAATTTTATGCTAAATATTAATAATACAGTTAATTATAAAATTAATGTTAAACGAAAGGAAAAAAAATACAGCTGGTCTACTGTATTTGCTTGGTTGTACTTAAAAACAATTGGACGAATACTACCAAAGAAATGGAACAAATGGGCAGAAAATATTCTATATTACGATAAAGCTACTGGAAGTAATGAAATTCGGACTGATGATCCTGAAATAACAGATGAAAGTGCTCAAATTGAACCTGAGATTGCAGAAAAAGGGAGTCAAAGTGAAGTAATAAGTAAGGATGAAACTACATTTCAAGATACGACAATGCAGACCGAATACATTGAAACAACGGATAAAAATATTGAAGCTGATTTAGAATCTGAAGTTGCAGAAAAAGGGAGCCAGAGTGAAGTAATAAGCGAGAATGGAGAGGTTCAAGAAGATGAAGAATATTTAGAGAATTTTACAGTGTTGTCAGAAAGTGATAGTACTGTAGAAAAAATAGCATTTTATAATAGCATTTTATTGGAGGTAGGTAAAATTGGAAAAGAACATGAGCACCTTGGCGCTGATCTAAAGAAGCTTATGGATAAGTTCGGAGCACAGGGCATAAATAGTACACATGATCAGTTAATAAGTACCATTAAAGATGGATATAAGGGAATTCTTAATGAACAAAATTTGGTTGCTCAGGAAAGTGAAGTTCTTAAAGAGAAGGTACAAGAATTTATTGATATTTTAACAAATTCAGAATCTGTACTGGGTAGTACTTTTAGTGTATTATTTCAGGAAAAGGAAGAAGAAATTAGCAAGCTAGCAGGTGAATTAAAGCAAGCTCAAGAAAAAAATGCAGAATTAGAAGGCAAAGTTGGGAATTTAGATCATGAAATAGGAAGGCAGAAATCAGATATAGACAGATTGAATGATCAATTAGCTGGAATGGAGGAATTGAGAATACAATTGAAAAGCACTCAGGAATCTAAGCAACAATTAGAGAAAGAAAAGATTGATTTAGAAGATAAATTGAAAGATTTAAATAGTCAATTAAGAACTGCAGTAAAAGAGAGAGAAGACTCAAAAAATGAGGTTTCTAAATTACAAAAACAGGTGCAGATCTTAGAAGGAAGTAAAGAATGGGAGTTAGCTGGAATAGATGATAGCTTAAAGAAAGTTTTTTTGGATGTGATAGGAATATTAGAAAAAGAGCTATTAATAAATAATCAAGAGCAACGACTACAGGGAAAAAAAGTTGACTTAGAAGATAAATTAAAAATTTTAATCAGTCAGCTAAATGCTACTGAAGAAGAAAAGCAGATCTTAGAAGGGAATAAAGCTGAAGAAATAGAAAGACTAAAGGCAGAATTAAAGAAAGAATCAGATGAAGCGTTACAAGAAAAGCTTGCAGAACAAGAGAAGTTGATTGAGCAGCTAAAAAAGGAACAGAAGCAAGTAGAAAGCCAATTGGAAGCTGATATTAAGAGACTACAGGAAGAAAAAAGGGATCAGTTAACTGAAATAGATAGCTTAAAGGGAAATTTGTCAATTGTGGAAGAACAGTTAAAGCAACAACTACTGTTAAATAATCAAGAACAACAAAAGTTGGAAGAAAAGTTAAAGGATGTTGATAAAAGATTAGAAGATACTGATGAAAAAACTAAAAAATCACAAGAACAAACAAAAGCTCACAAGCCAGATGCAGTGAGTACAGTATCTACTGCAAAATCAACTACTGAATCAACCCTTTCAAAATTGCGGAACTTGCCCAATAAGCTTTTTGGGGATAAGAATCTCAATAACTTTTTATCTAGGAGAAACGAGGAGTTAAAAAAAGGGTTTCCTGAATTTAAAGAAAAACACTTTTGCCATAACATGCTTAATGAAACTATAAAGTCTCTATCAAATCAAGATGATGGCAAATTTGAAAGCAGTAAGCTGCTTGAATTATTAGAAAGTAATTTGAAACAATCCGCAAGGGAGATCATAGAAGCCAAGGTTAAAGAAGTTGTCAACAAACATTGTAACATTGGAGAAAATGTAGGTAAAGAACTACGAGATGGCACGTTAAAAGCCAAGTTGTCACCTTCTGTTAGAAAATGCGTAAAAAAATTAGAATTTAACAAACAAGAAGAAGGGGTAAATAAGATTGTAGACTCTATCTTGCACAGCTTTAATAGCAAAAATAATAATAATAACGACTCAGGAGAATTACTTAAAGAAATTGTTGTGAAAGAGCTAGTAGAAGCTAGAATGAGATTTTTTTCAGATAAGATTCAAGAGTTACAACTGACACCAAGCATAAGAGATAAATTTTTATCTCCAGATCAGAAAATGTGTAGCCGAATTCCAGGAAAAGAAAATATGTACAAACTCAGTACTGAAGTTATCAACAAGATAAGAGGACCTAATTCCTCGATGAGTTCCCCTAATATTGCAAGCATACATTCATTGAGCAGCCGGAAAGCAGTTAGAGTAGGCTCTTAGCATAAAGCACCAGCTCCTCTTTTGTTAAAGTGTAGGAGCTGTCTTCCCAATGTTGCCTGAGCAACTCTAAGTTTTTACCTAAACTTTTTCCTGGCTGGTGACCTATATTTATCAAGTCATCACCAGATAAGGGAAATTTTGGAATATTGAATGTATTAGCAAATGAAATGTATTCATCAACATTTTCTCCAGACTCAACACCACAAATTTTTACTAAATCACAATATAGTTCCCTACCAAATAAAGATATGTACTTCTTCTGCTCTTTTTCTGAAAGTTCTGTTTTGATATCGTTGGATAGTAAAAATAGCAGCTTTTTCTTTTGCTTGTTTGAAAGACGTAAAAATTTGCTTACATATTCTCCAAGACTTAGCCTGTCATTTTTTTTAGTGGTCCTAAGGAGTAACGCTAATTTTACTAGTGCATCAGTGCCCAAAAGAAGTGACGAAGACAGAATTTCGCATTTGACTTCTTTTGGAATAATTTTTTGTAACACATCAGATTCTTGCATGCTCTTAAGTGTTGGAAAAGGATCATTGCATTCCAGCAATTTAAGTATTTCATCTCTTATTCTCTCTCCAGAGAGGTTTTGGATCATATGCGAATGCTTTTTGCATACGCTTAGTATTTCATCACTCAAATCTCCGACACATATTTTTGCATGAAAACGAAATGCTCTTAAAATACGTAGATAGTCTTCTTTAATTCTATCTTCAGCGTTGCCTATAAAGTTTAACCTTCGCGCCTTTAAATCCTCAATACCACCAAAGTAATCATATATATGGCCATGCTTATCTGCATATAGAGCGTTAAATGTAAAGTCGCGCCTTGAAGCATCCGCTTGCCAATTATTAGTAAATTCTACTTTTGCATGCCTGCCATCACATTTCACATCATGCCTTAGTGTTGTGATCTCAAAAGATCTTTGATTTAGAACCGCAGTTATAGTCCCATGTTTTAAGCCAGTTGGAATAGTTTTTATATTACGGAGTTTTAGCGCTTTAATCGTTTGATTGGGAGGCAAATTAGTAGCTAAATCGATGTCGTGGACATCACGTTGCAAAATTGAGTCTCTCACACACCCGCCGACAAGCCTAGCCTCACCACCAAATTCCTCTATGGCATCAATAATTAAACTAGTTTCATGGTCAACTTGCATTTAGGTTAGTACGTACTGCAAGTTCATATTATATGAAATGCTTGCAAAAAGCCCCATATAAAAATATATAGGGCTATAAAGATTTTACAGGTGTGGTTGTTGATGAAATGCTTTTTCTATTCTTGGTTCCTCCATACCACATCTTGGTAAATTTGAAGGGTTTTGCTTCTCAGAGCGCTCTATGCGCTGCTTTATATCACTAACGCACTGCTCTACAACATCATAAATTTTTCCATTAGCATTTTCTGCCAATAACTCATCAAATCTCTTCTCAACCTCTGCTCTCTCAGAGATATCCTTTGAAAGGTTACAATACTCTAAGATCTCGTCTACCTGAAGTTTTTTTGCTAATAGGAAATCTTCTTGTTCTTGCTCTTGTTTAAGTTTAGCTTCCTCTTGTAATTGTTTTGCTAAACTTTTATTTCTATCAAGCAACGGTTCGAAATGCAATCCGCCTTTGTTTATTACATGCACAATACTACTATCATCATAATCAACTTTATTGTATTTACCTGCATTTTTTGAACCTGAATTGTCTATTAATTGATGCAAAAACCGATCTTGTTGGATGTCAATAGCACGCAATGGGTTACTCTCTACAACATGCAATTTCACACCATACTTTTCACAAAGTATTCTGCCTTCAATGTCAGAATCACCCCATCTACTGTTGTTCATGATATTTGCTGTATAATCACTTACAGTCTCATTACGGCGCTGGCCATTGTTATCATAACTATTGGCAATTGCATCTATAAACCATTCTGGCGGATTCTTTTGCGCAAATTCCCTACAATCATTTCTTAATTTTTCGACAGTAACTTGCTCTCCTGTCTGTTGTTCTAGACTTTGTCTGAACGAGTCAAAAAAGCAGCTTCCATTACCAATTGCTTGCCCTACATAAAAATTGTCAAGGTAAGAATTACTATTTAAAGAAGTTACTTCACTTTCAACATTGTAAAAATCACTTAGTAGCTTCTGCTTCTGAGCTGTAGTCATGGTTTTACCTCAATTTAATATATATTACTATACCAACAAAATTGTAACTAATTAAGTATAGCAAAAATTCTTAAATTATGCAATAATTATGGCTTTAAATAGCAAATATGAGCTTTAACTGTGGTATAATTGGGTTACCAAACATAGGAAAATCAACCTTATTTAATGCGCTTACAGAGTCAAGTGCAGCCGAAGCTGCAAATTATCCTTTCTGCACAATCGAGCCAAATATAGGCAAGATTTCGATAAAAGATCAGCGCTTGAAACAAATCGCAGCAATTGCCGGTTCAGAGAAGGTAATCTACAACCAATTAGAAGTTGTAGATATTGCAGGTCTGGTAAAAGGTGCGAGCAAAGGTGAAGGGCTCGGCAATAAATTTTTAAGCCATATCAGAGAAGTTGATGCCATCGTTCATCTGCTCAGGTGCTTTACGGATGACGATATTAGCCACGTACACAGTAAAATAGATCCAATATCAGATGCTGAAGTGGTAAAAATGGAATTAATCCTAGCTGATATTGATAGCATAGAAAAAAGGCTTCCTCAATTGGAAAAGAAAGCAAAGCAAGGTGATAAAGAGCTAAAGAGACAACTTGAATTAATGCAAGAGGTATTAGCTACTTTAAAATTAGGTAAACCTGCAAGAAGCTTGGAGAATATCGATGGAGATGAGATGAAGTCGCTTCAATTGCTCACAACAAAGCCCGTTATGTACGTTTGCAATGTTGAAGATACAAATGTTATAACTGGCAATGAATTATCTAAAAAGGTAGAGAGAATGGCGGAGGAAAATAAAAGCAAATTTTATTGCATTTCAGCAAAACTTGAAGCAGATATTGCAAATCTTGATAGTGAAGAGGAAAAACAGAGTTTTTTATCAGAATTTGGCTTACAAGAATCAGGCCTTGATGGAGTAGCGCGTATTATGTATGAAGTGCTGAGTATGATAACTTTCTTTACTGTGGGCCCCAAAGAAGCACGGGCATGGCCAGTAAAAATAGGATCAACAGCTGACAAAGCTGCAGGTGCAATCCACACTGATTTTGAGAAAGGCTTCATAAAAGCAGAAACTATAAGCTTTGCAGACTACATAAAGTATGAAAGTGAACCGGCTTGTAAAGACGCAGGAAAAATTCGCTTTGAAGGCAGAGATTATATCGTACAAGATGGTGATATAATGCACTTTAGGTTTAATGTGTAGCTTTCTGGGGAGAAGAAACTCTCCTTCTACAGTGTATCCGTTTAGGGGAGAGGTTTAAGAAACAATTGACCTTACCCAGAAGGTATGAATTAGGTATTGCTTGGTTGGAAGCAAGAGAAGATAATCACTTTTCAGAGTGGATAGGTGGCAGGTTGGCACTTTTTCTGAGTGTTCTTGTATAAAGTATATGAAAGAAGACCTCGTTACTCAGATTCTGCCACCGGTGAGGCTCACAAAATGTGATGACCTCGTATAGGAGTTTGGACCAACCAGTACTCTGATATATTGAAATGTGCAATTGGAGGAAAAATATGCGTCACATAGGCATTATACCAATAGTTTTACTGTTTGTTACTTGCAAGAAGGAAAATCGGAGTATATTCAAACGTTTCGCTTAAAAGACTTAAATAATTTTATCAGAAATCTTCAAGAAACAGATGAAATAGCTAATAGGCAATAGCTGTTTTTTTTATGACGCAGTGTCACCTTATGTTAAGAGCGTGGTCTCCTGGACAGTTTGAAGTTGTTCGTTGCTCTGTGAACAAAACGGACAAGCACGATGCGCGAGCTATTGCTTTTTTTCTAAGCAAAGGTATGTTGCCTGAAGCAAAGCAAACAATGCAAGCAGTTAGCTTCTCTTCTTCAAACAAGAGACCAGTTACGGGTATCTTTAATCAATAAAATGCATGGTCTTTTTAATTACCATGGGATAAAAATTAAAAAGGAAGCACTTACAACTAAGGTGGGTGCTATTGGAAAGTATACTTGGGATCCTTTAGAAAAGGTTGAAATTGAAGTAATTAGCTATCATTTGGAAGCTATTCGGGAAATCTTAAAAAACTTGAGAGGGAAATTATAGCTTTTGCCAAACAGCTTCCTGAACCTTATCAGCATAAAAGGAATTGGCCCAATTTCTGCAGCTATTTTTATTGCAACAATTGGAGACATTAATGATTTTCATAGGCCTGAGAAACTTACTGCATATTTTGGAATTGTGCCACGAGTTTCTCAATCTAATCAACAGTGCACGATCGGAACAAACGTGATATTCTTTAGTGCAGTGTACTTGGGTTGCTATACGCTTATCTGAACAGCTTATGTAAAAAAAAAGCGTGATTCTACTAAGGCTATTATTGCTACTGCCAGGAAATTTCTTACAACTATTTTCTATACTCTTAAAAATGACTGGGTTTTTAAAGATTTCACAAAATTTGAATTTTTTATTGGACAACAATCATAGGAGAAAAAGTGAAGAGAAAGAAAAGGCGTTTTTTTATAATAAAAATGTTTTTTCAAAAGGAGTAGTAATAACAAAAAGAAGAGAATATACAGTTGAGTTTAAATTAGAAGCTGTGTATTAAACAGCATAAGCATTCTGCTATTAATTATTGCATTCCTGAGCAATTTGATTCATTATTCTTTTTGTAAAAAATTTTCTTAACTTTCTCTCTACTTTTTCTGTGTAGGGCCACTTTAAAGGAAGTCTAATAGATGCTACATAGAAATCCAGATGAGTTCCTAAAGTCTATTCCAAAAGATAAGCGCATAATGTGCCTTGACATGGGAGAAAAGCAACTAGGCATAGCATTTAGCGATAAAACACAGCTTATAGCCACAGCTCATAGTGTATATTATAGGGAAAATATGAACAAAGATTTAGGTTATCTGCATAGAATATTCAAAGAAAATGAAGCTGGATCAATGGTAATAGGACTACCATTCAAAATGGACGAGCAAGAAACTAAATGGTGTAAAACCATAATCCAATTCGCAAATAAAATAATAAAAAAATATAAAGTAAATATATACTTACAAGACGAAAGCTTCTCAACATCTATCGCAACTCATACACTAAAAATTACTGGAATATCAATCACAAAATCGAAAAAAATAGATGATAAAATCTCCGCATGTATTATTTTGCAACGAACGTTAGACAAGATAAATACAATCAAATAGTTTTTTCAGATCTGGAAATCTTCAAACTGAATCTCATATAAAAGTTACTCAACAAAACAAGAACCTTTCGTATAAGCATGACAAATTGCTACAGCAAGAGCGTCAGCAGCATGGTGGCATTTTATACTCAAATTTTTAACTATTTGCTTCACCATAAATATAATCTGATCCTTATCAGCATGGCCATTTCCGGTAATGCTTTTTTTTACATAGTTTGCATCATATTCATTCATAGTTAGCTTTGTTATTTTTAACGCTAAAATTACAACCCCTCTTGCATATCCTAAAGTTAGTGAAGATTTAGGATTTTTATTAACAAAAATTTTTTCTACTGCAGCTTCATTCGGAGAATATTGAAATATTACTTTCTTTAATTGTTCAAAAATTATATGTAAGCGTTCACCTGTACCCAATTTACCATCAGTTGATATGGTACCGCCGCCCAAAAATTCAATATTATTTTTCTCGTTCAGGCTGATAATGGCCCAACCAGTCTTGCTTATCCCTGGATCTAGACCTATTATTTTAACCACTTAATAAACGCTTAACCAATAAATAAATAAAAATAAAAATATCCAGACTACATCTACAAAGTGCCAATACCAGGAGGCAAACTCAAAGCACAAATGGTCCTGAAGTGTAAATTGGCCTTTCCGTGCTCTAAATAAACACACTGATAAAAATATTATTCCTATTATAACGTGTGCGCAGTGAAAACCGGTAATCATATAAAAATTGGATGTATAAATAAGCTTTTCTCCTGTTTCTTGTAGAGAAAAACTCGCTTCATGATACTCTATTGCTTGCACTATTATAAAAAAAACCCCAAGCAATATAGTTATGGACAGCATTTTAATCATGCTCTTTTTATCATTTTCAAGTAAAGAGTGATTTGCCCAAGTAATTGTTGTACCAGAAAGCAATAATATTAATGTATTCATGAATGGTAGTGACCACGGATCAGGTGGCAAAATTCCCTCAGGGGGCCATTCAACTTTTTTTGCAGGAGAAAACGCCTCAAATAAAAAAACTGGATCAAGCCAGGCTTTAAAGAATGAACAAAAGAACACTATAAAAAATACGACCTCCGAGAGAATAAATAAGTACATTGCAAATTTGAGTCCATGTTTTACAATGGTAGTATGACATTTATCATAAATGGCCTCCCTTATTACATCTCTCCACCAGTAGAACAGCACCCCTGATACCGCGAAGATGCCTAAAGCTAAACCAAACATTCCGAAAATTTGTTTATGAAGCGCGCCAACTAATCCAAGTGCAAGAATAAGAATTGCTGCTGATATAGCAATTGGCCAAGGACTTGGGTCCACTAAATGAAAATCATGTTCTTTACTTTTCATAGCATTTTAAAAAATACTTACTAAGGATACAAATTAGCTTAAAATTGTCAATGTTCCTTAGGAAATTGATTGAATCTTGAAAAATTATATGCACCGTTCAAAAAATCTAACACAAATTGTGCAGTTATTCTAAACAACTCAAGCATTTTGCTCTTTTCATTTTCTCTTGCTCTGCTGCAATATCCATCAATAATATTTTCCAAAATAATGCATCCAGACTTTACTGAATCACTGTAACAAAAATTAAACCAATCCCTATATCTATTATTTTTTTTGAATCTATTTTTCATGCTATCAACGACAGTCTTGTATATAAACATGCAAGAATACAAAACCGTCATAGCCTCATAGGTATTACTATACGAGATGGATAAAAGAAAATTAGTGAAATTAAAACACTCAAGAGATTTCTTTCCACGACTTATACCGTACATAGTAAAGTAGTAGTCATATAGCACTCTATTAACAGTCACTGCTCTTTGGGCTACTTCAGTAAGCGAGATAATACTACTATAATCTTCCATTCTGGATGCAGTAATTAAGGTGGTACGAATATAATCACCTAAGAACAACGCCTCTTGTTGAGTATAGAATTTGAAGTTTTCTATATTTAGGGTGTTATTCGCCAACTTAACATTAAAAGGATGCTCAATTATATCCTTTAAAAGATTTGACCCGTAACAGCTCCTAATTATGCCACTGAACACTATAGTTACCGATAAAGATCAAGTCAACGTAAATAATCCGCTGCTAATATTCTTTGCTAGATATATTAGAGTAATACACCTCATCCCAGAATATTACCTCAAGTTCTAATCCGTTACGAAAAAACTCGAGCATCTTTTTCTTTTCCTTATTACTAGATTCTCTATACAGCTTATTCACAATCTCAGTTATAGCATCAGCTGTGTTATCCACTATATTAGTATTATAGAGATTAATCCATTTTTTATACTTATTGCTTGAAGGAATGCTATCTTTTACCGTATGTTGAAAGGTGATCTGACACATACCAAAACATGGATAAGAAGCTGCTAAGCCTTCAGCTACTGAATTATGGTATGCAGCACGCATGAAGAAATTAATGAAGGCAGAACTAGATTTCGATCTTTTGTGGCTATCGGATGAGTTACATTCTGTAAACTGCTCCTCACATAGACTTCGCATACTGAATATTTTACGAGCTATAAAGGTTAATTTATCCATTGTTTCAATATCATTAGCTCTAGATGAATAATTAAAAAAGCACGAGTGCAATCCACTAAGCATAAAAAAGTCTGTTGAACGTAGAACTTGAACTTCTTATAACTTAATTTGCCATTCATTAATTCAACATAAAAAGGATGTTCTTCTATTCTATCAATAAGATCAGATGATTCTTTTATAGCTATGCTACAAAATTCTTCTTTTATGTCATTATACATTGCATGAGCCTCACAATAAAAACTGAATATAATAATTATCACTAATATAGTATAATTATTATGAAAAAGCAATTATACTTTAACAATAAGCTAATATATAAATGTGGGGCTGTAAATCAAAAATTTCAGCAACCTAAAGAAATTTTACTATTACCTTCTATATTGAATTCTCTACAAAGATCAGCAGACAAGTTCATGCTTTCCCAAGAAAATCCACCGTCACTTTCTGACTCTTTACCAAAATGTCCATAACAGGCTGTACGTTTATATATAGGACGATCAAGCGATAAATGCTTAATTATGCCTTTTGTTGATAAATCCACACTATTCTCAATAAACTTTTTAATCTTTTTTTCATCTATCGTATTTGTACTAAATGTGTCAATATAGAATGAAGTAGGTTGTGATATACCAATTGCATAAGAAAGCTGCACAAGACAACGTTTAGCCAAACCTGCAAAGACAATATTTTTAGCAAGGTATCTTGCCATATAAGCTGCAGATCTATCAACTTTGGTTGCATCTTTTCCGGAAAACGCTCCTCCACCGTGTGGAATATAACCTCCATAAGTATCAACCATAATTTTCCGTCCGGTTAATCCACAATCACCAACCGGCCCACCAATAACAAATCTACCTGTTGGATTGACTAAGAGATTTTCCTCATGACACATCCATCCTTCAGGTAAAGATGAAACTATGTAAGGGTAAATTATTTCTTTTACTTTTGATTGATCCAAATCCTCAGGGTGCTGTATTGAGACAATAATACTTTCAGCACGTACCGGGAGGTTATTCTCATATGCCAAAGTGATTTGTGACTTTGCATCCGGACCAAGTTTTGCTTCTTTAACTGCGCTCATGATATTTTTCAGAATCGAGTGCGCATAAAAAATGGGAGCCGGCATAAGGTTTTCTGTCTCTGTTGTTGCATAGCCATACATTATGCCCTGATCTCCAGCACCTTGATCCAACCCTATTGCAATGTCATTTGATTGCTCATGTAATAATATATTTACCTTCACTTTTCTCCAGTGGAAACCATCATGCTCATAACCAATATCTTTTATTGTATTCCGTACAATACTTTCAATCCTGCTATTTTTGATGTTAGGTCCGAATACTTCCCCAGCTATAATAACGTTATCTTTGGTGACTAAAGTCTCTATTGCAGCTCGCGCAAAAGGATCAGTGAAAAGGTATTCATCAAGTATTGCATCTGAAATTTGATCTGCTACTTTATCTGGATGACCAGCCGCCACTGATTCACTGGTTACTAAATTTTTATATGAACTCATGCTTTAGGTTTCTGCTTATATAATACCAAAACTGCTATAAAAAACACAGTTAGTAATTATTAAATGGTGGGTCTGGGAAGAGTTGAACCTCCGACCTCACGCTTATCAGGCGTGCGCTCTAACCACCTGAGCTACAGACCCATGATTTATTCAAGCTGAAGCTTTCATATTATCTGTAGGCAAGATATCAATAAAAGTCTTTTTATTTGCTGACCTTCTAAAGCTGACCCAGCCTTCTATTTTAGCAAAAATCGTATGATCTTTACCTATACCAACATTCTTTCCAGGATGGAATTTTGTGCCTCTTTGGCGCACAATTATGTTACCAGGAATAACCTTCCCATTCTTCTTTATTCCTAACCTACGACCTGCTGAATCTCTACCATTACAGGAACTACCACCTGATTTTTTAGTTGCCATATTTTACCTCTTACTTTTGAAGATTAATTTCATTGATACGAAGAACAGTTATATACTGCCTATGACCAGTTTTCCTACGGTAATTTTTTCTTCTTTTCTTCTTAAAGATTATAATTTTTTCTCCTCTGCACTGCTCCAATACTTCAGCTTTAACAGTAGCATTAGATGAATAAGATAAGCCATTATTTGAAATACAAATCACCTTATTGATTTCCACCTCTTTTTTTTCTTCAGCTTCTAACTTCTCTACCTTTATTATACTGCCTTCTTTTACTAAATATTGCTTTCCACCAGTCTCAATTACTGCAAACATGATAAATATAAATTATTGTTATTAATTTTAATCGTAAACGATGTCATATATACTGTCAATATAAATAAAAAACACGACTTAACGTTCTTTTTGAGCTACTTAAATACTTCTATCTTTTTTCACCTTGTTATCTGCTTTTTCTCAGACAGTAATTAATTCTCAAAAAATCTTATTGTCTACAAAAGCAAAACTTGGTCATTTTAAATCCCCCTCACTTTGCTTTTATAGCAGGTCTCTAATTAAAACTCCATAATATGGCTTATTAATTATCTAGCAAAAATTCAGCTTCAATTTGAAAAAAGTACAACCTGTTGCTATTCAGTTGGGGTTTTATAAGTTATAATTTATTCCAAGCTCAAATCCATGATTATAATCTTCAAATGCTTTCAATAGACGGTAACCAGCAAAAACACTTGTCCTTGAAGAAAGCGGAAAATCAAGACCAGAGCTTATTTTATATGAGAAACCAAACTTTGACTGTCCAACAAAATCGATAGCAGCACCTATACCAACATTAACATATAGAGCGATATCTGTGTTTGTAAACTCGTAGTGATAACGTAAATTTGCCAAAATTCCTCCTTGCAGTTTTCCTTTAAAAATACTTGCAACTGAAATAATAGGCTCAACTAAAATTTTTACGCTGTTTGTGTAGTGATAACCGACACTATAACTAAAATCGCCAGAACTGTATGACGAAGAAGTATAGATTCTATCTCTAATAAAATCAACTCCAAAACATGGTGCTGACAAAGAAACAGCAGGCAATATAGCTACTAAAGTAAATAATTTTTTCATTTTTACCTCTAAATATCGGTACACGCATGTATACACATATAAACGTTAAAAATAGATAATTATAGTCAAATTACTTTATTCTCTTAATCACTTGTTTTTCTCTTGCTATTGCAAGGCTTTTCTCTGGCACGTTCTTAACTATAACACTGCCCGCTGCAATTATAGAGTCATCATAAACATTGAGCGGTGCAATGAGTGAGCTATTGGCGCCAACAAAGCAATTGCTCCCTATATTCGTTTCATATTTATTTTTCCCATTATAATTACAAACAATAGTGCCTGCTCCTATATTACTCCCCTGCCCTACTTTAGTATTTCCTATATAACTTAAGTGTTTTATTCTAGTGTTTTGACCAACTTCACTTGTTTTCACTTCCACAAAATTTCCTATTTTTGCCTTATTACCAATTGTTGTGTTTCCGCGTATTCTGGTAAATGGACCGACCTCAGCATTACTTTTAATTAAGCAGTTTTCTAAATGCAAAAATTGCAGTATTTTCGCACCAGACTCTATTTTCACTCCAGGACCAAAAAAAACGTATGGGTAAATCACTGAATCTCTGGCAATTTGCGTATCAAGAGAAAAGAAAACAGTCTCTGGAGCAACAAGCGTTACTCCGGAGTTGGTAAAGAATTTTCTTTTGTTTTCTTGAAAGTAAAATTCAGCTTTTATAAGGTCATTTCTGTTATTTATTCCCGTTGCCTCTTCTCCACCGGTAATCACGTAATCGACATTTAAATTACTCTTCACTGCAATAGAAACTATATCGGTCAAATAATATTCATGAGTTGAGCTATTGCACTCTATTTTCTCCACCAATTCACGTAAATTCTTTGCATATGCAACCATTATTCCAGCATTGGCAAGAAACTCTTCATGATTATTTTTATCACTCTTTGCTTCTACGATTTCTCTTAAGGAACCATTCTCAATGATTAACCTACCATATTCTTTATTGCTTGCCCTAAAACCTAGGCAAACTAGAGCCTTGCCTTCTAAATAACTAATCATTTTAGTTATTGTGCTGCTTTTTATGAGCGGAGTATCTCCATACTGCACAACAACTATGTTCGAATCTGGCAATTCTTTCAGGTTTCTCATCGCAGTTTTGACTGCATCTCCCGTGCCGAGTGTTGATTCTTGTATAATTAACTGTATATCCTCAAAGCACTTTAGTCTTTCAATTAAAGGCTGATCAACTACAACAGCAATATTTTCAGGATTTAACTGTTTTGCATTGTAAATGACATGCTGAAGCATGGAAAAATTGCCTATTTCGTGCAGAACCTTAGGCAAATCTGAATTCATCCGCCTGCCATGCCCGGCAGCAAGTATGATGAAAGTATGAGCTTTATTTATCACTTATCTTAAAGATGAAAAATGAAAACCATAATGATCAAGCCAACTGATTTTGTTATCGTAAAAGCTTCTTAGGTCGCTGATTTGATATTTTAGCATTGCAAGCCTTTCTATACCAATGCCAAACGCAAAACCATTGTATTTAGTGCAGTTTATTCCAACATTTTGAAAGACATTTGGATGCGCCATACCACATCCAAGCACTTCTATCCATTTACTACCTTTATAACTTATATCCACCTCTGCAGAAGGTTCGGTAAAAGGGAAAAAACTATTACGAAAACGTATCTTCAGCCCTTTATCTCCAAAAAACTTATTAAGGAAGTGATGAATAGTAAATTTTAACTGGCCCATATTGACGTTTTCATCGACATATAACCCTTCTATCTGGTGAAACATAGGAGTGTGAGTTGCATCAAAGTCATTTCTGTATACCCTACCAGGGGCTACTATTTTAATTGGGAAATTTTTTGTTTTTTCCATGGTTCTAATCTGCACAGATGAGGTGTGAGTGCGCAGTACCATTCTTTTATCGTTTATTTTATTCTTTAAGTAGAAGGTATCTTGCTCCTCTCGTGCAGGATGATGACTTGGAGTATTCAGTGCATCAAATACATGAAATTCATCTTCAATGTCAGGGCCATCAACTGCTTTAAAACCCATATGTGCAAAAATAAGCTTTACTTCATTTATAACTTTACTGAGTGGATGGATCTTGCCAATTTTTTCTGGTCTAACGGGCAACGTAATATCAACTGCCTCGTTCTGCAATTTAAAGTTAACTTCTTCTGTTTTTAGTACATTTTCCCTATTCATGATAAGATGATCTATCTTATCACGTAAAGCGTTAATAACTGCGCCTAAATCACGCTTTTTCTCTGCATTTTCTATCTTTTTTAAGTTATCAAAATAAGCTCTAACTACACCCTTTTTTCCCAAATATAATAGCCTAACTTTTTCTAAATCTTGCAAAGAAGAAGCATTCTCAATTTCGGAAACTGCTTTATCTTCAAGTGAAAGTATGTCATCTAATAACTCTTTATTCATCTTAAAATGCTGGCTTAAACTTTCATTATAGTGAAATTTTAAATATCATCAACAATCCGAAAAATTGCCCTATTCTGATTATTAATTTATTGACCGATTAATCTTTTTTATTTACCTTTGTGTTGATAAATTTGCTGTATCAACTATGCACAACAGTAACACTGAAACTAAGAATAAGTATAAAATAGAGGATTTACCTAAGCTCTTTAAGGAAAAATCCAAAAACATAAGTAAAGCATTTTCTAGCGAAACAATTAAGATCAGTACTATTCGCTCGAGAAGTATTGAAAGCAATATACAAAAATTTTCATTTGAGCTAACAGCAACAGATAAAGACACCTTTAATATAAGATTATTTAGAATAAACCCTTTAATTGATTTTTTCAAAATCTGCCTTCCTCAGGAAAAAAATTTTACAGTCAACATGAAAGTGCCGAAAGAAAGCAGTGAATTATATAATCACTACCGTAAAACTAACAGTTATAAAACTGTAGAAGAATTCATAAATAATGCTCCATCTAAAATTCTCTTACAAGGAGTAACAATAACACTACAAACAGATGCTAAAGACATTAACCTGGATAATTTGCACCAAATTGGGTCATTTTTAAACGAAAAGTCAAAACATGCAGAAAAAACTGAAAATGAAGACAAAAAAGAACAGAGTGAAATTAACAAAAAAAATGCACAAAATAGACAAATCGTACCAGTTACAGGCTCATTTGGCTTCGATGTAACAAATAATGGAAAACAAGTTACACGCGCTTCGATAGCAGTTGCTGCAATGCATGAAAACGTTTTCTGGTTTAGATCTTTTTTCTGTCTACCCAATCTTTTTAATACGTCACAATTCTTTTCTCAACAATTGCCAAAATTTTCTATACAGAGCAACAATATACTATTTGGTGTCATTCCAGCGCTTGACGCTGGAATCCAGGAAAAAAGAAACATGGATCCAAGTAGTCAAGCTACTCGGATGACAGGGGGTAGTATAGAAAATCCAATACCTCAAGAAGCAGAACAGAATGTAGGTAAAACTACTTCGCACACAGAGTATTTTAAAGCTAATAGAAAAAAATCGAAAAAGCAATCTCAAGAACTACCAGAAGAAGAAAAACAATCTACCATAAAACAAGCACGAAATGATGCTAGAGTAGCTATGATAGATAACCAAATTGAGCACAGGGGGAAAAAACTCGATGAAATATTTATTGAAGTGATGAGTGGATACAAAAATCAAGATCCAGAAACATTTTGCAATATTTTCAGCTCAGTATTCAATATTGTTTACTTTCAAGATAAACAATTACATGAAATATTAGAGTCAGGTGAGATATCAGAAGTATTAGAAATACCACAACCAGCTGGCAAGTCTTTTTTTCCAAAAGAATATTTACAAAAGCAAGTATATAGAAAAAAAGAGCAATTGCTCAAATTAGTTTCAGGTGTTTATATACAACAACCTTCTCCACAACATGAAAATACTCCTCATAAATCTACAAACCCTTTACCAATTAAAGATCTTTCACCAGCAACAAATGAAGCTAAAACTCTACCACCTACTAACATTACACTCAAATCATCATTAAAAACTGTATTTTCCTCAAAAAAGGCTTATTTTTGTCTATTTATAATAGTAGCATCTGCATCAACACTTTGCTTATGGCATTTTCCGTTAGGAAAAGTGTCAATGTTAAAAGGATTAGTGCCACCAGAAAAAAGAGAAAGTATTGGGTTAGCATTGAACATAGGACTACCAATATTAATCGCGCTGTGTATTTTGAATTTAGCTCGCTTTATATATTCTGAATATTCTATAGAATCTGTTAAGCAAGTAAGTGAAAACGATCCCCTTTCTCACGCCTATAGCTAGTGCAGGCTCAGTTTTTCTACGTCATACCGCCGCGGTATCTCTAGATCCCGCTAACAAGCAGCGGGATGACGATTGTCGTTTAGCTATAAACGTTAAGAAATTTACCAAATGGAAAAAAAGGCAAAAGAAGCCCCGTGGTTGGCTAGTTACTTACATTATACTTTCAAGTATGGCGTTTTTTTATTCTAAACACTTAATAACCGCGATTCAGCTGCTTTTAAATGCAACTAATCTAAATTATAAACATTAAGAAATTTACTAAACAGAAAAAAAGGCAAAAGAAACCCTAGGGTAGCTAGTTATTCACTATCCATTTTTTAAGTTGGCGTTTTTTGATGTTTTAAATGCTTTATAAGCGTATTTCAGCTTGTGTAGGTAAAAACCTAGAAATTTGATAAAGACATAAGGTGCACATAGTGCAAAAAATTAAACATGAGACGCCAAATACGTTGAGTTTTTTTGTCATTTAATCTGTACAGAGAAGATAAATAAATAGCTTCAGTTTCATGATAAGGGGGCTGGCGAAGGGTGTCAAGTAAGTTTTTTCGTTTCTCAACGCGCTGCCAAAAACTATGCAAGAAGTCTATTGAAATCGCGTATATCGATCGTTGTAAAATCACACAATTGCTCTGTAGAGCTATGTCCTGTAATAATTACTATACCATTTTGCTCAGAGCGTATTGAGATTAGGTTCAGCACTAATTCACACGTCGCACTATCAAGATTACAAAATGGTTCATCTATCAGCCAAACGTTTGCATTAGAAATCAAGAGGCGGGCAAGCGCAACTCTTCTTCTCCAGCCTGCAGAAAGTTCGCCATATCTAATATTAAGTACAGGCTGTAACTGCAAGCAACAAACAGCTGCCACAATCAATTCCCTAGTATTTCGTATTCCTGCCCAGAATTCTATGTTTTGAGTAACAGTTAAGCTATCCTTGCAGGCATTTTTATGCCCTACGTAGACCATAGAAGGTATATAGGATTTTGGATCATCATATATGTCTTTTCCGCAGTGCCTTATATTGCCTGATACCGGCGGCAAAAGTCCAGATAAACTTCTAATTAAGCTGGTTTTACCACTACCATTTGGACCAGTGATTAGAATCTTTGATTTTGGCTCAGCTTTAAAGCTAAGATGTTTAAATAATACTTTGTTATTACGAGCGCAGGATAAATTTTCACATTCAAGCATGGATTATCTGCCCTTCCCCTTATGTTTACCTTGAGTTGAAGCCTGAGCTTTTACAAACAGCTCCCAAAATCCTTTCTGGCCGCCTTCTCTATGTATCAATTGTGCAAAACGCTGCATTAAACCATTACCCATCATAACCATCTTTGTCCATTTACCTACCGGTTTTGCTATGTCAACTATTTCTGGATCTTCTTTATAAACTTGCACATCTTTTTGTTTCTCGCGTAGCGTTTCTTGTTGTTTCAGCAACTCTTTTTGCTTATTTTTTTGATATAATTCATTGAATTTTCTGTCTTCTTCCCACTCCTCTTTAAAAACTTTTCTAGGAAATATGATTTTTCTAATGCGATTTTTGTATATTTTTCTCAAAAAGAGAAATACTGTAGCTACAGCAAGTAACGTTATGCTATATATTATGATCTGTGCAAGTGGCATTTCCTGTATCTAATTCATTAAAAATACCCTTATTATTATACCATAATTATAGAAATTGTGCAATTTTTTTGCGGGTAAAGACAGTATAAAAGTAATACTGCTCTATTTCGTAAATTGGACAAATACAGCTACAGATCAGGTCTTCCTACGTCATACCGCCGCGGCGCTAACACGTAGCGGAATGACGAGTTTTACGCTTATCAAATTATAGGTAAACCTGAATTACTTTAGCTATACCCGAATGAATGGGCTTGTATGTAGTAAGGTTTATTTCTATACTTTTTAAAGAATTTTGAAGTGAAACAAATATGAACTGCTACAAGACTCACACGTGTGAAGAATTAAGGAAGAACGACGTAGAAAAGGAAGTTACCCTCTCTGGATGGTTATACCGTAAGCGCGACCATGGTAACCTAATCTTTGTTGATTTAAGAGACTTCTATGGAATTACTCAACTAGTATTTAATAATGACAAAGACTTTTTTGATGAGATCTCAAATTTAAAATCAGAAAGTGTAATCACTGTTACAGGGATAGTCAAAGCTAGAACTGAAGATACGATAAACACCTCTATCGCAACCGGGGAAATTGAGGTTGTAGTTAGCAATTTGCACGTTGAATCGGAAGTCGAGTTCCACCGTGATGAAGAAATAGCGAAAGAAGAGAGAAGTATATTAGCGAGCATTGCTGGCGAACAAGAATACCCAGAAAATATGAGATTTAAATATCGGTTTCTTGATTTAAGGCGTGAAAAAGCCCGCAACAATATTATTCTGCGCTCACAAATTATTGCAGAACTCCGCAAGCTCATGATAGAGCAAGGGTTTTTGGAAATTCAGACTCCAATACTTACTGCTTCATCTCCTGAAGGTGCACGTGATTATTTGGTGCCAAGCAGACTAAATCTTGGTAAATTTTATGCATTGCCACAAGCTCCACAGATTTTTAAGCAATTGCTTATGGTTTCAGGGTTTGATAAATATTTTCAAATTGCACCGTGTTTCCGTGACGAAGACGCAAGGGCTGACCGTTCTCCGGGAGAGTTTTATCAGCTAGATCTTGAAATGTCTTTTGTGACTCAAGAAGACATCTTTCAGATTATTGAGTCTACCTTATATAAAGTGTTCGCTAAATTTTCTCGTAAGTCTGTTGATAAAGATTTTCCACGTATTACATATAAAGAGGCAATGCTCAAATATGGTTCTGATAAGCCAGATCTGCGCAATCCACTATTAATCAGCGATGTTACAGAAATTTTCCGTGATTCAGGGTTCAATATTTTCAAAAGCAATATTGAGCGTGGTATGGTAGTGAGAGCCATCCCTGCACCTAAAACAGCAGAGGAACCACGCAGCTTCTTTGATAAAAAAATAGAACATGCGCAAAAAGAATTCGGTGCTAAGGGTCTTGGATATATAACGTTTTATAAAGATGGTACTGCGAAAGGCCCAATTGCTAAATTTCTTGATGACAATAGGCTAAACCACATAAGAGAAATAACGAATGTAAAGCCTGGAGATAGTGTGTTTTTTGCTTCTGACAAAGAGAATGAGGCAGCAACAATTGCAGGAAAAGTGCGCACTCTTTTAGGGTCAGAATTAGGTCTTATAGATGATAATATCTTCAAGTTTTGTTGGATCATTGATTTTCCATATTTTGTGTATGACGATAAAAGCAAAAAAATTGATTTCTTTCATAATCCGTTTTCTATGCCACACGGCGGCTTGAAGGATTTAGAGGAAAAGAATCCACTCGATATCCTTGCTTACCAATATGATCTTGTTTGCAATGGAATAGAGTTGTCAAGTGGAGCAATTCGCAATAACAAACTGGACATCATGTATAAGGCCTTTGCCATTGCAGGTTATAGCCGGAGAGAAGTTGATACAAAATTCGGTGCACTTGTGCGTGCATTCAGATTTGGAGTACCACCTCACGGCGGAATAGCACCAGGGGTTGACAGAATGGTTATGCTGCTTGCTGATGAGCTAAATATTCGTGAAGTAATCTGTTTTCCTATGAACCAGCAAGGTGAAGATGTTCTAATGGGCGCCCCTTCCAAAGTGGACAATAAACATTTACGTGAACTGTTTTTGCAGGTCATTGAATGAAAAATTTTATAGCGAAGCAAATAGCATATTACATTATGGCAAATTGAAAATCATGAATAATATCCAAAAGGCAATACTATCAAGCATAATCTGCAATATGATTATATGGTATGAAGTAACTCTGTTTGGAGTTTTAACGCATATAATAAGCAACGTTTTTTTTCCTTCAGAAAGTAATTATTTAAGCACAATCAAATTTCTCGGTACCTTTGCAGTTGGCTTTGGATTTAGGCCACTTGGTGCATTTATTTTTGGCTACATTGGAGATAAATCTGGTAGAAGGAAAGTTTTACTTACTTCAGTGATATTAGTTTCAATACCATCTACTGTAATTGGAGTTATACCTGGGTATAAAGAAATAGGAATATTTTCTTCTATACTACTTCTATTGTGTAGAATCATGCAAGGAATGGCAGCGGGTGGAGAAACAAGTATCAACTCAGCCTTTTTAATAGAGCATTCAAGCGATAAAAAAAATCTAGGATTTTTAGGAAGCATGAAACCTTTTAGCGGCGCTCTTGGTTCTCTTACATGCTTTGTAATGATAGCTGTTTGCAAAAAGTTTACAGGTGAAAATTATGAAATTTGGGGCTGGAGATTGCCTTTCTATTTCTGTTTCATTATGGGCATAATAGGTTTTTTAGCAAGATATATAATGGAAGAGAGCTTAGCATATAAAGTGCACGATCAAAATAAAAGCTTATCTAATTCTCCATTTTTAGAGTTAATCAGGGACTATAAAAAAGCATTTGTGATAGCAATTGGACTTGGTATTGCTCAAAATGCAATCGTTTATTCAGCAATCATGTTTTACAACATATCTGTAAAAGAACTTATTCTCTCAGGCATCAATATTAAAAATGTAGTAAGGATTATAGTTGAAATTACATTTGGAGCGTCTGCAGTGCTGTTTGCAATACTGTCTGATAAAGTTGGAAGAAAAAATGTAATGATTCCTACATTAGTAGCTCTAGCTTGCGCCGGTTTGCCGGCACTTTCGCTATTATCATATGATAACCACTATATTGTAACGCTCACTTTTCTATTGATAAGCGTACCGATAGGTGCATCTTTTGGAATATATAATTCTCTTGTCTGCGAGTTATTTCCAACGAAAGTTAGGTGCACGGGCTTTAGCCTCGCAAATAACATATCTGCAGGAATTTTTGGCGGCCTTTCTCCATCTGTATGCATATGGCTTATAGAAAAAACCGAAACAAAACTTGCAGCAGGCATTTATCTTACTGCCTGCGCATTAATTAGCCTAATATCTGTGCTTCAAATCAAAGCCAAAGACAGAAAAGTTGATTGGTGAAATCGTTTCAGTCGAAAAATAGCGCTTCAATAGACTTTTCAATGTGCTTAGGAATAGGAGCGGTAATAGTGATTTCTTTATTATTTGGTAATTTTAAAGATAAAGAATGTGAATGAAGGTGAATTTTACTTGCTACTCCATCAATAAAAGCTTTTTTACCACCGTATTTACCGTCACCAAGAATAGGGCAATTTATATGAGCTAAATGTGCACGTAACTGATGGGTTCTGCCGGTAATTGGTTGTAATTTTAAATAAGCAACATTGTGTTTGGATTTTGCTATAATTGAAAAATGCGTAATGGCATTTTGAGGTGAATTTTCATCAACAACTACCTTTTCTTGACCAGAAATATATTTTTTCGCCAATGGATAGTCTATTATTCCACTATCCTTGCTCGGTATGCCAGAAGTCAATGCTAAATAAGTTTTTTTTACTCTTCGTCCTTTAAATTCCTCCATAAGGTATCTTGCAACATTAGCATTGCGTGCGAATATTATCACTCCACTCGTATCTCTATCTAGCCTATGGACAATTTTAAATGTTTCTCCCTCTCTTATTTGGTCAAGCAAATCACTAATACTAATCTTTACTTTTACGCCACCTTGAACGATGACCACTGCGGGTTTGTTTATAGCTAATATATATTCGTCTTCATATAATATGTTCTCTCTTAGCAGATTCACTAACTTTTCATTATATTTGCGATCAGAATTAGCGTTTTCAATATAATTCAAGTGCTTCAGCGTTATAGTTTGCCCAGAGTTTACTCTGTCACTAGACTTTGCTTTGCAATCATCAACTTTGATTAATCCTTTCCTTAAAGATTTTTCAATTACAGATTGCTTTAGATCAGGAAAGATTCTTCTGATGTACCTATCCAGCCTAACGTTATCGTCTTCTACTGATATGGTTTTTATATTCTCCATTACTTTATTTGGATGTATGCTAATATCAGCTGTTTGCATGACATAAAATAAAGTATAGCACAAGATATAAACTCTTCGGCTACATGTGCTATTTATTTAGTAGATTAAATATGAAGTTTAAAACTCTGCTATTAACTTCCTGTAGAACTAGTGAAAACCAAACTTGCTTAAGACCACTTAATTAGTTATAGTTGTAAGTTTGAGGTACAGTGAAATGACAGCTTTTGTCCCTTTGATCATTTTTTTAATCTTATACCTTGGAAGTGGTGCTTATTTTTCTTTTATCGGAACTGATAATCCACTTCATCAGGTTTCACCAGTAATATGCTTGTTACCAGCACTATTTTTTGCTGTCTCACGTGGTACAAATAAAATTCAACATAACATAGATACTGCTATCAAGGGCATGGGTGACAAAAATACCCTTACTATGTGCTTGATTTTTCTATTTTCCGGAGCATTTTCTGCGGTTACTCAATCAATTGGTAGCGCAGACACTGTTGCTAATTTAATTCTTAATTTCCTTCCAGCACGATTACTACTTCCTGGAGTATTTTTGGCTTCTGCTTTTATTTCAACTGCGATTGGTACATCTATGGGAGTTGTTGCGCTGATGGTACCTATAGCTGTTAATCTGGCAAAAAGTGGAGCTTTTGGTCTTGAAATAGGAACTGCAACTGTAGTAGGTGGTGCTGTATTTGGCGATAACCTTTCGATGATATCTGATACCACCATTGCATCTGTTTCTTCACAGGGAGCTTCAGCAAAAGATAAACTTAAAATGAACTCTAAAGTTGCAATTATTGCCAGCATTATAACACTCACCTATCTGGCAGTAATTTCAAGTAGTACAAAAATTATTTCTATATCAAATTTAGATTATTATTCTATAATAAAAATTATTCCTTACATTTCTTTAATAATCATGGGGCTGCTTGAAGTCACCACTTTAGTAACAATAACTGTAAACATAATTATTGCTGGTGTGCTAGGAATAACTTTTTTTGACTATGCTATCATTCAATTTCCTCATGACGTGTATGACGGTTTCAAAAAAGTAAACGAGATAATGATATTTGCTCTATTTATCGGTGGGTTGAGCCATATAATGTACAAACAAGGTCAAAAAGCGTTGCATAAACTCATCGATGAAAGCAATATCACAAAAACTAAAGCTGAATTTGTGATAGCAGGAATTGCGTCTATGTTTACTACCTTGGTTGCCAATAATACCATTGCTATTTTACTAAGTGGTGGCATTGCAAAAAGACTCGCACAGAAACACGATATTGCACCATACCGCAGTGCATACTTATTAGATGTTTTTGCTTGTGCTACAAAAGGTATCTTACCTTATGGTTCTCAACTATTGCTGGCAGGTAGCATCGCCTTTGTATCACCTGTTTCTTTATTAACACAGGTATATTACTGCTTTATTTTAGCAGCAGTTACAATAGGCGAAATAATCATCAACAGCAGAAAAGAGAAACATCGTGCGGCTACAACTTAGAGTTTCTCTTTTTTTACCCATAAGGAACGGAATTACTTGACAAACTCCGCCAGCCCCCTTATCATGAAACTGAAGGTATTCAGTTATCTTCATCTGTGCAGATTAAACAGCAAGAAAACAACGTAGTTGGCGTCTTATTTTTAATTTTTTGCACTATGTGCACCTTATGTCTTCACAATATTTCTAGGTTTTTACCTATATAAGCTGAAACGCGCTTATAAGTCGTTTAAGACAGTATAGTACGCCAATTTGCAGGATTAGAGAGTGACAACTAGCTAACACGGGGTTTCTTTTGCCTTTTTTTCTGCTTAGTAAATTTCTTAAACATTTAAACAAAGGTGAGTTGCATTTAAAAGCAGCTAAATTGCAGTGTTTAAGACTTAAAAAAACGCCAATACTGAAAATAGACAATTACTAGGGCTTCTTTTGCCTTTTTTTTCGTTTGGTAAATTTCTTAATGTTTATAGCTAAAAGAGCCCAAGAGAGGTGTCATTCCAGTGCCCCTGTGATGTCATTCCAGTGCTTGACACTGGAATCCAGTTTTCCATATAATCTCATCGAAAACGTTGTAACCACTTTCTATGCTAGTTTGCTTGTAAACAAGCAAACTTTCCTGGATCCCAGTGTCTGGGCACTGGGATGACAGCTAGCCTGACAATCGTCATCCCGCTGCTTGTTAGCTGATGAGATACCGCGGCGGTATGACGTAGGACTGCTGTCGTCCCACTGCTTGTTAGCGGGATCTAGAGATACCGCGGCGGTATGACGTTAGCTATTGTGCTACACCTTTCCCCTTTCCCCTGAAACTAAAATCTATATACTTAACTTTAGGAACTTCAAAATACGATGCGATCTAATATTAGGCAGTTATTTTACTATATAAAGCCTAATCTATCTTATTTCATCATAGCTTTTATTGCAGTTTTATTTTCAGCCTTAACGATCCTCCTCTTTGGCAGAGGCTTAAGCAATATAATTGATTCTGGTACAGAGCACGATTTTACTACCAAACTATTAGTTGCAATACTTATAGTTTTAGCCATTTCTCTCACTGCATTTACTCGGTTATATTTCATTGGCATTAGCAGCGAGAAAGTTATCGCAAGAATCAGATATGACTTATATAGCAGTATCACTGACTTGCAACCAAGTTTCTTTGAGAACACAGGCGTACAAGATGTTATCTTAGCGTTAATTACTGATACCTCTGTGCTGCAATCAATAATAAACAGCAGCTTACTAACCATATTACGAAATTTTGTGATTCTGATTGGTAGTGTTGCCATGTTATTATATACAAATATACAACTAACTGCGTATGCAGCCGCAATAATACCTATACTACTCATTATCATGACCTCACTTGGAAAAAAAGTGCGTAGCTATGCACGCTTTGCCCAGGATAAATTAAGTGAGCTTGCGTCATTTAGTGAGGAAAATTTTCGATCTATAGTGACTATTAAATCGTTTGTACTCGAAGAAAATGAAAAAACCCGTTTTAAGGAGTATTTAAACTCAGTATCAAAATCATACGTAAAATTAGTACTCTTGCGTGCTATTCTAGTAACTCTAGTTATCACGTGTGTGATAGGCTCACTAGTTGTTTTGCTCTTTTTTGGTATTAAAGAAGTCTTAAGCAATAATATAACTATTGGAGAACTCTCCTCATTTGTGTTTTATTCAGCGCTCGCAGCAGGAGCTATAAATAATTTGAGCAATAATATCAGTGATTTACAACGAGGTCTTGGAATAGTAGAGCGTTTATTTGAATTTAAAAATATGAAAAGCTCTATAGCAGATCCCGACGATCCTATAAAAATTTGTAGTGTTCAAAAAGGAATTTCGTTTAATGGCGTAACATTTTTTTATGCTGATAAGCCAGCATTAGATAACGTATCATTTTCTATAGAGGCAGGTCAAGCAGTATCAATTATTGGACCATCTGGCAGTGGTAAAAGCACCATTTTAAAGCTTCTGCTCCGTTTTCATGATCCAAACAAAGGTAGCATTACTATCGATGGGCACAATATTAAGTCAATTGCGCTAAATGACCTCAGATCGTTGTTTGGCTTAGTGCCACAAGATCACATGATATTTTCTTGCTCAATAATGGAAAATATACTATATGGCAAACCGGGTGCTGAATATGAGGAAGTAAGGCAAGCAGCTATCGGTGCTTATGCGATGGAATTTATTGATAAGCTGCCTGATAAATTTGATACATTTGTAGGAAAAAGAGGGTTAAAACTTTCTGAAGGACAAAAACAACGTATTGTAATAGCAAGAGCCATACTCAAAAACCCTCAGGTTTTAATACTGGATGAAGCAACCTCCGCACTTGATTATGAAAGTGAAAACCTCGTGCAAAAAGCATTGAGCAAGTTAATGCAAAACAGAACAACAATCGTAATTACACACAGATTATCAACCGCACTTAAAACTGACAAGATTATAGTAATTAATCATGGAAAAGTAGAAGAAGTAGGAACTCATGACTCTCTAATGAGTAAAGACGGGCTATATGCAAAACTGGCGAAGATACAGTGGAATTGAAAGAAAATTTAAATCATACCGTTAGTTGATATGCTAGATTTATAATCACAATTATTAAATCTTTAATTATTGTGATTTATAATAACATCATAGTATTTTTTTAAGGATTATTATGTTTTCTCATTGCAGTAATTTACCAAAACTACCATTTACGAGTTATAATTTGCCAGCTTTACCAGCACCAGTATCGAACTGTGCACAAGCTTGTGCACCTGCATACGCGCCTTGTGCTACTAATTCGTGCCACAATCATTTTAACTCATATCATAACTATTATGACACATGTCATAATCCTTGTGATGAATTTGGGTTTCTTTATTAGAAGATTGTTTTTAAACAACTCATAAATGCATGTCTAGCTATACGTGCTTCCAAGAGCACATGGGTGTTATTCAACCCATGTGTTTCATATTTTGCTTGAGAAGATAAGCAAGAACTTGCTTGTTATTCGCAGTGGCTATAGCAGTTCTATCACAATTTATTTCAGCAACACAACTAATTTGACTACTGACAGCTTCTTCTTGGAATCTTATCATTATTCTACCATAGTAAAACTTTTAACTCTAATATCTGCTACATTAAAGTCGTATTTTGAAATGTACTGTAAGTTAAGGATTGTGTGTATGCTAATTTTAGTCTTTAAATTATTATTATTTTAACTATTATATACTATAATTATAGTAATTTTTAATTACTAAGGAAACTATTATGAACTACAATCTTTTTTCACAATCATACGCTTCTCCATACACGGCTTACACCTCTGAACCACGAAATTGTGCACACGTGCATCCGTGTATTCCTACACATACAACTTGCACTCCCAAACTATGGAACCACCATCCTTGCTTTGAACCATGCAACCCTACCACCATTAACATACGTATACCACCTTGTCCACAGCCTGAACCTAAACCTAAAGAACCAATTGACTTTTCAAAGCTTGCAATACTAATCAACCCAGTTACAGGCGAGATTCTTGATGCCACTACTAAGGAATCTACTGGTAAAAATTTTAAAGAATGTCAAAAAATTATAGAAGAAACTAAAAACGATCTTGAAATTGGCCCAAACAATAAACTCATAGGAGGATGTGATAGCGATGCTTCATGTAAAGCTTGTGTGGATGCAATAAATTCTTCCATATCAGATTCACGTAAAGTAACAGCATTTTTTTCTGAAGAGATGTCAGTACCAGAAGATACTTTTGAAGTTATTTAGGAGCACTACAGAGGTGGGTATTCACTGCACCTCTACTTATTAATTAATTTTTAATAATCATGACTTACCAATGGAGGTATACTATGTTAAAAAATAACCTTTTTTATCCATGTCAACAGGGTAAAAGCTATATACATCACCGACCACTTAGAATATGTGATACTAATAATATGCCGCTGGTAATCAACAAGGATAAGACCGGTGGATGTGATAAGAATGCAATACAGAAGGAGATAGAAGGTAAAATAAAGGAAAATGTTAAGAATGAACTGAAGAAAGATCTTAAGTGTGAAATTGATGATAAGACTAAGGGTGAAATAAAGGAAAACGTTAAGAATGAACTGAAGAAAGACCTTAAGTGTGAAATTGATGATAAGACTAAGGGTGAAATAAAGTAAAATATTAAGAATGAACTGAAGAAAGACCTTAAGTGTGAAATTGATGATAAGACTAAGGGTGAAATAAAGTAAAATATTAAGAATGAACTGAAGAAAGACCTTAAGTGTGAAATTGATGATAAGACTAAGGGTGAAATAAAGGAAAATATTAAGAATGAACTGAAGAAAGACCTTAAATGTGAAATTGATGATAAGACTAAGGGTGAAATGAAGGAAAATATTAAGAATGAACTGAAGAAAGACCTTAAATGTGAAATTGATGATAAGACTAAGGAGGAAATGAAAAATAAAATAAAAGACGAAATAAAGGATGAGATAGATTGTAAATGTGATAGGGATGCAATACAGAAGGAGATAGAGGATAAAATAAAGGACAAGTTAAAAGAATTTATTAAAGATACTGTAATTGAGGAAGTCAAAGGTAATATTGATAAAGAATGTCCTCCTGAAGATGGTATTATTATTATGCCTAAAGTAATCACTCCAGAACACGCTATAATTAACAAATGCGGAGCTTACTCTGGCTATTATAAATACTCTCCTGAGAATCAGGTAGGTCATTATGCTTTTAATACATTAGATATACTAAAGAAACTGTATCCTGAGATGTTTGATAACCCTAAAATTATGGAACACATAAAATCAGGTGCAAATGCTCCATATTCAGCACATAATTTTAAGCTTGCTTTTTCAGATGATATTAACTATGCGTGGGGTAGCCCTAGCAACATGTGGTGTAAAAAGTATACAGAACTTCCCAATGACTCCGTTTGCAAGAGTGACACAGAGACTAAAAGTCTTTGTTATTCTGCAAAGAGCAGTTACGACACTAAAGAATATAGCAAAAACTTCTTTAATGAAGAATGTCCTAACCTTGTTAGTAAACCTATTCAAATGGGATCGGAAGAACAAAATATAATTACGAAGCAGGGTATGCCGCTGTTGCTTGTTAATTACAAAACAGGAAAGATAATAAATAAAGATGGTGAAGAAACTGATCAGCATTATGCTGTATGTCAGCGTTACCTTAAAGATGATGGTAGACCTAAATCGATAGAGGATTGTGGTAATGGTGAAGCCTGCAAGAAGTGCATTAAAACACTGAACGAATCCATTTGGGATGCTGGAGATAAAACGATTATATTAAAAATTCCTGCGTTTAATGACCAGATGCTCAAGTCCGATATGGCAACAAGTGCAACAAGTATATATGAAAATGAGAACAATAACGCTTCTTATTATACTAGCAATAACGACTTAATATAAACCATAACTTTTCTGGGTCTTTCGACCCAGAAAAGGTCGCCTTACACCAAACAAAGAATAGAGATAAGATAAACCTTCAACTAGCCCCACTTATTCGCTATATTGTTGGAGGTTTTCATAATTTTTCTAGTTGATGAACATTTTTAAACAGGTTTCCTCTCTAATTTCCAGCAAATTAAATGAGTTGAAGCAAAGGGGTGTTATAAGCACGAATGCAACAAACTTTATCGTAGAGCCTCCAAGCAATAGAGCACATGGAGATATTTACACAAACGTTGCTATGGTGCTTGCAAAGCATGAAAAGAAGAATCCCATTGAAATTGCAGAGATCTTAGCAAGAGAATTTAAACCTTTTGATGAAATTGCAGAAGTGGAAATAGCAGGCCCTGGTTTCATCAACATGCACTTAAAAATAGAAGTGTGGCATGGAATTTTAAAACAAATAAATGAGCTAAAAACAGAGTTTGGTACCCTAGATATAGGGAACAATCAGGCCATCAATGTTGAGTTTGTATCTGCAAATCCAACTGGTCCACTGCATATTGGTCATGCAAGAGGGGCAGTATTTGGTGACGTTCTGGCAAATTTATTGAAAAAAGTTGGTTATAAAGTTACTAAGGAATACTATATTAACGATGCTGGAGCGCAGATAGATACACTAATAAAGTCAGTATATTTGCGGTATAAGGAAGCTCTGGGAGAAGAAATTAGCATTGAAAAAGGTTTATACCCAGGTGAATATTTAAAACCGATAGGGGAGGAGCTGGCTAAAAAATATGGCAAAGAGCTTCTAAAAAAGCAAGATAATCAGATAATTAGAGACTATACTTTAAGTTCTATCTTAGAACTCATAAAGGAAGACATGAACTTACTTGGAGTAAGTCATGATGTTTTTACTTCAGAGTATGAGCTACAAAAAAGTGGCAAAATTGAAGAGAGTATAAAGATATTGTCTGACAAGGGTCTAGTATATGAAGGGTACCTGGAGAAACCAAAAGGCAAAGAAAGCGAAAATTGGACTTCCAGAAAAGAAATGTTATTTCGCTCTACAAAATTTGGTGATGACGTTGACCGTGCATTGAAGAAAGAGGACGGCAGTTGGACTTATTTTGCCTCGGATATCGCTTACCATTTTGATAAGATATCACGTGGTTTTAACAATATGATCGTAGAGCTTGGTAGTGACCACGGCGGTTATGTCAAAAGGCTCAAAGCAGTCGTCTCTGCGCTGAGTGATAATCAAGCAAAAATAGAGGTAAAACTGCATAATATTGTGAATTTTTTTGAGAATGGCAAACCTGTTAAGATGTCCAAAAGATCAGGAAACTTCCTCACAGCAAGAGATGTAGTGGAAGAAGTTGGCAGGGACATAACTCATTTTATAATGCTAACACGCAAGAATGATATGGTCTTGGACTTTGATTTTGCTAAAGTTAAAGAACAGTCAAAAGACAATCCTATTTTTTACGTGCAATATGCGCATGCTCGTGCTCATTCGTTAATGCGTAATGCTCCAAAAGAGCTCCCAACAGCAGATCCTTCACTTTTAAAGACCGATGGGGAGCTCTTCCTCATAAAAACCTTAGCAAAGTGGCCAGATGTGGTAAAAATTGCAGCAAGGCTTTATGAGCCACACAGAATTACTTTCTACTTACTTGAAGTTGCAGAAGCGTTTCACGTTTTATGGGGGTATGGCAAGAGTGATTTAAACATGCGGTTCATACTGGAAGACAACTTAAACCTCACCGCTGCAAGAATGTTTCTCGTACAAGCCTTAGCGCACGTCATCGCTTCTGGACTTTCCATCTTTAATATAGAACCTTTGGAAGAGATGAGTTGACTTTTTTTGTGCAAGATTGTTTTTTCAACGAATAGAGGAATTGACAAAATTAAGTAAAAATGTTATAGTTTATAGTAGTATTTTCTGGTTAAGATATGGCTCACAGTCAAAAAAAGCTCAATGTTAATGTAAGTTTTGACAGTAAATTGGCTCAGTATCTTACAGAAATGGCAGAGATTCAAAATAAAACTATTCCTGAAGTTTTAGTAGAT
The DNA here is from genome assembly GCF_947251645.1 of Wolbachia endosymbiont (group A) of Bibio marci. Lineage (NCBI taxonomy): Bacteria > Pseudomonadati > Pseudomonadota > Alphaproteobacteria > Rickettsiales > Anaplasmataceae > Wolbachia > Wolbachia endosymbiont (group A) of Bibio marci. Next base: position 758,369 of record NZ_OX366364.1, read on the forward strand.
TTAGTGGAAGAAGAGTTCGAAGAAGATGTAGAGCTATCCAAAATAGCTGACGACCGCCTCTCTGAAGGTGAAGAAGAAGTAGAGGATGATGAAAACATCTGGAAATAAAGCTTACACTATAAAATTCTTAAAAAATGTTATTGAAAAAGAAATTCCAGCTCTTCCGGCAAAGATTAAATTAATGGTTCAGGAGGCCATAAAGAAACGCCTTACAGTTGATCCTTTTAATCTAGGAAAGCCTTTATGTCATAGCTTTAGAGGGCAATATAGGATAAGGGTTAGCAACTACCGTATAATTTACAGCATAAATCATTCAGAACGTAAAGTACTTATTACTGCAGTGGAGCATAGAAAAAACATTTACAAACACAGAAGATTACACAATTAAAAATATAAGAAAGACCTCACCGCTGCAACTCGTACAAGCCTTAGCGCACGTCATTGCTTCTGGACTTTCCATCTTTAATATAGAGCCTTTGGAAGAGATGAGTTGACTTTTTTACTTTATGTGTAATAGTTAAAGTATTATTGAATTTGTAGGTAGAGCTATGGCAATAAAACATGAAGAGTGGGAAAAAATATTAAGTGCCGTTAATGACGACAAGGATTTAAATAAAGATAATATAGTTGAAAAAATAAAAGGGAAATTAAAGGCAGAAGGTAAAGGTGAATATGAAAATTGGGAAAGGGCCAGTTTTGATGTAGATTACCTATTTGAAATTAAAGATGATACACTAATAGCATATGATCGATTTACGTTATTGCATTTAGCTGCTGAAAATGGTCATGCAGATGTAGTAAATGCTCTAATACAAAACGGAGCAAATGTTAATGCAATAAGCAAATCGGGAATAGTTCTCTTATGTTACGCTATTCAGCATGGTCATATAGATATAGTAAATGCTCTAATACAAAATAGAGCAAATGTTAATGCAAAAGATCATTTTAAATATACTCCCCTACATGATGCTGCTGACAAAGGTTATATAGAGATAGTAAATGCTCTAATAGATAGAGGAGCAGATGTTAATGCAGAAGATGGTTATTTAAAACGATCTCCTCTACATAATGCTGCTAAATATGGTCATATAGATACAGTAAAAGTTCTAATAGCAAAAAGAGCAAAGGTTGATGCAAAAGATAGAGATGGATACACTCCTTTACATTGGGCTACTAGAAATGGTCATACAGAGATAGTTAAAGTTCTATTACAAAGCAATGCAGAAGTCGATACAGTAGATGAAAATAAAAAAACTCCTTTGCATTGGGCTGCTGAAAAAGGTTGTAAAGAAATAGTAAGTGCTCTAATAGAAAAAGAGGCAAATGTTAATGCAAAAGATCAAGATGGATCGACTCCTTTACATTGGGCTACTAGAAATGATCATATAGATACAGTAAAAGTTCTAATAGCAAAAAGAGCAGATGTTAATGCAAAAGATAGAGATGGATCGACTCCTTTACATTTTGCTCATCACATAGAGGTAGTGAATGCTTTAATAAACGCAGGGTCTAAGGTTAATATAGTAAACGAATATGGAAAGACTCCTTTACATAGTGTTGTAGGTTATACAGAGATAGTAAACGCTCTAATAGATAGAGGGGCAAATGTTAATGCAGAAGATAATTTTAAAAGTACTCCTCTACATAATGCTGCTGAATATGGTCATATAGGCACAGTAAATGCTCTAATACAAAACGGAGCAGATGTTAATGTAAAAAATAAATGTAAAGGGATTCCTTTACATTGGGCTGCTAGAAATGATCATATAGACACAGTGAAAGTTCTAATAGCAAAAGGAGCAGATGTTAATGCAAAAGATCAAGATGGATGGACTCCTTTACATTTTGCTGCTTACAAGTGTCATATAGATATAGTAAAAGTTCTAATGAAAAAAGGAGCAGATCTTTTATTAAAGAATAATTCTGGAAAAACTCCAAAAGATTTAGCTAGAATTGGTGATATAAAGAAGCTTCTGGAAGAAGAAGAAAAAAACAATTTAACACAAGATAAGGATGATAATAAGGATACAACACCTCTTCTGGAAGAAACAGAAAAAAAACAACCTACATCAGCAATTACAAAAGGTGTTTTTGCAGGTGGTGCAGTCGCAGTATTAGGCACTGCAGCAGCAGTGACACTTTTTGTAACCGGAACAGTTGCAGTTGAGTTAATACCTATAGTAATAGCAGTTGTTGCAGTTACGGTGGCGGCACTAGCAGTTGGTGGTATCACATATATGATGTTAAAGCCTAGTACTAAAATAGATGAAGTGGAAGAAGAACAAGGCATAACTGGGGATGAGCGGAAAGCTTGATCTGCTGGATTCCAGTGGGCTTTGTTGCATCGCACCTTATACTGGTAGTAATTTACGATAAATATCATGTAGCCATTTCAAATTTAGCCATACCAATTTCAGTAAATTGATTAAGCAAATAGCACTTAATCAGCAATTCTTTTTCGCGATTTACTTCGGATTTATTCCTAAAGCTGAATCCAAATATTTGCTTTAATCTTGAGAAAAACCCTTCAATATAAGATCTTTTCCCATAATTTACTTCTTTTTTCCATTCTTTCACGCCATCTTCACCGTATAATTTTATTAACCTAATAGCAGCATTTCTGTCAGACATATAATCTATTTCTGGATGTTCTGCCGCATTGTTTATTGGTGGAATTTTTGCCTTTATATCATATTCGTGACACAATTTGTAAAACTTGTGCCTATCATATGCCCTATCTGCATATAGTGCTTTTATGATATGCTGAAAATTAACTTCTTTAAGCAAATCGCAAGCTCCATAGTGATCAGAGTAGACACCGTTACTGTATTTTACAGCTATAGCTTTTTTGCTGTTTATATTCAACATTACATGCAATTTTCTTGTCTGTTCATAGCCATGATATTTTCTGTTAGCGCTATTTTCCTTGCTGTGACCAGGGGTATTGTTGTAAATGCTGATACCTGTACTATCTATAGCAATTTCGATGTCTTCCATATTATTTTTATCAATTCTGCAATCATTGATCTTAATATTAAGTTTCTTAAACCTTCTTGATGCTTGTGAATAGCTGATAACTGCTAAATCTCTTCCTATTTGTTGCATATATCCTTTTATAAACCCCACCGTTTGTCTTAAACCAATTCTAAAAAGATTGACAATTATATGCACCAAAATCACAACTTTATCACTGTAAATATAGTTGCCGCCTTGCATTTTTGGACTATTTTCATATCAATTTTCTATGGCTTCATTGATATAATGAAAAATATTTCCTCTTTCCTGGAGAAATTTGTTATATTCATTTTGGTTACTGACTTTCATTTTCTGTGGCATATTTTTTCTTCAACAGTTAAATGGTTATTTATAATGAATTTTGTCAGTAGCCACCAGATTTTTTCGGTTGCTATGCAACAAAGCCATTCCAGTGTCAGCTACTTTCATGACATCATAGAGGCACTGGGATGACATCATTCTTGACCCCTATATCGCAACGTTCGTACAGTTGTGAGCGGTACAAGTTTAGTCCATATACCTTCCAAGCATAACACGCTCACGAAACTTTAATGCAATAGCTTGATTTCTACTGAAAGACAGCATTATGCCAAGTGCAATGCTCGAAGATAAAAGAGAAGAGCCACCATAACTAAGTAGTGGCAGGGTTATGCCGGTGGTGGGAAAAACACTCAATGTTACCCCTATGTTTATTATGAATTGTGTGATGAATTGAATTGAGATACCAAGAATCACCAACAGATTAAGTAGTTCATTTTCCCTATATGCAACGTAAAGCAAGCGGGCGGAAATGATGCCAAATAACATCAATGTGGCTAAGCACGTAATCAAACCAAATTCTTCTGCTAAAACAGAAAACACAAAATCTGTATGACAATCAGGAAGAGAGGTTTTTACGCTACCTTCACCAGGTCCAACTCCAGTTAATTGACCTCTTTTGAATGCTTCTAATGATTTTGTGACTTGAAAGTTATCGCGCTGCGTAAAAAAGACAAAATTGTAAATCCTTTGCTTTATATGTGGGAGGCATAAGTAAGCTATTGTAGTTCCAGTTGTGGCCATTCCTATTATGCATAGAAAGTATAAAAATGGTATACATGCAATAAACATTTGACCAATAAAAGAATATGTTAAAAGCATGGACATACTGAAATCAGGTTGCAAAAGTAACAACACAAAAACTAACAGAAATATTATGATTGATATGTGCATTTTAAACTTCATTCCACTGGCCAAGATACTAGCTATAACAACAGAAAAAAATGGCCTTACGAACTCAGATGGTTGAACTGAAATTTTGACAATATGTAACCATCGTTTCGCACCTTTTACCTCTATACCAAGTATTATCGCAGCTGCCACTAGAATAGTAAATAAAATGAAACCTGCGAATGAGAGGTTAAGTATAGTTCTTGTGTTGAGAAAAGAAAATGTTACTAAGGTAACCAGTGATAGAACTATATAAATTGTATGGCGCCGTATAAAATAATCCTGTGGTAGAGAAAGACGCTGCGCAATTACAGGGCTTGCTGAATAAACAAGAATGAAGCTTATAGTGAGCAAAAAAAACACTGGAAGGATAAGATAATAGTCTAGGGTTCTATACCAGAGTTTAATATTCATTTTGTTCCAATGTGTAATGCCACTATTCCATAGCTCATATTATGAAACTCAACATTCTTAAAGCCTACCTCTTCAATTTCCATTTTAAAATCAGCCTGAGTTGGAAATTCTCTGATGCTCTTCACTAAATATTCATAAGAACTCTCGTCTTGAGCAACTATGCTGCCAATTTTAGGAATTACTTTAAATGAATATAAGTCATAAAGTTTGGTAAATATCTCATTTTGATAGTGCATAGGGGCAAATTCTAAGCAGATAAATTTTCCATGTGGTTTTAATACCCTGTGCGCCTCATTTAAAGCCTTCTTGCGATCAGAAACATTTCGAATGCCAAAAGCTATTGTGCAATAATCAAATTCGGAGTCTTCAAATGGTAAACTTTCTGCGTTCGCACATACCCAATCAAAATTAATTTGGTTTGAATTTATAGCTTTATCACGTCCTCTGCTTAGCATATTCTGATTTATATCGCATACTGTAACCTTAGCACTTGGCTCTTTTCTTACTATTCTTATTGCTATATCTCCAGTTCCTCCAGCAACATCTAAAACCTTAGAGTTTTTTGTAAAATGCACACTATTTACCATTTTATCTTTCCATAATCTGTGCATTCCAAGGCTCATTATATCATTCATGGTGTCGTAGCGACTTGCCACGGAATCGAATACCTCTTTAACTAATTGTGATTTCTTCTCGATTTTTATAGTAGACATTACGTAAAGTCGCTCAACTCCTTTATAATTAGTAAAAATTAATTTGAATTAACATAAATATTAACGACAGGCCTTGAGCCTGTTAAAATCTTCTTCAGCGTGGTATGATGACCGAGTTAGTGGGCTTGATGCAACCACTAAGAAACCTTTGGAGTAAGCAATGTATTTATAATGCTCAAACTCTTCTGGGGTAACATACCTATCAAGTTTTGCATGTTTTGGAGTTGGTTGTAGATATTGACCAATTGTAATAAAATCAACTTCAGCACTGCGCAAATCGTCCATAACCTGAAGTATTTCCTCTTTTTTTTCTCCAAGACCAACCATAAGCCCTGACTTTGTGAAAACTTTAGGATTAATCTGCTTTACCATCTTCAGTAAATATAGTGAATGAAAATAGCGAGCTCGTGGTCTTATTTTTGCATACAATCTCGGCACTGTTTCAATATTGTGGTTATAGACATCAGGTGATGCAACAGCAATTGCTTCAAATGCTCCTTTCTTATTTAAAAAATCAGGAGTTAAAATCTCTATTGTTGTTTCTGAAGTTATCTTTCTAATTTCTTCTATGCACTTTATAAACTGATTTGCGCCACCATCTGGCAAATCATCACGATCAACAGAGGTAATGACAACATGTTTTAAGTTTAACTTTTTTATCGCTTTTGCTAAATTTTCTGGTTCATGAGGGTCTAGTTTATCAGGAATGCCAGTTGCAACGTTGCAAAATGCACAAGCACGAGTGCAAACAGAACCAAGAATCATCACAGTAGCATGACGTTTATTCCAACATTCACCAATATTTGGACATGCAGCTTCTTCACATACCGTATGTAAGTTATGCAGTTTAACGATGTTTAAAGTTTCATTGAATACTTCACCGGTCGGAGCTTTTGCTCTGAGCCATTGAGGTTTGCTATGCATCTGAAACGGCTAACTCTACCTCTTGCTTTACTAAAACTTTTTTCAACCTTCTTTTTATCTTCTGCGCTTTCTCACTTAGTTTAATCGTTCTTGTGTTGAGCAAAAAAGCATCTAAATCACCTTTGTAATCTATAGTTCTCAAAGTTCTTGTTGCCACACGAAATCTAAACTTTTTATTCAATAGATCACTTGTTAACGTAACCTTATGTAAATTTAAAAGAAAGGTACGCTTTGTTTTACGATTCGAATGTGATACCTTATTACCAAAAGATTTTTTTCTATTTGTTAATTCACAAACTCTACTCACTTCAATATACCAAATTATTCTATGTACTTAGATTACCTTATATAGTCAAATAGTCAATACTCTCTTGCTTAATTTTTATACCATATACTGCTTTGTAGCCAAAAAATATCGTAATTTTTTCTATTATAAGAGAAATCATATGCTGAATTTCTAATGCTTTACTGCCATTTGTTACTACCAGATGCAATACACCCGAATTTATATTCTGTGCATATGAGATCTTTTTCGGTTTTGTACACTCTGCTATTTCTTTCCCTACTATATTTCGCCAGTTTAAAATCAGACGTATTTCATTTTTGCTAATCTTATTTTTCATGCATTTTAATGCGTAATTTTCAATTATAGACTTTAATTTTTTTGGACCGCTACGTTTGAGCATTTTTCTGTTTTGTTTCTAGTATAACTAAATAAGTAAGGTTTACTACTACATTGGATTTCCTCAGTGCCAAATCCAAGTAGCTAACACTGGGATGACAACCTTCTAACTACTTTACAAACCTCTAGCCTCACACCATAAAAGCAGTATTTTTATGTAACAATCTACCTTAACGTAGCACTTGTTAAGTAAGTCGTTCCATTCAAAAATTTTTGTTTTGCCTCATAATTAACCTTCTAGCTGTTTTAATTGTAATTAGTTAAATTATTATTAACCTGAGTGAATTTTAAATTAGATTTAAAAAGTACAGTATTGTCTAAAATGAATGATATACGGTGTCCGAATTTTAGACTCCTTCTTTTTTGTTGTCATCCCAGCTGGGATCCATTTTTCTTTTTTTTCTGGATTCCAGCGGGCTTTGTTGCATCGCACCTTATACTGGTAGTAATTTACGATAAATATCATGTAGCCATTTCAAATTTAGCCATACCAATTTCAGTAAATTGATTAAGCAAATAGCACTTAATCAGCAATTCTTTTTCGCGATTTACTTCGGATTTATTCCTAAAGCTGAATCCAAATATTTGCTTTAATCTTGAGAAAAACCCTTCAATATAAGATCTTTTCCCATAATTTACTTCTTTTTTCCATTCTTTTACGCCATCTTCACCGTATAATTTTATTAACCTAATAGCAGCATTTCTGTCAGACATATAATCTATTTCTGGATGTTCTGCCGCATTGTTTATTGGTGGAATTTTTGCCTTTATATCATATTCGTGACACAATTTGTAAAACTTGTGCCTATCATATGCCCTATCTGCATATAGTGCTTTTATGATATGCTGAAAATTAACTTCTTTAAGCAAATCGCAAGCTCCATAGTGATCAGAGTAGACACCGTTACTGTATTTTACAGCTATGGCTTTTTTGCTGTTTATATTCAACATTACATGCAATTTTCTTGTCTGTTCATAGCCACGATATTTTCTGTTAGCGCTATTTTCCTTGCTGTGACCAGGGGTATTGTTGTAAATGCTGATACCTGTACTATCTATAGCAATTTCGATGTCTTCCATATTATTTTTATCAATTCTGCAATCATTGATCTTAATATTAAGTTTCTTAAACCTTCTTGATGCTTGTGAATAGCTGATAACTGCTAAATCTCTTCCTATTTGTTGCATATATCCTTTTATAAACCCCACCGTTTGTCTTAAACCAATTCTAAAAAGATTGACAATTATATGCACCAAAATCACAACTTTATCACTGTAAATATAGTTGCCGCCTTGCATTTTTGGACTATTTTCATACCAATTTTCTATGGCTTCATTGATATAATGAAAAATATTTCCTCTTTCCTGGAGAAATTTGTTATATTCATTTTGGTTACTGACTTTCATTTTCTGTGGCATATTTTTTCTTCAACAGTTAAATGGTTATTTATAATGAATTTTGTCAGTAGCCACCAGATTTTTTCGGTTGCTATGCAACAAAGCCATTCCAGCGTCACGCGCTAACTTTTAATAGCGATAGTTATTTCTTATTTGTTAAGATCTTTCCTCAATCCAAGCTGCTTGAATGGCTTCGAGTATTTTCTCGTTACAGCGTTTTTCATCATCATCAAATTCCTCTAAACTCAAGACCTTTTTTTTAAGCTCAGTGAATCTGATACTAATTATATTCTCATCTGAAAATTTTTCCTCCAGAGCTTCTACAATATCTTCTATATCAAGCCATTTCATACTTTTTTGTATTTATCTGCTAAGTTAAATTGGTGCCCATGGGGAGACTTGAACTCCCAAGGTCGCAAAACCCACGGATTTTAAGTCCGCTGCGTCTACCGATTCCGCCACACGGGCTTTTTTTACCTATCTAGAGTAAAACTCTACTACTAAATTGACTTCCATGTCCGCTGAATAAGGAACCTCAGAATATTGAGGCGACCTCAAATATTTCACTGAATGCTCTTTACTATCTGCTTCTAAATAATCCGGAGCCTTGCGCTCTTGTTTTTGTTCAGCCTCTACTACTACAGGGATTTTTGCTGCCCTTTCTCTTATTTTTATTATATCACCTGGTTTCACTCGATAACTTGATATGTTAACCACCTTATCATTAACTGTAACGTGCTTATGAGATATGAGCTGCTTCGCTGCATAAATTGTTGGCACAAGACTAGAGTGGTATAAAACAGAACTTAATCTCGATTCTAAGATACCGATAAAATTATCAGCCGTATAACCCTTTCTGTTATAAGCATCTAAAAATGTACGTCTGAGCTGCTTACTTGAAATCGCATAGTAAAACTTAAATTTCTTATGCGCAGCAAACTGCTTACCAAAGTCGGATAACTTCTTGAATCCAAGAATACCATGTTGACCAGGAGGGTATTTCCTTTTGTTTACTGGGTCTTTAGCTCTACCCCATAAATTTACACCAAGTCTACGGCTAATCCTATACTTTCTAGTGATAACAGTTGTCATATAAAAACTCTCACGATTCAACTCTAGATTATTAAGGATTTTAGCACTCAGTGTCAACTTGTTTTTGCTGGTATAATCTTTTATACTTCATTTTTAAGTTTTTCTATGAATCATCTACCTTTGGAATCTATGGCAAACGCCATCCGTTTTTTATCAATTGATGCAGTACAAAAAGCAAACTCTGGACACCCAGGTATGCCACTTGGCATGGCAGATGTTGCAACTGTCTTGTTTGCTAAATATCTGAATCATAATCCTGATGATTCTAAATGGTTCAATAGAGATCGCTTTGTTTTATCAAACGGTCATGGGTCAATGTTACTATATTCAATATTATATTTGACAGGTTATATTAGCATAGATGAGCTAAAAAACTTCAGGCAAATGGGATCCAAGACCCCAGGTCATCCAGAGTTCGGCTTGACTTCTGGGGTAGAGGCAACAACAGGCCCGCTCGGTCAGGGGTTTGCCGCTGCTGTTGGCATGGCACTTGCTGAATCAATCCTTAAAAAGCAATTCAGAATCAATCACTACACTTACGTAATGCTAGGGGATGGCTGTCTTATGGAAGGAATAAGCCATGAAGCAGCATCACTTGCTGGACATCTTAAATTGAATAAATTAATAGCCCTTTTTGATGATAATGATATCTCTATAGATGGCGCTACTTGCCTTTCCTGTTCTGATGATGTAGAGAAACGCTTCTTAGCGTATGGATGGAATGTTGACAAAATTGATGGCCATGATTTTGATGCCATATCCTTTGCAATAGAGCAAGCAAAAAAGTCTGATAAACCTACAATGATCTGCTGCAAAACCATTATCGGAAAATTTTCAAGCCGTGCTGGCACATCCTCTGCTCACAGTGGTGCTTTTTCGGAGGAAGACATCAAACAGATGAGAGAAAAATTGGATTGGAACTACGAGCCATTTCATGTGCCAGAAGATGTGAAAAACGCCTGGAAGAAAACTGTTGAGAGAGCAAAACAAAATTACACGATGTCATTCCAGCGCGTGACGCTGGAATCCAGAAAAGAAGAAAAAGAATGGATCCCAGTGTCAAGCACTGGGATGACAGAAGAGAATGCTGGGATGACAGGGTATCATGCAGAACTTCAAAGACGGTTAGATAAACGTCTACCAGATAATATCGATAGTGTTTTGGCTAACTTGAAGAAACAAATACACGAGACAATGCCAAACGAAGCTACTCGATCTTCTTTTGGCATGGTAATGGAACTTTTAACACAACATATGCCGGAATTAATCGGCGGTTCTGCTGATCTTACTGGGTCAAATTGCACTAAATATAAGCACATGCAGGTAATAGATAGTAATAATTATAGTGGTTCTTATATCCACTATGGAGTGAGAGAACACGCTATGGCAGCTTGTATGAATGGTATGGCTCTTCACGGCGCGATTCTTCCTTATGGCGGCACTTTTTTGGTATTTTCCGACTATTGTCGTCCTGCTATACGTCTTTCAGCTCTGATGAAACAGCAGGTTATGTATATCATGACTCACGACTCAATTGGAGTGGGAGAAGATGGCCCAACTCACCAACCAATAGAGCATTTAGCTTCTTTGCGTGCTATACCAAATCTATATGTTTTTAGACCAGCCGATGCAGTTGAAACTCTGGAGTGTGTTAGCATTGCACTCGAAAAGAAAGAATCTCCAGCACTGTTTGCGCTCTCAAGGCAAAACGTAAGTTACATGCATTCTGATATCGATCAATCTGCTAATCTATCGAAGTTTGGTGCATATATTTTGTGTGAATGTTCAAAAGAATTAAAAGTGACAATATTTGCTACCGGATCTGAAGTTGAAATTGCAGTTGAAGCAAGGGAGAAATTGCAGGAAAAAGGTATAGGTACAAGGGTTGTTTCTATGCCATGCTGGAGGCTTTTTGACGAGCAAAGTGATGAATATAAAGCGGCGATATTAAATAATGACAGCATTAAAGTTGCAATTGAAGCTGGAAGTGAAATGGGTTGGCATAAGTATATAGGTTCAAACGGTATATTTATTGGCATGAAAAGCTTCGGAGAATCAGCACCTTATAAAACACTTTATGAGCATTTTAATATCAGCGCTGATTACGTAGTAAAATGTGTGTGTGAGAAGTTAGGTTGCATTCAGTAAACCTCTTGCATAACCATATGAAAGCCCACTCTTCTTTGTCATTCCAGCACGTGATGTTATCCAAGATGATGTCATGCCAGTGCTTGACACTGGCATCTAGTTTTCTTTACAAATTCACCAAAAGTGCTTCATTCTATAACGCAAAACCCATACTCACCAAACCCAATGCATTACTTGCAATTAAGTTTCCTGGATCCCAGTGGGCTTTGTTGCATAGCAACCGAAAAAATCTGGTGGCTACTGACAAAATTCATTATAAATAACCATTTAACTGTTGAAGAAAAAATATGCCACAGAAAATGAAAATCAGCAACCAAAACGAATATAACAAATTCCTTGAAAAAAGGGGAAATATTTTTCGTTACATCGATGAAGCTATCGAAAATTGGTATGAAAATAGTCCAAAAATGCAGGGCGGCAACTATATTTACAGTGATAAAGTCGTAATTTTGGTGCATATAATTGTCAATCTTTTTAGAATTGGTTTAAGACAAACGGTGGGGTTTATAAAAGGATATCTGCAACAAATAGGAAAAAATTTGGCAGTTATCAGCTATTCACAAGCATCAAGAAGGTTTAAAAAACTTAATATTAAGATAAATGATTGCAGGGTTGATAAAAGCAACATGGAAAATATTGAAATTATCATAGATAGCACAAGTATCAGCATTTACAGTAACACTCCTGGCCACAGTAAGGAAAACAGTGCAGATAGAAAGTACCGAAGCTACGAGCAAGTAAGAAAGTTACATGTTATGTTAAGTGTGAATAGTAAAAAAGCTATAGCTGCAAGATACAGTAATGGCGTCTACTCTGACCACTATGGAGCTTGCGATTTGCTTGAAGAAGTTAATTTTCAGCACAAAATAAAAGCATTATATGCAGATAGGGCATACGATAGGCACAAACTTTATAAATTGTGTAAGAAATACGATATAAAGACAAAAGTTCTACCAAAAAAGGATGCAGCAGAACATTCAAAAATAGATTATATGTCTGACAGAAATGCTGCTATTAGGTTAATAAAATTATATGGACAAGATGGTGTAAAAGAGTGGAAAAAGGAAGCAATTTATGGAAAGAGATCTTACATAGAAGGATTTTTCTCAAGGTTGAAGCAAGTATTTGGATTTAGCTTTAGGAATAAATCTGAAGTAAATCGTGAAAAAGAATTACTAATTAAGTGCTATTTGCTCAACAAATTCACTGATATTGGTATGGCTAAATTTGAAATCATTACATAAATTTGTCGTAAACCATCACTGCTTAAGGTGCTATGCAACAAAGCCATCCCAGTGTCTGGGCACTGGGATGACACCTCTGGGCACTGCCGTCATAAAGGAACCAGTGTCAGCTACTTGAATACATACCACCATGTCATTCCAGCGCGTGACGCTGGAATCTAGTAAACCTCTGGCTATATTATGTCATTGTCTTCTAAACTACTTGGTAATTCTAATACAACTGGTTGATCAGATTCAGATGATGATTGTGTTGGCTCATCAGACCCAAACAACCATGAAAAAAAACTACCAAAAAATGATGCAACTAATGAAAAAGGCTTCATAAGTATACTAAATAAACTACCAAAAAAAGAGCTCGGCTGTCCTTCTGTTTGTGTAGAAGCAACAGGATTTACACCGTTGTCTTGTACATCAGTTCCTTGTCCTGCACTGGTGGTGGGTTGTCCCCCCTGTTGTGTTTGTGGTGTTCCACTTCCCGAATTTACAGTTTTATCAGCTTCTTGCCTTGTAATGTCTGATCCTGATTGAGCATCACCTTCTTGTTTTTCTTTCTCTCGTGTACCAGCATCTTCCTCTGAATTTTCTTCATTGTCCGTCGATGGCTTATCCACTGAACCGTCGCCAGGGTTTTCTGCTGCTTTTAATAGAGTTTTTATTTCTTCGTTAGTAGTTAAATCGAAAGGAGTTTTTTCATCTTTATCTTTTACATTAATATTTGCTCCTGCTTTTATTAGAGCGTCTACTATTTCTTTGTTGTTATTTTGAGCAGCCAAGTGTAAAGGAGTCTTTTTTCCATATTTACCTTCTATATTAACATTGATTCCTTCTGCTCCCAGTAGCGCTTTCACTATGTCTATCTTGTTCTTTAAAACAGCCCAATGTAAAGGAGTCCATTCTGCAAGTTTATCTTTTATATTAACATCGATTCCTTCTGCTTTCAGTAGAGCGTTCAACACATTTATATCTATGTTGTCCTTTTCCTTTTTAGCAGCCAAATGCAAAGGAGTGTTGTTAAGTTCATCTTGTGCATTAACATCGATTTCTTTTGCGCCCAGTAGAGCGTTCAATACGTTTATATCTATCTTATTCTTTTTAGCAGCCAAATGCAAAGGAGTACTGTTACCTCCATCTTGTGCATTAACATCGATTCCTTCTGCTCCCAGTAGAGCGTTCAATACATTTATATCTATGTTGTCCTTTTTAAGAACAGAATGTAAAGGAGTATCTTTATTCTTATCTGCTAAATTAACATCGATTCCATCTTTTCCCAATAGGGCTTCTACTGCCTCTTTATGGCCCCTTACAACGGCCCAATGTAAAGGAGTCATGTTATCTCTATCTTGTGCATTAACATTGATCCCATTTACTTGCAGTAGGGCTTCTACTACCTCTTTGTTGTTATTTCGAGCAGCCAAATGTAAAGGAGTATTTCCATTTTGATCTGTTGCATTAACATTTGCCCCTTTCTCCAATAGAGCTTGTACCTCCTCCTCATGACCCTTTTCAGCAGCAGCCTCAAGTAATTCAGCTGTGTTTTGTAATAGAGTTTTTATTTCTTCGTCAGTAGTTAAATCGAAAGGAGTCTCTTCTTTATTATCTGTTGCATTAACATTTGCCCCTTTATCCAATAGAGCTTGCACCACCTGCTTATGGCCCTTTTCAGCAGCGAAGTGTAAAGGAGTCTCTCTTGTGTCATTTTCTGCATTAACGTCTGCTTTTTGCTCTAATAGATCTTTTACTGCTTCCAACTTGCCAAGCCTAGCAGCCAGATGTAGAGAAACCTTGCAATGTTTATCTTCTATGCTTAGGAATCTATCCCACACGTCACGTTCTCGAGAAAGGTCATAAGTAATAAAATCTGCTCCATTATCTAATAGAACTTCTGCTGTAGTAGAGTGATTATTTTTAACAGCCCAATATAAAGGAGTATACAAATCTTCAACTGCGTTAACGTTTGCTCCTTCACTTATTAGATGCTTTACTTCATTAATATCACCACTTTTAGCAGCCTCAAGTAATTTAGCTGTGTTTTCTAATAGAGTTTGTATTTCTTCGTTAGCAGCTAATTTGAAAGGAGTCTTTCCATTTCGATCTGTTATATTAACACTTGCCCCTTTGTCCAATAGATCTTTTACTATCTCTGCATAGCCCATTTCAGCAGCGAAATGTAGAGAAGTGCCGTCATATTTATTTTGTGCATTAACATCGATCCCTTCTACTTGCAGTAGGGCTTCTACTACTTCTTTATGGCCATTTTCAGCAGCCCCATGTAAAGGAGTGCTGTGATGTTCATCTACTGCATTAACGTTTGCCACATTATTTAGTAAAACTTCTACTACCTCTTTATGGCCCTTTTCAGCAGCCCAATGTAGAGGAGTCTTTTCATTTCCATCTACTGCATTAACATTTGCTCCTTTACTTATTAGAGAGTTTACTTCCTCAATATTACCTTCTCTAGCAGCCTCAAGTAATTTAGCTGTGTTTTCTAATAGAGTTCTCTATCTTGTGCATTAACATTGATCCCATTTACTTGCAGTAGGGCTTCTACTACCTCTTTGTTGTTATTTCGAGCAGCCAAATGTAAAGGAGTATTTCCATTTTGATCTGTTGCATTAACATTTGCCCCTTTCTCCAATAGAGCTTGTACCTCCTCCTCATGACCCTTTTCAGCAGCAGCCTCAAGTAATTCAGCTGTGTTTTCTAATAGAGTTTGTATTTCTTTGTTAGCAGCTAATTTGAAAGGAGTCTTTCCATTTCGATCTGTTATATTAACACTTGCCCCTTTGTCCAATAGATCTTTTACTATCTCTGCATGGCCCATTTTAGCAGCAAAATGTAAAGGAGTACCTTCATATTTATCTTGTGCATTAACATCGATCCCATTTACTTTCAGTAGGGCTTCTACTACTTCTTTATGGCCATTTTCAGCAGCCCGATGTAAAGGAGTGCTGTGATGTTCATCTACTGCATTAACATTTGCCCCATTATTTAGTAAAACTTCTACTGCCTCTTTACGGCCATATGCAGCAGCCTGATGTAGAGGAGTTTGTTCATTATTATCCTCTGCATTAACATTTGCTCCTTTACTTATTAGAGAGTTTACTTCCTCAATATTACCTTCTCTAGCAGCCTCAAGTAATTTAGCTGTGTTTTCTAATAGAGTTTGTATTTCTTCGTTAGCAGCTAATTTTAAAGGAGTCTTTCCATCTTTATCTACTGCATTAACATTTGCCCCTTTATCCAATAGATCTTTTACTATCTCTGCGTGGTTTCTTTGAGCAGCAAAATGTAAAGGAGTCTCTTTCTGCTGATTTGTTGCAGCATTAACATCGATTCCTTTTACTTGCAGTAGGACTTTTACTGCTTCTTGATGGCCCTTTTTAGCAGCCCAATGTAAAGGAGTCTTTCCATTTTGATCTGTTATATTAACACTTGCCCCTTTATCCAATAGGGCTTCTACTACCTCTTTATGGCCATTTTCAGCAGCCCGATGTAAAGGAGTATTTTCATTTCCATCTACTGCATTAACATTTGCCCTATTATTTAGTAAAACTTCTACTACCTTTTGATTGCCCCTTCTAGCAGCCCAATGTAGAGGAGTCTCTTTCAACTCACTTGTTGCATTAACATCTGCTCCTTCACTTATTAGACTTTTTACTTTCTCAATATTACCTTCTAGAGCAGCCTTACGTAATCCAGCATTTATATCTCTGTTTGAATTGCTCATCCCATACCTCCTGTAAAACTATATTGTTATGATAAAGTCGTTAATAATCTATGAGCTCTCACCCCCTGTAAAATTATATTATCATGATAAAGTCATTAATAACCCATGAGCTCTGGATCACGCAAATAATGGTTATTCCCTGTGTTTTTCAGTACATTTGAGCCGGCTGTACATAAGAACCGCAATTGTAGAACATGCTATTGTTAATAGTAAATTTGGTAAAATACCATAGCGAAAAAATTTTCCTACTATATATATTCCAATAGCCCCAAACATCATATTGCAGAATGAGAGGACTGCACTACCAAGCCCTATACCTTTGATCGTTTCTAAAGCAGAAGTTACGTTATTGCTTATTATTAATGCAAGTCCGATATTGGCTGGAATCCAGGCAACTTGAAGAATTAATATATTCAACTTGTCCACGAAATAAAAATATACCAATAAACTATCGGATATTATCGGTAACACCAAACCTATTATTAGCATTTTGCTAACCCCTATTTTTGGTACATACCTTCTATTAATTAAAGTTCCAATTATGTAAAATATGACTATAATCGATATGAGGTAGCCAAAATACTGTACTTCAATGCCCATCAATTCAAATATGAACGGGTAGTTAGCAACGTATGCCCAAAGCCACATGAAAGTTAATCCATGGATAATTGAAAACCCAAGGAAACGATAATTTCTAAATATTGATATATATTGCTTGAAGATATTAGTAGTTATGTTAGTTATACTGGTTTCATTTTTATTTACAGTGAGTGTTTCTTGTAATTTAAAGTAAATAAAAATAAGCATAGCAATTGCCGCAAGTGATATAATAAAAAACAAAAATTTCCAACTATACCCATGCGAAATTATATAACTGCCCACCACTGGAGCTATTCCAGGTGAGAGTGCCACTACCATATTTAACTTTGAAATTACTCTCGAGTATTCACTACCCGAATACATATCCCTTATTGCTGCATACCCAACAACACCTGCAACACCAGCCCCTGTTCCTTGTATGAAGCGAATTAGTATCAAGAGCGCAATACTGTCGGCTGTATAACACATGACACTTGCCAAAGTAAAAATTGTCATACCAATCAGCATCATTGGACGCCTACCATAATGGTCCGATAGTGGACCATAAATTAATCCAGATACCGCAAATCCAACTAGATTCAAGCTAATTGTAAGCTGCACTACACTGCCTTCTACTTTAAAATAATTGGCAATGCTTGGTAGTGCAACTGAGTATAGGTCAGTTGCCATATCGACAATTGCTACAGACAATATCATAATAAGAGAGATGATATTTTGCGAAAGAGCTGTTTTCACTTAATGATTTACTGGATTAAATATACTTAATTATAATATATTTTTTTCATTAGTATATTAATTTAACTACTGAAATTAAGGGTAGCATTCGAGAAAAGGAGTTTACTCAGTATTGGGCTTCAAAACCATATATGTAGCTCCACCAATTGCTAACGCAGATGTTGTAATTGCAGCAACTGCTCCCACTATAGGCAGAAATCCAACTGTAAATACTGTTGCAAAGAGCGTTGCCGCTACAGTTGCACCAAGTGCTGCTGTTGATCCACCACTAACAATACCCCACTTGGTCGCATCATATTCTTGTTGTTTTATTTCTGCAACCCTAAAAATCTGTACCAAATTTTCGTCTGTAGCTAACTCTCTTGGAGTTTTACTATCAATATCCTTCGATAAAGGATTTTTCCCTTTTTCCAGTAAAGATTCTACTATTTCTGTACAGTCGTAAATAGCAGCTAGGTGTAAGGAAGTACTACCTTTTAGTAACTTGTGCGTCTTGCTTTCTACTACACATCTCACTAAATGCTCTACGACTTCTTTCATTCTTGGCTCTTCTTCCATTAGGCACTTAACTATTTTTGTGTGATTGTTATAGAAAGCAATATTTAAAGGAGTATCTCCGTTCTTATTTACCGCACTCAGATCTGATCCTTTTTCCATTAGAAGTTTTACTGTGTCTGTATGACCATTGGAAGCAGCTAAGTGCAGGGAAGTATTTCCTTCTTTATTTACTACACTAAGGTCTGATCCTTTTTCCATTAGAAGTTTTACTGTGTCTGTATGACCATTGGAAGCAGCCAAATGTAGGGAAGTATTTTTGTTTTGATCTTTTATATCAATATCTGCTCCTTCTTCTAACAGTAATTTTGTAACATTTATATCTCCAAAATTTACAGCGAAATGTAGTAATGTAAATTCTTTTGGGCTATCTTTAAAAAAATAATTTATATCGAACCCGCATTTCTTCCACTGATCATATTCATGCATCATGTGTTTTATACTATGACGTTCCTGCTCTAATTTTTTGAGCTCATTCTCATATTTCTTGAATTCTATATCAAATTTTGCTTCACTATATTTTAGACTATCACTATATTGCCTATATTCCCAATCGTAATCGGGTGTATTATATTCCAGTTTACCGTTATTAACATTATTACACAGTTCCTGTAATAACTCATTATCGGACTTGTGTTTTAGCAAATTTATCTTTCTGTTATAATCTTTATTCAATGACTGTATCTCTCTATTGTGATCGTAATTCAGCAGCTGCATTTTGTGGCAAATAGATTGACGGCATTCATTGATTTCATTTGACCTTCTTGTGTTATATTCTTGTAATTCATCTGCTATCGTTATAGCTACATCTTTACTATATACACTTGAATTACGCTCTATCTCCTGTAATATCGTTTCAAATTCGTTTTCTATAAAGCTTACCACACTATACCTCAAAATAAAAAAATATATTAAAATTGTACACATATTTAACGAAAATGCAATAATTTTAATATCGAACAATAAAGTCAGTGGATTATGAATCTCTCTAAAAAAATCTTTTTGCTTTATTTTCTTAGAAAATGAGTGAAGATATCAGCTACATGTTTTTAGTAAAGCTATAAAAGCAGGAGTTTCAATATCTTATCTTCAATTATTCAAGTTTAAGTTTAAATACTGAGCATCAGTTGTTCAGGACCTTTGCTTCCGTGTTATCCAATGAATCACCGTAAGTCACTGCTTTTAGGTAAAACTTTTTTCCCCTTTGCACTTCGAAAGATATTATTGAATCATCAAGTAGAACAAATTTTTCACCTGCGGTGTCTTTAGTACCTTCTTGCCCTCTAATTAGGTTGCTAAGCTTATATTTATTTTTATCTATGAGTTCAGCATTCTGGAATTTTATTACCTCTTTTCCAACTAGTGCTAAATTTGAGTTTGCAATTGGGCTCGTGCTTGGCAGCTTACCAAAACGTAATACTACTATAAGCCCCTCGTCGGTAAATTCCATTACATATCCATAAGTAGACTGCTTATTTGTGCTTGCGATAGGTTTATAATCCTTATCGTCGCCCGAAATAAAGAGTGTTGCTCCTTTCCAATTCTTTTCCTCATTAATTAAAGTAAAGCTTGCGCTATTACCTTTAACATACGGTAAATCTATCATTTCTATGATGGTTTTGCTGATGTGAGAAGGAGGGTATTCCTTCAGCATAAGTGACCTTGTTGAAGGAAAAGAGAGCTTATATATAGAGCGATCATAACCAACACCGCTTACTTGAATAGACATGCTTTCAAATTTCGTTTTTATAATTCTCACCGTATGCTTTTTCTCACCGTCTAAAATCGTTATTACATCACTTGGCGCAAGCCATGCATATTTTATCGGTAGCTTGAAATTGTATATATTTCTCTCTTGCCACGAAGAATAAAGTAAAACCTCAGCTATATTTTGTGCCTCCCCCTCCTCCATAATGAGCGGTATTTCAACTGTTATAGCAGTGCCTTGCTTTGGCAACTCAGCATATTTAACATCAATTGGATAGCCAAAATTGCGATTAAAATAAACGACGTTAACTTTATTGTTTAAATCCAGCTGACTAATATTAACAAATTGCATCGACTTTGAACTGTTATTGAAAACCATTTCACCAATTGGTATTCCAGTCGTAACTGCCCTGCCCTTTTGGATAAATTTCAGTTTAGAGTCCTGTTCAACCACATCAAAAAAATAGCAACTTTGCAGCATTTTAATAATAGAACGTACGGGTTGCTGGTCGTTTATCACATATCCAGACAATAACCCTTTGACGCCACCTGTATCAAACTGATCGCTTTTTAAACCTGCTTTTTGTAATAGATCCGATAAAACATCGGATCTATTAAGCTGTGAAAGCTTTCCCTGAATCCAATGTCCTGTCTGCCAGTTATGGCAGTCAGCCCACACATCACACAAATTGGGAAAGTAAGGAAATGGCCTTGCATCCCATGCCCAGAGGAACATTTTTTCCACCATTTCTGAGCTTTGCCACTTCTTTAGTGTTCCTTCAATTGCAATTTTCTGTGAAAGAAAGCTCACCTCTCCGTTTGAATATCGTGGATATTTGCTCTCTATGCTGCCTTTGTCAACAAACACATTTGGCTCATTAGTGCAGCCGTTTATACTGGGAAATCCATACTCAGTAAACCATATTTTTTTCATTTTTGGTTGCCATTTTGTTTTACTACCACCGGGGTTTATGTGAGTTTCACTCCACCATTTCTCTATATTTTTCCACGCATACCTGCTGTCGTTATACTTTACTTTTTCAGGCTCAATCTTTGAGTAATCATAGAAATAATCATACCCCACTCCACTGCTCCAACCACCCATTACATCTTCCGCGGAATAACCAAAAGGAGGCTCTGGACCATCAGTCAGTGGAAAATAAGCATCTATGCCAACAACGTCGATGAACTGTGAAGACCACAGTTCATCCATATTATACCAACCATCATATGAATGGTATTCGCTCCAATCTGCGGCGTAGGTAACTGTTACTTCTTTTCCAAGATCAAGTTTTATTCGCTTTGCAAGCTTAACTAGCTCTATAACGGCAGGGTAATTCCCTTGTTCATCTCTAATTTTGGTAAGCTGCGCAAATTCAGAACCAATGATAAACCCTTCCACTTTAGTTTGTTTGGCAATGCTTGCATAATGCTCTATAAATTTGTTATATTGATTCTCAAAAAAATCACTTATATCCCCATGGGTCCCGCTCAATCTTCCTCGCCACTCTTTGTTCTTTGTATCAAGTAAGGGCATCGGATAGAGTATTACCTTATAACCTCTGCTGTGTAGCTCTTCTATATATCTAGTCAACGCTGCATCACTAACTGTGCCACCATACCTTGGGTTTCCATTATCATCTTTTGAAATTAGCTGAGCATCATCTCTGGTACTACTTCCTACTTGCCAATCATCAGGTAATATTGCGGAATCATCTTGAAATTCAACCGCAGGATATATTTTACAATCTTTAATGTTCAGATCATTCACAAACCAATTGACTACTACCGATACCCACTCAATATTTGGTAAATCTTCTTTTAATTGATCCAAAGAAAGCATTGCATCGCTCTTTTTAGTGTGATTGTTATGATTTACCCTTTGTGCCAGCCCATATGGGATATATTGGTTGCTGCTTATTTTCTCTTGCGCGATTTTCTTCTGTATTTTTGTATCATATACAAACTCTCCTGAGCCTGGTATTATATTGATATTCCGAATATTTTTCGCTACTGAAAATTCATTTGACTTTAATGCAGTCCGCACTTCAAATGTAAATACCGGAACACGATTATTATAGTCTGCTAAAGGAAAATTCTTGATGACTATGTAAGATATTCCCCTATAAGCCGGCATACCTTCGATTGACGACATAAATGGATCAGGATTTTGGTCTTCTCTGCCGCTGTAAAAAGTATAATCTATTTCATCAAAGCTAAGTGATGTTGTATCTGCCCAGATTCTGTTTAATTTTTCTACTTTCCCCTTGCAGATCGCAATTGCAAGCGTTGCATAGTAATTATACTCAACATTCATACCTCTTCCAATTTTGCTTTTGGTGGTTATCGCCTCTTCTTCGATTGGCTGCGCCCAAATAATGTTCCCTGCAACACGAGCAGTACCATAGATAATTGGGATCGTTCTGCCGTAGGTTGAGGTTTGCACTTGCAGATTTTTTAGCCTTGCCCCATGCGTTACTTTTTGCTCGGCATCCAAACCAAACATTGCGCTATCTAGCTGTGCACCAAGAAGAGCACCGAGCTCTGAACCGATAATTTGACCAATTGGACCAAAAATGCTGCCTGCTTGACCAAAAATTGATGATAAAATTATTGTAGACATGATAATCCTCCTTTTTGTTTCTATAGTTAATGTAGGCTAGATTTTTCTACGTCATGCCGCCACGAACCATCATACCGTCACGGTATCTCTAGATCCTGCTAACACGTAGCAGGATACTTAACCGTCATACCGCGATTCATTCGCGGTATCTCTTAGCATAGATCCCGCTAACAAGCAGCGGGATGACGAATTTGTCGTTTTACAGCCACTTGGATGACAATTTGCCGCTAAATAGTAGGAAATTCAATAACTTATAATGAATAGTTGAGGTTTTTAATCAAGAAAAGCACATGAGTAAATCGTGTAGCTATAATTATTGTAAGCAACAATGAAAAAGTGCGGAAGTAAAAAATTTATGTTGATTTTACAATATTAATTATTAGTATAATTAGCATGATTATAAGTATGGTAAAACCAATGAAAGTTAACTTATCTAAAGAAAATAGTGAGAGAGTCTTATCCGGTGCAAAATGGATTGCTAATCTTGGTCAAGGTTATTTTGCATCACTGAATAATAATAGCACTAAACCAACTAGCTCTGGAAAGAGGTTAATTGATGCCTTTTTACTTGTTCCAATTATTGTACCCTCTGCTATAACAGTATCATTAATTGGTCTTACCTACCTATTTTTGAATGCCGTTAATGCTCAAAAAGATGATTCTAAATTATCTAAAGTAATAAAGTTTATAGTTAGATCTCTAATCTATATAGCTGCTGCTGTGATTTTAATTCCGTGCATTATATTAAATATAATGACTTCACTGATACCTGCACTTATTTTTTATTGCATTAATATAGATTTCCTTCATCAAAAAAATACAAGTATAGAAAACCAAGCAATAAATGAGGTTAATGATGAAGAGTACAAGAAACGTATTGAAGAAGAAGTTGGTAAATTGGAACAGCAAAATGGTGCAGATCATGATCAACCAAATATAGAAGTAATATCTCGAGCAATGGGAGATGAACAAGCTATAGATCGGACCATTATAGCAGGGATTGTAAATGATGATATTAAAGACGGTAAAGGAGTGATAAGAACAGTTGAAGATGACCACAATGTAGCTATAAAGGGGATAATTGCTGCTGGTGAAACAGAAGGTTATGCTGTCGGTTTTGGTTTACAATGTAGCCTTATTGAAGAGGGTGGCGTAGACCTTCAATGTGGTCTTAGCACACGCATTGGAAGTAACAAAAAGCAGGCAATTGAGCGTCTTAGACAAAGTGAATCAGTACGCACTTTGCTATCTGGTGATAGTGGAATATTGTCTATAGAGCAGCCTGGTAACTCACAACGAAAGCAGTAATTATTTCACCAGCGGCAGAGTGATACCATGCTGATTCATATATTTTCCTTTCATATCATCATATGATTTCTCACACTCACTTTCGCCGCTTAAAAATACGAATTGGCATGCGCCTTCATTAGCATAAATTTTTGCAGGAAGTGGAGTGGTGTTTGAGAATTCGAGTGTGACATGACCTTCCCATCCAGGTTCTAAGGGAGTAACGTTTACTATAATTCCACATCTTGCGTAAGTTGATTTACCAACACAAATGACCAGTACATTCCTTGGTATACGAAAATATTCCACTGTACTTGCAAGCACAAAGCTATTTGGTGGAATTATGCATACATCTGTTTCCCTATCTATAAAACTATTCTCAGAAAAATTTTTAGGGTCCACAACAGCTGAATTAACGTTAGTAAAAATTTTAAATTTATTATCCACTCTTGCATCGTAACCATAAGATGATAGTCCAAAAGATATGACACCTTTGCTGCTTTTGTGATTCACAAAAGGCTCTATCATTCCAAAGTTTTCAGCTTTTTCTCTTATCCATTTATCTGGCATAACTGCCATAACTGTTCCTTAAAGTTGTGTAATACTTACAATAATATAAAATAAAATTTAAATGTAAACTGTAGCTTTTGTCATGCAATTAAAGCTTTTCAGTTTGATTTTTTATTACAATAATTAGATTTATGTTCTTAACTAAAAATAATGCTTAGAAACTTTCTCCTGATTTTTGTATTCGTATTATTCACGCCGCTGTCAAATGCTGATGCCAGGAAATACATCAGAATTGTTGGGTCTTCAACTGTTTTTCCTTTTATCTCATTTGTAGCCGAGGAGTTCAATCGTGTATTCCCCTTTAAGACTCCAGTTGTAGAATCAATAGGAAGTGGATCAGGGTTCAAAATGTTTTGCTCAGGAATAGGGGAAGACACGCCAGACATCACCACTTCATCTCGCCCTATAAAGGAAGTAGAAAGAGAACTATGTAAAAGGAATAAAATTAATGAAGTGATAGAGATCATCATTGGCTACGATGGAATTGTCATTGCAAATTCAAATCAAAGCCATAGATTTGATTTCACAAAGAAGGACTTATTTGAAACTTTATCTGCATATTCTCAAGAAAATGATAAATTAGTAAAAAATAATAAGAAGTTTTGGTCTGATGTAAATCAAGCCTTACCAAAAACAGAAATTGAAATTTATGGTCCACATCAAAATACAGGTACATACGAAACTTTGGTTAATTCTATTATGCTTGATCAATATTCATGCATGAATTCAAGAATTTTTAAAGAGAATTATAAAGATCAGGAAGAAAGAAAGAAAGCATGTGGTAATATAAGGGATGATGGAAGGTATATAGAAGTTGGAATTAATGAAAACATAATAATACAAAAATTGAAAAGTAACAAGAACGCCTTAGGGATATTTAGTTTCAGCTTTTTAATGAGGAATCAAGATAAAATACAAGGAAGCACAATTGCAGGAATTGAGCCAACTTACGAAAATATATCATCGGGAAAATATATATTATCAAGACCTCTATACCTTTACATAAAGAAAGAACACCTGGATACTGTTGATGGATTCAGAGAATTCATTAAAGAAATTATAGATTCGATCGGCATTGAAGATGGGTATCTATCTAGGCTTGGTCTAATCCCACTTTCAAGTGAAGACATGAAAAAAGCTTCAGCAAAGGTTTATGATATAAAGTGACGGCAACGCTTCTTGTATCCGTTCAGGATAGCGGCAAGGTAGTATAACCATAGAGTAAAAGTGAGTTTACAACAAATGGTGTCATGCAAGTAGCTGACACTGGAATCTAATTTCACTTTATGATGGTGTCATTCCAGTGCTTGACACTGGAATCCAGGAAACTTAACTTTACACCAGGTAATAAAAACTGGATCCCAGTGGGCTTTGTTGCATCGCACCTTATACTGGTAGTAATTTACGATAAATATCATGTAGCCATTTCAAATTTAGCCATACCAATTTCAGTAAATTGATTAAGCAAATAGCACTTAATCAGCAATTCTTTTTCGCGATTTACTTCGGATTTATTCCTAAAGCTGAATCCAAATATTTGCTTTAATCTTGAGAAAAACCCTTCAATATAAGATCTTTTCCCATAATTTACTTCTTTTTTCCATTCTTTCACGCCATCTTCACCGTATAATTTTATTAACCTAATAGCAGCATTTCTGTCAGACATATAATCTATTTCTGGATGTTCTGCCGCATTGTTTATTGGTGGAATTTTTGCCTTTATATCATATTCGTGACACAATTTGTAAAACTTGTGCCTATCATATGCCCTATCTGCATATAGTGCTTTTATGATATGCTGAAAATTAACTTCTTTAAGCAAATCGCAAGCTCCATAGTGATCAGAGTAGACACCGTTACTGTATTTTACAGCTATAGCTTTTTTGCTGTTTATATTCAACATTACATGCAATTTTCTTGTCTGTTCATAGCCATGATATTTTCTGTTAGCGCTATTTTCCTTGCTGTGACCAGGGGTATTGTTGTAAATGCTGATACCTGTACTATCTATAGCAATTTCGATGTCTTCCATATTATTTTTATCAATTCTGCAATCATTGATCTTAATATTAAGTTTCTTAAACCTTCTTGATGCTTGTGAATAGCTGATAACTGCTAAATCTCTTCCTATTTGTTGCATATATCCTTTTATAAACCCCACCGTTTGTCTTAAACCAATTCTAAAAAGATTGACAATTATATGCACCAAAATCACAACTTTATCACTGTAAATATAGTTGCCGCCTTGCATTTTTGGACTATTTTCATATCAATTTTCTATGGCTTCATTGATATAATGAAAAATATTTCCTCTTTCCTGGAGAAATTTGTTATATTCATTTTGGTTACTGACTTTCATTTTCTGTGGCATATTTTTTCTTCAACAGTTAAATGGTTATTTATAATGAATTTTGTCAGTAGCCACCAGATTTTTTCGGTTGCTATGCAACAAAGCCATCCCAGTGTCTGGGCACTGGGATGACACCCTCCTGGTAGCACAACGTTCGTACAGTTGTGTGTCAGCTACTCGGATGACAGTAGATAATGTAAGAAGTCTATTGATTCAATAACTGCTCGTTTTTGTCAAATACCTTGTCTACACTTGGATTTTTCACTTTCTCACAAACCTTAGCAATACCAGCACCTATTAATATAACTGCTGCCAAAACTGTTAAAGCTAATGCAACTGCAGGATACGCTAGCACATAGGCTGCAACAGCACCAGCTACGCATAGTCCAACGCTTAGAGCGATCTTCCCTTTGTGTTCACTCCAGAAGGTTGTATCGTTATTTTCTGGGGTTTTGTTGCCAGTAGTTGGTGCAGTAGTGTTAGTTACTATAGGAGCGTTGGAATCAAGACCCATTACCCTCTTGTGCTCTTCCACTTCTTCAATAACTGTTTTATTTGTTATCTTGTAACCACACAAAAAATCACGAGTGTTTTGATCAGCTCTCTTCCAAATTAGTTCAATGATCCCTACTTTAGTGTTAACGCTAGCTTCAGGACAGTCAATAACACAATCTAAAATGGTACCTTTGTCACTAGTCAAAGTCCCCTTGTGGCTCAAAACTGCTTGTATATCATTATGTTCATTATTGTCGAGTACGTTCTGGACTTCTTGAAAATTGCCATTCCAGACTGCCTGTCTTAATGAACCTAGAATTTCTTCTTGTGCATTAGTTAATCCAATCATATCTTACCTCTATTTTCTATAGCTTAATTATCACACATATTTACAAGTAAGTCAAGTGCGCTGTTACAACAAAGTGCTTGACGTTAGAGTAGCTTTTATGGCTTTGTATAGCGAGGAAGTAACTCTATGAAAAATCATCAACGTTTACAAACTTTACGCTCAATTGTATTTATTGTGGGAATATTCCTATTGTTATTTAGCTTAGCAATGCTTATTCCTGCTATTACTAATAAGTATCTCAGCTACGAATGGAAAAATTTCCTCGCTGGATTCATAATTACCTGCACATCTGGCGTAACTTTTATTTTGCTCGGTAAATTAAGTAGATTGCATGGCATGCCAGCAATTTTTGCGGTTACTAGTTGCACCTGGATTGCCTTGTCTTTGTTTGCAGCTATTCCTTTCTATTTTGATAATCTGAGCTATGTTGATGCATTATTTGAAACGATATCTGGCATCACAACCACAGGGGCAACTATATTTGATGATATTGAAAAGCAATCTTCGGGAATACTGCTGTGGAGAGCAATGCTGCATGGCATAGGTGGTTTTGGTGTAATCACTTTAGGAATTGCAGTTTTTCCTATGCTCAAGATTCTCAGCCTAAATAATTTACTTTATTCTGAATATTCAGATGCTACCAAAAGGAAGTTGCCGAACACGCGAAGCGTAGTGGTTCATGTTACGGCAATATATTATGGCCTAATTTTGTTATGTATATTTTCCTATTATCTAGCTGGTATGCCACTGTTTGATGCAATATGTCACGGAATGTCCGCTGTATCAACTGGTGGATTTGCTAACTATAATGATTCTATAGGGCACTATAATAACCCTATATTAGAAGTCATAACGATCATTTTTATGATTTTGGGTTCTCTGCCTTTTCTTAGCTATTTAAAAATTATAAGACGGTTAGACATTTGCTATGACGAACAGGTCTCTTACTTTGTTAAGATAGTTATTGTTTCATCTTTATTTGCTTGTTTTTGGTTGTATAAAAATGTTGATTTAGGAGTGTCATTATCATTTAGATGCAGCACATTTACCATCACCTCCTTGATTACGTCAACTGGTTATGCAATCTGTAATCATATAGATTGGAGCTTCATTTCAGTCTTAGCTTTTTTTCTAACCTTTGTTGGTGGATGTAGTGGTTCTTCAAGTGGTGGCATCAAAATCTTTCGTTTGATCATTTTTCTAAGGTCTATAGAAAATCACTTTCGCCTTTTATTAAACCCAGGCGCAGGCAATAGGGTAAAATTCAATGGAAAAATTCTGGAGAATGATGAAGTTCACTCTGTCTTTATATTTTTTGCAATTTTCATGTTAACGTTTACCATTTCATCAGTAGTGATGTCTTACTTAAGCAATGCAGACTTTATAACTAGCATCAGCTCAGTCTCTGCAACGCTTACAAACTCTGGCCCGGGATTTAGTAATTTAATAGGCCCTTCAGGTAACTATTCTTCTTTCAATAATGAAGTAAAATTATTTCTATCGTTTTTAATGCTGCTTGGCAGACTTGAAATATTGCCAATCTATTTTTGTATAGGCAATTTATTCTTATTTAATAGAAAGAAATAGTTGGTGAAGTTGTGAAACTTGATATTATAGCTAAACTGACTTACGACAATTTGAAAAACCGTCATTCCGCTACTAGTTAGCGGAATCTATGCCGAGATACCGCGAATAAATCCACAGCTGTACGAACATTGTCTATCAGGAGGGTGTCATCCCAGTGCCCAGACACTGGGATCCAGGAATTTTATTAAGTTGGTAAGCATAAAAGTAGCCGTTTTATGTTACAATACAACGTTTTGATGATTATGAAAAGGCTGGATTCCAGTGTCAAGCACTGGAATGACACCATTCGCTGTACAGTTTACCTTTAAAAATGAATGTTCGTACAGCTATGGAATAAATCGCGGTATGACGTGTTAGCTATAGATAGTGTCAACTGTTTAATAAAAAGATCGTAGCTAAACCAAGAAATATAAGAGCTGAGAGAATATCAGTTGTTGCCGATGTTAGGATTGAAGAAGAAACGGCAGGGTCAGACTTTAAACGATGAAGCATTATAGGAATGAAAGTTCCGATGAACGTTGCAATAATTGACATCATAATCATGGAGACCACAAAAATCATCTCCACTTTGAAGCTGTGAAACCTTATTGCTAACACTACTAATGAAATAGTAGATAAGATCACCCCGTTTATAAGACCTATTAAAAACTCTTTTACAAGTATTCTTTTTGCATTCTGCTCAGTTAGATATTTTGTTGCGATTGCCCGGATGGTTAGTGTTACCGTTTGCGATCCTGCATTTCCACTCATTGATGCAATTATCGGCATGATTATTGGCAGTACTATAAAACTTTTTATTACATCATCGAAAAAGCCAACTACTATGGAACACATTGTTGCAGCTAAGAGGTTAAACAGTAACCAAGGTAGCCTTTTAATTATAGTTTTGTATATAGGGGCATTTATATCGGCTTTAGAAGATACACCGCTTATTTTGAGTACATCCTCTTCTGTTTCTTGTTGAACAACTTTTATCACATCTTCAATTAAGATCACACCTATAATTTTACCATTCTTATTTACTACCGGAGCTGATAATAGAGAGTAATCTTTAAATATTCTTGCTACTTCCTCTTGATCTACTCCAGTTTTAATGATTTTTATGTCATGATCCATTATCTCTTTTATTATTGTGTCTCCTGAGTGAGATATTACCTTATTTAAATTAACACTGCCTATAGGCTCTAATTTTGAGTTGATAATGAATATCTGGTAAAATTTTTCTGGTATTTTTTTATAGTTGCACACAAATTCTGTCAGTTGATTTATTGTCCAATAATATGGAGCTATAACCATATCTTTATGTATTAACCTCCCTGCACTTTCTTCTGGGTATGATAGCAACTCCTCTACTGATTTCTGAGTCTTGCTGGGCAAATAGTAAAGTATATTTTCTACAGACTTTCTATCTAAATCTTTCACTACGGTTACTATATCTTCTACATCAAGGAGCATTAGTAACTTTGCTGTATTTTCTATTCCCAATGTTTCTATGATCTCTATTTGTAAATCTGGCACTACATGCACTAGGGCATCACTTAACAAATGTTGATCGAGGATATTAACTAGTTTCTCCCTGTGATCACTGATTGAAGTAGATAAAAAATAAGCTAACTGAACGCTATCTATCGTTTTTACAATATTACGAACATTTTCTAGCTCATCGTTATCAAGTGACTCTATTAAGTCATCAATAGCCTTTTTGTCTAAACCATAATGAGAACTTATTTTAATATTCATTATTTTACCTTTAAATATATGTGCTTGATTCCGTTGAGCATTAAAGTATAATAAAATTATTTCAAATTAACTACTATATGGTTAAATTTCTATTTTGTTTGCTGTTATTGTTAGTAATAGTAAATATATTAAAATCTAAAGTATAATGAAAACTTATTCAGAAATTCTTGAACACTTTCAAAGCTTAAATAAAAGTATTTCTCTTATCAGGAGGTGTCTTTGACATAGAAAAATTAAAGTTGCGTCTTGAAGAGCTTGACTCCCAAGCTGCAGATGATGATCTGTGGCAAGATAACCAAAAAGCACAAGAAATTTTAAAAGAACGTTCTAAAATTAAGAATGACGTAGAGTCGTTTTTAAAGCTGGAAAGCGACTACAGTAACGCTATCGATTTAATGAAATTCGCTATTGATGAAAATGATGAAGAATTTTTCTCCGAAGTTGAAAATGAACTGGTAAAGTTAGAAAAATTAATCAAGTGTAAAGAAACAGAATCCTTATTTACTGGTGAAGCAGATAACAATGACTGCTTTTTAGAAATCCACTCAGGAGCTGGCGGAACCGAGAGCAATGATTGGGCTGAAATGCTGATGCGCATGTATGTAAGGTGGGCAGAAATTTATCACAACTTTAAAGTTGAAGTTGTAGAAAAATTAGAAGGAGAGTCGGTTGGTATAAAGTCCGCAATGATAAAAATCGTTGGAGAAAAAGCTTATGGGTGGGCAAAAAGTGAAAGTGGAATTCACAGGCTGGTTAGAATATCGCCGTTTGATGCAAATGGTAAACGTCATACCAGTTTTGCAAGTGTAGGAGTAACTCCAGTGATAGAAGATTTAATTGATATTGCTGTGGATGAAAAGGATCTGAAAATCGACACCTACCGTGCTTCCGGAGCAGGCGGTCAGCATGTGAACAAGACTGAAAGTGCGGTACGCATTACGCATATTCCAACTGGTGTTGTAGTTCAATGCAAAAATGGTCGTTCTCAACACAGAAATAAGGATGAGGCGTTAAAATTACTTAAAGGACGTTTATACCAAATTGAACTGGAAAAAAAAGAACAAAAGATGGCTGAAGAGTATGGTAAAAAATGCGATATAGGCTGGGGCAATCAGATCAGATCGTACGTTATGCATCCATATCAAATGGTGAAAGATTTAAGAACTGGACATGAAGTAGGCAATATAAATTCTGTTTTTGATGGTAATATAGACTGTTTTATAATTAGTGTGCTTACTAAGCAAAATTAGACTTTTATAGCTAAAGTAATTTAGGCTTACCGACAACCGTCATCCCGCTGCTTGTTAGCGGCTAAGAGATACCACGGCGGTATGACGTAGGGCTGCTGTCATTCCGCTACTTGTTAGCGCCTCGGCGGTATGACATGGGGCTGTCTAGCTATAAGAATTCATTTGGTGGTATTACATATAGCATATTAAAACCTAGTACTAAAATGGACGAAACGAAAGAAGCGCAAAACGTAAATGAAAAGAAGGAGCTGTGTAGAGAAGGTTGACACAGTTGTTATAAATTTCCACTAGGCAGCCAGTGCCCAGACTACTTGGATCCAGAAAACTTAACTTTATACCAGGTAATAAGAACTGGATCCCAGACGGCTTTGTTGCATCGCTAGCTATGATGGATTAAAGATAAAAAAGATGGAGAATATCAGTAGCTTATTATTCTGGTATTTATAACAAGAACGGTCAGTGAATACCTAAATTTGAGTAAAAGAAATTTCACTACCACTCACTAATCCGGCTAAAATTCAAGAATTTCAATGCTTTAGCTATTTTCAATAGAATTAAGTTTATTAATATAAATAATAAATTACTATTCTTAAATTTGATCAGATTGATTGCAAAAAAACAAGATTTTCAATAGGTTGCTTATAATCTTAGCTATAGTTAGCCTTTCATAAGTAGCGATGCAACAAAGCCATCCCAGACTGGGATGACAAAAAAAGGAGCACTGGAATGACACCATTCGTTGTGTTTAACAAAGTTCGTACTTAGCTTCATGTTAGCCATAAACATTAAGAAATTTACCAAGCGAAAAAAAAGGCAAAAGAAGCCCCGTTGGTGACTAGTTATTTATATGTACTTCAAAATATTGGCGTTTTTTATTCTAAATGCTGCAATTTAGCTGCTTTTAAATGCAACTAACCTAAATTATAAACGTTAAGAAATTTACTAAGTGAAAAAAAAGGCAAAGAAACCCCAGGGTAGCTAGTATTCAAGTTCTCCCTTGTCTATTTGACGTCTTTTACTGTCTTAAACGCTTTATAAGCGCGTTTCAGCTTATATAGGTAGAAACCTAGAAGTTTTATAAAGACATGAGGTGCACATAGTGCAAAAATTAAGCATGATTTACGCCAAATACATTAAGTTTTTTGTCATTAATCCACTGCAGAGATTGCGAAGATAAATAAATAGCTTCAGCTTCATGGTAAGAGGGCTGACGGAGTTTGTCAAGCTATTTTTTGTAGCTCTCATAAGCTGGATTCCAGTTGCATGACAAGATGGAGTGCCTTTAGTGTCATCCCAGTTTGGGATCTCTTATTCCATTTTATCAACAGTTTGTTTTGCAGTATCAAACAATTTTAATCCTATAATCCCGAATGTAACTAAAATAAAGCATATTACTTCGAATAAATTAACTGGTTCATTAAATAGGTAAACTCCAAGTATCGAAGCTCCTATAGCGCCCACTCCAGTCCAAATTGCATAGCATACTCCGATAGGTATAGAACGTGTAGCGAGCGAAAGTAAATACGTACTAAGAGCCATGGAGAATATGCTAATTATTGATGGTACAAGATGAGTAAATCCATAACTATGCTTAAGTGTTATGACCCAGAACACTTCAATTAGTGACGATAAGAGTAAATATATCCAATTCATGCATAAATTTTTAGGTTTAAATAGAGAGCTTTAGCCCTATGGTTCCTATTACAATTAAAACGATACATAAAACTTGAGATAAATTAATATTCTCTGTGAAAGTGGTTGCACCAATTATAGTTATTCCAATTGTGCATATTCCAGAGGAAACTGCATAGCATACTCTAATAGGTAGAAAGCATGCTGCAAGAGATAAAAAGTAAATGCTAATGATCATAATTACCAATGTTGCAATCGAAGGCACAACTTTAGTAAAACTGTTACTAAACTTTAGCGTTACAGCCCACAGTATCTCTAGGATACTGGACAGCAACAAATATAACCAGCACATTTTCGTAACATTTCAATCTTGTATTGTAACAGAAATTGTTAGTTAAAACTACACTAAAGTGCAATAGATCTCTCTTTCGAAATTACTTTAATATCAAACTTAAAACAACATTCTAAAAAACTTTTCTACGAAATTCAATTCCTGTACGTCATTTGCTGCATAAAGTGGTGTAGTTTGTTGTTCAATGCCTGGTATTTCTACAAAAACTTTGCCCACTTCTTGACCTTTTTTAATTGGTGCAGGTATCATATCTTTATATTCAATACGCACCTTAATTTGGTCATGCAATTTGCGGTTGTAAGTTATGGTAACATCGTTTGCAACTGTGACAGGTACTTTTCTATCTTTCCCATAAAGAACATTTACTTCCTCAACTACACTGTCTTTAACGAATATTTTCTTAGTATTAAAATGATTTAAGGAGTATTGTATCAGTCTTTTTGCTTCTTCTATTCGCTCTTTCTCAGTGTTTAAACCATTTACGACAGCAAAAATTCTCCTATCATTTCGTTTTGCAGATGCTACAATGCCGTAACCACCAGCATTTGTATAACCGGTTTTTAAACCGTCAACCCCAATGTCGTGAAAAAGTAGAAGATTTTTATTCTTTTGTGCAATTTCATTATATGTCAAATATTGTTCAGAAAATAAATCATAATATTCAGGAAAATCGGTGAAAATCCTTTTTGCCAGTATTACCAAGTCTTTTGCGCTCATGAAATGATCTTCGTCTGGCCACCCACTTGAGTTGACAAAATGACTGTCATTCAGATTCAAATTTTGTGCAACCTCATTCATTTCAGCCACAAAATTCTCTTCTGATCCTGCAATGCCCTCAGCTAGTGTTATGCAGGCATCATTACCTGAGACTATTGTAATTCCTTCAAGTAATTCCCTCACCGTAACAAATTGACCTTCTTTCAAAAACATAGAAGAGCCTTTTCTTTCCCACGCTTTTCTGCTTACTCGAAATTTATCCTCCATATTTATTATTCCAGCTTTTAGATAATCAAAGGCTATATATAAAGTCATTAGCTTGCTCATTGAAGATGGGGCCATTTTTTCATCGGAATTATGGTCAAAAATGAGCGAGTCTGAAGCTAAATCTAAAACTACTGCTTGCTTTGCTTTGGTTCTAAACTGGTATGAGTATGAAGAAAAAGGAAGTATAAAAACTAATAGCAAAATTACCAATCTGCTTAACATATTTATAATTTTAAATTTACAGCGTACTAATTAATAGTATAATTTTACAGGGGCATTTCAATAGATCTCTTACATAAAAATTCCTTGACACATTTCGCCAGCCCCCTTATCATGGTACTGGAGGTATTCATTTATCTTCAATCTGTGCAGATTAAACGACAACAGTATTACGTGATTGGCGTCTTATTTTTAATTTTTTGCACTATGAGCACCTTATGTCTTCACAACATTTCTAGGTTTTTACCTATATAAGCTGAAACGCGCTTATAAAGCGTTTAAGACAGTATAGAACGCCAATTTGCAGGATTAGAGAGTGACAACTAGCTAACACGGGGTATCTTTTGCCTTTTTTTCTGCTTAGTAAATTTCTTAAATATTTATGACTAAAGGTTAGTTGCATTAAAAAGCAGCTGAGTCGCGGTTATTAGACGTTTAAAATATAAAAAAACGCCAATACTGAAAATAGACAATGACTAGGGCTTCTTTTGCCTTTTTTTTCGTTTGGTAAATTTCTTAATGTTTGTAGCTGAAAGAGCCCAAGAGAGGTGTCATTCCAGTGCCCCTGTGATGTCATTCCAGTGCTTGACACTGGAATCCAGTTTTCCATATAATCTCATCGAAAACGTTGTAACCACTTTCTATGCTAGTTTGCTTGTAAACAAGCAAACTTTCCTGGATCCCAGTGGGCTTTGTTGCATAGCAACCGAAAAAATCTGGTGGCTACTGACAAAATTCATTATAAATAACCATTTAACTGTTGAAGAAAAAATATGCCACAGAAAATGAAAGTCAGTAACCAAAATGAATATAACAAATTTCTCCAGGAAAGAGGAAATATTTTTCATTATATCAATGAAGCCATAGAAAATTGGTATGAAAATAGTCCAAAAATGCAAGGCGGCAACTATATTTACAGTGATAAAGTTGTGATTTTGGTGCATATAATTGTCAATCTTTTTAGAATTGGTTTAAGACAAACGGTGGGGTTTATAAAAGGATATATGCAACAAATAGGAAGAGATTTAGCAGTTATCAGCTATTCACAAGCATCAAGAAGGTTTAAGAAACTTAATATTAAGATCAATGATTGCAGAATTGATAAAAATAATATGGAAGACATCGAAATTGCTATAGATAGTACAGGTATCAGCATTTACAACAATACCCCTGGTCACAGCAAGGAAAATAGCGCTAACAGAAAATATCATGGCTATGAACAGACAAGAAAATTGCATGTAATGTTGAATGTAAACAGCAAAAAAGCTATAGCTGTAAAATACAGTAACGGTGTCTACTCTGATCACTATGGAGCTTGCGATTTGCTTAAAGAAGTTAATTTTCAGCATATCATAAAAGCACTATATGCAGATAGGGCATATGATAGGCACAAGTTTTACAAATTGTGTCACGAATATGATATAAAGGCAAAAATTCCACCAATAAACAATGCGGCAGAACATCCAGAAATAGATTATATGTCTGACAGAAATGCTGCTATTAGGTTAATAAAATTATACGGTGAAGATGGCGTAAAAGAATGGAAAAAAGAAGTAAATTATGGGAAAAGATCTTATATTGAAGGGTTTTTCTCAAGATTAAAGCAAATATTTGGATTCAGCTTTAGGAATAAATCCGAAGTAAATCGCGAAAAAGAATTGCTGATTAAGTGCTATTTGCTTAATCAATTTACTGAAATTGGTATGGCTAAATTTGAAATGGCTACATGATATTTATCGTAAATTACTACCAGTATAAGGTGCGATGCAACAAAGCCATCCCAGTGTCTGAGCACTGGGATGACACCATTCTTTTTCCTGGATTCCAAACTGGGATGACAGCTAGCCTGACAACCGTCATCCCGCTACGTGTTAGCGGCTGAGATACCGCGGCGGTATGACGGTTTGCGGCGGCATGACGATAAGCTCGTCATTCCGCTACTTGTTAGCGGCTGAGATACCGTGACGGTATAGTAATTCGTCATCCCGCTACGTGTTAGCGGATGAGATACCGCGGCGGTATGACGGTTCGCGGCGGGATGACGATAAGCTCGTCCAAAAGAATCATAGCTGGGTTGACTTATATTACTTAGCTTTAAGATAGCTATGCTGAGATCCCGCTAACACGTAGCGGGATGACGAGAAAGGAGTGGCGGTATGACGTAGTAGCTATCTCTTGTAATCAAATTTTATCAAAAGTCAGATTGCAGAGTTAAATCTTCTACCCAAATAACCACACACTCTACTTGCTTGTTTGGATATATCTCTTGTACTAAGGTTTTATAGATCAACATCTGTTTTTTTATTTCATTTAATGAGGAAACAGAAACGTTACGGTGTGATTTATAGTCAATTATGATTGCTTTATCTTGCGTTATGCATAGCCTATCTAGTCGTACTAATACTGACTTGCCATCAATTGTTCCACTCAGTGTAATTTCTGACTTACCTTCCAAATCAAACAAATAGCCATATTTTTCATTAAAGGCTAATATTTTACTGTAAATTTCATCCTTATCTTCACTGGTGTTTATATTGTCAAGATATTTTCTGACCCAATTTTTTCTCCTTTCTTTTTCTATCTTGGGCATATACTGCAATATGCTGTGGATTATTAAGCCCCTTGTATAACTGTCTTTCGTTTCAGCGCTACTTTCTGTCATTCCAGTACCCCTATTTGTCATCCCAGTGCGTGACACTGGGATCCAGTCCTTTTTTTCTCCAGGTTCCAGCGTCACGTGCTGAAATGGCACCGGAGAGTGAGCTGACACTTGTTCTCCTTCTTTTTTACTGGATCCCAGTGTCAAGCACTGGGATGACAGGGGAGGATGCTGGGATGACAGGGGAAGATGCTGGGATGACACCGAAGGGTGGGCTAAAGCTGGCGGAAGCGAAATCACTGGAACGTCAAAATAATCACGTTTTTTATAAATGTAAGGGTAGTTTGCGTTCACACATAGCACTTCAACTTTTTCTTTAAATATTGGCTGTAAGTATGCTTGTTTCTTTTCATATGGTTCTCCATACTGAGTGATTAGATCATACCAAGAGCCCTTTTGCACTGGCTCTTTACTTAAGATGTATAACTCATCTTCAGCACGCGTGAGTGCTACGTATAATAAACGCAAATATTCATTATAATCCTCTAGTTTTTTCTCTCTTTTTACTTGATCGCAATAAGCGTTGTTGTTTTTTCCACACCAAAATGGCACTTCTGTTCCATCAAAGATAATGCTTTCACTGTTTCTTGGCACTGTGTTTGTATCAACCAAAAATACTATGGGAGCTTGCAGACCTTTTGATTTGTGAATTGTCATTATTCGCACAGCATTGCGTTCTGATTGCATATCATTCTTAATCTCCGGGTTATTCTCCTTGATCCACTGAACAAACGCTTGAAGAGATGGGTTTTTAAATTGCAACACAAGGTTCATAAATTCGTCTAGAACCTCGAAGCACTCAAGACCTAGCCTTGCAGCAAATTTCTTCTTACCTGTACGCAATATATGTGTAAATAGTGCAAGAGGAGACTCTATGCGAGATAAGTTAATGAAATAGTTTAATTCACTATAGATAACCACAGAATAATCCTGAATTCTTTCCCATAGTGAATGCTCTTTACGATCATATGCAATGTTAAATAAATCATCCTCGGTAAAATTAAATAGTGGTGATTTTAAAGCATTTGCAAGAGCTAGATCATTTGCCTGGAGGAGTAAAAACTCGGCCAAAGCTATTAAGTCCTGCACGGCTATATAGTCCATAATTCTAAAATAATCTCGGCCTATAACTGGCACGTTTGCTTTTTTAAGTTCGCTTATTATGTAATCAACTAACACGTTTCGTTGTCGTACCAAAATCATAATGTCTCTTGGTTCTATATGGCGATCTTTAGCGACTAAAATCCGCCCTTCATTTAACCAATTGTGAATTCTGTTGGCTATTGTTTGAGCAAGTAATCGATCTGCTATTGTATAACCTTCCCTGCATGTCAGAGGAATTTGTAAAGCTTGCTGTTCTTTCTCTTTGCGCCTTGGTAACGCTGGCCAAATTTCAATATATCCTTGGTCATTTTCTCTATGTGGAACATGTTTTATTTCATTATCATTAAAAGATATTTCTGCGCGGAAGTTGTTAAATAATCTGTCTACAAGTGTTAAAATTTCTGGAGTTGAGCGAAATGACTTTTCAAGTTGGCATGATATCCAACCAGTTTTCGTATGAAAGTATTGTTGCATATAGTTAAATAGATGGGGATTTGCTCCTTGAAATCTGTATATGGACTGTTTTACGTCACCAACAACAAACAAGGTTCGCTTTTCATCATTGCCGGCAAAAAATTCATCGCAGAGATTTGTTATAATTTTCCACTGGCTGATGCTATTGTCTTGCGCCTCATCAACAAGAATGTGATCTATTTTTTGATCCAAGTTAAACAATATCCAATCTTTGTAGTTTGGATTGCTGAGAAGATTTGTTGCTAAGTCAATTATATCATTGTAGTCAAGCAGTGCATTTTTTGATTTTTCGCTACTATATAGATCAACATATACTTTAAATATACCAAGTAAGCTACTGGTTCTTTTGAATATTTGATAAGAGTTCATGTCTCTTATATGAGTAAACACTACATTCTGAACGCTCTCTATTATTTGCTCTGCATCTCTGAATTTCTCCAAAATACTTTTTGTTGCAATGGATGATATGCTCTTTTTTTCGTGCGATTCTGATTTTAGAAATACCTTGGCTAAATCTTCTATTCTGGTGTCTTTCCGCTCCATTCCGGTGTCATCCCAGTGCTTGACACTGGGATCCATATTTCTTTTTTTCTGGATTCCAGCGTCACGCGCTGGAATGACAGAGAGTGGTGGAATGATAGGAGATTTTACAAGGAATCTATTACACCAATCATAAAGTATTTCACTGTAACTCTGATCTCTTTTACTGCCTTCACTTAATATCTCGGCTAATCTTTTTATGTGCTCAGTCGTTCCACTCTGTACGTCATGAATTCCATCTGGAGCATTGAGTTTTTCTTTGATATATTCCAAATCATTTGCTGACGCAAATCTTTTTACACATAAAGTATAAAGCAAATCGCGTAATTTATTTTCATCAATTTCAGTTGCAATGAAGTTTATACTATCTTGCACAGCCTCATTATGAAGCACTTTATTGAATATGATGGAATGTAATTCTTTACATTCACTCAGCGTACAATTTGGGGCGATGCCAGCTTCTATGGGAAAGTTGGAAATTAATTTGTAACAGAAAGCGTGTATGGTTTGTATAGTTAAACCAAGATTTTCCAGTTCAGAGAAAAGCCTTCTTGCTCTTGTTAAATAATCTTTATTTTTTCTGGATCCCAGTGTCACGCACTGGGATGACACCGAAGGGTTTACCGCTGGTTTTTTGCTTAAATCATGGTTATGCGATGCACCACCCCCTGTCATCCCAGTGCTCGACACTGGGATCCATTCTTTTTTTTTACTGGATTCCAGCGTCACGCGCTGGAATGACATTGGAAAGAAATCTAGTTGTTCTAGATCTGCCACCAACACACTCTCTGAGCATACCGCCCACTTGCTGAGTATGCTGTGAATGCGATTCTCCATTTCGTTTGCTGCAGCGTTGGTAAATGTTAAGCAAAGAATATTTCTTTTGTTTTCTAATAAAAGTCTCAATACTCTGTCTATTAAGATTTTTGTTTTGCCTGTACCAGCGGACGCATTTACCCATACAGAGAAATTAGGATTTATGGCATTTGATCTCATCAGAAGTGCGAAAACCTTATAGAAGTTGACTAAAATAGCATTATACATATAATGTAAAAATAGTGTTAGTGAAGATATATAATGAAAAGTTTTTGTGTAAAGGCGCCTGCAAAAATCAATCTTTTTTTGCATGTTGTAAATAAGAAGGAAACAGGATATCACTTGATTGAGGGTTTGTTTGTCTTTGCTAATCTCTCTAATTTTTTGGAAATAAAAGTAGGTGAGAAGGATTCTAGATACGATAACTCTACAGTTGAATTTATAAACTCCGAGTCTAGAATAAATAACCAGTATAACACTGTAATGAAAGCGGTTAATCTGCTGTTTAAACATGCTCCTGTACGCACTAAAGTCACTGTAAGGGTTGTAAAAAACATACCAATTGCTGCAGGACTCGGTAGCGGGTCCTCAGATGCTGGAGCTGTGGTACGTACGCTAGGGAAGCTGTGGGAGATTGATAGGACGATTTTAAATGAAATAGCCTTAAACGTTGGTGCTGATGTTCCAGCAAGTGTAGATAGCAAGCCTGTTTTTGTTAGAGGTATTGGCGAAGAATTGTGCTATGTCCAAAAATTTTCCTTACCCACAAATGTGGTGCTTGTGAAACCGAAAAAAAAGTTTTTGAGTACACCAGAGGTATTTTCCAAACATGAAGGAGAATTCTCTGAGCCAATTAAATGGAGCGATGACGCTGAAAAGGATTTGTTGAAGCTTCTTAAAGAGACGAGAAACGATCTTCAAGAAATAGCAATAAGCCTTGTTCCTGAAATTAAGGATGTGATATCAACACTTAAGTCACAAGAAGGCTCTATACTTTCTCGCATGTCAGGCAGCGGTGTATCATGCTTTGGAATATTCGATAGTGAGGAAAATGCAAAAGCTGCTGCAGCTAATATCAGAAAAAAGCAACCAGAATGGTGGGTATGTGACACTCAATTAATAGTTTGACTTTATGGATATAACTCCCTTAATTTCCGAGAATAAAAATCTTATAAATGGTTACAGGGAAGGAAAATTTTTGGTGAATAATAAAGAGTATTGCGGCTCAATTATAGTTTTTCCTGAAAAGGTGATTAAATTGAAAGAAAGTGATATAAATAGCAAGGAACATTTTAAATCTTTTTTAACAGAGGAAATAGAAATTTTGATAATAGGTACTGGTAAAACACGCAATATACTAAGTTCTTCAGTGAAGTCCTATCTTATGGAACAAAAAGGTTTAAATTTTGAATTTATGACAACCGGTGCAGCATGCAGAACCCATAACATTTTGATATCCGAAGATAAATTTGTTGTCAGTTATCTAATAGCCATATAGCATGCTTGAAATGTTTACCCAGGACTTTTTCATCAACAGTCTAGTTGCAGTAGTCGTAATTAGCCTAGTAACAGGCGCTTTAGGATCGTTTATGATATGGCAAAGGTTATCTTACCTTGGTGATAGTTTGTCCCATTCTTCGTTGCTTGGTGTTGCACTTGCTTTAATCTTTAAGATTAGCCCATCGCTTAGCATAATGCTCATTGCAATTACATTTGCTATACTACTTTCTCTTAATTTTAACAGATTATATTCTGCTGATACGATATTGAACATTGTTACCAATGTAGTTTTATCATCGAGTTTAATACTTATGTCTTTTCTTCCATCGGGCAATAATAGTATTATTAGCTCACTGTTTGGTGATATATTAACGCTCGATCAAAGTGATATAGTATTGATTTTTTTAACCTCTGTAATAGTTACTTTGATATTAATATTTAGATGGCGTTATTGGTTAATGATTTCAATTAATCAAGATTTAGCAGTAGTTGAGAAGATTAATGTTAATTTTGTTAGACTAGAATTTTTAATCACTCTTGCTATATTTATAGCAATTGCTGCCCAATTAATAGGAATATTACTCATTGCTGCATTTTTGCTAATACCAGCAGCATCTGCAAGGCTCATCTCAAAAACTCCGATGCAGATGATTATTGTTGCAACAGTTTTTTCTGTGATTTCTGGGATATCGGGTCTGATGTTATCTGCAAGTTTTGATTTGTTAACTGGACCTGCAATTATACTTGTTGCAGCTGTATATTTAATTATCGCTTATTTTATAAGGCTAGTATTAAGCAGGTTGGCTTAATTTTAATCTCGAATGTTAATAATTTTGTAATATACTCATTATAAAACATCACTATCTTAGCACAAAATAGTCTTTGCTATATTATTGTTTATGTGCTAATGGTAAGGTGTTAATTTTATGGAGTAAGCAATATGAGCGAAGAAGGATTTTTTTCCAAATATATATCTCAACCTGTGAAAAAATTTTATAATTATATTACAGGAAAAACAGAAGAGTCGGATAATGTGCAGAGTACGGCAGATGATGTGCACAATATTGCGCAAGAAAACTCAGAGTCTTTGGATGCTCATGTACAGTCAAATGAGAATGATATCATATAGATGGCATGAGGGTCACACCATCCAAAGTTAAAAAATTCCTAGAGAAACCTGATGCTTTAAGTGGTGTGTTAATTCATGGAAGTGATAACAGTAGGGTTGGTTTTTATGTACAAGAAATAATTGCTAATTTGGATGAGTATTCAGTTCAGGTGATGGATTTTGCAATAGTGAATAAGTCACCCGGTTTACTGTTTTCTGAATTGGCAAACATTTCGATGTTTACCAGCAAAAAATTAATTAAGCTGATAAATGTGAGTGGAGGTATATCCAAAGAGTTAAAAAACGTATTGGATTATAACGCAAGTGGTCACTATGTAATGATGGTAGCAAGTGATCTTTCATATAATTCTGCGACTAAAAGTTATATGGAGAGTTCAAAAATTTTTGGTGTAATTGCTTGCTATAAAGACAGCAACAGCAATCTTTGTGACATTATATCAAGTTACTTAAAACAAAATGATATAAAATGCACAAATGAGATAATCTACCATTTGCAATCTTACTTTAACCATAGAAAGCTGCCTATATG
Source organism: Wolbachia endosymbiont (group A) of Bibio marci (assembly GCF_947251645.1). Taxonomy (NCBI): domain Bacteria; kingdom Pseudomonadati; phylum Pseudomonadota; class Alphaproteobacteria; order Rickettsiales; family Anaplasmataceae; genus Wolbachia; species Wolbachia endosymbiont (group A) of Bibio marci. The sequence continues at coordinate 802,721 of NZ_OX366364.1, forward strand.
TTCAGAACTTGAGAAGTTAGTTTTGTATCTAGGAGAGAGAAAAGACCTAAAACTTACTGATATAGAATTATGCTTTTCAACTTCTGGTAACGACTATGCTACACTTGATGATCTATGCTCTGCCATAGCAAGTAAAGATATATCGCGCTTCATTAGAATTTCTGATGCATTGATATCGCAAGAAAATTTTTCACCGATAGCGCTAATTCGCATTATATCAAATTATTTCCTACGCCTTGAAAACGTTTTGCTGTCAGTGCAAGGTGGAATGAGTGAGCAGGCTGCGATTGATCAGCTAAGCCCTCCATTGTTTTTTAAACAATTGCAGAGCTTTAAATCTCATTTGAAAAGTTTGCAACTTTCAGAACTTAAGAAGATCTTGGGAAAATTGATAAGCTTAGAAGTTACTTGTAAAAAAACTGATTTAGATCATAAAATGATTTTTCAACATGAGATTTGTCATATTACAAATACAATTACTTGCTATAGCTAACAAAGATAAGGTGTAATCAGACTGCATTCTGTGGTTTTTAGCAAAACACGATCTTTCATTTGAGCTTTCTTCAATTTAAAGTAAATACAGAAAATTGCTGCCTATAGCTAAACTGACTTAGATTTACCGACAATTTGAAAAACCGTTATTCCGCTACGTGTTAGCGGGATCTATGCTAAGAGATACCGTGACGGTATGACGGTTCGCGGCAGTTGTAAGTTAAAAATATATGACGCGTTAGCTATAGCTATCTTCAAAAATATGATTGAATAATTATTAATAATAGTGTATAATTATTAATAATTTTAAGCACTTTTGCTATGGCTCTTTCAAAATTTCTCGATCCTCGCAATGATTTGTGTTTCAAAAAAATCTTTGGAACGGAAAAAAATAAGAATATCCTGATCCACTTTTTGAACGATATTTTAGGGTTTACTGAGATAAATGCAATACAAGAAGTTGAGTTTCTTAGCACTATTATGGATCCCGAAGTTGCCTCTGATAAACAAAGTATTGTTGATGTTCTCTGCAAGGATTCTCACGGAAATAGATATATAGCAGAAATGCAGCTCGCTAGAGACAAGGGCTTTGAGAAACGTGCCCAACTGTATGCTGCTAAGGCTTATTCAAGACAATTAGATAAATCTGGCAACTACATTGATTTAAAGAAAGTCTTCTTTATTGCTATATCAAATTGTAGCTTACTTCCTGAAGAAGTTGGTTATATCTCTACTCATAATATACGTGATATAAAAACCAACGGCCATTACTTAAAAGATTTTCAATTTATCTTTATAGAATTGCCCAAATTTTCAAAAAGTAAAGTAGAGCAGTTAGAAAGTATAGTAGAAAGGTGGTGTTTCTTTTTTAAATACGCAGAAGAAACAACAGAAGAGGACTTAAAAGAGATAGCAGAAAAAGCACCAATAATAAAGCTAGCATATGATGAGTTAGATAAGTTTCGTTGGAACGAAAAAGATTTAGTAGCTTACGAAGAAAGGATAATGGATCTACGGAAAGAAGAAGCCATTCTTGAATACAGACTTGATCTTGCTACTGAAAAAGGCAAAAAAATTGGTAAAGAGGAAGGAAAAACTGAAGGGAAAATTGAAGTCGTAAAAGCAATGCTGGCTAATAATGTTGATGTCAACACTATTGTCAAGTTTACTGGCCTTTCTATTAGTGAGATTGAAGAATTAAGTGGAAATCTGTGAACGGTTACACTTGAAAAACCTTTGTGGCATAATTTAAGTGGGCAGCGTAGTCTACGATTACCGCATAATTTACTATATAGATATTCCAGAACATACAGACTTCAATTGAACACAGAAAAGATTCTTATCAAAGTTAATTACCCTTATTATCAATAACTATTAGCTACAGACCAGTTCTTGTTAAGTTACAGTAAAGAAATGAGTCATATATAGCTAAACTGACTTAGATTTACCGACAATTTGAAAAACCGTCATTCCGCTACTAGTTAGCGCCGCTGCGGTATGACGTGTTGCTTGGGTCAGCTATAGCTAAAGTAACTTAGGTTCACCGACAATCGTCATTCCGCTACTAATTAGCGCCGCGACGGCATGACGTGTTGCTTGGGTCAGCTATAGAATATAGATCAGAAGTGACAGAGCTTAAAAAAAGGCATAACATTCTTAATAAACGTAAAAAGCTTTATGAAAATCAGAGTTGGAGTAATAGGCTGCTTAGGCAGAATGGGCAAGAAAATACTCAATGAATTAATTACAAATGCCGAAGTGGAAATAGCAGGTGCTGTTGCCCGTTCAGGCAGTAAGTACATAGATTCAGATATTGGACCAATTATAGGCTGCGGTTCCAATCTAGGAATTAAAGTTACAAGTTCTATTAGTGGCATATTTGAGTCATCTGACGTTGTAATAGATTTTACAACTAAAGAGTGTATGTTAGACTGCCTTAAAGCAGCTGTAAAATTTAAAACACCGCTGGTTAGTGGCACAACTGGAATAGAAGGTGTCGATTTGAAAGAATATGCTGCTGAAGTTCCAATATTATGGTCAGCAAATATGAGTGTTGGGGTTAATGTATTGCTGAAATTGGTAAAAAAAGCTGCTGAGCTTTTAGGTAATGAATATGACGTTGAAATTTGGGAAATGCATCACAACTTAAAAAAGGACTCACCATCTGGAACAGCTATGGAACTTGGCAAAACAATTGCTAACGCTTCAAAAGTGGATTTTCAGTCCAATCAATATCTACATAGCGGTTCAAACATAAGAAAAAAGGGGGGAATAGGTTTTGCAGTATCTCGTGGAGGTGGAGTAATAGGAGATCACAGTGTGATGTTTGTTAATTCTGATGAACAGATAGAACTAAACCACAAAGCAATTGATCGCACAACGTTTGCTAGAGGAGCTGTTCAAGCAGCAGTATGGCTATACGAAAATAAAAGAGAAATTCCGGGGCTCTATTCAATGCAGGACGTTATATGAGCGATATACACGCTTCCGTTAACAATCTAAATCTTTGGTATGGCTCTAAACAAGTTTTATTCGATATAAATTTGAATATTTATAAAAGAAAAGTTACTACTTTTATCGGACCATCTGGGTGCGGTAAATCAACATTTTTGCGTTGTTTTAATCGTATGAATGACTATGTACCTGGATGCAAAACTGTTGGTGAATTAGATATCGATGGGCTGGGTGATATATATTCACGCGATATGGATGTTGTGCTACTCAGAGCAAAAGTTGGCATGGTATTTCAAAAGCCAAATCCTTTTCCAAAATCAATATATGACAATGTTGCTTATGGGCCAAAACTGCATGGTATGGTGAAGGATAAGCAAAAATTGAATGAGATGGTGGAAAATAGTTTAACTAAAGTTGGCTTATGGGAAGAATTAAAAGACAGATTGCAAGATAGCGCACTCAATTTATCTGGTGGCCAACAACAGAGGCTATGCATCGCTCGCGCAATTGCAGTGAAGCCAACTATTTTATTAATGGATGAACCGTGCTCTGCTCTTGATCCAATGGCAACCAATGCAATTGAAAATCTTATACAAGAGCTGAAATTAAGATTTACCATAATTATGGTAACTCATTCAATGAAACAAGCTAAAAAGTTATCTGATAGTGTAATTTTCTTTCATAATGGCAAGATCGTTGAATCTGGAAGCACTCAAGAAATATTCGAAAATGCTCAATCTCCCTTAACAAAGGAGTATATCCTGGATCATTAAATTTCTGTCATCAAAGTAGCTTGACTACTTTAAAAAATGTACCCGTATGCCGTATCTGTCGTTCAGCATGGTATAGCTAAACTGACTTAGATTTACCGACAATCGTCATCCCGCTGCTTGTTAGCGGGATCTATAGCTAAAGTGGCTTAGGTTTACCTACAATTTGAAAAACAACAAATTCGTCATTCCGCTACTAGTTAGCGGATGAGATACCGCGGCGGTATGACGTAGGGAAACCTGACTTGCACTAGCTATAGATCTAAAGTGAAACTTGAGTGAGAAATATTTAAGTAATAATTTTCCGCCACAAACAATACTTTCTTTGTTTGCTAGTGCAATAGAAGTCTAATCTACTTTCAATTCCCCAGTATGTAAACTGCGCGGTAAGGACTCTAATTCCTTTGCAGCACTTAAACTTTTATTTTTTGCATGTATACCAAGCTTATTGAATTCTCGAGCAGCAGGAAACACTCTTGCTTCAAGCGAACCAGCGGTTTTATTGTAATGATCGACAGCGCTTTTTAAGCTCCTGCGCAAATTATCAAAGTTTTCACCCATTGTGCAAATGCGCTCATATAAAATATGACCTAGTTCACTGATTTTCTTTGCGTTTTCAGCTATCATCTCCTGCTTCCATCCATACGCTATTGCTCTCAGCAACGCAATTAGAGTGATCGGTGTTGCAATGATCACTTTTTTTTCCACTCCAATCTCTATCAAAGCGGGCTCATATTCCAGTGCTGCGCTAAAAACCCCCTCCCCTGTTAAGAAAAGTACCACAAGTTCTGGCGTATTTTCAAATTGATTCCAATACTCTTTTTTACCCAAGTCATTTATGTGTTTTTTTATTGCCAGGGAATGGTTCTTTAATTTCTCCTTTTGTATTTGCAAATCATTTTGTGATATAGCATCCATGTAAGAATCAAGCGGCACTTTAGCATCTATTATTATTTGCTTTCCAGATGGCATTTTGATTATTAAATCAGGACGCAATAAATTATCCTCGTTTTTATCAATCACTGACGGCTGAGTAAAAAAATCGCAATACTCAATCATTCCTGCCATTTCTACCACTCTTTTGAGTTGCATTTCACCCCATTTGCCCCTAATGTGAGGTTTCCTCAGGGCATTAGCAAGGTTGGAAGTTTGGTTCATCAGCGCTCCAATTTGCTCCTTTAAACCTTCATAGGCCCCTACCCTCTCCTTTTCTAGCTCACGTATTTCATTATCGAATTTTTCTAATTTTTCTTTTATTGGAGTTACAACTTCGTTGATCGTTGCTTGTCTTTTTTTGAAATCGCTTTCCGTTTCTTTTAATTTACTATCGATTACTTCCTTTGCTAAGTTCAGAAAATTATTGTTATTTGTTTGCAAAGCATCAAGAGAGAGCGCTTTAAAAGTGTTTGTTAATCTCTCCTCTGCTTTTGTTAGTAATTCTATTTCCTTTTTCTTTTCCTCACGTTCTTTTTGCAAAGTTACTTCAAGTTCTGCTCTTTTGACCCTTAAATCAACTATTTCTTCATTCTTCGTAAGCAAACTTTGCTTTGTTTCTTGAAGTTCTTGCTCTAATTTACATAAATTACCCTCAAGGTTTGCTTTCTTTTCGCTCAGTTTTTTTACGATAATGTAGAAAAATAGTAATAGAGAGACAACCAGAGCTATAGAATTGAAAAGCATCAGAATAAAAAAACTGCGTTTACAATTCTATATGATTTTTGTGTATATAAGAAAGAAAAAAAGGAGCACCTCTTGAGGTGCTCTTTTTGAAGATTTAGCTATTACAGTAACTGTTAGATGCTATTTCTACGACCAATACAAGCAGTTCGTGGTTGCACTTCTGACTCAGTAGTTTCTGAATTTGGTAACCAAGGTTGATTTTCTTCTGCATCAAAAAACTCCTCTTCTAAAGCAGCAGGTGAGTTTGCTCCCTCTGGAATAACAATATCATTAATAGCAGTACCATTAACTTGAGATTTACTTGGTACTTGACTTCTCGGTTGACTAGTTCCACCTGCTTGATTTGTCTTGTTACCAGACTTCCACCCTGATGAAATTTTTCTTGCAATCCATGAAATCCCTGTGTGATCAGCAATCCACTTAAAAAACTTTTTTATGTTTTTCCACATATTTTACTCCTTAAATTAATAATAAATTAACTGAATTATTTCATAAATAGTATAACATGTCAACTATTTTTTACTTTAAAGAGAAAATAGACTTCTCACATTATATAGCTAACCCAAGAAAGGTTTTCCTACGTCATACCGCGATTTATTCGCGGTATCTCAGCATAGATTCCGCTAACAAGTAGCGGAATGACGAATTTTTGTTTTTCAAACTGTCGGTAAATCTAAGTCAGTTTAGCTATATGTGTCAAGCACTGGAATGACATCGTCGTAACATTATACCGTATTACAATGTTCGTACAGTAAGCCATAGGATGGAGCTATACAAAAAGAAGTAAAACGGCTATAAAGATGATGCTGCGGAAGTTTTTAGTACTTGCTCGCAACTTTCAACAATTTAATAGCACTGGTGTTTACAACCTCTCCGCCGACACGCTTAGTGACAAAAAACCTCACATAAGGTTTATTCGTATAAGGGTCTCTTAATATTCTCATTCCTCTGTTATCTACAATCTTATAAGCTTGTTTGAAATCTGCCATCGCAATTACTGGTAGCTGAATGTTTGATGCAGGTGGCATATCGGCAGACTGGTATACTGGCACTCCCATTAAGGTATCTGGAGCTTCAAGCGACAAACTTGGTTGCCAAAGATATTGACCTGTTTGAGCTTTTAGTAGCCTAACATTCTTCAACGTACTCCTGTTCATCAAAAATGATGCGTTTTTGGAATAATATTCGTCCAGAGAGTAATACAACACCATTATTGAATCGCTATCCAATTTTTCAGTTTTAACTTGCTCTATTTTATTATAACTGTTTCCATTTTCATAAGCTAAAATCCCTTTTGGTTGAAAAGTGCCCTCACCCTTAATGAAGGCTTCGCTTTCTTCCTTGCTAAAAGTCTCGGCAATCTTTTCCACCAGCCAACTCTCAACATCGACAAACGCATCATCGAGTAACTTTTGTGATATCTGTGGTTGAGCATATAATTCGTAAGTTGTTATGGAAATTTTTTGGATTTTAGGTGTGTCCGTATCTTTTGCAAAATCATACTTAGATTTATTACCACCGTCCTCATCATCTACTGTTTCACTACTCCAACCTGCACCGGCACGGTCAAAATCTTCTATAATGTAATCCAATGTTTCAGTAGAGATTCTTTGACTGGAGCATATTTGTCGCATTGGGGACGAATCAGTTACGCGCTTGTTTATGCGTTTTACAATATGCGGAGTAACTAGATACCCTCCGATATCATTATCATCTCCACTGAGGGTTTTGTGTGATAAACCGCTTTCCATTCCCTTGCGGATATAATCAGAAAAATATTTATCGCTTGTGCTAAAATCTGTATTTACTTCTGGACGTTGAGCTGCAGTTTCGATCAAGTCTAAACGCTCTTTGCAACTATCAATGGTATTATTTACCTTGCATAGCTGCTCAATTATTGCAGAATCAGCACGCCCTTTGCTTTCAATTTCTTTTAGTTTGCGATCATTTATTAATTTAAATTGCTCCCATGATGAAGCGAGTTCATTGATACGGTGAGCGATATCGGTAAGTGACATAATAGCCTCCTTTGAAAATGAAAATATAGTTAAAAATTTCCTCAGTGTTGCGCTACCTCGGGTGCAGTTTGTGCCTACTCTTTCTTTAGAATTTAAAGGAAAAATCTCATCATTCCGCCACTTGTTAGCGGAATCTATGCCGAGATACCGTGGCGGTATGACGTGTTAGCTATAGCTGAGATACCGTGGCGGTATGACATAACGACAAATTCGTCATTCCGCTACTTGTTAGCGGAATCTATGCCGAGATACCGCGGCGGTATGACGTGTTAGCTATAGCTGAGATACCGTGGCGGTATGACGTACTAGCTATAGAAAATGCTCATTGGAATGGTAAAAACCTCGAAAACAATGTGGCACTACTAAATAGTACCACGCTAGATATTATAAACTTAATTTAATAATTAAATTAAGCAAGGTAAAATGAAAGATAATAACACTATATGACGTTCGTTTTTTTGTGTCAAGCACTTTTTTTATCTGCTTCAATTAGATAAGGGATTTCAATATTAATTCTGCACTACTTGCAGTTTTTGTAATGGGTCTGCCAATGACGATATAATCAGCTCCTGAATTTATTGCTTCTCTTGGTGTTGCTGTTCTTTTTTGGTCGTCATGACCTGGATCTATACGAATTCCTGGAGTAATAATTTTAAAGTCTTCACCGCATTCTCGGCGCACTTCTTGAGCTTCCAATGCAGAACAGACTATTCCATAGAGTCCAATCTTTTTTGCAAGCTTTGCAAGCAAAATTACCTGTGATTTTGCCTCTCTTGCTACTCCAAGCTCGTTTAAATCCTCATTGCTCATACTAGTTAGCACCGTTACTCCAATCAGCTTTATTTTTGTGCCTTGCACTACACTTAGCGCTTCTTCAAGCATTTTTGTTCCACCGCTGATGTGCAGAGTTAACATTTCAACGTTCAGAACTTTTATTACTTCAACTGTTTTAGCTACAGTGTTTGGAATGTCATGCAATTTCAGATCTAAAAAAATTGGTACATTGCATTTTGCAACTTCTTGCACTCCAGAGAGACCATGAGCAGCAAAAAATTCTAATCCCAGCTTTACCATGCCAACTTTACCACATAGAGCATTAGCTAGAGAAATAGCCTCATTTAAGTCTTGTGTATCCAGTGCGCATATTATTGGGTTCATTATATACCTCCTTGTACAATTTTTTTTATAATAAGACTAATCATCGCACTTTACAAGTTCTACATTCCGGAATTGACTGCGTCTACAACGTTCTGCCCATGGTGAAATTGGCAACTTGGTCGGAGTGGATAAACAGCTGTTAGGTAATCCATATCCAGAATCTCCCTCGGATTCATATTCAGGATCTCCTGCATGTAAAGGAACAGATGTTTCGTTTGGCGATGATGCATATACAAGATCTTCCAGCAAAGAAGCAGGCGTTTCGTCTGACAAAAGTCGTGCAATTTCTTTTTGTAACGCAAACTTTAATATTTGAGTCGTGTTTAATATTGCTTTTTCATCATTATCTCCTGTTGGTCCTTCTATTTGGTCTGTTATACAGCTTATCAACAGTTGCATAAAATCTACTTGTTCTTTCTTCTCTTTCAAAAAACCTTCTTCAAGTTGTTCTATTTGAGTAGCTTGCTCCCGAAGTGAATCTTGTAACTCTTTTACCTCATTGTTACAATCTTTTCTTATTCCGTCTAACTCAGAAGATTGATTTTCAATTAAACCATTTGCTTCATCTAACTCTTTAAATCTCTTTTTTAATTCTTGAGATAAGTTTTTATTTTTCTGATTAATTTCTTTAAATCTACATTGTAACTCATCTAATTCTACATAAAGTTCTTCTTGTCTTTTATATAATTCTTCTTTTTTATTATATAATGTATGTTTTTCTTTACATAATTTTTCTGTTTTCTTACATAATTCCTCTTTTTCTTTAGATAATTTTTCTATTTCTTTATGAAATTCTTCATTTTTTAACTCTACATGTTTATTATTGTCTATTTTCCTTTTCAATTCCGTTATGCGTTCTTCTTTTTTAGCTATATCATTTTCTTTTTCTTGTAACTGTTCACATAAACGCGAGATTTTACAAAGTAATTCTTCTTCTTGCTCACCAAGCTCATCTTTTTCCTTCATTATTTTTTCTAATTTGCCTGTTATTTCAAATACACGGTTTATTTTAGCTTCTAATTTTTGCTCTAAAGATTCTTTTTCTTTAAGAAGAGATTCTCTCTCAACTTCTAACTCATTTACTTTCTGATTCAATTTTTTTGCTCTCTTGTCTAAATTTTGCTTTTCTCGAGTTAATTCACGTGATTGATTCTTTAATTTTTCCACTTCTTTGTTTGCAGCTTCTTTTGCCAGAGTTATTTTATTTTCTAACTCTTGCTCTTTTTGAGCGAATTTATTTCTCTCAATCTCTATTTTCTTATTATTACGAATTATTTTATATAAAAGTGCAAGCACCAAAATAGATAATGCAGCTAAAGCAAGAATTAGAGGAAGAGGCACATTAGAAGTTACAATAAGCGCTAAAGATGTAAGTAACGTCAAGGAACTAGCTATAAAATAAAATGTGTTAGCTTTGTTAAACAAATTGCTCATTACCCCTCCTCCATACACAAAGCAGTCTTGTATATATTTGTTAAGATTCTCTTATCTGTGGAGGTTCCTGCACTTACATCTTTAAGGTGTGATAGGAATTATTTGTTGTATCTTTAAAAGGCGATGAATGAGGGCTGTTTATATTTGTATCAAGACTTTCGTGATTTAGTTGCTCTGAATTTTCTTTATTCTCATCCTCATCTTCCTTTTTAGGAGATAGAGATTTTCTAAGATATCTTCTTGGTATGGATGTGTGAGGAGAAAGTGGTTTCGGGAAAGTTAGTCCATTAGCGAGCTTATTTTCACCTGTTCCTTTAAATTCTGATGAATGTTCACTACTTATATCTAGTTGATTATTTATACCTAACTTTTCATATATAGGTTGCATAAATTCATCAACTGCTTCTTGTATACGGTCTGTATCTTGCATGTCTTGTTCTTCTAAATTAAAAAGTCCTTGCTCTACTCTTTCTTTCACTACACTGAGTACAGTAAATACTGTTTTCGTTACATATTCTCTCTTTTTTTCTTCAAATTTATTTACATTTTTCTTGTAATCATCCTTAACGTTTATTGATTGATTAACAAGTTCTTCCTCGTCTGCTTTTAAAGATAATAATGCCTCTTCCAGCTCCTCAATTTTAGATAAGTGCTTTTTCTCCTTTGTACTTAATTTGTCAACTTCATTTTTAAAACGAGTGTGCTCTTGACGCTCATAACTAACTTCACCTTCTAATCTTTTCTTTTCCCTTTCCAACTGGTATAACTTCTTCTCTAATTCTTTTATGTCGTTACTTAATTCTTTTTCTCTTTTCTTTAATTCCTCCTTCAGAGAGGAAGCTTCATCACTTTTTATTCTTAACTGCACTACTAATTCTTCTACTTTTTTTCTTAATTCTGTTTCTAATTGTATCTTTTCTTTTTCTAACATAGTTAATTGATGATTTAGAGAAGAAACCTTCTCTTTTAATTTACAAGGTAAGTCATTGTATTCATGTTCTAAGTTGCTCAGTTTGTTCTTCATCTCACATAATTCACCTTGTAAATTACCTTTTTTTTCATTTAGTTTCGTATTTTCATCACGTAACTCTTTAGTAAAATCAAGAGAATTTTTCTTTTCACATTCTAACTGACTTACTTTCTTATTCAATTTTTTTATTCTCTCATCTAAACCTTACTTTTCTCGAGTTAATCTATTTAGTTGATTATTCAATTCCTCCACTTCTTTGCTTGCAGCTTCTTTAGCTTCTTTTCCTAAAGTTATTTTATTTTCTAACTCTTGTACCTTGCTCTCAAATTATTGTTTTACGTTAGCCAGCTTTTGCTCTTTTTCAGCAAATTTATTTTTCTCAACCTCTATTTTCTTAATCATTTTACATGAAAGTGCAAGCACCAAAACAGAAAGTATAGACAAACTCAAGGCAACAGGAAGAGCTACATTAAAGGCTGCAACTGAAGACAAGAACTCAACATAAGGAGCAACAGCAAGTGTCCCAGATGCAAGCAATGCTAAAGTAGCAAAAGCACCAGCTATAAGATATGGTGCATTGGTTTTACTATACAAATCCCTCATCCTCACAACTAATAATGATTATAATAGCATGGATATCAAAGGAAGTAAAGCTATAAAAATCAGTATAAGTCTATATCCACTATGTATTTCCCGTCTTCAGTTTCAAGCTCAGACTGCATCCACTCTATCGTTTCCGCATTGCACACTGCTTGCAAATCATCCTGTGCAGATTGATCCAACTTATCCTCTTGTACGCTCGCTTTTATCATCAACTTTTTTATCAGATGCTTAACTGATACATTATTATCTGCCTTTATCTTTCTGATAATGTTTAATATCTGAATAACATTATCTCCCATTTCCTCTGAATATTTATCGTAGATAAGCTCTTCTTTGCTCGGCCAATTACTTTGATTGTGTACAGAATTATAACTATACAACTGGTGGTATATCTCTTCTGTAATGTAAGGCAAGAAAGGTGCAAATAACCGCAAAATAATATTCAGTACATACGCCAAGCTTTGTTTTGCACTTAAACTGCTTCCGTACGCACGTTTTTTTACTAATTCCAAGTAGTTATCACAAAAATCTTTCCAAAAAAATTCCTCTACTGCGCCCAAAGCTTCGCAGTATTCAAACTGTAATAGGTTATTCGTTGCTCTTTCTATAACTTTGTATAACTTAGACAATATCCACTTATCCATTGTCTCGTGAGCAGAATTTATGCTCATCACTTGATGCTTTTCCATGAACATGGAAACAAACTTGCTAGCGTTCCAAAGTTTTGTAACTAGGCGCTTGCCAATTTTGAATATATTTTCAGAGTAGACTGTATCAACTCCAAGCCTTGAGTTCGCTGCCCAATAGCGCACTACATCAGCTCCATAAGTTTCAAGTATTACATGAGGAGTGATGATGTTACCTTTTGATTTACTCATCTTTTTCTTATCATCGGCTAAACACCAACCGCTGATCATAATGTTTTTCCAAGGTAAAGAATCTGCATGATAATGTGCCTTTAAAATAGTATAAAAAGCCCAAGTTCTTATTATCTCATGGCTCTGGCTGCGCAGATCTGCAGGAAATATCGTATTATAGCGATGATTTGGTAAACTAAACTCACTGTTTACTGCCAGTGCACTCAGTTGAGGAGTAATTGAACTTGTGGCCCAGGTATCCATTACATCTTGATCTGGGATAACCTCTTCTTTGCTATACCCTTTTGGCAAATCTTTGAGTGGATCTATAGGTAGGGCCTTTATTTCAGCTAGAATAATTTTACCTTCTTCTCCCTTACGTTTGGAATACCACGCTGGAAATGGCACACCAAAATAGCGCTGTCTTGAGATGCACCAGTCCCAATTTAGTCCTTCTATCCACACTTCCATACGTTTACGCATAGTAGCTGGATGCCAATTGCATTCTTTTACTTTATCTAATACTTGAGCTTTTTGCTCTAAAGTCTTGATAAACCATTGATAAGTAGGCAATATCTCAAGTGGTGCACCAGACCTTTCTGCGCATTTGACAGAATGAGAAATGCTAGTGCTTTCTATCAAAAGTCCTTTTCCACTCAAGATTTCAATCATCCTCTTTCTTGCTGCTGTAACTTTCAATCCATTGATTTCATTGTAGATTCCAGCGTCACGCGCTGGAATGACGCCGGGGTGTGGTGGAATGACATCTTCTTTTGTCATCTGAGTAGCCCTTTCTCCTGTCATCCCAGTAGCCCCTATGGTGTCATCCCAGTGCCCAGACACTGGGATCCATTCTTCTTTTTTCTGACCATACGCGGACATGATATCTTCCTCTGTCATCGCTGGCATTGGCTCTTTTTCCTGGATTCCAGTGTCAAGCACTGGAATGACATCATAAAGGCTTATTCTCCCATCCTGATCGATGATAATTTTCATCGGTAGATTATGCTTTTGCTGCCAATATATGTCGAGTTCATCACCAAACGTACAGCACATAACAAGCCCAGTGCCTTTATCTATTTTAACCTTATCATCTGCTATTATTGGAACTTTCTCCTCTGTTATTGGCACTACCGCTGTTTTTCCGATCAGATGAGTGTAGCGCGTATCCTCTGGATGACAAAAAACTGCAACGCATGCTGGAAGTAGTTCAGGTCGCGTAGTTGCAATATTGATCTGCTCATTTTCTTGAGTAGAGAAAACTATCGTGTTTAAGGATGACTCAAAAACTTTATCTTCTATTTCTGCTTGCGCAATCGCGGTTTTATCAACCGGGTCCCAAAGGATAGGCTGCATCTTTCTATATGCATATCCCTTATTATATAGATCAATAAACGACATCTGTGAAAGCGTCACAGTTTCCTTGCTGATCGTGTGGTATTCCAAACCCCAATCGTAACTAATTCCAACAGACTTAAATAGTTCCTTGAATTCTTGCTTTGATTTCTCAATAACCTCATGGCACATCTCTATAAATTTTTCTCTGCCAACTTCTTTTGCACGGGTTTTATAGGTTTGTTCAACCAATCTTTCAGTGGGAAGCCCATTATCATCAAACCCAATTGGATAAAACACATCTTTTCCCAGCATGCGCTGAAACCTTGCAATAAAGTCTGTATGGCAATAGCTGAATATATGGCCAATATGGAGTTTTCCCGATATTGTCGGTGGAGGCGTGTCTATAGTGAAAGTGTTATCCTTTTCACCATTCCATTTATAAACTTTACTGCCTTCCCATAATATGTTGCATTTGTCTTCAATTTCTTTAAAGCCGTATTTTTCTTTTAACATAAATATTTCTCAATTTTAAACCTTAAGCTAGCAACGTCATACCGCGATTCATTCGCGGTATAGATCTCGCTAACAAGTAGCGGGATGACGAGGTTATCGTCATACCACCACGAACCGTCATACCGCCGCGGTATCTCTAGATCCCGCTAACAAGCAGCGGGATGACGATTATCGGTAAACCTAAATTACTTTAGCTATAGCACAATTACGGCAATTTTACGCCAAAATTTTTTGTTTACGAACATAAATTTTCTATGCTATGATAAAATATTACTTGACCTTAGATTCTAAAGGTATTATGTAATGTTAAATTATAATTGAGGTGCGTTATGCTAAGCTTAAATAATGGTACAATACAGATTGTTGATGATAAAATAATGCTTGTTATAAAAAAAGGTGATTATGAAGAATTTAAAAAGTATAAAGACGTAGATAGGAGTGGTGCTATAATTGATGACAAGCTTTATGTGGGCTGTACGCTAGATGATCAACAACTATATATTACTGGTTCTTATCCTCAAGAAGAACTAGGAGATAATACAATCATGAATGTAAAATCCGTTGGGAAAAAGGGTGGCAAATATTCTAGTCGCCTAGAAGAAATGAAAAATCTGTTAGGCCTTAACGATAAGAAAGAGGAGGTTGTGGTAAAAGACCTATCTAAACATCCCATAACACAATTGTTAGAAGAGAAAAATGCTGAAATAACAGAATTGGAAGCTGCAAAGAAGAAAGCTGAGGAGGAATTGAGAACTAAAACACAAGAATTACAAACTCAATTGGACACAGCTAACAAGGGCAAAGAAGAATTACAAGAACAGCTAAACAACCGACCAAGTGCTGCTCAGTTACAAGAGAAAGAGGATAAGATAAAAGAATTAGAAGCTGAAAATACTGATGTTACAACGTTACAGACGGCAAATCAAGAATTAGAAGCTGCAAAGAAAGAAGCTGAGGAGAAACAGAAAGAATTACAAGGTCAATTGGAGAAAGCTAACAAGAGCAAAGAAGAATTAGAAGCTGCAAAGAAAGAAGCTGAGGAGAAATTGAAACAAGAATTAGAAAAGGAAAAGGAAGAATTGAAAGCTAAAACACAAGAATTACAAGCTAAATTAACTGGAGCTGAGAACAAACAGCAAGAATTACAAACTCAATTGGACACAGCTAACAAGGGCAAAGAAGAATTACAAGAACAGCTAAACAACCGACCAAGTGCTGCTCAGTTACAAGAGAAAGAGGATAAGATAAAAGAATTAGAAGCTGAAAATACTGATGTTACAACGTTACAGACGGCAAATCAAGAATTAGAAGCTGCAAAGAAAGAAGCTGAGGAGAAACAGAAAGAATTACAAGGTCAATTGGAGAAAGCTAACAAGAGCAAAGAAGAATTAGAAGCTGCAAAGAAAGAAGCTGAGGAGAAATTGAAACAAGAATTAGAAAAGGAAAAGGAAGAATTGAAAGCTAAAACACAAGAATTACAAGCTAAATTAACTGGAGCTGAGAACAAACAGCAAGAATTACAAACTCAATTGGACACAGCTAACAAGGGCAAAGAAGAATTACAAGAACAGCTAAACAACCGACCAAGTGCTGCTCAGTTACAAGAGAAAGAGGATAAGATAAAAGAATTAGAAGCTGAAAATACTGATGTTACAACGTTACAGACGGCAAATCAAGAATTAGAAGCTGCAAAGAAAGAAGCTGAGGAGAAATTGAAACAAGAATTAGAAAAGGAAAAGGAAGAATTGAAAGCTAAAACACAAGAATTACAAGCTAAATTAACTGGAGCTGAGAACAAACAGCAAGAATTACAAACTCAATTGGACACAGCTAACACGGAAAAAACAGACTTACAACAGCAACTAGCAAGTTCAACAGATGAACAGAAGAAAGTTAATGATGCAATTGATAGTTTATTTACTGAAGAGTTAAACGGAGGAATAAAAATTCTCATCGAATCAGAAGGTCAAGAGTTAGAAGGCAAAGTTAAGAGCTTATATGATGAAAAATTAAAGAACACAATAGAAGATATCATAAGCAATAATTTATCAGAAGTACAAGGTAAGGAGTCATTGCATAAAGAGTTACAGGGCAAAATAATATCTTTAATAGAGGGTAATAAAGATAAAAGTGTAGATGCAATTGTGGAGTCGATTAAGAAAGAGTTAAAGAACAGTATAATAAATGCAAGTAAGTCCAGTAAGGAAGTTGCGGACTTACAGCAACTGTTAAAAGAGAAAGAGAAGGAAATAAGTACACTAAAGGTTGGAGTTGCTCAGTTACAAGCTAAAGATGAGGAAATAACACAATTAAAAGCTCAAGTTCAGCAGTTGCAAGCTAAAAATGCTGAAGTTGTGGAGTTAAATAAACAATTAGAAGAGAGTAAAAGTCTTGTTGATAAATTACAGAAGGAAAAACAAACATTAGAAGATAAAAGCAAAACAACTGAGCAACCAAAACAAGGCAATGGAGCGAAGTACACCGCTACTGTTGGTGTTGGTCTTGCTGCTGGACTGATAGCATTTACTGCACTTGAACGTACAATTAGGTTAGATATGTTAGTAATGATTGGTATAGCAGTAGCATCTGCACTCGTAGCTGGTGGTATTACATATGCAGCATTACCTAGTACTCAAGTAGATGGGGCGAAAGCACAAGAAGTAGATGGGAATAATAAAGGGAAGTAACAAGGGTTGAGCCATACGCGTCAAGTAAAACACTTGACGCAAACTTCAATTTTTATATTCCTTCATTAGCATAATATAGTTTTGTGCCGACTGTGCAATATGTTTAATTTCTTCATTCGACATTTTTTTGAAGAATTTTGCTGGCCTACCAGCCCATATTTCACCACTTTTTATCACTTTTCCATGTGTCACTAGTGAGCCAGCAGCTACCATAGCTTCAGACTCCACAACTGCATGGTCCATCACGGTAGAGCCCATACCAATAAACGCTTTATCATGCACCGTGCATGCGTGCAACATACAAAAATGTCCCACTGTTACCATACTGCCAATAATTGTGTCACCACCTGGGTTTCTATCCACATGAATTACCGTTCCATCTTGAATATTTGTTCCATCACCTATTTTTATTGATCCAACGTCTCCTCTGATTACACAATTAAACCAGATGCTTGCATCTCTTCCTATTTCAACCTTGCCTATGATATGCGAACCACCTGCGATGAAAGCACTTTCGTCTATTTTTGGTTCATAATTTTTGTATTTTAAAATGTGATACATATTAAGCCCAAAGTTTTATGCATATGTTAATCAAAATAAGGTAAGCAGTAAATACATACTTAGATTTCAAGTTATTTGGGTGACAGATGTTCTTGACTTACGTGCTTTGTACTGCTAAGATTTTTATTTTCAGCCCTATCTATAATGTCAGTAGCGGTATTAAGTATATTTCAAATAATATTGGTTGTTGTGTTAGTAATTTTAGTGCTCTTGCAGCCACCTGGGAGTAGTTCATTAAGTGGTTTTAGTAATACACAACAAGGGGTCAATTCGATGATTCCGGTGAAATCTTCTGAAAACCCGCTCAGCAGAATAACGGCTATTGTTGCTGGATTGTTTATTATAAACACATTGCTATTGTCAGGATTATGTTCAAAAGACGTACATAAAAAATCGATCGTAGAAAAAATTATATTAGAAAAAAAGCAAGAAAGTGAATCTACTTCTGTTCCATTTGAAAATTAATGAAGGAAGCTAAATTTATCTTTGTCACAGGTGGAGTTGTATCGTCGCTTGGTAAAGGCTTAGTTTCTTCAAGCGTTGGTGCGCTTCTTCAAGCTCACGGTTTTAAGATCCGTATCAGAAAACTTGACCCGTATCTCAACATTGATCCTGGGACAATGAACCCAACTCAGCACGGAGAGGTGTTTGTTACCGAGGATGGTGCTGAAACTGATTTGGATCTTGGGCATTATGAGCGTTTTACTGGAATTAAAGCAACAAAAGATGACAATATAACAACTGGTAAGATATATCATGAGTTATTGAAGAAAGAGAGGCGTGGTGATTATCTGGGCAAAACTGTGCAAGTCATTCCTCATGTAACAGATTTAATCAAATCGTTCATTTTTAATGGTACGGAAGGTTTAGATTTTGTAATATGTGAAATAGGCGGAACTGTAGGTGACATTGAAAGCCAACCATTTTTGGAGGCTATACGCCAAGTTAACTACACATTAGGAAAACAAAGAGTTATCCTTATTCACTTAACTTTAATACCATATCTTACTGCAGCGCAAGAATTAAAGACAAAACCAACGCAGCATTCAGTTCGAGAGTTAAATTCCGCGGGGTTACAGCCAGATATTATATTATGCCGCAGTGAGAAAGAAATTTTCGATAATCAAAGAGAGAAAATAGCTAAGCTTTGCAATGTTTCTTTATCCAATGTGATACCTGCTCCTGATGTGAGTCATATATATGAGTTACCGGTGTTGTATAGCCAATGTGGGCTTGATACGCAAATTTTGGAGCACTTTCATTTAAGTGAGCCAAAACCAAGCTTGATTGAATGGGATCAAATAGTGCATTCCATAAGGCACCCAACACAGGAAGTTACTGTGTCTATAGTGGGAAAATACACCGAATGCCCTGATGCGTATAAATCACTAGTTGAAGCATTAAATCATGGTGCAATTAGTAATAAAGTCAAAGTAAGGATAAATTGGGTTAACTCAAGAGAAAAGGAAGAAAAACCTATAAATGAGAAGCTTATAGAAGAAAAATTACAGAATTCTCATGCAATCCTTGTCCCAGGGGGGTTTGGTGATGACGGAGTAGAGGGTAAAATATTAGCAATAAATTATGCCCGTACAAATAATATCCCATTTTTCGGAATTTGCCTTGGTATGCAGCTTGCAATTATTGAGTTTGCTCGTAATGTTGTTAAGCTTGAAGATGCACACTCTGAAGAATTTCATAACTGTAAACATCCAATCGTTAAGTTAGCTGGCGATCAAGATGACGATCTTGGTGGAACCATGAGACTTGGGGCATACAAATGTAATATAAATGCAAACTCTAAAATGATGGATGCATATAGTAACACTACTATTTCAGAAAGGCATAGGCATAGATACATAATCAATTCAGATTATAAAGATGATTTGGAAAAAAATGGGCTTCTATGCAGTGGCATATCAGAAGATGGAACGTGCATAGAGGCAGTGGAGTTAGAGAGTCATCCGTGGTTTATTGGTGTGCAGTTTCATCCAGAGTTTCAATCAAAGCCGTTTTCTCCTCATCCTCTTTTTATATCGTTTATTAAGGCAGCAGTTAATAAAATTTAAAAAAAGAAGATTAGCAAAGGAAAGTGTTCAAGTATCAATATATGGAGCTTGCCATAGAGCAAGCCAAACTTGCTCAGAAAAATGATGAGGTTCCCATAGGTGCCGTAATAGTTAGTGGAAGCAATGTCGTTTCTTCTGCACACAATATATCCAGCGATCCAACTGCACATGCAGAGATGTTAGCGATCAAGCAGGCATGTGAGTTGCTCTCAACTTCAACGCTTTATGATTCTGACATATACGTAACATTAGAACCATGTCCGATGTGTGCTCAAGCTATTTCCTTTGCCAGAATTAAACGATTGTACTTTGGAGCTTATAATCCAAAAGGTGGAGGAATTGAAAATGGTGCTAAGATATTTCAATTTTGCAGCCATATACCTGAAGTTTATGGTGGGATATTAGAAATAGAATGCTCTTTTTTGTTAAAGGATTTTTTTGAAAGACTGAGAGACATTTGACAAACCGTCATGCTACTTGTTTTCCGATACAAATTCGTCATCCCGCTACGTGTTAGCGGAATCTATGCTAGGAGATACCGTGACGGTATGACGCGGTTAAGTAATTCGTCATTCCAGCGCGTGACGCACAACTATACAAACATTGTCCCACCAGCAGGGTGTCATGCAAGTAGCTGACACTGCCCTCCTTTGTCATCCCAGTGCCCAGACACTGGGATGGCTTTGTTGCATCGCTAGCTATGATGGATTAAAGATAAAAAAGATGGAGAATATCAGTAGCTTATTATTCTGGTATTTATAACAAGAACGGTCAGTGAATACCTAAATTTGAGTAAAAGAAATTTCACTACCACTCACTAATCCGGCTAAAATTCAAGAATTTCAATGCTTTAGCTATTTTCAATAGAATTAAGTTTATTAATATAAATAATAAATTACTATTCTTAAATTTGATCAGATTGATTGCAAAAAAACAAGATTTTCAATAGGTTGCTTATAATCCTAGCTATAGTTAGCCTTTCATAAGTAGCGATGCAACAAAGCCCACTGGGATGGCTTTGTTGCATCGCTAGCTATGATGGATTAAAGATAAAAAAGATAGAGAATATCAGTAGCTTATTATTCTGGTATTTATAACAAGAACGGTCAGTGAATACCTAAATTTGAGTAAAAGAAATTTCACTACCACTCACTAATCCGGCTAAAATTCAAGAATTTCAATGCTTTAGCTATTTTCAATAGAATTAAATTTATTAATATAAATAATAAATTACTATTCTTAAATTTGATCAGATTGATTGCAAAAAAACAAGATTTTCAATAAGTTGCTTATAATCCTAACTATAGTTAGCCTTTCATAAGTAGCGATGCAACAAAGCCCACTGGGATCCAGAAGACTTAATTTTAACCAAGTGGCTGCATAATAAAGACTGGATTCCAGTGTCAAGCACTGGAATGACATTACAGGGACACTGGGATGACACCCTCCTTAACCGTCATACCGCGATTCATTTGCGGTATCTCAGCCGCTAACATGTAGCGGACCGTCATACCTTAACATAGATCCCGCTAACAAGCAGCGGGATGACGGTTGTCAGGGTGTCAGCTACTTAGATGAAACCCTTTCCCGGTCTATCAAATCACATAAGAGAAAACTAAGACCAATCACATTTTTTATCTTGTGGCTTTATTTGCAATATTGCTACCACACTGACCAACAAGCAGAAGACTATATAAAGCCCAGCAGCAAGGTTTGTTTGAGGAAATGTTACAGTCAACCAAATACAAACCATAGGGGTAAATCCTCCATGTAATGCATAAGAGATGTTACGTGATAAGCTTACGCCACTAAATCTGACATTGGTGGGAAAGAGTTCAGATGCAACTATTCCTATGGGAACTATACCCCTTTCTATTATAGAGAGAACCATTACGCTCAACGCAATCACAAGATAATTTTTGTAGTAATATGCAATAGATAACGCAGGACAACACAGTGCCATTGTAATTGCTATAAATAAGATTGCAGTGCGCTCTTTTCCAACTTTATCAGCCAACATTCCAAACGCTATTGAAGATATCGGCATTAATACACTGGTTATAATCAATACAATTTCGTTGATATATGTCGTTACATAAACATCCACTGATGCTATTTCCTTTGCGAGTGTTCGAAGAAATATGGTAAATCCAACAGCAACATTAACAGGTACAGATATTAAAATAGCAAGTATAAGAGCTCTCTTGTGGCGCTTTATAAGCTCTATTATTGGCAAATCAGGTAAATTTCTTTGTTTTTGATTTTTTTCATATGCTGGAGTTTCTCCCAATGTGTATATGCTATACGCGCTAATTAATCCTAAAATAGCTGAGAAAACAAATGGCAATCTCCAACCCCAGATACAAAAATCAGTAGTTTTTTTGCAGATAATTACTATCACCGCAGAAAGCAGTACACCAATGGAACGACCAAAGCCCATTATTCCAAAATACATCCCTAAGTTCTCTTTCCTACTGGATAAATGCTCTATAAGATAAACAGAACTTCCTTGTTCACCACCAAGTGCAATTCCTTGTGTCACATGGATTGCAAGAAGCAATATAGTAGAAATTATACCTACTTGATTGTGACTTGGAATAAATGCAATGAGACTTGATGGTATCGATATTAGCAAGATAGTAATTATTAATGCTATCCTCCTTCCATACTTGTCACCAACGTGACCAAATATGAATGCACCAAGTGGCCTGACAATTGCGCCTAGCCCTACAATTCCAAATAATTGCAGTATGTTACTGTAGACATCTTTTGCAAAACAAAACTCTCTGCTGATTATGTTAATCAAATCAATAAAGAGCATGTAGTCATACCATATTGCGATTCTGCAGAGTATGGTTGATATCAACACCCTTGTTTGCACTAAATTCAATTCGTAAATGTTTGCTTATTCTATTCTGGCTGCTTTTTGGGATTTTACAACCTAAACATATGGTGTTGACTTTTTTATTATGGTATGTGATAATTAAAATGTTATTAAAATCAGAGGTGAAGTTATGGGGAAATATGTGCAATTGGAAAAATATTAAGTGTAATTGATAAGGAGGAAGGTTTCAGTAAGGACAACGTAATTGAAGAAATAAAAGAGAAATTAAAAGTAGAAGATGAAGATGAGTATGAAAAATGGGAAAAAGCTGATTTTAGTGTAAATCACCTGTTTTGGGGTATTTTTTTAGGAAAAATTGGAAAACATACATTATTACATTTAGCTGCTGAAGAAGGCTGTACAGAGATAGTAAAGGTTCTATTACAAGCAAAAGGGATTGATATTAATGCAGCAAATGAATTTGGACAGACTCCTTTACATTTAGCTGCTGAAGAAGGCCATACAGAGATAGTAAAAATTCTAATAGAAAATGGAGCAGATCCTTTAATAAAGGATGAACATGGTAAAACTCCAAGAGACTTAGCTACAAATGATGATATGAAGGGGCTTCTCAAGGAAGCAGAAGAAACCCAATGAGACATCTAGCAATTAAACGAGCAACTAAAAACGGTATTATTGCCGGTTGTTCAACAGCATTATTAGGCACTGCTGTAGCAGTAGCACTTTTTGCAACCGGAACAATTGCAGTTGAGTTAATACCTATAGTAATAGCAGTGGTTGCAGTTGCAACAGCAGCACTAGCGGTTGGTGGTATTACGTATATGATGTCAAAGCCTAGTACTAAAGTGGATGAAGCAAAAAAAGAAAAAACTGCTGAAAATGGGCCGGGAGTAACTACGTAAACTGCTTTTTTTATTGAAAAATTTAGAAAGATGTTGTAAAATTATTGTGGTAGTAGAACTTGGTAGAACATATGGCAGATTCAAGCACTAATATAGCTTTCAGTAAAGAGATTCTAGAGGATCTTGCTCGCTTGGCTAGAGTGAAGAATCAGTCCGTTCAAGAGCTAGCAAAGGAGTTTATACAAGAAGCGATTGAACATGAGGAAGATATGGCACTACTTAAGCTTGCTATTCAACGCGATGTTCCAGGTGCAAAAAGAGTTAAGTACAAGGACGTAAAGTGGAAATAAAGCCTTACGAAATTGAATTTTTAGATAATGTTATTGAAAGGGATCTTCCAGATCTTCCAAAAACAATAGAGTTAAGAGTCCAAAAGGCCATAGAAGAACGCCTCACAGTTTCTCCTGATAAAGTAGGAGAGCCTTTGTTACGTGAACTTAAAGGATACCGTAGAATACGAGTAGGTAAATATCGTGTGATATATCAGGTAGACAATTTAAAACGCATAGTAACAATTGTTGCAATAAGACATAGAGAATACATTTACGATTGTCATTGAAGCAGCTACTATAAACATTAGATATATTTTTATACACCCACTTTTTTTATTGAAAAATTTAGAAAAATGTTGTATAATTGTTATAGTAGTAGATTTTGGTAAAACATATGGCAAATTCAGGAATTAACATAGCTCTTAGCAAAGAAACTTCACAGCACTTTGCTGAACTAGCTGAACTCACTAAGGAGTCTACTCAAGAACTAGCAGAAAGGCTATTCAGAGAAGCAGTAGAGCGTGAAGAGGAAGATATTTTATTATCTGTGGTTGCTGATGAGTATGATATTGAAGGTGCAAAAAAGACTAAAAGTGAGGATGTAGATTGGAATACACTATTATCTTCCTAGACAATGTTCTCGAGAAAGATCTTCCAGATCTTCCGAAAACAGTAGGGTCAAGGGTTATAAATGCGATAAATGAGCGGCTTACAGTTGATTCCTATTAATCTTGGTGAAGCGTTAAACCACAGCCTTAAAGGGCGCAGAAGACTAAGAGTTGGCGATTACCGTATTATATATCATGTAAACACTGTAGAATATGAAGTAACCATAGTTACAGTAGGGCATAGAGATACCATTTACGAAAAGGCTAGAAAAATACTGAGTAAACATAAATATATTTTTATACAGGCCTCCTTCTTGTGCTGCTTTCTATCTTAAGTGGCTTTGCTGAGCTTAAAAATTGATTTTTTTTGATCCAACGAAAACACTATTTTGAGTCGAAGAGTCTCCGTTTTGATATGAAAACAAGTGGTCACGCTACTTGGATTCACGGGCTCTTAAATTGCTTTAGCTATAAATATTTAAGAAATTTACCAAATGAAAAAAAGGCAAAAGAAGCCCTGGTCATTGTCTATTTTCAGTATTGGCGTTTTTTAAGTCTTAAACACTGCAATTTAGCTGCTTTTAATTGCAACTCACCTTAGTTTAAATGTTTAAGAAATTTACTAAGTAGAAAAAAAGGCAAAAGAAATCCCGTGTTAGCTAGTTGTCACTCTCTAATCCTGCAAATTGGCGTACTATACTGTCTTAAACGACTTATAAGCGCGTTTCAGCTTGTGTAGGTAAAAACCTAGAAATATTGTGAAGACATAAGATGCACATAGTGCAAAAAATTAAAAATAAGACGCCAACTACGTTGTTTTCTTGCTGTTTAATCTGCACAGATGAAGATAACTGAATACCTTCAGTTTTATGATAAAGGGGCTGGCGAAATGTGTCAAGCAGCTTTTTCGTTTCTATATGCGCTACCTTAAGACTTCAACGTCTCAACGCACCTGACCCCACTAGCATATAAATTTGCATGGCTCTTTCCAATATTAAGCAATGCAAGTCCAATGTTGTCTACACTAGAGCGCAGTTCCCCTATTTCCTCATTATTTTCATTTGTCACTTTAGTGCCAATATCTGGAAGTGCGTTATCCCCCTCAACAAGGTAAAGCTTTCTTCTGAATATTTCTTGTCTGCTCATTCGATTTACGACTTCCTGACCTATATAACACCCCTTATTAAAGCTTATACCGTTTACTTTATCGATTAAAAATTGCAGTGGGAACGATGAATTTTGTACCATATCTTTTGCTCCATCTGGAACGAGGTTTTGAATTCTAACTTTTTCATACTGAGTAAAATCCCCAACTGGCTCCTTTATTTCACCTTTATGTATGATCCTCATTCCTAGCAATTTGTGCCTTGGATCTTGAAAAATAACTTGTGACTTACCACTGCACTCCGTTGACTTAGTATTAAACAAAACTCCAACCTTATATAGTGCACTAACGTCTTTAATCTTCACCCTCAAATAAGTTTTAAGTAAATCTAGTTTCTCGATTATTTGCTGCAAGTGCATGTTTTCGCACTCCAAGAGGGTGTATTTACCATATTCAATAAGAAAAAAATCATATAGATATTTTCCTTGAGGGCTAAGCAATAAAGAGTAAATGGCTTTTTGGCTATCCAACTTATTAATATCATTGGTTATAATACTCTGCAGAAAATCTCTAGTGTCAGGCCCATATAGCACTATCACACCACGACTTAAGAATGGTATATAACTCATGAAATCTCTATAAACAAATCTAAATTTTATTATATAACATTAGGCTCTTTTAGAAACTGCTTTTGGCGTGCATATTTTATAATGGTGTGCATATTTTACAAGCTCCAGCCCTTGAAATCTAACTTACGAGTATATATATAAAGTTATAGGTTAATTTATTGAGAGGAAAAGCAAATGTCAAATATAAGTTTAAATGTATTGGATGATAGCGTGCTGATCAAGCCTGTTAGCGAGGAAAAGCAAGGTGGAATTATGCTTCCATCAAGTGCTGAAAAGAAACCTACTAAAGGTGAAATTGTAGCAACTGGTGAAGGTTCACGCAACTCAAATGGCGAACGCGTAGCTTTAACTGTGAAAGCTGGTGATAAAGTGTTCTATCGTCAATGGGCTGGTACAGAAATAGAACATAATGATGAAAAGCTTATCGTGATGAAAGAGTCCGATATACTTGCTGTCATT
The DNA here is from genome assembly GCF_947251645.1 of Wolbachia endosymbiont (group A) of Bibio marci. Classification (NCBI taxonomy): domain Bacteria; kingdom Pseudomonadati; phylum Pseudomonadota; class Alphaproteobacteria; order Rickettsiales; family Anaplasmataceae; genus Wolbachia; species Wolbachia endosymbiont (group A) of Bibio marci. The sequence goes on from NZ_OX366364.1 coordinate 829,145, forward strand.
AAATAGCAGTCTTTATTTTACTAAACTGAAACAAAGCGCAACATGGCGCATTGTAAATGGTTTTATTATAGTTTTCTAAATTTTTTATTAACAAGAGGTGATAAAAATGACTAATGTAGTAGTATCAGGTGAGCAGTTGCAAGAAGCCTTTCGTGAAGTCGCAGCAATAGTAGACTCAACGGTGGCAATAACTGCGGGACCTAGGGGAAAAACAGTAGGGATTAATAAGCCCTATGGAGCACCAGAAATTACAAAAGATGGTTATAAGGTGATGAAGGGCATCAAGCCTGAAAAACCACTAAATGCTGCAATAGCAAGCATCTTTGCCCAAAGTTGTTCTCAATGTAACGACAAAGTTGGTGATGGTACAACAACGTGCTCAATACTAACTAGCAATATGATAATGGAAGCTTCAAAGTCAATTGCTGCTGGAAACGATCGTGTTGGTATTAAAAACGGAATACAGAAGGCGAAAGATGTAATATTAAAGGAAATTACGTCAATGTCTCGTACAATTTCTCTAGAGAAAATAGACGAAGTGGCACAAGTTGCAATAATTTCTGCAAATGGTGATAAGGATATAGGTAACAGTATTGCTGATTCCGTGAAAAAAGTTGGAAAAGAGGGTGTAATAACTGTTGAAGAAAGTAAAGGTTCAAAAGAGTTAGAAGTTGAGCTGACTACTGGCATGCAATTTGATCGCGGTTATCTTTCTCCGTATTTTATTACAAATAATGAAAAAATGATCGTGGAGCTTGATAATCCTTATCTATTAATTACAGAGAAAAAATTAAATATTATTCAACCTTTACTTCCTATTCTTGAAGCTGTTGTTAAATCTGGTAAACCTTTAGTTATTATTGCAGAGGATATCGAAGGTGAAGCATTAAGCACTTTAGTTATCAATAAATTGCGTGGTGGTTTAAAAGTTGCTGCAGTAAAAGCTCCAGGTTTTGGTGACAGAAGAAAGGAGATGCTCGAAGATATAGCAACTTTGACTGGTGCTAAGTACGTCATAAAAGATGAACTTGGAATTAAGATGGAAGATCTGACACTTGATGATCTTGGTACTGCTAAAAATGTTAAAATTACTAAAGATAATACCACAGTTGTCAGCGAAAATAGCGATTCTGACAGCGTGAAAGCTAGAATCGAGCAGATCAAATCTCAAATTGAAACTTCAACTTCTGATTATGATAAAGAAAAGCTAAGAGAACGTTTAGCGAAATTATCAGGTGGTGTTGCTGTGCTAAAAGTTGGTGGAGCAACTGAAGTGGAAGTTAAAGAACGTAGAGATAGAGTTGAAGATGCGCTGCATGCAACAAGAGCTGCAATTGAAGAAGGCATAGTTCCAGGTGGTGGAGTTGCGCTTCTTTATGCTTCATCTGTTCTCGACAAATTAAAAGGTGCAAGTGACGAAGAGCAAATAGGCATAAACATTATCAAGAAAATTCTCAGTGCTCCAATTAGAAGGTTAGTTAAAAATGCTGGTCTTGAATCTGCTGTTATAATTGACTATTTGATTAAGCAGAATGATAAAGAGCTTATATACAACGTTGAGGCTATGAATTACGCTAATGCATTTACAGCTGGTGTGATTGATCCAGCAAAAGTGGTGCGTATTGCTTTTGAAACAGCGATATCTGTTGCGAGTGTGCTGATTACTACTGAATCTATGATAGTTGATGTACCAAGCAAAGAAAATGCTTCATCTCCTATGGGCGCAGGAGAAATGGGTGGCATGGGTGGATTCTAAGTAGAGTGAAACCGTGGAGCAATTGCTCCACGGTAGTTCCAAAAAATCTCACATTTTACTATTCGTTAAAGGTAATACGTTTGGTGCAGAAATGCACTACTGTTTGCATCCGTTTCACTCTTTTATATTATGGTTGTCTATAGCTAACCCAAGAAAGGTTTTCCTACGTCATACCGCCAAGGATAGGTTCCGCTAACAAGTAGCGGAATGACGAATTTTTGTTTTTCAAATTGTCGGTAAATCTAAGTCAGTTTAGCTATATGTGTTTTCCACAATGACTTATTCTTTTCACCCATTTATATTACAGTTGTATATATTAGAATAATGCTATGTTAATAAATAATCTATATAATACTATTAAATATAATAATTAAAATCTAAATCACTTTCTCTATAAAAGGAGAATTTTACCTTAATGAAAATACATATATATTTAATATTGTTTTTATTTTTTTCTTGCACTCAACTATATGCTGATGAGGAAATTGCAAAATTTGATTTACTTATTGGCGAGATAAATGAAGCAAGCCTCACTCTTAAAGGTGCAATAAGGGTTACAGTAGAACCAGGCTGGCACATATATATAAAGATCCTGGAGATTTCGATTTTCCCACTTCTTTTGATTGTAAGGGTAACACATTAAACATAGATATTTACTGACCTACTCCAAAGGAACATAGAGATAAAGTAGGAAGAGAGATATTTATCAGTAACGTATATGAGGATATGGTATTATTTCCCTTTAAGATGAATGTGTTTTCAAATCAAGGGTATATTGACCTTAACTTCCATATAAATTATGCGATATGTAAAGATAGGTGCATCCCTAAAAGTGCTGAGATAAAAATCAAACAGCCACTAAAGAATTTTATAAATTCTGATGTCAATGAACTTATAAATGAGTGGTATGAAAAATAGAGTTCTCAGGGGGCGAGTAAGTTATCAGTCCAGTGATAGGTTCAATAGTTTAAAAATGTTATCCCTATGTCCTATTGAAATAATAGTTACTATGCGTTTTGCGGTATTTACATGGTAATCAGCAACTTTTATTCTTCTATGTCCCTTTAATCTATTGCGTAATAATATACCATTACTAACAGGATCAGTCTCAAGACGCTCTTTTATTGCGTTTTTAATACTTGGCTTTACGTCCTGTGGTAAGGAAGGCAAATTTCTCTTAATAACATGTTTGAAATATTTAATAGTATATCGCTTATTTCCAGATGCCTTCACTATCATCTACTTCTTCTGCATCATCATCACTTAATTCTCTAATCACTTTAGAAAACGCTACATCTTCTACTTTAAGCTCGATCGCTTCTTTGACTAGCTTTCCTGTTAATTTTTAAACAGTTGTTTAGTGGCTTTAGCTAGTTCAATAAGGTGTTGTGAAGTTTCTGGGTCGAAGGTTACATTAACTCTTGAATCTGCCATAAGTTCTACCAAAGTTTATGAGTAATTATACAGCATTTTCCTGAATTTTTCAATAAAGAATTTGCAGATTAAATAATAAGAGGCATAAATCTTTTCAAAAGATATCATAAGCTATATCTCTGAAAAGCAATTATACTGATATTAGTATATCATTAATATTTACATGTTAATATTATATTGATTTTTTAATTAAGGAGTATATTATGGATATGGATAATGTGTTAAAATGCAGAGATAAATGTACGGTACTTGGTTCTGCAGATGGAAAAGGTAATAGAGCTGAGATGGTAGATATTGATTGCTTTGAAAAATGTATTTCTCAGAGTCCTCAAAATTCCCCATCTCATTCATCAAAACCAACACTTAGTGGGAAATTAACAGCTAGTGCAAATAATCTCCTTGACGAGAGCTTGAAATTATTGTCTATGGCAGATGAAATACATGATCTAGATCCAATGTATCTTTAATCACAATAAAAAAAGAAGATATTCAATATCTTCTTTTTTTTAATACGATTACTTCTATAATTAGCTACTTGAAAACAGATAACCTGTTTTTTCTGAAAATTAAGAACGATAAAAGGCATAAATCTTTTCAAAAGGTATCATAAGCTATATATTACTGCTCTGAAAAGTAATTATATTAATATAATATCTGCATTTATATGTTAAAATTATATTAATTTTTAAATTAAGGAGTATATTATGACAAAACATACACAAAAACTTGATCTACGGAATTCCATGAATAGTGAAAATGAGGTACCCATACAACATACATACGGCGATTGCGTCAAAATATGCGACCAAAGACACAATAGTGGTACGTACTGGCATAAAGTGTGCAAGCACTGGTGTAATAATACTAATTTTTCATATTCTCAACCTCATTCACAAGAAGTAACACTTAGTGAGAAATTAGCTAGCTACTGCAGACAATCTCTCTGCTGAGAGCATAAAATTATCACTTATGGCAGATGCAATACACGCTCTAGATACAATGTATCTTTAATCACAGTAAAAAAAGAAGATATCCAATATCTTCTTTTCTTTTATACGATTATTTCTATTTATCGTATATATCACAACTTCAGTATACGTGGCAGCTTACATTTAGTTAGTCAACAACGCGAACAGAGCGCAGAAAGAAGCGGAAAAATACTTTGTAGAGCTTGACACTGACTTTGACTAAAAACTGAGTATGAGAGCAGCTAGTATTATGTTAAAATAAAAATTTTTGATATGGAAAACTGGTCCCAGTATCAGCTACTTGGATGACAGGAAAGGGGTGCTAGGATGACAGAAACGAAGTCATACGAACTCCCATAGAAAATAGGTTAGGTATTTTCAACTTTTGTATGTATACTTAAGTCAAAACACTCACTTTTACAGATGGATACAGTAAAGTTTGTTTTATTACTGCCAACAATATTACTCATGCTAGTTGCTGGTGTTTACCTATCGGTTAAACTAAAATGGCTACAGATATTTAGATTACCATACGCCCTTTCACTCCTTGGAGCTAAAAAAGGAGAAAATAAATTTTCTTCTATAGCCGCCCTGTTTACAATCTTAGGGGGAAATTTAGGAGTAGGAAATATTTCAGGAACTGCTGTTGCTCTAAAAACCGGGGGACCGGGCTCTATTTTATGGATGGCGATAATTATTGTTATCACTTCTGTGATAAAATATGTCACTTGTTATCTAAGTATAAAAACCAGAAAGGAAAAGAACGGACGATTTATAGGTGGCCCCGTAGCCTACATGGCTGATGCATTTAACTCTAGAAAAGCTACAATTGTGTTTCTAGTTGTTATGATGATGGTTTCAATAACAGTTGGTAACCTTGTTCAGGTAAATTCTCTATCAATACCACTTAACATGATAGATGTGCCTGCAGTTGTTGGTGGCATTGTAATGGCCATAATATTTTTTGTTGTTGCAGCTCTCAGCTTAAAAAAAATCAAAATTTTTATATCGGCTATGATACCGATAATGACGGTAAGTTACCTCACACTTTGCGGTATCATATTATTTAAATTTAGTGAAAATATTCTTCCTTCTCTAAAACTAATAACAAGCAGTTTTTTTACAACTAGTAGCTTTAACTCTGGTTTATCTTTAGGTTTGATTTTAGAAATGTTGACTATTATTCAAGTCGGAACTTTGCGAGGTATTTTTGCAACAGATATAGGGCTTGGCCTCGAAGGAATCGTGCACTCTTCAATTGCTCCTAAGAAAAATAACAATAAATTTATTATTGAACAGAGCCTAATCACAATAATATCGCCTTTTATAGTTGCATTCATAGTGTTTATTACAACAATGGTACTGCTTGTCACAGATTCTTGGGTCACTGATTTAGAGAGTACTAACATGTGCATATTTGCTTTTAGAAAAGCTATGAATTGGCCCTATATTGACTATTTAATTATGGCCATAATGTTTTGTTTTGCTTTCACTACTATTTTTACTTGGTTTTTTTGCTCAAAACAGACAATACGTTATGTGTCTATGGATAATAAATACACTAAAATCTGGATTGTAATTTTTACCATGATCATTCCGCTTGGTGCGATAGGTAAAGTCCGGTTGCTATGGGATGTCGCTGATATCTCGATTGCTGCTTTGTTGTTTATCAACATACTTGCTATACTCAAGCTAACTTCTAAAGATCCAGGAGTATTCACTATGAGCAACAGATATTTAAAATTAGGCGCCAACTAAAAGTTGCCATCTGAGTAACAACACAACCTTCCTTAATAAAAATTCAACCAATGCTCGTGATAATTATATTAGCTAGTATTAGCTAGAACTAAAGGCAGAGGGTTATTAGTGAGGGGTATATGAGCACTAACGATACACAACAAGAACACATTTATAATGAGCGCATTCAAGAATTTTTTCCTTTATTTGATAAAAAGGACGACCCAATTTATAATGCTAGAGTTGATTTTAACACAGTAAAGTTTTTAACAGAACGCGCCGATTGGGATTGGAACGAAGATAAAGACAAAAATAAAGCATGTGGAGTTATTCTTCAGGAATGCGACAAGACAGCTAGACAAGAGCTTGAAGATAAAGCTAAAGAAGAGTTGAATAAATATATTACTAGTGCTAATAACATTAATGATGATGTTGAAGATAAAAAAGTTTCAATATACGGTAATCATGCAAGTATTACACTGGAGGATAACAAGAAAGAGTTCAAAATCAGCGAATTTTTAAACAGTGATTTTTGTCAGAAGAATGGAATCTCGGGATTTTCAACGTTGCATAGTGATGGAAAGAGCGGAATGCATGGTTTTGTTGCCGAGGAAGGAGGGAAAAAAATAAGACATTATGTCGTAACCGATGGTTCATATGAGATGACGCTAAATTGGTATGTGAATGGGGAAAAGTGTACTATCAAAATCAATATTGATAAAGATGGTATAGAACTTATTGAAGGTAATGGCGTTACTGAAGATCAGCTAAAAGCAAATAAAGACGTAAAAATAGGTGGTTTATTCTTGCGTGAAATAGAATTCAGGGAAAAGGGACAAGGAAAAGCGAATGAGATGCAAACGTCATTTGAAAGTACTATAAGAAATGACGATATCGTAAAAGACAAAGCTACCCACATGAATCGAGGAGTTGGGTCTCAGACCCCTCCGCTGCCACCACTTAGAACTAGTTCACTACCACCTGAAAAAGATGTTTTCAATAAGCAAAGGAGGAATACCTCTGCCAAGCCTGTAAGCCAAGATGGTGGGCAAAGAGATAAACAGAATAATCCAACACCTAATAATCAGCAAAAAGGTGCAACTTCTGATCCTTCAGATAGTTCTACTTTCACCAAGTCTGTAAGCCACAATCAAGATAATAGGCAAGAAGATGAACGGTATGACAATCCTACATTTGGACATGCTGTACCTGGAAGCCGAAAACCAGATAGAAGTGAGCAAACACCTAATGATCAGCAAAAAGGTGCAACTTCTGATCCTTCAGATAGTTCTACTTTCACCAAGTCTGTAAGCCACAATCAAGATAATAGGCAAGAAGATGGACGTTATGACAATCCTACATTTGGATATGCTGTACCTGGAAGCCAAAAACCAGATAGAAGTGAGCAAACACCTAATGATCAGCAACAACCTGAAATCCCGCAACAAGAAGGAAATAGCAAAAGCGATCTATTACAAGAGATCAGGAATTTCAAGAAAAACAACTTACGGCACACTGATGTTGATGATAGAGAAACATCAATTGCAGGAAGTAGAAAAAATAACCCATCACCGTTAGAGACATTAAAGGACAGAATTCCTTATTCACCTTCTCCAGATCCAGATATATATAACAGTGATAACCAAAGTGCTAGTGGTGCTGAGTGGAAAGAAAGTGAACAGTCATTTTCTGTTCCAAAACCCAATAGCAAAAGTGACTCGGGCTCTTCATCTCAAATTCATGCTCAACCTCAAGTAGATCCTGAGCAGCCAAAGAGGAGCTTAGAGAACATTGGACAAAGTGATCAAACTCCGCCTGAAAATCTTCTTAAAGAAATCAGAGATAGATCACAGCAAGATAATAGAGGATTAAGGCAAGTTGATCCTACTGATAAACTGTCACAAGATAAAGAAGATGGGTTGCAAAAAGACAATTTAGCAGATGTAAAAACAGTGGAAGGTCCAACTGTTAGTGTCTCTGCTTCAACACCAAATAGTATAAGTGATTCAGGTTATATATCTCCAACTAGTAGTGATAGTAAACCTCAAGCAGATTTAAAACAGGTAGGAAGGAAATTAGAAGAACATATTAATCTAACTCTATTTGAAGAACTTAAAAATACATTAGGTCAAGAAAATCTCGGGTTAAAACCGGCTGATCAGAGTCAGATTAGTGAAGAAACTAAAAAACGCTTGAGAGAAGATGGATTGCTAAAAGACAGTTCAACAGATGTAAAAACAAATGATTCGGGCTATTCATCTCCAACTCATGCCAATCATGAACAATCTCAAGTAAATCCTGGACAGTTAAAAGCGAGCCTAATGAATGTTGAACAAAGAGATGATACTCTACTTACGGAATTTACCAGTAAGTTGGATAAAGAAACTCAGAAGTTCCCACTAAAACCAGTGGATCAAAGAGGAATTAGTGAACAAACTAAAAAACGCTTGAGAGAAGATGGATTGCTAAAAGACAGTTCAACAGATGTAAAAACAAATGATTCGGGCTATTCATCTCCAACTCATGCCAATCATGAACAATCTCAAGTAAATCCTGAACAGTTAAAAGCGAGCCTAATGAATGTTGAACAAAAAGATGACACTCTACTTACGGAATTTACCAGTAAGTTGGATAAAGAAACTCAGAAGTTCCCACTAAAACCAGTGGATCAAAGAGGAATTAGTGAACAAACTAAAGAACATTTATTGGCAGCCGGGTTGCTAAAAGATAGTTCAACAGATGTAAAAACAGTGGCAGAACGAGAAAATGCTGACACTAGTCCAACCGTAGATAAAAATAGCGAACTATATAAATTGCTAGAAAAAGATAAGATACAGCTGGAAGTTGGAGTAATAAAAGAAGAAAGAGAAGATACTTTAACAGAACACACTGATAGTTGTGATCGCGATAGAATCGCATTAGGTAACAGAAATAAAAGACCACTGGATTGGACTAAACGTATTGCTGAGTCACAACAAGAAAAAGATACCAATAAAGGTATTTCAATATAAATTGAGGTTAAAATAATTGCTTAGCAAACAATAGGTTTCATGCAACGGTAACCCTATAACAGAAGAGTAGGAGCCGCGTAAGAACAATACGAACATTCCAGCTAGGCCTTGTATATTGCATCCCCCTGCCCTATTTTTCCACTCTTCTGATGCTAAATAATACTTAATTTCTTGTTCACTGAGACGTTTAAATTTCACTATTGTAACCACAGTCCTGATATGTTGTTTAGATTGATCGGGAGTTAATAAACATACACTGGTGTATACTCTATGCCTTCTTCCTGATAACAAGCGGATACATTTTTCTGCTTGTTCAACGTTTTCAGCTTTAAGCAATATCCTTCTACCACAAGCAACAACTGTATCAACACCAAGCACAAAGTAATTTGGATTTGAACTTCGTATTTTCTCAGCTTTACTTTTTGCCATACGGATTGAGTAATCCTTCGGAAGTTCCTTTTTTAAAGGGGCTTCATCTATGTCTGCTGGCAAAATTAAACCTGGCTCAATATTTATTTGTTTTAATAAAGCTATGCGCCTTTTCGATGATGAAGCAAGAATAAGATTATTTAGAGATCGTTCTGTCACTTGTACCTTTAAGCCTTCTAATGATCCGACCTTTTTTCGCATTCCTATCGTAAATGCTCATCTCAACTAACACCCTATCCCCTATAATGATGCGTATTTTACTTCTTCTCACTTTCCCTGATACATGACAGATAATTTCATGTTCATTGTCCAGTTTCACTCTAAATTCTGCTGCAGGTAGTAAAGCAGTTACTGCCCCTTCCACTTCAAAAATTGTTTTCAATTTCTCGTCTTTTATCATATGTTATATTATAATTTAATAATCTTTTTCAGTCTACTATAGATTTTAAATTATTATCAACACAAAAGACTTTTTGCACTCCACTTAAGTATTTCTCTTGCAACTTAATCCCAACCATCTTCACAATAATGCTTTCGAAGTGCAGCCCTGCATTTTTCACTTTCTCCAACCTAACCGAGAAAAGGCGAGCTACCTACGTTTCTACTCTCTGCCACCTTCTCAATAGAACTTGTAGTTATGTTGGAAGATAAATCATTATCACAATTTTCCTCATCGCTACCATATCCGCCATCAATGCTTAAAGATCTGAGTGATCTTCTCTCCCCTTCTAGTGGAACATAAGACTCATTATCAAGGCTTAAAGATCTGGATAACTCTATCTTCTTTCGTGGAGCATTGTCAGGCTCACTAGAAATGTCTCCTGTTAGAGTATAAAATTGATCGTTGAGGCTCCTTTGTCCATCAGCACGAATTTTTTCTTCCAGTCCATTAAGCATTTCTACAACTTTATCATCCCATTCATTCTCACGCTCTAGCTCGCTTCTTAACTCTTCAACTCTCCATGCTAGGTTGCATATCTCTTGTTTAGAAGATTCCAGTTGTGCTTTATACTCATTTTCCAACCCTAGCATTTGATATTTTAAATTGCTTATAGACTGCTCCTTTTCCTTCATTATGTGTGCTGCTTGGTCTATCTCTTTTTCAAATTCTTTTAATTTGTCTTCTAATTCCTTCTTTTCTGTATTAACATCTTTCAGCTTGTCCTCTAGCTTTCCTTTTTCTTCATATACACTTTTAAGTTTTTGTGCCCTCTCCTCCAGGTTTTCTTTGAGCTGCGTTAACTCCTTGCGCATTGTATCTATTTCTGCCTTTGATCCTCGCTCCTTTTTTTCAAGTTTATCTTTTAAATCACTAGTCTGTTTTTTTAATGCTTCAATTCTTTGCTCAGCTTCTGCAAGTTTCTGATTCACTCTTTTCTTTTCTGTTTGAGCACTTTCTAGCTCATTGCTTAATGCTTGGTTTACCTCTTTCAAGCATGATAATTCTTTTTGCAGATCTAATACTTGTTTTGAAAACCGTTCTTTATCTTCCTCTATATCCTTATTAGAGCGTTCTAACTGATCAAACTTGTCCTCTAAATCAGACTTTCCTTCCTGCACATGATATAGTTCTTCTTGCGATTTCTTTGATTTACTTTTTAACTCCTCCTTTTTTGCATTAGCAACTTCCAGCTCTTGCCTTAGCTTTCCTTTTTCTTCACATACACTTTCAAGTTCTTGTGCTTTCCCTTGTAGCTCTGCTAACGCACTTGCTAACTTTTTATCTTTTTGTGCCAGTTCAGTTTGCAATTCTGTGTTTTTTTGCTCTTGCTCAATTTCTACAGGTCTCTGATCCGATACATAATGCTCATCACCAAGTCCACTATCAACGCTTGAAAATCTGCGTAATTTTTTCTTCTCTGGTGTAACATTAACGTTATCTTCAGTGAGTTTAAGTATAAGCATTGTATCTCCTGGAAATTCCTCGTACTCGTTTTCTGGAATGTCGAATTCTGGTCTCTCTTCTCCAAGTTTATCTTGTAAATCGCTATTCTGCCTCTCTTTTACAATTGTTTGATTATCTTCTGCTTGGGTTGTTTCTAGTTTCTCCTGTAGTTGCTGATTTTCTTGTGTTAATTCATGGTGCTTTTTATTTATCACTTGCAACTCTGCTTCTTCTTGCTTCAATTCAACGTTTTCTTCGGACAGCATCTGATTATTTAAAATTAATTCATCCATTTGTTGTGAAGCAACTTCTGGTTGAGTTTCAGTGTGCTGTAAATTGACTTCTGTTTGAATTAATGCATTGCTATTAATAGAAGGAGGAGGAGGAGGAAGGCTATTGTCAGCATCAACTTTAGGATCTAATTTCTCCTCTGGTTCTTTGTCTTGATAGGCCACTATAGATTCATTTTGAAAATTATTATTAGCAGTAGGTACAACATCAGCAGCCTCACCCTTTTTTAGTGATTTTATTACAGCATTATGTAAGGAGAGACCTTGAATATATAATTCATCGTTTTGCTTTATCCATTCTCGGATCTCCTCCGATAGCACAAAATCTTTACCATTAAATTTTAATACTTCAGTTATGCCACCACTACTCACATTCATAATCATGGTACAAATTGAAACATTCCCGAACTCATCCTTTACAGGCCAAGTGCTTGTCATTTCATAACATGCGCCTTCTTCAAATTTATAATGTCTTTCCTTACCTTCTCGATGAGCGCATATTTCACGTTTTTTATTGCAATAGATATTCAGTTCTTTCTCTTGCTGCAAAATGTCACTAATCTTTGTTGGCTCACTTCTATTGTAATTAATAAGATTGATATTCAAAACTCTATGAGCGTTATCAGTTTCTGTGTAATAAGCTCGAAGCTCTACGCCTTTTCCCTCAAAACATTTACTTGCAGCTTTTTTTCCCTGCTCTGCCAACTCTATGCATTTATCTATATCTTCCTTAAAGCTCTTACCGGCAGACTCTGTTACTGCTTTATCTATGTACGTTTGTTTAAAATCTTTATCGTTTATTAGGTCATAAAAACTCCACCCATCTCTATAAGCATTCTGTATAGCAGTGAAGTCTCTTTCTTCTTTCAAAAGCGTTAAAAAGCCTACCTTGTCTTCTAGATTTTTTAGTTTAAAACCTGTTATTATCTTCTCTAATTGAGAATTAAATTCTTTATCGGCAAAATTTTCAGCAGGATTATTTAAATTGTTTAATTCGTTTTGTAATCCTTTATTTTCTGCAATTGAGCGGCAGAACTTTATTATAGCAGAGTCCTTAGTGGAAGGATTTTCTTTTTCCACTTCATCAATACGGTCCTTGAGGGATGTAAGACGTAGTGTAAACCGTGATGAATAACATAATTTTTCTTTTTCTTCTCTATACAACACCAGTAGGCGATGTATTGCATACCAGGTACATGATGCTGCCCTTATAACTGATTCAACATCATAATTCTCTGACTGATCACTTGTTTTTCCTGCCTCTGCTGTTTTTTCTTCCTTAGTCAAATCTCCAATCATAACACACCTCCTTTAACTATATTTATATTATACTAATTAACATATATTTAAAAAAATCAAACCACGCTCTACACTAACTTTTATGATTACTTGATTGTGTAAAAATAACTGCAAGTGTTAACCTTGAGCTTTTATCTTTCATTATACACTGCTCACTATACGTTTACACTACTACCTTGCATAATAGACTATTCGAAGTTACGCAAGTATTTTTTTTTATTGGATAAAAGTTAACAAGACGTTTTCAGAAATCTTTAAGCTCAATAACATCCTCTCTTTTTGGACTAGTTGAAATTAGATGAATTGGTACACCTATTAATTTTTCTAACTTGTCTATATATTTTATTAAATTGATAGGCAATGCTTCAATCGACCTTTTACCTTGAGTATTTTCTTTCCAGCCAGGAAACTCTTCATATATTGGCTCTAATTCCTCCTGTATTGAATGCGATGCGGGTAAATAATCATACATTTTCCCGCTATACTTGTAACCAGTGCATATTTTAATTGTATCAAAAGAATCAAGCACATCTAATTTGGTTAATACAATGCTTGAAACTCCAGAAAGTTGCACAGCCTGGCGCACTAAAACTGCGTCAAACCATCCGCAGCGCCTTCTTCTATTGCTCACTGTTCCAAGCTCCTTGCCTATAGTAAATAAGCTATCTCCAATCTCGTTCTTTTGCTCAGTAGGGAATGGACCATTGCCCACTCTTGTTGTATAAGCTTTTACCACACCAATAATGTAAGCATTGGAGGCTAATCCTGAGCCTGTTATTGCTTGCGACGCTACAGTATTACTTGAAGTAACAAAAGGGTAAGTTCCGTGGTCGATATCTAAAAATGTGCCTTGGGCGCCTTCAAATATTATTTTCTTACCTTCTTTCACAAAGTCATTTAATATCCTCCACACAGGTTTTTTATATGAAAGAATTTTTTTTGAAATCCCTTGAATTTCTTTTAATATTTCTTCTTTTTTAACCACCTGGTAGTTAAGGCCTTTTCTGATAGCATTGTGGTAATTCAGAAGAGTATCCACTCTTTTATTGAGCTCATCTGCGTTTTCTAAGTCACAAAGGCGTATAGCTCTCCTTCCAACTTTATCTTCATAACATGGCCCTATTCCTTTGTTTGTTGTACCAATTTTGCGATTTCCGTTTAAATCTTCAAATAGCTTTTCCTTGTCCTTATGTACGCTAAGTATTAATGGACAGCTTTCAGATACTATCAAATTATTGGGATTGATATCCATCCCTTTAACTTTCAATAACTCTATTTCTGAGATTAGAGCATGTGAATCAAGAGCAACACCGTTTCCTATGATAGATATTTTGCCCGTTCTCAAAACAGCAGAGGGCAGTAAATTTAATTTATAAACCTCATCATCTACTACTATAGTGTGCCCTGCATTATTTCCTCCCTGAAATCTCACAACTACATCTGCATTCTCAGAAAGATAATCTACTATTTTACCCTTGCCTTCGTCACCCCATTGCAGACCAACAATTACAATATTATTCATCATTATTTTCTAGATTAATACATAAATGTTAATATAGTACGCTACAAATGAAAAGAGAAATCTACGCCTTTCCTGCACCTCTTAAATAAAGAAATATACTGTCGATTTTCTTGATATATTACCAAATTATTCATCATTATATGATACAACTTACAGCATATTTACAGTAAGGTGTTATTTATGAAAGAGGCAAAGGGGAAAAATAATAAGAGTCCAGTAGTTAGATTAAAGGCCACAGCTAAAGAGTTCAATTTTAGTAAATTAAGAGCAGATCAAGATAATAAATTAGCGAATTCTGGTGAAACAATGTTCTTAGATTTTCAAAGGATGAATTTTATTATTAACGGAAAAGAAATAGATAAAAATCTTATTATTGCATTTAAGGAAGGAGCTAAGCACCGCAAAAGCGAACTTTTTAATAGTGATGATATATATAATGACGAAATATTTAACAAAAAAGGAACAAGAGAAATAGATACGGATCATGGCAAAGCATTTGTTGCTTCAGTACTTGAAGATATTGAGAAAGAGCTTGCAAGTGATGCATTGGGTGAGCTGTGGAAGGACCACTGCGAGAATCCCAAAACTGCTGATTATCAAAAAACTGATTCATATAAGAAAGAATTTGAAGAATTTTACAATGCTGGCCACGGGTATATCCATCTATTACCTACAGAGAGAGATGAAAACAAGGATTACCGTTCCTTTGCAAAAGAAGTTTTCAAAAAAATGTTTAGATACGCTGGAGCAGAAGTTCCAAGTGATGCTATTTTAGAAGAGCTAGTCACCAATTGTAATCAAGCAGGGTATGAGGCTGCTCCATTTATACAAACCCAACTTGCACTTGGACAGTCGTTCATAGTAGAAAATCCTAAAAAAGTAATAAACATTGATTGTGCTAACCAAAATAATGTGAGAATTAGATCTGATATGAGGCTACCAATACTCTCTGTTGAAAATCAAGTTATGCATGGCGATAAGATATGTAATCTGCCCAGTTCATGGGAATTTACAATTGAATCTCACAATGGTGAAGACTTTGTAACATACAGAGATGGTAAATTGTCACTTACTATTCCTAAAGAGTTAAAAAATTATAAAGATAATGGCAAGAGCTTGTTTGACATTATTAAAGAATATTTTCAGAAATTCTGTGCAAAATTAGGATTTAAACCTGAGACAAAAATACAAATAGAGCATGGCTTCGGTGCTCAAAGTAACTATTTAGATGGTACAATATCAACCACAGGATCAGATGCAAATGAAGAGTTTATCAATCTTTTAAGCGAAAATCTCAGAGAGAGGTTCTTGGGGTTAGGACTTGCTCTAGAAGATGTTAATGATCTTGTTGAAGTCAGAGTATCTACAGTTATGGATCTATTGAGTGATTATGCTAAATTGGAAGATAATAAAGAAAACAGAGAGTTATTAATAAGTGAAGTAGCAGATAATTTAGGGCTTTCCTTTCAAGGTAAAATAGCATCAGAAGTATTGAAAGAGTTTGATGATGAAATGTTAATGCATACAGAAGGTATAGATAATAACATAGGTCAACATATAATGGAATTAGGCTCTTTACCTTCTTTGATAAGAGGCCATATTAATCATAATCAAGTGCAGTCTGTTGTAAATACTTTTATTAAGTTAATTATTGAAGGGAAAAGCGAAGTATACAAAGAAAAAAATGCAATTAATGCAATTGATGCAATTTATCAGAAGGTAGATAAGGCAATTGTTGAGCAAGAAAAAAGAGCAACCAACAAACAAGATATAGAAAATGATAAATGGACAGATAAAATAAAAAAACAGAGATTATCTGTGGAATCACATGAACACTTACATTAAAGATACTAGTAGGCTCTTTAAATATTTTAGAGTTCATGGTTACAACGGTTGCTATTTTACAGTGCACCTCATCGTAAAAACTACGTGCCGTTGCATCATATGTTTCAAGAACGTTGGTAAAATGTTCAAGTTGATCTCGATTCAATACCTGATCTATTCTAGTTAGTTGGTCATTGCTGCTTTTAAAATTAGTTAGATCACATAACATAGCACGTTCTTCAGTTTCAGCAGGCAAGTATTTAAAGTGACCAAAGATATTTTGCCTAATTTTCTCTAGCATATTTACCTGTATACTTACAAAGCTACCTAATACCGCATACTGATTTCTCTCTTTATTTTGTACGAATTAATCAAATGAAGTGAATACAGTATCCACACTACTAAAAAAAATGTGGCACAAAACATAAACATTACAATGAGTGGCAACAGCAAAGAACCTTCTATTGCTACTCCACCTCTTCTCAAAATGCTTGCAGGCTGGTGGAGAGTAGACCATAAATTCACGGAAAATTTTACTATAGGAATATTTATAGCACTAAAAATGGCAAATACTGCTGCTGATTTTTCTGCCCTCGCTTCATTGTCAAAAGCGCTCCACAATGAAAGGTAGCCAACATATAGGAAAAATAAGATCAACATTGAAGTAAGCCTTGCATCCCATACCCACCAGGTGCCCCAGGTTCCTTTTCCCCAGATGCTGCCTGTGATTAAGCATATTGCAGAAAAGATTGTCCCTGCAGGAGCAGCAGCATGTGCCAAGACACTAGCAATGCTATTGTTCCACACTAATGAAATGAAACTGAGTGAAGCAATTAATCCATATATTCCAAGAGCAAGCCATGCAGAAGGCACATGAAGATACATAATTCGTACAATTTCTCCTTGTTTATAATCTTCTGGGGAGAAGAATAACGCCAAAAACATTCCAATCAAAAAACATGCGAAACAAATAACCCCAAGCCAAGGTAGAGCTTTCTTAGAAAAATAAGAGAAATTTGTAGGCTTTAATAAAAACATTCGTTTTGAGAATAATTATGTTAAGAATTTACCAATTAGTTTGAGTTTTATCAACAGGATAGTTTTTCTATATTTACGTAGGTCAACAAATTAGCATAATTTCAGTAGCAGATTGCTAGCTATTATTTTTAGTATATGACCCTTAAAAAGCTTAATCTACATTTAGTATCAGATTCAAGTGGTGAAACTGTTATATCAGTTGCAAAATCAGCCCTGAAACACTTTCGTTCTATAGAAACGATCGAATATGTTTGGTCTTTTGTAAAAGGAGAAGAGCAGATTGACAAAATTCTGGAGGAAATTAATAGGAAAAGTGATGAGCATAATTTTGTTATATGCACTATTACTGATGATGAGCTAAGAAAATATCTAAAAGATAACTGTATAAAGTTGAAAATTCCCTATAGAGCAATATTATCACATATTATTAGAGAAATTTCATCTTATCTTGAAATTGAAAAAGACGAAAAGCTTGACTTGCATACTGAGATAAATAACGAATATTTTCAGCGCATTGAGGCAATAAACTACACTATTAATCATGATGATGGACAAAATATTCAAGATATTGATAAAGCAGATATAATTTTGGTTGGAGTTTCACGCACATCAAAATCTCCCACCAGTACGTATTTAGCTTACCGAGGCTATAAGGTTGCAAATATTCCTTTTGTTAGTGGAGTACCCTTTTATGTCGACTTGGCAAAATTAAAAAATAAACTAACGATAGGGGTAACAATAGACGTAAGTAGGCTAATAGAAATACGCAAAAATAGACTTACTTCAATTAACAACGAAGATAATAATATATATGCTAACCCTGAGAAAGTAGAAAAGGAAATTAAAGAAGCAGAGGAACTATTTAAGCAGAATAACTGGCCAATTATTGATGTCACGCAAAAGTCAATCGAAGAAGTATCAGCAACAATTATACAATATTTTAATAAAATGTGAAAAATTTATCAATTGACTAACTCTCTGTAAGTGATCATAATATAAGGTAATTTAGTTCTTACTATAGATATGAAAGTCAAGAGTTCGCTAAAATCTCATCGTAACAGAGATAAAAATTGTAAAGTTGTGAAAAGGGGTGGTAAGATTTACATTATAAATAAGGTAAAGCCAAGGTGTAAAGCGCGTCAAGGTTCTTAGCTTTTTGTTCACCTTTTCATGTTATATATTTCTTGTATGTGAAAGTACGGTGCTTATATCTAAAAAGAAGCAAAAGTTGCTGTGTTTAAGCGCAGCCTTACTCATTTCTTCTCTTACATTATATTTCAGCATTAGCACAATTACAGGCAAACGTGGCTTATTGACGTTAATCGATTTAAAAAAAGAAATTGAGCACAATGAACTTTTGCTAAAGGATATCTCTTTTGAAAAGGAAAAGTTGGGTAACAAAGTATTCGGCTTATATGAAAAAAGCTTGGATTTAGATCTGCTTGATGAGCAAGCAAAAAATGCTTTAGGTTATGTGAACCCTAATGAACTTATGGTTGTTCTTGACGTGGAATAGCAGTATAGAACAGATCAGATCTCCCTACGTCTACCGCCGCGGTATCTCGTTGTAGATTTCACTAACAAGCAGCGGAATGACGGGTTACCAAATTGTAGGTAAATCTAAGGTAACCGTTCACAGATTTCCACTTAATTCTTCAATCTCACTAATAGAAAGGCCAGTAAACTTGACAATAGTGTTGACATCAACATTATTAGCCAACATTGTTTTTGCAACTTCAATTTTTCCTTCAATTTTTCCTTCAATTTTTCCTTCAATTTTTCCTTCAATTTTTCCTTCCTCTTTACCAATTTTTTTGCCTTTTTCAGTAGCAAGATCAAGTCTGTATTCAAGAATAGCTTCTTCTTTCCGTAGATCCATTATCCTTTCTTCGTAAGCTACTAAATCTTTTTCGTTCCAACGAAACTTATCTAACTCATCATATGCTAGCTTTATTATTGGTGCTTTTTCTGCTATCTCTTTTAAGTCCTCTTCTGTTGTTTCTTCTGCGTATTTAAAAAAGAAACACCACCTTTCTACTATACTTTCTAACTGCTCTACTTTACTTTTTGAAAATTTGGGCAATTCTATAAAGATAAATTGAAAATCTTTTAAGTAATGGCCGTTGGTTTTTATATCACGTATATTATGAGTAGAGATATAACCAACTTCTTCAGGAAGTAAGTTACAATTTGATATAGCAATAAAGAAGACTTTCTTTAAATCAATGTAGTTGCCAGATTTATCTAATTGTCTTGAATAAGCCTTAGCAGCATACAGTTGGGCACGTTTCTCAAAGCCCTTGTCTCTAGCGAGCTGCATTTCTGCTATATATCTATTTCCGTGAGAATCCTTGCAGAGAACATCAACAATACTTTGTTTATCAGAGGCAACTTCGGGATCCATAATAGTGCTAAGAAACTCAACTTCTTGTATTGCATTTATCTCAGTAAACCCTAAAATATCGTTCAAAAAGTGGATCAGGATATTCTTATTTTTTTCCGTTCCAAAGATTTTTTTGAAACACAAATCATTGCGAGGATCGAGAAATTTTGAAAGAGCCATAGCAAAAGTGCTTAAAATTATTAATAATTATACACTATTATTAATAATTATTCAATCATATTTTTGAAGATAGCTATAGCTATACCGCCGCGGCGCTAACTAGTAGCGGAATGACGGGTTACCAAATTGTAGAAGTTGCTTTAGCTATAAATTCAAGTTTTATCAATGTCTTGTGTTGTTACCCAAATAATGGTTGTGCAAGCGCTTGAATTTTTGATCAAAAAAGAACAAGTTTGGTAAAAAATAATGATATTATTAGTGGAACATAAAACAGTCCCACTGCAGTACTGATTAGAAGCAATAGAGTAGCTTTATCTGGTTGATAATTCAAAATATTAGCAAGTATTATACTGGACCCAGAAACTGGAATAATAGCCAGCAACATCAGTGCTTTATATATGCTCTCATCGTATATACCTATAACATGCTTGTCTAAAAGGACAATTCCTAGAACAAACAGTGGCCAGAATACGTACTTTGCTGTAATAGTGATCAAAGCAAGCTTCCAATCTACTTTAAAGCTTGCAATATTTGCAATGCTCACTCCAAGTAGCACCATTCCTAGTGTAACAAATGTACTTCTAATGTTCATCATAACATCTGTTAAAAAAGTAGGTATTTGTATATCGTATATACTTAAAAAGAAGCCCAGAATCATCGCATAAAGCGAAGGAAGTTTGAACAACTTTAATATGCATTCTTTTGCGGTATAAATACCATTTGCGGCTATGTAAAATCCTAAGCTATTTTCAAACAATGCCATCCCTATATAACAAACAACATATACAGATACTGAATCTTCATCAAATAAAGCCATGGCAATCGGCAGGCCAAAATAACCCATACTTGTGCTGCCTGAGCTAAATGCTAATATGTTTCTTGTGTTATCCTTAAATAAAAAAGAAGAAAGATAATACACTGATAAGGACATAGTGCTACCTATAAACCATATCAAAATCGGCAGAGAAATTACTTTTAAATTAACTTCTGTATGAGAGACTCCATATAAAATCACTATTGGATTAGCTATATAAAAGAGTATTTGAGATAGAGTGTTTCTATCAATTTTAAGATATTTTCCTGCTAAATAACCAATAAACATCGTAATATAAATAGGTAATATTTTTAGAAAAAGAGTAAAGAACATACTAGCCTATTGTGATACTTTTGACTGATAAAGTGATATTAGATCTTAAGGTATTGTAAAAGTAAACAAAATTTATTTTCCAATTTATCCAGCTCATAGTTAATTAAAAAAGATTCACTTAGTGCCAAAATTTGTTTTTATATAGGACTTAAGAATGATATTTTTATGATAAAATTATGTTAAATTTCTGTAAAGCTTCTTGCATATTTTTAAATAATGATGAAAAATTAAACTGCTTGTGGTAATTTAGACGGACTGTTGAAAAAGTAAGAAAATGTTCTTCTTTTAACGCTTTAAATGTGATATTTTTATTCATTAATTAAAAATTTCAAATGTTACTACCATTTCTGTTAATCCTGTCTCTAATTGCCAAGTTCATTGAAATTGATATTTCCGTGCCTAGCTTTCCGGATATAGTGCGCTATTTTAACGTATCGGAAGGAACAATTCAATTAACTATTGCTTATAATTTTTTAGGCTTTTGCATAGGAGGGTTGTTTTTCGGTCCATTGTCTGAATGCTATGGCAGAAGGAGAATTATGATCATAGGTAACACTTTGTTATTAATCGGTGCTGTTGGTTGCGTTTTTGCACCTTCGGTTTTTTGGCTTTTTATCTCTCGCTTTGTTCGGGGCATTGGTGTTAGCACATCTGTAGTTGTGTTTGCAATTGTTGCAGACAGTTATCAGGGTGACAAAGCAATAAAATTTATTGGAATCATGAATTCTGTTCTAACAGTTGTCATGGCAATTGCACCTATTTTAGGAAGCTTTATTAACGAAGCTGTAGGGTGGCGTGGTAATTATGCAACTGTTGCAGTAATTTGTTTGATCTCTTGGATTTTACTACTTTTAGCGTTACCAGAAACAAAAAAGGACCGCGATATTTTCAGTTTGAAAAAAACGGTGAAAGATTACGGAAAATTATTATCGAGTTCAAAATTCGTTGCATTGTCTTTAATACCAAGTCTCTTTACTTCTGCATATATGTCATTCATTACTTGTGGGCCATTTCTATACATGGAAACTTTTGGATTACCAAGCAAAGTTTATGCACTACATCAAGGTTTGATTGTAGGTTCCTTTTCTCTAACCAGCTTATTTTCCGGTAAAATCCTACAAAAATTTGGAGCAAGATGGTGTGTAATTTCTGGTACGAGCGTAGGTGCTATTGGGTCTCTATTGCTTGTAATATTCAGTGTAATCATGCCCCATTCTTCCTACTTAGTAACACTGTCTATGATTATTTTTTCTATCGGTTGTGCAATGTGCCAGCCAGTGGTTTTGAACGCATCAATAAATGTTTTCCCTGAAATTAAAGGTACGGCTTCTTCTGCACTCTCGGTCATTAGAGCTTTTATCATGGCTATTTTTATCGGCTTAACAAGCTACGTTTACAATGGTCAAGCGATCAGTGCAGCTATTCTTGTTCTATCTGCAGTAGTGCTAGAACTTGTTTTTACTGCATATTTATTACTAACTACACCCTTAAGATCTGGTATGATTAATAATTTTGTAAAAGACAAGAATTAACTGACAGAAGAATTAAAACTAATATCATGCTCTTGTTTAATGCTACTAATATTTTTCTGAAAAGCAATATGTTTACTATCCAAAAACGTTTGCATAGGCATAGCAATATTTGCCTGAGTGAGGCCTTGTCTCATTGTAAGAACGCAACCAGTGATCAACATCAATCTGTCAAAGAATTGTAGTTTTTTTTCTAAAGATAATATTGTAACACTCATCTTGCATAGTTCTGTGAAACCTTTCACATATGTCACTAGTTTGTAGAGAGTTGGCTTTGGTTCTAGAATGATCAACGTTTTCTATTCCCAAATATAGCTGATAAGCATGATTTTCGGGCTTGCCACAATACTCCGTACCCCTATCAGTTAGAATGCGTAATAATGGAATTTTCTGCTCATCCAAAAATGGAATAACTCTACCGTTGAGAAGATCTGCAAGCTGTAATAGCTGTTCTACCCGTGTAAAGTTTAACCATTGCAACTCTGGAATAAGTATCAACAAAAGTCTGCTGATCTATACCTTTGATATTGCCCACATAATAGGTATCCTGAGAGCTTGTCCGGAAACTGGTAAACTCAAGCATATTCCCTCCTTAACATAACCCTACTCATAGCCAGGTATATGAAATTTTCAGTGGATGTTGTAAATATTCCTTTGATAGCCTTCTATTCCTCAAGCAAAAGTCCTTTCTACAACCCATCTTCTTGACTGTACTTTAAACCCCTGTTCCCTCATTGGTAGTAGTTCAGGTGATGTGTCTTTGTGTACCCAAAACCTACATGGAGGCCTTTTAACAATTTCAATGTCTATTCCGTACTCTTTTTCTATGTACTCCTTTAAATTTCTTCCTTGATACCCCATATCAGCCCACATTTTCTTAACGTTAGTATATTTTTTCCTCATATTATCCAATGCTACCATCTCTGTCATTTTCACTAGCAGCACCCACATAACAGCCTAATATAAAACCCTGAGATTATGTGCCTTTTTCTACCTTTTACTTTTTTACTCCCATCATAACCTTTGATCCCCCTTTTTCTGTCGTTTTTACAGATTACTATGCAAGCACTTGGCTCCTCGTTTCTTCCCATTTTTGACCTACTATATTTAGTGATATCGTAGTTCATTTTTTCGAAAATTCCTTGCTTTTTCCACCTCCTAAATTGTTCATATACTTTCTTCCATGGCGTGCGGTAAATA
Source organism: Wolbachia endosymbiont (group A) of Bibio marci (assembly GCF_947251645.1). NCBI lineage: Bacteria > Pseudomonadati > Pseudomonadota > Alphaproteobacteria > Rickettsiales > Anaplasmataceae > Wolbachia > Wolbachia endosymbiont (group A) of Bibio marci. The sequence continues at coordinate 852,777 of NZ_OX366364.1, forward strand.
GCGCCATTGACATCCTGTACGTAGTACATAAAAAATTGCCGATAATACTTCTCTTTTGCTATGTTTTAGCGGCCTTCCTCCTTTCTTGTATAATACTCTAAAGTGTTTCTCTATTAGCCGACCACTCTCTTTCACTAAGATCTGTAGGATACTTTTTTCTCATTTCTAACCCCATTTTTAAAACTCATATACTATACTTTTTTTCGTTTGCGGATAAGCTCTAACCAACTCAGTATCCAATCTGGATCCAAGTAGTCAGCTACTCGGATGACACCTTTTTGGATGGAAACCAGTGTCAGCTACTTGGATGACAGGAGAATGATGTCATTCCAGTGCTTGGCACTTGAATCCAGCTTCTATGCAACCTCATCAAAAACATTCATTTAGTATAAGATCAGCTAGGGTCATACCGCCGCGGCGCTAACAAGCAGCAGAATGACGGGTTTGCTGTTTACAAAATTGTCGATAAACATAAATTTCTCTAACTGCGGTTAAAATTTTAATTATTATTAATATTGTATTAATAAAAACTTAATAATAATCCTTAATAATATATGAACTAACATGTTCGCAATTTCGTATGACAGAGGAAACAAAAGATGGATATGCTTCCTTATATGTTGCAATTCAGGAAGGTAATATTGAAGCTGCAGAACTACTAATAAAGTGTGGCACAAACGTCAATGATCATTATGAACGCAATCGTACGCCACTGCATATTGCCATCGGACGCAAACAATTAGAAATAGCAAAATTGCTAATAAAAAATGGAGCAAACGTTAATGCAAAAACTCAAAATCACGGTAAAGATGATCTAACACCAATGCACTTTGCAGTGTTTGCAGATACGCCAGAATTTATAGAATTACTAGCTAGCCATGATGCGCTGATTAATGAAAGAGAAAGCACCGAAGGGTATACTCCTCTTCACTTTGCTGCTTTGTATGGTAATAAAAATATAATACAAGCCTTAATTGATAAGGGGCAAAATATCGAAGATGTGGACAATAATGGGCGAACAGCTCTGTTTTTAGCTGCTAGGCAGTGCACTGAAGCAGAAGATGATAGCAGAATAGAAATTATCAAGTATTTGATAGACAAGCTCAAAGCAGATGTAACAAAGAAAGACAATAATAACAATGCAGTACTCTTTCCTGCCGCTAATAATTGCCCTGGAAAAGTGGTAGAATTCATCATTGAGCAATATATAAAAATCTTTGAGTTAGAGAATTTTATCAACCACAAAAATAATGATGGAATGGATGCTTTGGATATTGCGCTGAATAGTGGAAACGAGAAAGCTATTGAAGTATTAAGATCATATGGAGCAGATATCGAGAATAAGGTAGATGGTAGCACTCAAAAAATTACTGCAGAAAAACCAAGTAGTACCCTAGACAGAGCAGAAAGTGCAGAGGTAGCATCTCCAATTAAGCAAAGAGTATAAAGCTTTTTATAAAGCGATCAGTAAATCACAGAGAGCTATAGTAGTTCACAAATTTTTTATTGATATAATTTTAATATTCTAATATACTAGATCGAGTGCTTTAGAGGAAATATAATATGTTAGCAGGTGCAGATAATAATCAACAGCAAAATAGAGCAAACACTATAATAGAGAGAGTACGAAACGCTTATAACAATACTGGTAGAATCAAAAAATTCATTAACATACTTTTACTGATAAGCACAATTCCTCCACTTTTTCTTCTTATACAGTTCTTTTTGTATTCATGGTTAGTAGATTATTTTTTAAAACCAAAAGAAAATGAAACAAGATTATTGGCCTGGCCAAAAAATATCATTAGGGGAATATTAAAGGTTGTTTTAACCATATGCATTATTATTTCCTGTATACTTTTAGTGCTGCCTATGTTGTTCTTAAGTTTGCTAAACCAAGCACTCATTAGAGAAATACAGCAGATTTTTAATTTTATACAAGAAGTTCCAGAAGAAGAAAGGCAGTTTCTAGTATAAATTTAAGTGTTGATAGACTCATAGAAAAATATAAGGAGAACCTAAGTAAGGAGGAGTTTTATACACAGCTAAGTAGAGGAAATACAACTGATGTTGAAGAGTACATTAAACAGTCAAATGAATTTACAGAAGACGAAAAATCTCATGCACTTAAATGCTTGGAGTTTATTAATAAAACAACAGAAGATAGTTTTGAAGATAGTTATAGCAAATTAACACTAAAACAAACAGCTGTTTTGTGTTGGAAAGCTTGCAACGATAGAAACACAGGAACGATAGACCAAAAAATTCCTTTAAGTGATGAGGACATAAAAAACAGAAAGGATATGTTTATTAAAGGTCTTATAGATGCAGCAACAACTTATGGTAATCACGGTCAAAGTTGTGCTGGTGGAACATATAATAAAATGGTTGAGTCTTTATCTGGCTTGCATCCATCGGTAGTTATTACACTAAATAAACAGGAAGTTGGTGGAATGATAAAAGAAACGATTACTCAAAAATTTCCTGAAATGGCCAGGGAAAACCTCAGTAATTTTTCTGAAGAAGAACAAGAAAAAGTCCGAAATGAATTACCAAAGGTCTCACCTGAAACAGTAATGTATATCATAGCTACACGCTTAGCTCTTGAGAAAAAGTGTCAGGGGTTTAGCAGTGGACTAGGTAATGATAAAAAGGAGGAAATACTAGAAGAATGTATGAGTAATTTATCCTATGTTGAACTGAAGAATCAAAACGAAGTGGTAAGGTAAATTATATTTCATTAAAGTCATTTATCTTGAAACATAAGCAGGGTTTTGTATAATTATTTCAATTTAGATCTATTTATTGAAATAATGCATGAAAATGACAGGTCATTGTACAAGAGGTACCTAATTCGCCGACAAGAATGCTAGATAAAGAAACTTACATTTCAATTATTTCATAATTTCTGTATAATCTTAAAAACTCAATTAGTGCGTTATGAAGATAATAATAGGTAATGCTAGTAAGGAATTAGGGGAATCAGTAGTTAACCAGCTAGATGTTCAACCATCCTCTGCTTGGATATCAAAGTTTACCGATGGCGAGGTAAATGTAGAAGTAGCAAATGATCTATATAATCAAGAAGTATATATAGTACAATCTCTTTCTCCCCCTGTGAATGATAACCTTATGGAGCTTCTGCTTATAATTGATGCAGTAAATAGATTAGGAGCCAAAAGAATAGTAGTAATTATTCCTTATTATGGATATAGCAGGCAAGATAGAGTTATCAAGAACAATAATATGCAATCTGCTTTAAGTGCCAAATTAGTTGCAAATCTTATTCAAACTGCAGGTGCAAGTAGTGTTGCAGTTATTGATTTGCACTCAAGTCAAATTGAAGGATTCTTTGATGTACCGATAACTAATTTGAACTGCTTTGAAGCATTTGTTGACTGTATATACACGGAAAATTTGGCAATTGTTGCACCTGATGTTGGAGCAATTGGCAGAGCACGTGCTTTTGCAAAGACTTTAGAGGAAAAATGCAAGATAGGGTTAAGTGATAAGATTATTGTAGTAGATAAACATAGGGAGAAAGCAGGCACATCTCAAGTAATGAACATAATAGGAGAAGTTGCGAATAAAAATTGTGTCATTGTTGATGATATAGTTGACTCTGGTGGAACATTGTGTAATGCAGCTCTTGCTTTAAAAGGCCGCGGAGCAAAGTCCGTAATTTCATGCATCACACATGGCGTGCTTTCAGGAAGTGCAGTTGAGAGAATTTCCTCCTCTTCTCTAGATAAATTAGTGATTACGGATACCATACTTCACAAACTTGAAAAAACTGGTAAAATAGAAGTTGTTTCGGTCGTAAATATTTTAACTCACTTCATCCAAGGAGGTAAAGATGCCAACTAGATCAACAGAAGATGTTATTACTTCACTAATAGAATTTGCAAATAAGAGAAAAATAACAATTACCAAAGAAGAAATGCTTAAAATTGCACAGCTTGTAAGGATTAAGTTATCAAATGATGAGATTGATCACTACTCCAAAGAACTGACAATGCTGGATTGGATACATGATACTTTATTGCAAGTTAATACTGAAGGTGTTTCTCCTATGCATTATGGCAGTATAGACAAGGACATTCATGTACGCGATGATGTTATAAATTCTCAAAACATTAAAGAAGAGATATTGTCCAATACAAAACCTGAGCATGGGTATTTCGTAGTGCCAAAGGTTATAAACGATTAAGGTATAGCTAACCCAAGAAAGGTTTCCCTACGTCATACCGCCGCGGCGCATAAGTGTTGAAAGTGCTATAAGTGGCATTATATAAGGTGGTTAACGGCATAAATTTCAATGGTAATAAAATAAATTAAAAAAGCGCCTTTTTGCCTGTGGTTAGAAGGTTTAAGCGAATTTTCGACGTGGTTTATCTGCTTTCCCAACAACGAAGGTTGATATCAAGAGGAGATTTACATACCATTAATCACCTTGTGTGATTGCACTTTCAACACTTATGCGCCGCGGCGCTAACGAGTAGCGGAATGACGAATTTGTTGTTTTTCAAATTGTAGGTAAACCTAAGCCACTTTAGCTATAAAAAGTAGATCATAGCTAACGTTTAAGCCACACATTAAAGCTTTTAAAGAGGTCTTGGTTTACTTGCTCCATTATTTTCTTTATTATCAGATATTGCTTAAAATAATATGGAGGGGTAAGTTGTCAGCAATTGCCATTATTGATTTTGGTTCACGTACGATATCGGTAGCTAACATTAGCTACCTGAGGGTCAGAGTCGCCTTTCTTAAAGGTATTTTAAGTATACTAGATGTATTATTGATACGTGATAATAAAACTGGGGGGTTTTATGGAAACATCTGAATTAACTTTACTCGACTTGCAGAACTTTTTTGAAAAATTAAAAGGGCATGTACGTAGTGAAGTAGAAAAATATGTAGATGAAGAGGCAAAAGAAATTAAGGACAAAGCAGCAACTTATATAACAAACAAAGTATTAAATAATATGGTGGGTAATAAACCGATAGGTGAGCTCCAAATAGATAAACCCAAAACAGATAAGCCTAAAAAAGTTATGGTAGCTGAGAATCAATATAATGGAGCGCAAAATAAAGAGGTCATCAAAGCTCTATTTATAGGGAAAATACTTGTATGGAATCGCCCAGAGAGTGGCCAAAAATACGAAATTAAAATTGAGGGAGTGGAAAAGTTTGTAGACAACAAAACTGGAAAAGTGATTGAGGCTAAGTCTCTATCCAGAGTGTGTATAAAATTGGTTGGTGGTGGAAGTTATAGTGGTTGGGAAGAATTGAAATTATGTCTTGACCATGAAGAAGGGCTGCAACCCCTGAAGTGCCACCGTAAAAAGTTCTTCTTAGATAAAAATAGATCATAGCCAACCCACGCCGTCCGTCAAAGTTTTAAACAGGTCTTAATTTACTTGCTCCATTATTTTCTTTATTATCAGATATTGCTTAAAATAATATGGAGGAGCAAATTGTCAGCAATTGCCATTATTGATTTTGGTTCACAGTTTACACAGCTTATCGCAAGACAAGTAAGAGGAATGGGCGTTTATTGTGAAATATTTCCAAGCAACATCGGTTTTGAAACAATATCAAAATTCAATGGGTTTATTCTCTCTGGAGGACCGCAATCTGTAAATGATGATTGTTCTGAAATAAGTGGAGTAGTACATGAAATTATAAAACTTAATGAGGCAACAAACGTTCCTATACTTGGAATATGCTATGGACAGCAACTCATTTGTCATTATTTTGGAGCAAAAGTAAAAGAGAGTTTCAAACAGGAGTTTGGCAGAACTAAAATCAAGATACTAAAAGAATCCCCTATTATAAAGGATACCTGGGATGTTAATTCTGAAGTGGATGTATTAATGAATCATGCAGACAGTGTTGATACTATACCACAGGGATTTACTGTTATCGCATCAGGTGTGATAAATCAAACAATTGCAATGATTGTCAACGAACAGCGGAAGATTTACTGTACTCAATTCCATCCTGAAGTGAGGCCCACAACAAATGGCAGTAAATTGCTCTCTAACTTCTTGGATATTGCAAATTGCGAAAGAGACTGGACAATGAAGTCGTTTATTGAGGAGCAGAAGGAAAAAATCAAAAATGTAGTAGGAGAGAAAAAAGTAATCGCTGCAGTAAGTGGTGGGGTTGATTCAAGTGTTGCAGCGGCTCTCACACATAAAGCTATAGGAAAACAATTGAACTGTATTTTTATCGATACTGGGTTGTTACGCAAGAACCAGACCATTACTATGTTGAAAGAGATTCCGATAAACTATGTTGATAAATCAAATTTATTTTTGAGTAGGTTGAAGGGAATAACTGATCCAGAAGAAAAGCGAAAAATTATCGGTAACACTTTTATTGAAGTGTTTGAAGAAGAAGCAAAAAAAATAGGTGATGTGGATTTTTTGATGCAAGGTACCATCTACTCTGATGTAGTTGAGTCAGGGCATGCCTCAGACAACACTAGTACAATTAAGTCTCACCATAATGTTGGTGGGTTGCCAGAAAAGATGAACCTGAAGCTAGTGGAGCCTTTACGTTACCTCTTTAAAGATGAGGTAAGGCTACTTGGAAAGGAAATTGGGCTTTCAGATGAGATAATATTTCAACATCCATTTCCTGGACCCGGACTTGCAGTGAGGATTATAAGTGAAGTCGATGAAGAAAAGGTGCGAATATTGCAAGAAGTAGATGAAATATATATTAATACGATGAAAAATTACGATCTATACGATAAGATATGGCAAGCTTTTGCTGTATTATTACCAATAAAAACTGTAGGCGTCATGGGAGATGGTCGTACGTACGGATATGTTTGTGCTTTGAGGGCTGTAACATCATCTGATGGTATGACAGCTGATGCATTTCCATTTGAAGATAAGGATCAGCATTCGCTAGTGTTTTGGGATTTTTTACGCAATGTCGGCAGTATAATTGTTAATAATGTTCCCGGAGTAAATAGAGTTGTGTACGATATAACTTCCAAGCCACCTGCAACTATTGAGTGGGAGTAATCATGAGCCAGCGTCACGCGCATAACTGTACACACATTGCAATTTGCAGGAGGGTGTCATGAAAGTAGTTGACACTGGTTCCTTTATGACGGTGTCATCCCAGTACCCAGACACTGGGATGACACCTTTGTGTTTGCATAGCTGTACGAACATTGTGATTTGAGAGCAATTTCCACAAGGGAGGATGTCATTCCAGTGCTTGACACTGGAATCCAGCTTCTATGCAACCTCATCAAAAACATTCATTTAGTGTAAGATCAGCTACTTTCCATGCTAGTTTGCTTGTTCACAAGCAAACTATTTCTGGATCCCAGTGGGCTTTGTTGCATCGCACCTTATACTGGTAGTAATTTACGATAAATATCATGTAGCCATTTCAAATTTAGCCATACCAATTTCAGTAAATTGATTAAGCAAATAGCACTTAATCAGCAATTCTTTTTCGCGATTTACTTCGGATTTATTCCTAAAGCTGAATCCAAATATTTGCTTTAATCTTGAGAAAAACCCTTCAATATAAGATCTTTTCCCATAATTTACTTCTTTTTTCCATTCTTTCACGCCATCTTCACCGTATAATTTTATTAACCTAATAGCAGCATTTCTGTCAGACATATAATCTATTTCTGGATGTTCTGCCGCATTGTTTATTGGTGGAATTTTTGCCTTTATATCATATTCGTGACACAATTTGTAAAACTTGTGCCTATCATATGCCCTATCTGCATATAGTGCTTTTATGACATGCTGAAAATTAACTTCTTTAAGCAAATCGCAAGCTCCATAGTGATCAGAGTAGACACCGTTACTGTATTTTACAGCTATGGCTTTTTTGCTGTTTATATTCAACATTACATGCAATTTTCTTGTCTGTTCATAGCCACGATATTTTCTGTCAGCGCTATTTTCCTTGCTGTGACCAGGGGTATTGTTGTAAATGCTGATACCTGTACTATCTATAGCAATTTCGATGTCTTCCATATTATTTTTATCAATTCTGCAATCATTGATCTTAATATTAAGTTTCTTAAACCTTCTTGATGCTTGTGAATAGCTGATAACTGCTAAATCTCTTCCTATTTGTTGCATATATCCTTTTATAAACCCCACCGTTTGTCTTAAACCAATTCTAAAAAGATTGACAATTATATGCACCAAAATCACAACTTTATCACTGTAAATATAGTTGCCGCCTTGCATTTTTGGACTATTTTCATACCAATTTTCTATGGCTTCATTGATATAATGAAAAATATTTCCTCTTTCCTGGAGAAATTTGTTATATTCATTTTGGTTACTGACTTTCATTTTCTGTGGCATATTTTTTCTTCAACAGTTAAATGGTTATTTATAATGAATTTTGTCAGTAGCCACCAGATTTTTTCGGTTGCTATGCAACAAAGCCATCCCAGTGTCAAGCACTGGGATGACACTCTGACAACCGTCATTCCGCTACTAGTTAGCGGAATCTATGCCGAGATACCGCGAATGAATCGCGGAATGACGGTGTAGATGACGGTTAAGTAATTCGTCATTCCGCTACGTGTTAGCGGGATCTATGTGAGATACCGCGGCAGTATGACGTAGGACTGCTGTCATCCCGCTGCGTGTTAGCGGCTGAGATACCGCGAATGAATCGCGGTATGACGGTTAATTTTCTTTATTTTGCTTATAACTTCCACAAGCAGTGCAAACATAAATGAAGAATACAAATATTCTTTTGGTAATTCTACATGAAATCCATGAAGTATGAGGTACACACCGACAAGTAAAATAAATAAGATAGCAATTACTTTTAAGCCTGGGTTAGATTTGATTAACTGGGCGGTATAACTTGATAAAAACAGCATTGCTAGCATGGAAAATGTAAATGCTGTAGCAATTATTACCATGTTATAAGTTAATGCTATAGCAGTTAATATCGAATCAACTGAAAAAACTAAATCTATTAATATAATTTGTAGCACAACTAAAAAAAATTTTGATTTAACGTTTGCTTTCTTTTTATTTTTCTTACATACAAAGATGTCATCCCATAACTCCATAGAGCTTTTAACAATAAGGAATAATCCCCCTGCGATCATAAGTAAATCCCTTGCTGAAATATTTAGCGATGCAGTGTGAAATATGGGTTTTTGCATTGACAATATAGATGATGTAAAAAATAGTATTACAAAACGCATTAATAGTGCTAATCCAAGGCCCATAAGGCGCACTCTTTCTCTCAGCGCATTTGGTACCTTATCTATTGCTAGAGAAATAAAAATTAAATTGTCTACACTAAGTATAGTTTCAAGTAGTGTAAGTGTCAGTAAAGTCCAAGCATCAGCTAGCATTTTTGTCCCAAATTCGGCTCCTCTTACTCTACAATAGATGTGTAAAAATTAAGTGACTTCACTCAGAAGTTTTATAGCAGCTCTCCAGAAAAACAGGATGACTGAAGCAAACGTAATATAAAGTTCAGAGGCTTCTTCTATTTTCGTTTTTGAGCAAAATCAATAATAAGAGAGTTTCTTATTTTCATTTTTGACTTTATTTGAAAATAATATATACTATAAAAATAGTGTGCTAGGTTGAATGAATGTATATTAAAGGATCACCATCAGGCAAAGTATTCGCTGGTTATCAGGCATTTATACCTAACCCCTTGCCACCAAAATTTGAATGGGACAATGATTTAGTTAATAGTCTTTCCAGAGCAGATCATATTTTGGGTATGTTATCCAGGGAAGGAGCTAAATTGCCTAACCCTCATCTTCTCATACGACCCTTTATAACACGTGAAGCAGTTCTTTCAAGTAGAATCGAGGGAACTCAAGCAACTCTTGGTGAAATTTTGGCTCAAGAAGCAGGTGCTAACGTAGATCGCAATCCCGATGATTTACAAGAAGTACGCAATTATATATCAGCGCTCGATTATGGACTAAAACGTTTACAATCTTTTCCACTGTCGCTTCAGTTGGTTAAAGAAATTCACGGAAAACTTATGCAAGGTGTAAGAGGTTCTCACGCAATTCCAGGAGAATTTCGCCGAGTGCAAAATTGGATTGGAAGCTCAGGATGTACAATAGACACAGCAAAATATGTGCCACCAATGCCAGGTGAATTGATGGGTTGCTTGGACTCTTTTGAAAAGTTTCTACATGATAGAACATTACCCCCACTTATACATATAGCTCTATGTCATTATCAATTTGAAGCGATTCACCCATTCTTGGACGGCAATGGACGTATTGGACGTTTATTAATAACATTACTTCTGATCGAAAGAAAATTATTACCATTACCTCTGTTATACTTAAGTGCATTTTTTGAAGCTACAAAAAGTGAGTATTATGACCAACTTTACAATATAAGCAACAGAGGCACGTGGCATGATTGGTTCTCTTATTTCTTAAATGGTGTAGTACTGCAATCATTGGATGCATTGTCAAGAGCAGAACGAATTAACATTTTGATTGCAAATTGGCAAACTGAAGTTAGTTCTAAAACTGAGGGAGTTGCGAGTGGTATTGTAAGGTATCTCGCTGTAAACCCTTACTTTACTATAAGGAAAGTGGTTGAAAACTTAGGTGTCGTATTTACAACAGCCCAAAGAGCAATCGTAAAGCTTGAAGATTTAGGCATCGTTTCACAAACTTCTCAAGGAAAGAGAGATCGGGTTTATTGTGCAACTGATATTTTGAATATTCTAGAAGAACCAACTAAGATTACAGAGAACTTCGATAGCACATTATAGCTATTATGATGAATAAATTCAGCAAACAGCAAGCTTAAAGAGTCTGATCCAATGGACATGCTGAACAAAAAGTAAGGAGCTCCTTTTGGAGAATTATATTAACTTATTAATCAATTGCTTGACTTTTAGCAGGATTTATTATATTATTTATTAATGAGTAATGCAATCAAATCAAGGAGGATAGCATGACTGGTGACGATAACAGAAAAGCTTTACAATCGATAATTACTAGCGAAAATAACAGTATAAGTAGAATTGAGAAGTTAAGAGATTTTCTTGGAAAAGAAAAAGAAATAACTATTAATAAAGACACATTTGCATGTGCTTTACGCTGCCCACAAACTACAAAGGAAGCGATAGTACACGAAATTCTGCTTCATTTTATACAAAATCCTGGCGAGCAATCACTAGAACAAGTAATACAATACTTAGATGGAGCAATACAATCTAGGATATATGCAAAAAACAACCCAGCAAGAAATCTAGATGAGGAACTTCGTACTCATATAAACTTTAAAGATGAAAAGGGAAATACATTACTACATCATGCAGTTATAGGTAATAAAACTGAAGAAATAACCACCCTTCTTGTTGCATATAGTGCAAATCCTTTGATACAAAACGCGGATAATAAAATTCCTTTAGATTTAGCTCAAGGAAAAACAAAAGAAGTGCTTATTAAAAGTATGAAAAAACAAGCTAATACGAAAAAAGAAAGCGCTATGATAGGCAGTTTGGTGCCTGGCATAATGATTAGTGGTTTTCTTGGTGTTGTACTTGGAGCTGGTGTATGTGTTGCAGTAAATCTTTCTGGTGGTATGATACTAGGTGTAATGATAGCACCTGTTCTTGTTGCTAGTATAGCTGTTGGGCTGGCCATGTATTTTTTGAGTCAAGACTATGAACAGGCTAAAGCGATAGAAAAAACTATTAGCACTGTTAGCTCTGAAATATCCGTTGGTGATGCAACTGCCGCTAATAAAAATAATAAAGAAGGGCCACAACCTACATATAGCTGACCCAAGCAACACGTCATACCGCGATTCATTCGCGGTATCTTGGCATAGATTCCGCTAACTAGTAGCGGAATGACGAATTTGTCGTTTTTCAAATTGTCGGTAAATCTAAGTCAGCTTAGCTATAGAAAAAGCTATAGTATTTTTCAAACTAAATAATAAACCTTGTAATTAGGATACTCTGGATTCCAGCGTCACGCGCTGGAATGACAACTGATACTCCTACTCTTTATGTCATCCAAGTAGCTAACACCGTGATCCAGGAAATTTAATTGTTTTAAATTTTCCCCTCTATACACCTATTTAAAATTTATGTTATTCACATGTGCAATATAATCTATAATAACATTGAATTTATTACCAATACAATATATTAAAAAATATTATGAGCTTTGTGAAAGAAAGAAACACTCCTGTGATGGAGCAATATTTAAACCTGAAAGCTCAATACAAGGATCATCTGCTATTTTATAGGCTAGGAGATTTTTATGAGTTGTTTTTCGATGATGCTATTAAAGCTGCGAAATTGCTGAATATAGTGCTCACTAAGAGAGGTAATTCGTGTGGGCAAGAAATACCAATGTGTGGAGTGCCAGCACACAGTAGCGAATCTTACCTACACAAGCTAATAGATTTAGGATTCAAAGTAGCAATCTGTGACCAATTAGAAACTGCTGATGAAGCAAAAAAGAGGGGCTATAAATCCATAGTAAAACGTGATGTAGTGCGAGTTGTAACTCCAGGTACAATTATAGAAGATTCACTATTAGAGGATAAAAGCAATAATTATCTCGCGTCCATAGTTGAACAAAATGACGAATATGCTATTAGTTGGCTTGAATTATCAACGGGAAAATTTTTTCACACTTTAACGAGTTTGAAAGCTCTAGATAGTGATTTGTTGCGTATATCACCAAGAGAATTATTAATTTCTGAAAAATTCACTGAGGACGAAAAAATTAGATCGGTTTTAAAAAATTATAAAATATCAATTACGCAACACGCACAGAGCTTTTTTGAGTATAGTAAATCTCACAGAACATTATGCGAGTTTTATAAAATCAGGGAACTTGGGAGTATAGGAAATTTCAGCAAAGTAGAAATCATGGCGTGTGGTGCACTACTTGAATATGTCAGAGTAACACAAAGGGGCTCTATTCCAAGGCTTGAATTCCCAAAAACCTATAAGCAACAAAATTTCATGCTTATTGATGCTTCAGCAAGGAGAAATCTTGAGTTGTTTTCAACTCAATTTGGTGAAAAGAAAGGTTCACTAATTTCAGTTATTGATCACACAGTTACAGCCTCTGGTGGACGCCTGTTAAAACAAATGCTTGCTTCACCACTTGCTTGCTCCAAGGCAATCAATTTGAGGCTCAGCACCGCTCAATTTTTTGTAAATAATCATGAGCCACGCAGAAAAATACGAGAAATATTATCTAACATTCCAGATATTGAGAGGTCTTTATCGCGCTTAATACTAGGGCGTGGTTCACCAAAGGATATGAACCTATTAAAAATAGGCCTCGGAAAAACTTTAGAGTTGTCTGAGTTTCTGTCTACCTTGCATAATTATTGTTTAAGTGAAAAATCAGCAACTAACTCTCAGATGTCATTCCAGTGCTTGACCAGAGGAAAGGAACCAGTGTCTACTACTCAGGTGATAAGTAGTGACGAGAGTGAACTAAACACAATACATAAAAGCCTTGGCAATCATAAAGATCTATTTGAACTGCTAAATAGTGCTATACTTGATAATAACCTCAGTTCCATGAAAGAAGGAGGGTTTATTCACTCAAAATACAACTCAGAATTATCTGAGTTATCCTACATATTAAATAACAGTAACAAGTTGATAACCAAACTCCGTGAATCTTATCGCAACCTAACTGGCATTGCCGCACTCAAAATATTACACAACAACATACTCGGTTATTACGTTGAAGTGTCGGCAAATCACAAAATAACTTTGGATATATTTATTCATAGGCAAAGCTTAGCAAATAGCATGCGCTACACTACTAATGAATTGAAAGAACTAGAAAATAAAATTCTTACGGCACGTGATGCTGCAATCGGCTTAGAAATGAAAATTTTTAGTGAACTGTGTAGTGAAGTCGCTAAAGAATCTGAAAAAATTGCTCTTGCTGCAAATGCTTTGGCAAAACTTGATATTAGAACCGCGTTTGCAGAGCTTGCAGTGCAAAATAATTACGTAAAACCCATTATTGATGACAGCAAAGAGTTCAATATCTGTAGCGGAAGACATCCAGTGGTTGAAATTAACGATAAATTCATTGCAAATAGCATCAATTTAGCTAGTATACATCTAATTACTGGTCCTAATATGGCTGGAAAAAGCACTTTCTTGAGGCAAAACGCTCTCATTGCAGTTTTAGCTCACATGGGGTCATTTGTGCCAGCAGAGAGTGCGCATATTGGAGTGATTGACAAGATATTCAGCAGGGTTGGTGCAACAGATAATATAACAGCTGGTTATTCTACCTTCATGGTAGAGATGATCGAAACAGCAACGATAGTAAATCAGGCAACGGACCGTTCCTTGGTGATACTTGATGAAATTGGTAGGGGCACAGGGGTGTATGATGGATTATCTATTGCACAGGCGGTGATTGAACATATTCACAATGTAAATAAGTGCCGCGCCATTTTTGCAACTCATTATCATGAATTAACTAAAGTAAGCAAATACTTGAAGAACGTGAAATGTTTTTGTGTAAAAATAAGAGAGTGGAACGGAGAGGTTATCTTTCTACATGAAGTAATTGAAGGCATTGCAGATGAGTCATATGGAATACATGTGGCAAAACTTGCTGGTTTTCCTGATTCTGTTTTAAATAGAGCAAGTGAGGTGTTTGAGGAGCTAAAGGCTTGAGAGGAAATTCTTACATAACTATTGTTTAAGTGAAGAGTTGCCCACACAGTCCACCATATGTGTCAAATTAAGCTCAAAATTGTAAGCTTAAAATATGGTTGAATAATTGTGTGTATAATTATTAATCTTTTCTCAGTATTTTTACTATGGCTCTTTCTAAATTTCTTGATCCCAAGAATGATGTTGCGTTCCGGCGTATCTTTGGCACTGAAAAAAATAAAGACATCCTCATTCACTTTCTCAATGATATTTTGGGGTTCACTGGCAAAGATGAAATAAAAGAAATAGAATTCCTCAGCACTATTCAAGATGCTGAAATTGCCTCTAAAAAACAAAGTATCGTTGATGTACTCTGCAGGGATGAAAATGGGGTGCAAGTAATAGTCGAAATGGTGCGACCTGAAAGTCTTCGGTCATATTGTTTAAAAGGAGAGGAATTCATTCAGAAAGAAACTGAAAGGATTTTAAAACTTATTGAACCAGATGTTTTGCCATCTGAGTCTACGCATCAGTGCGAATCGGGCAACCGATTGGTGCCGAGCGATGCGGACAATGAACCTCCTCTTGAAAAAGAAGATGCTAAATCGTGAGAATAGCATAAACTACAAGCATCATGTGGTTGGAGGGCTAGGCTAAGTGGTATGGTGAACGTAAGTAAAGCTTCATAAGTATCGTAAAGATTAAAGAGCTAAAGATGCTGATAAGCTCTGACCAAAAGGTAATGTGGATAAGTTGCATTCTTCATTTCTGGATGTACGCAAATCACCGGTATAGAGAAGCCACCTAACCCACTGTTGTATGACAGAAGGAACAGGGTAAGCCTGTATTTTCGCCTATATGGCAAGCAAACCGCAAGGAATGCTGATGGTAGTGTAGGTAAAGGAAAATGGAGAAAGCGAATGCCGTTTTATAATGAAATGGATAGAATTTGTAACATTAATTCGTGTGAAAACGAGCAGACTTCAAACCCCAGTTGCGGATTAGCCAACGAAGTAAAGCTTAGAAATGCAGCGGCTGCATGGAATATGAAACAAGCGTAGAAAAAATGTGTACCAAAAAATTTATCGGTGATCTGTGGCGAGTATGCTCAATCTCAAATTTGTTTTTCAGAGAGCCAAAAACTGTCTCAATAATCGATCTTTTTCTTAACAAAATCTTCTCATTTAGCACCATTAATGAGTTTTTCATACCTTTTTTTATACTGGTTACAAGCTTTAACCCTCTATCGAATAATTCGTGAAAAAGATCTTTTTTGATATATCCTTTATCTCCAAACAATAATCCAGTCAATTTCTGAGTTAAATTTGGCACAGGTATCAATGTTGCCTTTTGTCACCGTAACCCCTTGAATTTTGCCAGTTTCGTTGATTACTAGATGTACCGAAAAACCACCCATAGGTAGTCTTTCCAATCTTTGCCAACCCTTTGAAAACTTTGTTTCTCGAGGTCCTTTTTGGATGGCAAACAGCGATAGATGTTGCATCTATGTACGAAATCCCTGTCACTTTTGACTGTTCGCAAAACCATTGCATTAAGAGCGCTAAATACCATAAAACCCGCGATTTTAGCCTAATAAACCTACTATAGGATGGCAATTTTGGAAACGCTGTTTCGTATAATAATTTCAAATAATGCACATAGAAAATTTTAAAATTGTCGCACTTGATATAGCAATATTATGGTAAAAATCTCTGAATGCGTAATCTCTGGCGTCCTGGTTGGTTTTTTGCCACTTGGTAGAAGTTTTTCTGCAAAATTTTTGTCAACTGAATTGCAAAAATCGTCGATCAGGCAAAATAATTCTGTTATATTTTTATTCATGGGTAACCTCTCTATTTTGTGAATAATTTACGGAGGTTACCCTATTTTCCTGGCTTTTTCACTGCTTTCTAATTCGCAACTGGGGTTTGTAAGGTGGTCTACTAAAATTTTACTCTATAAAACAATGTCTGAGCTATGCAATTAATACATTGTCAACACAACTGACTTATAAAAGCAAATACTATAACCTTAAAAAGAAGAGAGAAAATATTATGTTTAGTTTAAGAAAGATCTTGGGAAGAAAAATAACTTATCAGGCAAATGATTCGAAATTGAAAGAGAAAGATGAAAAAAGTATTTTAAAATTAGCATCAAAAATAAAAGGCAAAAAAAGTAGCATTGCTGAAGAACTAGAAAAAATATCTGAAAAGGAAAAACAAAGGATTCTTACTACGGAAGTAAGCAAACATCGGGGTAAAGAATCAACTTTTACACTACTTACTCATGCTACATTTTGCGAGAATAGTCAAGCTGTAAAGGATATTTTGCAACAAGCCAAGTTGAGCAACCTTTTAAAGAGTGTTCTTAGTGCAAAAATAATTAGTGATGATTCATTAATTTACACACCGCTTACTTATGCCATATTATGTAAAAATAGCAAAGCTATTAAAGAAATTTTAAAAGTCTCTAAGGAGAACGGTATTCTGAAAGATATTCTTGACGCAACAATAACTATAAAATATCTAGATGGTCGGAGAGCAACTGTTACACCACTTGCTTATGCTATACTATGTGGAGATAGTATAGCTATTGAAGAAATTTTAAAAGTTTCTAAGGAGAACGGTATTCTGAAAGATATTCTTAACACAACAGCAACTATAAGATATCCAGATAACCAGGAAGTAACTTACGCACCACTTGCTCATGCTATGTTCTGGAAGGATAGCAAAGCTATTAAAGAAATTCTAGTAGCAGCTGAAGAGAACAGTATTCTGAAAGATATTCTTAACACAACAACAACCATGAAATATCTAGACCGGGAAGTGACTTACACACTACTTGCTTATGTTATACTACGTAGAGATAGTATAGCTGTTGAGAAAGTGTTAAGAGTAGCTAAAGAAAACGGTATTCTGAGAGATATTCTTGACACAACAATAACTATAAAACATTTAGATAGCCGGGAAGTGACTTACACACCACTTGCTCATGCTATGTTCTGGGAGGATGGCAAAATTATTAAAGAAATTCTAGTAGCAGCTGAAGAAAACGGTATTCTGAAAGATATTCTTGACGCAACAACAACTATAAAATATCTAGATGGTCAGGAAGAAATTTACACACCGCTTACTTACGCCATATCATGTAAAAATAGCAAAACTATTGAAGAAATTTTAAAAGTCTCTAAAGAAAACGGTATTCTGAAAGATATTCTTGACGCAACAACAACTATAAAACATTCAGATAGCCGGGAAGTGACTTACACACTACTTGCTTATGCTATACTGCGTGAAAATAGTATAGCTATTGAAGAAATTTTAAAAGTCTCTAAGGAGAACGGTATTCTGAAAGATATTCTTAACGCAACAATAACTATAAAATGTCCAGATGGTCGGAGAGTAACTGTTACACCACTTGCTTATGCTATACTACGTAAAGATAGTATGGCTGTTGAGAAAATGTTAAGAGTAGCTAAAGAAAACGGTATTCTGAAAGACATTCTTGACGCAACAACAACTATAAAATATCCAGATGGTCAGGAAGAAACTTGCACACCACTTGCTTATGCTATACTACGTAAAGATAGTATAGCTGTTGAGAAAATGTTAAGAGTAGCTAAAGAAAACGGTATTCTGAAAGACATTCTTAACACAACAATAACCATAAAACATAAAAATAATCAAAAAGTAACTGATAAGTTACTTGCCGCATTACATGATCGCAAAGTTATTCAAGAAATTTTAGACATAGCTAGAGAAAATGATATTCTGAAAGACATTCTTAATGCAACAATAACTATAAAATATCCAGATAGTGAAGAAAAAATCTACACACCACTTACTTATACAATATCATGTCAAAGCAACGAAGTTGTCAATACAACAAGAGCTATAAATCAAGATGGTCAGGAAAAAACTCACATCCCATTTCCTACCCTTGATAAAAGAGAAACTGAATTAAAATTAAAAGAAAAAAGACAAAAAAGACAAAGTAAAAGAGATGAGGGATTAAATTTTAACAATGGTAGTAGTGACAAAAATGTTGAAATAAAAATTAATGGGGATATCTTGTTGCAGCATAGTAGTGGAATTGAAAATGAAATAAATCATACTGCTGTACGTAATGATGTAGGGGGGGTAAAGCCTCTAATAGAAAGTAGAGTAGATGTTAAAGCACAGAATATAGATGCAATAATTGTAACTTCTGTGACACTTGAGTTGATAGCTGGTAAAATAGCATGTGTACTGCCAAAACCCACCACTAAATTGGAAGAAGTAGCTATAACATATTTTCAAGGTTTTACACTATATTTGTGAAACTTAATTTATATGTGCTAAACAAGATGCTGATTAGTTTTATAGCTAACCCAAGAAAGGTTTCCCTACGTCATACCGCCGCGGCGCTAACACGTAGCAACTGTTCTTCCTCGTCATACCGTCACGGTATCTCTAGATCCCGCTAACAAGCAGCGGGATGACGAGCTTATCGTCATGCCACCACGAACCGTCATACCGCCACGGTATCTCTTAGCCGCTAACAAGTAGCGGGATGACGGTTGTCGTTTAGCTATAAATATTAAGAAATTTACCAAATAAAAAAAAAGGCAAAAGAAGCCCCGTGGTTGGCTAGTTACTTACATTATACTTTCAAGTATGGCGTTTTTTTATTCTAAACGTTTAATAACCGCGATTCAGCTGCTTTTAAACCGCAACTAATCTAAATTATAAACGTTAAGAAATTTACTAAACAGAAAAAAGGCAAAAGAAACCCTAGGGTAGCTAGTTATTCACTATCCATTTTTTAAGTTGGCGTTTTTTGATGTTTTAAATGCTTTATAAGCGTATTTCAGCTTGTGTAGGTAAAAACCTAGAAATTTGATAAAGACATAAGGTGCACATAGTGCAAAAAATTAAACATGAGACGCCAAATACGTTGAGTTTTTTTGTCATTTAATCTGTACAGAGAAGATAAATAAATAGCTTCAGTCTCATGATAAGGGGGCTGGCGGAGTTTGTCAAGGAAGTTTTTCGTTTCATCCAATGCGCTGCCAAAAGCTATGCAAAAAGTCTAATGAGTTAACTCCCATATATCCTGAGTAGCTCTTGTGCATTAGCCTTTATTAGAGCTTTTATCATGGCTATTTTTATCGGCTTAACAAGCTACGTTTACAATGGTCAAACAATCAGTGTAGCTATTCTTGTTTTATCCGCGATAGTACTAGAACTTATTTTTACTGTCTACTTATTGTTTTCAAGGTCTGGAGAAGATCTATAATCACCATATAGATTTTCTCATTTTCAGTTATTATTATAATATGCGTTGGCGCTTTGCTGCTGGTTCTATACGTATTTCTTCCAACTTATCTAGTCTATCAAACTTTTCTAATATTGGGAGTTGAAGACTATTTGATGGCTGTTCTCCAGTCACCCAGGAGATCAATTCATCGCATGATTGATCCCCTAACTTTGAAAGTATACCATCCAAATCGACGACGCAATTGCCCGCAAGAGTAGATTTTGGAACGACGCCTCTGGGATTCAACCCATATTGATCAGTTATCTCCTCTAACGGAGCAGAATTTGGAAGGAAATTTATTGAATTATTTAACGTTGAAAATTCATCCTGAAAAGATCTCTTTCTTTTTTGCGCTAACGATTCATTATCTAAACTGTCTGTATTGGAGTTTTCGGTTCTTATCTTGCTTGAACCCTCTTTATTGTTTAAGTAAAATTTCCTTGAGGTAGACCGAATTCTGGCCGATGCCTTGTCTAAATATGCACGATAGCCTTCTTTTTGCGGATAATTTAATTTATCAAATAGAGTTTTATATGAAGCACGTTGAGAATGATAGGTAGCTTTCAATATACTGAACGCAGAATCTTGATTCTTTTCGAGTAGATCATCAAATATGTCAACAGCTTGATCTTTTGCCACTACTCTCAGTATAAGAGACATAGCTCTAGCATGACCCTTCAGTGTTGTTATGTTAAGGTAACACTGTTTATGGTAGTTACTGAGGCTATTAAATGTCTCTCTAAATTTGTTTATTCGCCCGCGTCTCGCTGAATCGTTCAATTCTTGAATTACTTCACCGCTTATATCATTAGGACTATTATGCATTTCTTTACTACTATTATTAGTTAGTACATTAATACCATATTAGTATTTATCAAGAAATCAATAGAAATATTTAAAAAAAAATAGATTAGTCTTAGCATTAAGTATTAGGGGGTTTGAAATCTCTGTGAAAAGAACTACAAGCAGAGTACGTGTATAAGCCTGTTTTGATTAAAAAACAATTGCAGAATTGTTTAATCAATTTTAACTCTCTCCGGCCAATCTTTCTGCTTCATTACGTGAAATTAATGCCTCAATAAATTCATCTAGTTCACCTTCTTTTATAATCTGCTCTAGCCGATGTGAAGTTAGATTAATTCTATGATCTGTTATTCTTGATTGTGGAAAGTTATATGTTCTTATGCGCTCGGAGCGATCCCCAGAGCCAATCTGACTTTTTCTCATTGTTGACCTTTCCATTTCTTTTTTTTGTCTTTCAATTTCGTATAGCCTTGCCCTCAATACTTTGAGCGCTTTAGCTTTATTTTTGTGCTGCGATTTTTCATCTTGCTGTATCACAACTATCCCTGTTGGCAAGTGGGTGACCCTTACTGCGCTGTCAGTTGTATTCACTGATTGCCCTCCAGGACCACTGGATCTATAAACATCTATTCGTAAGTCTTTTTCTTCTATTTTAAAGTCAACCTCTTCTACTTCAGGTAATATCGCAACAGTAGCGGCAGAGGTATGCAACCTTCCTGAGGATTCAGTTTCTGGCACTCTCTGTACTCTGTGCACCCCTGATTCAAATTTCAACCTTGCAAAAACTTCTGTTCCATTAATGAGTGCAGAAGCTTCCTTATAGCCACCTATACCTGTATTAGAAATGCTTATTGGCTCGAACTTCCAATTTCTTCTTTCTGCATATTTTTGATACATACGAAATAACATTGCTGCAAATAATGCTGCTTCTCCTCCTCCTGTACCTGCTCTGATTTCCAATATTGCATTTCTTGAGTCATCTTCATCTTTGGGCAATAATGCTAACTTTAGTTTTGCTTTTACTTTTGGCAATAATACCTTGTGCTTTTCGAAAAATTCTTCTTTTGCTAACTCTTTTATATCACCTTCGCTGTTTTCATCTTTCATTATTTCTTCTAAGTCTGAAATTTCCTCTTTCAGCGTGTTATATTCATCAATTATCTTGATTATTGGCCTGAGCTCAGAATATTCCTTTGAAAGGGTAATGAATTCTTTTTGACTTAAATTGGTAGGATTTTCCAAATTCCTCTCTATATCATTAAATTTTTTCTTTAAGTCTTGTAAATTATTTTCCATATCCATATAGCACAGATCTAGCTAAGTAATATATACTGAAATAAAAAATTTCTTATATCAAGCAATAACACTATAATATACCTACTACCTTCTAGTTGAATATAATGGCAAAACAGATAACATCAAACTGCAATTTCATATTTGGAGCTTCGGACATAAAATCATTACCAGATGAATCAGCTCCAGAGATTGCGTTTGCTGGTAGATCAAATGTAGGAAAATCCAGTCTGATTAACTTACTGATAAACAGCAAAAAAGCTGCCAGAGTTTCCTCTAAACCTGGATGCACTAGACAAATAAATTTTTACTCTATGTACAATGATAAGTTCAGGCTTGTTGACCTACCAGGGTATGGTTATTCTCATGCAGGTAAGGAGGAAATTATACAATATTTAAACTTAATTGAGTATTATCTAATTCAAAGAAGAAATCTAAGAAGAGTGTTTGTGTTGATAGATAGCAAGGTAGGATTAAAAGAAATAGACAAAGACTTCATTTATTGGTTAATATATAATAATATTAACTTTAACGTTGTGCTAACAAAAATAGATAAAGTAAGTCAAAAAAGCTTAGGTGCTGTTATAGAAGATATTCAAAAATGGATTAATAATGAGAATGTGTCAATTCATCAAATAAGCATTCGTGTTAAGCATAAAATAACCAAGGTAAAAGATGAGTTTTTCAAGTTTACAAGATAAAAAAATGAAAAGTAGTGAATTTTTAAAGGGTGAGGTATCATTTGAACAAAAAGCAGAAATATTACTTGAAGTGTTATCTAACATACCTAGCTTTGTGGGCGAAACTTTTGTCATTAAATGCGGCGGAATAACGATCTCAGATGAAAGACTATTCTATACTTTTGTGCATAATGTTGTCTTATTAAAGCAGCTTGGTATAAATCCGGTGATAGTTCATGACGGAGAATATGAAATTAACTCAGTGTTAAAAATGCTGGGTATGGACAGTAAGTTTGTGAATGGTATCAGACTTACAGACAAAGACACTATGAAAATCATTGAAATGGCACTGTGTGGTTCAGTTAATAAAAAAATTGTTCAGCATATAAATTCTGCTGGTGGTTCAGCTATTGGATTATGTGGAAAAGACGGCAACTTAATTAAAGCCGAAAAAATAACCGCTACGCTTAGAGAAGATAGATCAAATAATATCGAAAAGATATTAGACATGGGGTTCATCGGTAGACCCACTGAAATCAATCCTGATATATTATTTTTTATTGAAGAATCAGATTTTATACCAGTTATTGCACCAATTGGTCATGGAAAAGATGGGGAAACATATCATATTGATGCCGATAGTACTGCAAGCGCAATCGCAATTGCAGTTTCTGCATCTAAAATGATAATCTTGAGTGACACAGATGAAGAAATAGATAAAATTGGTGGCAGGAAGATATCTGTTAAAAATTTAAATGCATCGATTGATTGTGGCAAAATTCAAGGAGAAAAATTTATTGGAAGGCTCATGGCATATACTAAAGTGGTAGAGGAATGTGCTGGAGTTGTTCACATAGTTGATGGTAGAATACCTAACATTATGCTTGATTTATTTACTGAAAATAATTCGAGTATATCAATTGTGAGTGATTTATAACTACACGAATGTTGTCTACCAGGGATGCCAGTGCCTTGACTACTTGGATCCAGCTAAGTTGGTGAGCATAAAATAACGCCGTCATACCGCCGCGGTATCTCTTAGCCGCTAATGCGTAGCGGGATGACGAGGTTATCGTCATACTGCCGCGAACCGTCATACCGTCACGGTATCTCTTAGCATAGATCCCGCTAACGCGTAGCGGGATACTTGACCTTTACAGGGATGACGGTTGTCGTTTAGCTATAAATATTTAAGAAATTTACCAAATGAAAAAAAAGGCAAAAGAAGCCCCATGGTTAACTAGTTATTTATATGTACTTCAAAATATTGGCGTTTTTTATTCTAAACGCTGCAATTTAGCTGCTTTTAAATACGACTAACCTAAATTATAAACGTTAAGAAATTTACCAAGTGGAAAAAAAGGCAAAGAAAACCTAGGGTAGCTAGTATTCAAATTCTCCCTTGTCTATTTGACGTCTTTTACTGTCTTAAACGCTTTATAAGCGCGTTTCGGCTTGTATAGGTAGAAACCTAAAAGTTTTATAAAGACATGAGGTGCACATAGTGCAAAAAATTAAGCATGATTTACGCTAAATACATTAAGTTTTTTTGTCATTAATCCACTGCAGAGATTGCGAAGATAAATAAATAGCTTCACTGTCATGATAAGGGGGCTGGCGAAATATGTCAAGGAATTTTATGGCCTAGCGTCACACGCTGGAATGACATCATTTACGATGTAACATTTATTACTTTTGCAGATATAATTTACATGCTATAATTGAGTCTTCATAAGCTGGTAAATTGGAGTGCAAAGAAGTAAAATTAAAGTAGAAATAAAAAGATTATCACACGGAGAAGACTTGTCTCTTCCATGTTATGCAACTGTGCAGAGTGCTGGTATGGATCTTTATGCTGCATTGAATGACTCTGCTGTTTTAAATCCACTTGAAAAATTACTTGTTCCAACTGGAATTGTGATTGCAATACCAAACGGTTTTGAGGGGCAAATCCGCCCACGTTCTGGTCTTGCTGCAAAACATGGAATCACTGTCTTAAATTCTCCGGGCACTATAGACTCTGATTATCGAGGTGAGGTTAAAATTTGCCTAATTAATCTAAGTAATCAACCATACGAAATAAAAAGGGGAGATAGAATTGCACAAATCCTTATTTCTCCTGTATCTCAGGTAATTTGGGATGACAGAGAAGAATTCTGCGCAGAAAAAACCGGTCGCAATGCAGGGGGCTTTGGCTCAAGTGGCAGGTAATTTGCGAAAAAGCTTGACTATGGCAGTTTTTTTATACACAATTTAAGCATATTAATATTTTATTAAACGAGGTCGTTTATGCTAACTTTTAAAAATCATCGTGATCAATCCCACAAAGCAAACACTGCACTTGTTGCATTTACTTCTCTGTATGTCATAGGCGCAGCAGTAGCACTTTCATCACCATATTGGGTGTCTTCAACTTCCATGCTAGCTCCACTTGCAGCTTTTGCAGCTACACCACTTGGAATCGGTGTATTAGCATTTGTTGCTATTGCGCTAACTAGTCTAGCAATATCTGCTATCATAAAAAATAACGAAATATCTGAGTTGAAAGCTCCGAAGATTATTGTTAATGATAGTAAACAAGCAGCATTGCTAGTAACAAAAGAGGTGTATGAGGAAATGAAAAAGGATAACCAAGTTAAAGATGAAAAAGGTAAGGTGAAAGAGGGTAAATATTATATAGATTTCAGCTTAGAAGGCAAGAACTACCGTATTATTGTTGATGATCAGCCTACCAATAATATGATGATGGGCAATATTTTACTCTTCAAGATAGATTCACTAGAAGTGAAAAGCAAAGAAGGTAAGTTCGAGACAGTAGATGAAGCAGAGTGGAATAAAACATTAGGTTTGGACAAAAATGGTGCTAAAGAGGTTAACACTTATTTAGGCTCAGTTATTGTTGAACAAGCTGCTTCTGAAGACAAAACAAAAAGCTAGACAGCTAAAATAAAAGAGGCAGATTAAGTCTGCCTCTTTGTTTTTTTTGATTTTTAGTGTCACGTGCATAACTGTACAGATGTTGCGATTCTCAAGGCAACAGATAAGAATGCCACTGCCCTCTTCTCTTGTCATCCGAGTAGCTGACACCCTGTGCTTGAGGTAAAACTGGCTATAATTGCTAAGGATTTTTATTTAATTTAACTGCATCTTTTGCCTTATCCAATAACCCATTAATAAAACCAATTTCGCTTGGTTTATCAAGTAAATCAGATGCAATGTTAGTGTATTCATTAATAACAACTGGAACTGGCGTATCACAATTAGCTAACTCACATATTGCAACACGCAAAATAGATAAGCTTATAAGATTTAACCGTGAGAGGGACCAGCTTGGGTGTAAGTAAGACTCTATTATTTTATCATATTCTTCACTGCTTTTTATAACCTTATATAACAAGTTTTCTAAGAACTGATGGTCAAATTCTTCACATTCAAATATATCTCTCAACTTACTTATGTAGTCCTTAAGCTCACAATTTTCCAATTTAAAAGTGCTTTTGTTGTAACCTACGAAAATATTTGAATAAGCAATTTGTACAGCAAGAAACCTTGCCGTACTTCTTTTTATACGCCACTTTTTATCTACCGGTTTTTCCTCCATTACTTTAATTTGTTGTATAAATCTATCATATGCAAAACAGTTGAGGCTGCATGGCCACCAAAGTTTTTTTTGTTTTTGTCAGCTCTAACTAGTGCTTTATCTTTGCTGTCAGCGGTAATTACGCCCATACCAAGGGGCATTACATAATGCATAATAACTTCATTTAAGCCTTCGATTACTCCTTTACAAACATATTGATAATGATCAGTTTCACCGCGAATCACGCACCCAAGAGCTAAATAACCATCATAATTAGCATTCTTGTTTTTGACCGCAAAAAGAATTGTAGCTGGTATCTCAAATGCACCAGGGACTTCAATTATCTCATAATCAACATTATTTCCTTTGAATTTATCAATTACACCCTCAAGCAAAAGGTTCGCTATTTCAGCATAATAAATTGAATTAACTATTAGTATTTTCGACATTCACTACCATTTTTTTCGTTAAAAACAACTTTATTAATGATTGTTGAATTGAAGTTGTAATATTATTAAATATCCAATATATTACCAAGCCGGCAGGAAAAGAAGAAAAAATAAAGACAGAAATGTAAGGTAAAAACTTCATAGCATTTACTTGAATGTCATCTTTGCTGGTTTCACTTAGCTTCTGCTGAATTATCACAGTAATACCAAAAATTATAGGCAAAATTCCTATAGAAATAGGGAAATTGTAATTAAACAACCCAAATAATGTAAAGATGTTCGTTGGGTCAGGAGCTGAAAGATCCTTAATCCATAGATAAAAAGGGGCGTGTCTCATCTCTATAGTAACAAATAATACTTTATATAAAGCAAGAAATACCGGCATTTGTATTAGCGTAGGAAAAATGCTTGATATTGTATTTACATTATTTTTCTTGTATAACGCCATTCTTTCCTTATTCTGCTTTAAACTATCATTTTTATACAACTCTTTTATACGAGCTACTTCAGGCTGCAGGCTTTTCATCTTAAGTGTCAAAATATGTGATCTAGTAGATAAGGGAAGCATCAAAAGTTTGATTGCTAAAGTCAGCAATAATATTGCTAAGCCAAAATTTTTTAAAACGAAGTTAAAATATTCAAGCAGTAAAAACACTGGCTTGGTTATAAAATAAAGAACACCAAAATCTACAGCTTTATCAAATAAAGGTATATTGAGAGTATCCTTGTAAGAATCCAGTAAATTCAACTTTTTTGCTCCAGCAAAAAAATAATTCACATTAGAAACGCTTGCACCAGGAAGTATGCTCTTGTAAGGTTTGACAAAATCTACTTGGAATTTATCAGTATTATTAACGTTCGTGTGTTTAATGCTTACATTTATTTTATCGGATTTCTCAGGTATGATAGCTGTAAACCAATATTTATCAGCAAAACCAAACCAATTTTTTTCACTCGTGCTTGCTTTTATTAAATGTTTCTTAGAGACATCCTTATATGTCCACTCCTCTAGTTTATTATCAAATGCACCCAGTACTCCTTCATGGGACATCCAATAAGATTCGTTGATATTGTCACGTTTACGGTTAATTTTACCATAAGGAACCAAAACTACATTATCTTTTGTGTTATTTTCAACAATCTGCTCAATTTTAAACATGTAGTTATCGTCAAGGCTAATTTTCATTTTAAACACAATGCCATTCTCATTGTCCCAAAATAAATTAACTACTTTTTGATTAGTCAGTTCAGCCCCATCAGCTTGCCAGACTGTCTTAGAATCTGGAACTTTAATCTTTTTATTCGGATCGAGCCACCCAAATTCTGCGAAATATACATCTTTTGATTCTGCAGGTGACAGTAACACCACTTGTGGAGAAGAAGAATTCGGTTCTAAGTGGTAATTAGTTAAAATTAAGTCATCAAACCTTGCACCTTTCAGAGAAATTGATCCTTTAATCATGTTATTGGTTAAACTAACCCTCTGTTCTCGAGTAAAATTAATAATTTCAGAACGATTTTGGTATATTATAGGAGCAAGGTCGTTAAAAGATTCGATATGTTCAATATTTTCAATCAATGGCTGGTTTTGGTTTGTACTAAAAAAATTATCATAAATAATACGCCAAGATACCATGATCAACATGGAAAGGATAGCTGCTAAAATTAAACTTTTTGCTTCTGACATGAAATTAAATCAAACATATCTTCTTAAAGTGTATATTAAATATTGTACTAAAACAATGAAATTTACTTATTTTTAATAATAACTTTTAACGCTAATCTTTAAAATTTATTTTAATAGCTTCGAATTTTAATAATATGAACGCGGTAAAAAATCTAGTTATTTGGTTACTAATAATAGCCGCTACTGCAATGCTTATTGATTCACAAAGGGACAAATTAAGCGACAGATTTCTCAGTACTTTTTTACCATATAAAGGAAGAATTCAAAATAGTGGTCAGAATAGTGGAAGTATCGAATTTACGAAGTCATATGATGGACACTTTTATATTCAGGCTCAAGTCAATGATCGCAATATAACGTTTTTGCTTGATACCGGAGCAACCGATATTGTTCTATCACAAAAAGACGCATTACATGTTGGTATTAACTTACAAAATGTTCAGGATTTTAAAATATATGAAACTGCGAAAGGTCAAATAAAAGCTGGAGTGGTTCAAATACCTAAAGTTAAAATAGGAAACTTTTTGATTAATGATGTACAGGCAAGCGTTAACACTCATTCTATGTCTCATTCACTACTTGGAATGAGCTTTTTAAGGTATTTTCATTTCACTATAAGAGATAATAAGTTGATATTATACCGCGACTAAACACTTCTACAATCTACTTATCAAAGCTCTGTAGGTTAATATAGGAGCAGAAATAAATATTGCAGAACAAGTGCCAATCAAAATACCAAAAAAAATGATCAAGCTGAAGTCTCTCACTGCATCTGTGCAGATTAATGCCAAAGGAAGAGCAGCAAGAAGGGTTGTACCCGAGGTTAATATAGTGCGAAATAATGTAGCGTTGATACTTGCATCTACTATCTCACTCATCCGCCCACTTTTACCACTCTTGCAATACTCTCGAATCCGATCGTATATAATTACTGAGTTATTGATTGAATAACCAATGATAGTGAGAAGAGCTGCAACTGATGAAATATTAAACTCAATGCCAGTTAGGCTAATAAAACCAACAGTTAAAATCACGTCATGAATCAGTGCTGTTATTCCACTGAATCCACATTGCCAATTAAATCTAAACCAAACGTAAAAAAATATTCCAACAATCGCGATCAACATGGATAACATTCCTTCAAATATTTGTGTTGAGCTTATTTGTGGGCCAACATAGTCTATTTTACGATAGCTTATTGAGCTCCCCAGCTTTTCTTCTAGTATGCTTTTTATCTTTTTGATTTTATCTTCATCTCCTTCATCTTTAAAACGCATGACTAAATTATCACCTGCTTTTGAACTCTGCACTGTAAAACCATTTCCTTTTAATGCATCGAGAATAGAGTGATTCTCATC
The DNA here is from genome assembly GCF_947251645.1 of Wolbachia endosymbiont (group A) of Bibio marci. NCBI lineage: Bacteria > Pseudomonadati > Pseudomonadota > Alphaproteobacteria > Rickettsiales > Anaplasmataceae > Wolbachia > Wolbachia endosymbiont (group A) of Bibio marci. The sequence goes on from NZ_OX366364.1 coordinate 882,596, forward strand.
TGAAGATTTTATCTCTATCAAAATTCCGCCTGCAAAGTCTATGCCTAAGTTCACTCCACGCAGCACAACAATGAGCATTGAAAAGATGATAAGAATAATGCTAATTAATGCAGTCAAATCCCTATATTTACTAAACTTGATATTGAGGTTATCTGGAATGAGTCTAACTGCCATGTTTTTTATCTGAAGTAATCACTTGGATTTTATATACTTTTTAAAAAATTCACTAGTTTATTCTGTGATTAGTCTCGTTCGTCCACTAAAAGAAAAAGCGGCAAGGAGCGAGCCAAAAGCGATGAGGAAGGATCCAAACCAGATTATAGACATTCCAGGTTTATAGTGCACTTTGGCTGCGATTTTGCTCTTACTCTTATCAATCTCTCCAATTACAACATAAATATCAGAAAATAAATTGTGGTAGATACTGCTTTCAACATTTTTCTGACCTTCCACAAGGTAAAATCTACATTCAGGGGTTATCTCACCTAATATCTTGTTATTCAACAAATTCCTGATATCCATTGTTCCTCTCACTGCATGGAAATTTTCCTTTTTTATCAATTCAATATTTCGTAAAGTAACTTTAAATTTATTGACTGTTATGCTATCTCCAATTTTTAGGTAATCTTCTTTTTTCTCCTGCCAACCAACTGAATAAGCTATACCAAGCACTAGAATTGCCACTCCAGCATGAGCAAGCATCATTGCATAGTAGGATTTAGAAACTCTTCTTGCTAATAAAATTGATTCACCAAATGCTACCTTAAATAAACAAATTCTTTTACTATATGCTTCTAAAATAAAGACTAATAATGCTATGGAGATAGTAATTGATAGCACAATTATTAGCTCCATGTGAAAGATAAACGGCAAAATAGCTGCAGCACTACAGAATGAGAATCTGTATTCACGGAATATTGGCAATAGACTATTTCCCTGCCAACTACAGTATTGCCCTATCATGATGAGCACTAGAATAGTGAGTGCAATAGGATTAAATAAGGAATTGTAATATGGTGCTCCAACTGAAATTAATTCACCAGTTAAATACTCAAGCACTGTAGGGTATAAAGTGCCAATGAACACGATGAAAAAGGCAGTGATGAATAATAAATTGTTCATCAGCATCATCGTAAAGCGTGAAAAGAATCTTCTACCCTCTGTCACTTGAGTAGCAAGTTTCTTTCTGGATTCTAGTGTCAAGCATTGGAATGACATCGCAGATGTGTGATTCTTTCTCGTAAACACTACAAATATTACTAAGCTACTGACTGTCATTACACCAAGTAGAGCTAATATATACAGTCCATACCTTGGGTCATCTGCAAACGTGTGCACTGAGGTAAGTATTCCTGAGCGAACTAGAAATGTTCCAGTCACACTCAAGATAAAAGTTGTAAGCGTAAGTAAAATAGCAAAATTCCTTAAAATATTGAAATTTCGCACCACGAGCAACAAATGTGTCAGCGCTACTGCAATCAGCCACGGCATCAAAGAAACGTTTTCCACTGGATCCCAAAACCAAAATCCACCCCACCCAAGTTCGCGATATGCCCACCAGCTACCTAAGCTTATACCCAAAGTAAGTAGCGACCAAGAAATAAGTACCCAGGGCCTAACAATTTTAGCCCAAACATTTCCTTCAGTATTTGCAATTAATCCAGCTATAGAGAGTGAGAAAGGAACACTAAATCCAAGGTACCCCAAATATAATATTGGTGGGTGAATAGCAAGACCTATATCTTGCAACATCGGATTAAAACCCAATCCATCTGTTTCAATGCTTGGCATTTTAGTGAAGGGGCTGGATTCAAGTAAAGTGAACAGTAAAAAACAAAAGCAAATCAAGCCTTGGGTGATCAAGGATACTTTCTTCAATTTACTGCCGTTATCAATAAAAATACCCATCAGAAATAAGTAAAAGGTAAGCACTAATGTCCAAAGCAACATGGACCCTTCTTTATTTCCCCAAACTCCACAAATTTTATAGATCAGAGGTTTTGTTGTGTGTGAGTGGTAATATACGTTTTCGAGTGAGAAATCATTTGTAATGTGGCAGTAAATCAAAATAGCCATTGATGTTGATACACAAAAAAATATGGCAGTGGTAATAAACCGACAAGAACTAAGCGGTAAAAACAAATATGTCAAAGACAATAAGCAGGCTACCAATAGCAATATATTCCCAAATTCAGGCATAAAAAATTATAGTTTTTATATAAACAATATTACTAATGACAAGTTAGAAGTTAAAGTGTTAATTGACGCTAGCATAATGCCCCCGTAGTTAGCTGCGCTAACAATGTCAGCATTAATTAAAAATTAAATATTAAATCTTTATACTTTTATAGATAGCGTTAATATTGAGGTAACATTGTGGGTACAACTAAGATTAGTAAATTTCCATTTAATATAAAAGGTAAAGTGGCAAAACAACATGCCGAACCAATAATCGAAAAAAATCTCTATACTATTTTAGGATTCAAAGATATAGAAGATTTTGAAAATAAGACAAGTAAGCTTGTTAATAAAAAAGTTTGGCAATCATTTATTGACTGCTTTGCAAAAGAAATAGATTATGCAGCAACCGAAAAAGTTGTAAAAAACATCGTTTGTAACATTGCAAAAAGTGATCAAGGTAATGCTTTTACCAAAACTGAACATCTGATATTAAATGAAAAGCAAGATAATAGAAAGAGAGAAAAAGCGATTAGAAAAGCTATTAGTATTTTGAGGAAAATCAATCCAGAAAAAGCCTTTAGTGAACTTTCAGTAATAAAAAAACAAGCTGAAGATTTTTTACAAACCGATTTTTATAAAGCTCAGAGTAAACCACTTCAAGGATTTGCTCCTTCTGGTGGACAGCTCTTTGCGGAAGTTCTGAAATATATAGAAACACTAGAAAAATTATCCGAAGTAAAAAAAGAAGGGCTAGTTAAAGATTTCTTGTTAAATCATGTTAGTTCATTGAATAAAAAGTATCCTAAATCACAAGGTAAAAGGGAAGATGCTATAACAATACTATCAAGTGATGAGTTGAAGAATTTTTACAATAAAGGTGTAGAAGAAGGAATATTACAACCAATGGTATCTTACAAAGAATGCAAAAACCTGTATGACAAAATGAACCAAATGAAAAATGAATCCAAAAGTATAATTAAAAGAGAAGAACGGGAAGAAAATTTGAAGAAAATAGATAAGTCGATAGTCAGCGCGATTAATGACATAAAAAAACACAGAGAAGCAATCCTTAACTGTAAAAATTTCCAAAATTCTTGCATAAAGGAAAAAGAAGAACATCCATTTAGGGGCAAATCATGCCAGAAAATGATTGATATATATCAAGGAAGAATCGCAGAACATCAGGAAAAAAGTTATAAAATCTTAAACTCAGTGAGCAAGTTATTCAAAAGTATGTCGCAAAAAATGAGAGATTTACCTGAGGTAAAAGAGTTCCAGGAAATAATGAATAGTGTACATAAAGAACACAGCACAAAGCAGGCTGGTGATAATTTTGACTCAGCTTTGATTTGTCTGGTGAACGTGTGGAATAAATTAGATATTCATCTGGAAAATCCTCCAACAGAGCTAAGAGCTTCACACATTAACGTTAAAACTGAGCTAACTAGGTTATAAGAGCCAAATTTTTGGGACAATTTTAACTCAAGACAGCTCTCGCAACTTTAGTCTGTGTTCTAATTTGGTTGTGTTTTATTAAAAAAACTTTAGATTTATTTTATAATCAATACTCAAATGTAATGACTCAAACTTGGAATTTGTTGCAAACAGGGCAAAAGGAAGGCTATAAAATTGCGTATACTAATGCTCGTATTATCGATCCGGAAACTAAACTTGATATAAAAGGTTCATTATTGACTGAAGGAGATAAAATTGTCGACTTTGGTGAATCATTATTTTCAACAAGTGGGGTCGACGAAACAATAGACTGTAAAGGGCTTGTTCTAATGCCAGGCCTTATTGACATTCACGTACATTTTCGTGAACCAGGCCAAGAACATAAAGAAACTATATATACAGGCAGCAAATCTGCAGCTGCGGGAGGCGTTACAACTGTAGTTTGTCAGCCAAACACTGTTCCAGCAATTGATAGCGTTGTTTTGGCTAAATATTTGAAATATAGAGCACTTGAAACTTCACATGTAAACGTTGAATTTTACGCTAAAATCACCACTTCGGAAGAAAAATTGACTGAAATGGCACTTTTAAAGGAAGCAGGTGCGGTTGGGTTCACTGATGATGGCATGCCAGTTATGAACCCAATGATTATGAGACAGGCGCTGCTTTATTCAAGTATGCTGGGTGTTCCTATTGCTCAACATGCAGAAGATTTAAATTTATCAGCAGGTGGTGCAATCAACGAAGGTAAAATTTCTGAAGAATTGGGAGTAAAGGGAATCTTGAGTGCATCAGAATCGGTTATGGTAAATCGCGATATACTGCTCATGAAAGATATGGAGAATGTGCACTACCATATTCTACATGTCTCTTCAAAAGATTCACTTGATGCTATTGAACGTGCAAAAGACTTGGGATTAAATGTTACGTGCGAAGTAACCCCTCATCACTTCACTTTGACTGAAGATATAGTAAAACAACATGGAGCAATTGCAAAAATGAACCCGCCACTTCGCACTGAAGAAGATCGTTTAGCTATGATTGAAGGTTTAAAGACAGGTGTGATTGATTGCATTGCAACCGACCACGCTCCGCATGATCGTAATTCTAAAGATCTTCCACTTGAAAATGCTGCATTTGGTATTGTTGGTCTTGAGACAATGCTGCCCCTTTCACTTGAACTCTATCACAGTGGGCAAATGGGTCTACTTGATGTGCTTGCAAAATTGACATATAAGCCTGCAGACATAATACACGTACCACGTGGTCGTATACAGAAAAACCTTGCCGCGGACTTAATTTTAGTTGACCTCAATCATGAATGGGAAATTAAAATTGACAACTTTGCTAGTAAATCAAAGAATTCCCCTTTCGGTGGGCGCAAAGTAAAAGGACACGTAGTACGCACTGTTGTGTCTGGCAAAACTATATACTCACAGAAAAGTTAGTTATCATATCTTATCCATCCCAATTTGTTATCACCAAAATGGGCTAAGTGCACCTAAATTTAAATTAAGAAATCTCAGTCAATTCCACTGTCTTCGAATAAATGCATCCTCTTACTTTTTCAACTATCGGTTCTATGATGCAGTGATTTACTTTCGCAGCTATAGGCATTATTACATAATTCGTTGTAGAGAAGCTTATAACTGGTACTATACCCCCCTAGCATTAAAGCTCCTGACACCATTGCATCAGGCGAAATAGCATTTGTAGATGCACTAAGACCAACTCTGATTCCAGCGCTAGCAGCCCAGAAGCTCAAAAAAAACAAAATTGCTCCACAGTAGCCATCACCAAATTTAGATAACATTTCTTCGTGCACTTACCCCCATATTCAGTTACAAGTTAAGTATTAACATTTTGCCTAAATTGCAAGATTTTTTATATCAACCTGATTCCAAAACAGCAAAATTGTTGTATAATGTTACTTTGAAGTTTTATTTTCAATGCACAAGTTTGCAATACTCTTTTCTATACTGCTTGCAATAGTTGCTTACTATTTAAACAGTGAGATTATATTTGAAATAGCAAAGCTGTTTAGTGACATATTTGTTAGTTTTTTGAAATTAATAAGTTTACCTTTAGTTTTTCTATCAATAGTTTCCACAATTTCAGGACTCAAAGACTCAATTGAAATTAAAACCTTAGTTAAGAAAACACTATTTTATACGCTGCTTACAACTATTATAGCTGCGTTTGTTGCATTATCGTTTTACCTGCTAATAGATCCAGCAAGAAAAAATTTCATAAGTAATACGATAGGGAATATTAACAGCAATAACCACAGTTATTTTTCATATTTAAAATCACTCATTCCTTCGAATTTTGTGCAAGTTTTTCTTGAAAATAATATGATTGGTAGCATATTAATCGCTTTTTTGATGGGTGGAGCTATTGTTTCACTTTCAAAAGAAAAGCAGGACATATTACATCAAATATTCTCTGCACTTTTCGATACGTTACTTAAAATTGCTCAAGGGTTATTGAGATTTATTCCGCTTGCTGTGTGGTCTTTTATTACATGTTTTTTGCACGAATTAAAAGGTGGTAGCGAGTTCTACAGTCTTTTATGGTATTTTGTTTGCATAATGTCTGCAAATTTTGTGCAGGCATTTCTGATTTTACCGCTACTTATGTGGTATAAAGGCATATCACCAATTCAAACGCTAAGGGGGGTTATGCCAGCGTTGACGCTCGCATTTTTCTCTAAGTCATCCAGTGCAACGCTGCCCACAACCATAGATTGTGTGCAAAATAAGCTAAAGGTGCCAAAGAAATTGTCGTCTTTTATTTTACCAATATGCACAACAATTAATATGAATGCATGTGCTGCATTTATACTAATCACTGTAATGTTTGTTGCAGAAATGAACGGATACGTATTTTCCTTGAGCGAAATGTTTATATGGATTTTTTTAGCTACAGGGGCTGCAATTGGCAATGCTGGAGTGCCGATGGGGTGCTATTTTATGGCAACCAGTTATCTCATGTCGATGAATGTTCCTCTGCATATTATGGGACTGATTTTGCCTATTTATACAATCATCGATATGTTTGAAACTGCAATAAACGTGTGGTCTGATATTTGTATCACTCAGATAATTAATAAAGAATGTAATAGTGAAACTTAAAAAATGATATTAGACGAAAATAATCTAATAATAAAAGAATTTAAAAAAGCAGAAGCAATTTTGCATGGGCATTTTGTTTTATCATCCGGACTGCATAGTGACACATACATACAGTGTGCGAAGATTTTTGAAAATCCAAGCAGAGCCATGAAAGTTTGCGCATTATTAGCAGATAAAATAAAAAAAGAATTAAATAGCTCCATAGATTTAATATTATCTCCTGCAATTGGTGGAATAATTGTGGGTTATGAGATTGGCAGGCAGCTTGGAATAAAGACAATGTTTTGCGAGCGCGTTAACGGCAAGTTTGAATTACGCCGTGGATTTAAGATCAAAAAGGGTGAGAAAATATTACTTATCGAGGATGTAATAACCACAGGCAAATCTTCACTTGAAGCAGTGGAATGTGCAGAAGGGAAAGGAGGTAAAGTTGTTGCTGAAGCTTCTTTGATAAAGAGAAATAGTGAAACGAAACTGCCTTTTCCTGTCATATCTTTGATTGAACTGAACATCAAAAACTACAGCGAGGAAGAACTTCCAAGTGAATTAAAACAACTACCCATAACAAAACCTGGGAGTAGAGAATATTTAACAAAGTAATCCTATAATATCTTGGAAACACAGCATTTATACACAGCTTTAGTTATTTACTCTAAGTGTATTTTATGTATACTTATTACTAAATTAATTTTGAAATGATAGAAAATGAACGAATTTAAATCGATCCGAAATATAGCAATAATCGCACACGTTGACCACGGTAAAACCACTTTACTTGATAACATGTTAAAACAAAGTGGCACGTTCCGCGAGAATCAAGAAGTTCAAGAACGAGTGATGGATAGTGGTGACCAAGAGCGTGAACGCGGAATTACAATACTTGCAAAATGTACATCAATAATGTGGGGCGATGAAAAGATCAATATTATTGATACGCCAGGGCACGCGGACTTTGGTGGAGAAGTAGAAAGGGTATTGTGCATGGCAGATGGTGTGTTGCTGCTGGTTGATGCTGCAGAAGGTCCCATGCCACAAACTAAGTTTGTGTTGTCAAAAGCACTAAAAGCAAATTTGAAGCCAATTGTGATAATCAATAAGGTCGACCGACCAGACAGCAGAATTGACGAAGTATTAAATGAAATATATGAGTTATTTTTTAACCTTGATGCAACCAACGAGCAGCTAGATTTTCCAGTGTTGTATGCTTCAGGTAGAAATGGCTGGTGTGCTAAGGAGCTTTCTGATGAAAGAAAAGATTTAAGCCCATTATTTTCAACGGTTATAGATTATATAAAACCTTCTGTTTATGATCAAAATGCACCTTTTGCTATGTTGGTCACTCTACTTGAGTCTGATAAGTTTCTTGGCAGAATATTGACAGGAAAGGTTTATCAGGGTGTTGCAAAAGTCAATTCAGATCTTAAGGTGCTTGACCTCGATGGCAAAGTAATTGAACGAGGAAGATTAACTAAATTGCTCTCATTTTCTGGCTTGAAACGCATTCCAGTAGAGCAGGCTGTAGCGGGAGACATAATTGCAATTGCAGGGCTTGAAAAAGCTTCGGTTTCAGATACCATTTCTGTGCCAGAAATGACAACTGCAGTAAGCTCAACTCCAGTTGATCCGCCAACAATGGCGATTACTCTGAGCGTTAATGATTCGCCTTTTGCTGGACAAGAAGGTACAAAGCTTACTTCAACTGCTATAAAGGATCGCTTATACGCGGAGGCAGAAACAAATGTTGCAATTACTGTGACTTTGGCACCAAGCGGTGAAGCGTTTGAAGTAGGTGGACGCGGTGAGTTGCAGCTTGGAGTGTTAATTGAAAATATGAGAAGGGAGGGTTTTGAGCTTTCGGTATCACGCCCTCGCGTGTTATTTAAAGAAGAAGGCGGTAAAAAACTTGAACCTATAGAAGAAGTAGTAATTGATGTAGATGATGAATATAGTGGAATCATCATGGAAAAACTCAGCTTCCGTAAAGGTGAAGTGACTGACATGAGACCTTCTGGTAATGGCAGGACAAGATTAACGTTTTTAGTGCCATCAAGAGGATTAATTGGTTATCAAGGAGAGTTTTTAACTGATTCTCGGGGCACAGGCATAATTAACCGTTTATTTCACAGTTATGCTCCACATAAAGGTCCAATTTCTGGAAGGCGCAATGGAGTTTTAATTTCTACAGATAAGGGTGAGGCTATGGCGTATGCAATTTTCAATTTGCAAGACAGGGGAATTATGTTTATTAAGCCACAGGATAAGGTATATTGTGGCATGATTGTCGGCCAGCATAGCCGTGACAATGATTTGGAGATAAATGTGCTAAAAGGTAAGCAATTAACAAACGTAAGAGCTTCAGGTAGTGATGAAGCCATAAAACTCACTCCTCCAAAGATGATGACACTGGAGGATATGATAGCGTATATAGACGATGATGAATTGGTGGAAGTAACTCCAAAATCTATACGTTTACGCAAGAAATTCCTTGATCCAAATGAACGTAAGCGCGCAGGAAGGGCAAAGAATAAGGAGTAATCAGAGGTTGAATATTTGCGAAAAATAGTGTATAATTATTCGTCTCCTAATTGTATTTAATTATGGCCTTTTCAAAATTTCTCGATCCAAAAAACAATTTCGCGTTCAAGAGAATATTTGGTACTGAGAAAAATAAAGACATTCTTGTTCATTTTCTCAATGATATTCTAGGTCTCACTGGTGAGGCTGAAATAAAAGATGTAAAATTTCTAAGTCCCATTCAAAACCCTGAAATTGCTGCCAAAAAGGAAAGTATTGTTGATGTATTATGTAGAGATTTTACGGGTGTTCAATTTATTTGCGAGATGCAAGTTGCTAGGACTAGTGGTTTTGAGAAACGTGCTCAATATTATGCTGCTAAAGCTTATTCAAGCCAAGCTGACGTAGGTGCCCGATATCAAGACCTTAAAGGAGTTGTCTTTATTGCTATCACTGATTTTATTCTATTTCCTGATAAAGTAGCCTACAAGTCCGATCACGTTACTTTTGATAAGGTCACTTACGAACATGACCTGAAGGACTTTAGTTTTACTTTCATAGAACTACCGAAATTTCCAAAAACAAAAGAGGATCAATTAGAGAATATAGTTGAAAAATGGTGTTATTTCTTTAAGCATGCAAGTGAGACTAGTGAAGAGGATCTAAAAAAAATAGTAGGAAGTGATGTAATTATTGGTAGAGCTTATAATGAGTTGAATCAATATAATTGGAGTGAAGAAGAGCGGTTTACGTACGGTCAAGATAAGAAACGTGAAGATGATAATTTATCCTGCCTTAACCAAAAATTTGATGAGGGAAAGATTGAAGGAAAGATTGAAGTAGCAAAAAACCTACTTAAGGCTGACATCTCTATTGATATTATCTCTCAGACAACCGGCCTTCCTCAAGCTGAGATTAAACGACTTCAGGAAGAAATCACCTAAAAGGCTAATGATCAACGAAGAAATTGTAAGAGAGAACTTAAAAAAAGTCATAGAGCAAAAAAGCGGTAAAGATGTGATCGCTCTTGGCATAATATCCTCAATCATTATTAAAGGCGGGGACATTGGTTTTGTGCTTGAAGTTGCCGGTAACACGCAAGCAAACGAAGAATTAAGAAGAAATTGTGAGCAAGCTGTTAAAGCTATACCGGGGGTGACAAAAGTGATCGTGGTTGCTACTGGTCAAAAACAAACTGGGCAACAAAAAGCTAAATTACATATCGAAGGAGTGAAAAATATAATCGTTGTGGCCTCTGGTAAAGGCGGTGTGGGCAAGTCCACAGTTGCGCTAAATCTTGCTCTCTCATTAGCAAAGTTGAAACATAAAGTTGCGCTGGTTGATGCAGATATATATGGTCCTTCAATTCCTCAAATGCTTGGCACTGAAAAATTAAAGCCAGAAATACAGGGTGGAAAAGCAATACCTATAGAAAAGTATGGACTGCATACTATTTCAATCGGCTATTTTGTTGACAAGGATCGTGCAGCAATATGGCGCGGACCTATGATCACAAAAGCACTTTATAATCTGCTCATGGGAACAAAATGGTCCGATATAGAGTATTTGATAGTTGATACACCACCTGGAACTGGCGATGTGCATTTAAGTCTGATGGAAAATTTTAACTTAACCGGGGCGATAATAGTTTCAACTCCACAGGAGCTCTCTTTAATCGATGCTCGCAAAATTTATGATATGCTTAAAAAGCTCAGCGTACCGGTTATTGGAATTGTGGAAAATATGAGTTATTTCATTCAAAATGACTCAGAAATATACATATTTGGAAAAGACGGCGCAAAAAAAATGTCTGAGGAGCTGGGCATCAAACTCCTAGGCAGGATTCCTCTGGATCCACAAATATGTCATGCTTCTGATTGTGGAAATCCTTTAATGTTAAGTGAAGATTTAGCAGAGATTTATGAAGACATTGCTCAAAGTATAGTTAAACAATAGAATAAGCGTGAGAAACATGCGAATCAAAGCCCTCTTTTGTTAGTTACAAAATAGACTGCTTGCATAACCATTACTTACATGAAAAATTAGCAGCTTTTGTCATTCCAGCGCGTGACGCTGAAATCCAGAAAAAAAGAAGAATGGATCCCAGTGTCAAGCACTGGGATGACACCTTTGTGTTTGAGGCAAAACCGGCCATAGCATTTAACACACTGCCTTCGCAAAATGTTCGTACAGTTGTTCGTTACGTGCTGGAATGACAAGGTGGAGTGTCTTTAGATGTCATCCAAGTAGCTAACACTGGGATCTAAAAAATTTAATTTATATATAAAGTTTGTTTAAACTATTTTTAAAATAGATAGAATATAATTTTAGATAAATAAAATGAATTACGATGTAATCATTTCAGGTGGTGGGTTACTTGGTCTTATTACTGCCATTGGCCTTAGTTGTGACTCTGTGTCTGTAGCTGTAATTGAAAAAAATAGTCTACCACGTGTAGTAGATGACAACCGAGCATTTGCTATTTCTCAAGGTTCGAAAAAAATATTGGAAAAGTTAGGGATTTGGCAGTTTGTGGAGAGTGAAGCTGAGCCAATACTTGATATATGCATATTAGATGCGGTTACTGTGCATTACAATCATAAAATGGTTAGCGAAGAGCCAATGGGTTATGTTATCAACAATGCTACTATATGGAATGCAATCAACAATAATTTTCTGAATAAACTAAACATATACTCCCCACATTCCTATAAAACAATTGCTTGTGATTCAGGATATGTGGAAGTTATTCTTGATAATAACCAGGAATTAATATCATCGCTACTTATCTGCGCTGAAGGCAAAAACTCTAAATTACCAGAGTTATTTTCTATACCGACAGTGAAATTTGATTATAAACAAAGTAGCATAGTATTTAATGTAAAGCATGAACTGCATCACCAAAACTTAGCTGTAGAGCGTTTTTTTCCTGGCGGTCCATTTGCAATTCTACCGATGAAGGGTGGCTATACTTCTTCGATAGTTTGGACAGAAAAATCTGGAATTTCAAAAATGCTAATGGATCTGTCTGAAGAAGAATTTATTATAGAGCTCAAAAAAAGATTTGGTTCTTATTTAGGAGAGATAAAATTAGAGGGTGAAAGAAAACTTTATCCTTTAAGTTTTGCTTTCGCAAAAAAGTTATATAAGGGTAGAGTTTTGCTTATCGGCGATGCAGCACATTCAATTCATCCTGTTGCAGGTCAAGGGCTTAATCTTGGAATTAGAGATGTAGAAAGTGTTATAAAGCACGTAGTTGCCGCAAAAGCGGCTGGTATTGATGTTGGCAGTAGTTATTTATTAAAGAAAATTTCACGCAACAGATACTTTGATAATTTTACAATGGCGCTTGCAACTGATGGATTAAATAGGATGTTCTCCAACAGAATGTTCTGCGCTAAAGCACTAAGAAATCTTGGCTTGATTGCAGTTGAAAATTCAAATTTTCTCAAAAAAAGCTTCATTCGGCATGCTATGGGATTTATATAAACCACTTTATAGCTAATGCAAGTCAGTACGTCATACCGCCACGAACCGTCATACCGCGATTCATTCGCGGTATCTTTTAGCCGCTAACACGTAGCGGGATGACGAGGCTTATCGTCATCCCGCCGCGAACCGTCATACCACCGCGGTATCTCGGCCGCTAACAAGCAGCGGGATGACGAATTTGTCGTTTATCGAATCGTCGGTAAGCCTAAACTACTTTAGCCATAGGTATATATCCATTAAGTACGATAAAGAAAATCATTTATAATCGCTATAGCAACTAGTGTAGACACTTGACGTTCCTTGTGATTTGATAAATAGAGGTTTTTATCTGACTTCACAACAAGGGCTTCTGGATGACTTTGAAAGTAAATATTACCGTGCTTATCTTCAATAGCCTCTATTATTCCACCACTCGAAAATGCTGCAACTTTATATCCAAGTAACTCCAATTTTCTTCTATTTTCTGGTGTATTACTTACTGCCCCTGAATAAGCATCTGGAAAACATGTTGAAAACCAGCCATTTTCATTAGGTATTAAGAATTTAGCTACTAATTCCGCTAAACGGCTGTTTGGAACGATCTTTATCTGTTGGAGAGCTTTCTGTGCTGATTTTAAATGAGATCTTCGCTTCTCTTCATCACTCACTACTTCAATTCCCTTTGCATTCATGATACCTTGCAAACCGCCGCATATGCCAAGCAAATGAATTGAGGGATTATCATCCACTATTTTTGCAATTGCTTTAGTAACAAGCTGGCAGCAAGAAGTGGGTGAGAATGGTTCTGAGTGCAGATTATCTGGAATAAATATTCTATTTATTTTGTGCTCTTTAATAAACTTTACAACTTCAACTTTTATTCGGTCTAATGTCAGCTTCTTTGCCAATGTTTCATCTTGTTTTGCGAGATTAAGTGACTCTGCCTGAATTTTTTCAAGGCTAATTATCTTATTATAATCAATCAGTACAGTCTTAACCCCAAAGTTATTGAACATCTCGTAAATATTTTGAGATAGCCCAAGCTCATGTGCTTCTTCCGTTTTCAACAAACCAACAACTATGTCATTATTTACTGTATTTTCTGTCGTCAAGACAGTTGACGCTGGTTCTTCTTTTCTGGTTACATGTTGAGATGCCGGTTTTTCACTAACGCCAGCATAAGTAATATTGCTTAATAATAGAACTATAATTAATAAGATATTAAATATTCTGCTATAATATCTATACATATAGTTTACCCTCTCAACACTTATATCAATATCATAACATATTATAGAACATTTTACAACAAAAAGGTAAATTTGGTAAGAAAGAGAAGGTGGCCTGAGCAGGAATCGAACCAGCGACACAAGGATTTTCAGTCCTTTGCTCTACCAACTGAGCTATCAGGCCAACTGTATACTTTTATTTTTAGATAAAAAATGTTATTATGTCTATCAAAAGTTTTTAAAGTAGTTTATATAAAAATAAAGGATGAACATTAATGACAGAATAGGAATCTACCCTGGCACATTTGACCCTATAACTTTTGGGCATATTGACATAATCAAAAGAGCGTGTAAACTAGTCGATAAATTAATAATAGGAGTTGCAGAGAACGTTAATAAGCATATTGCCTTTGACACAAAGCTACGCACAAGCATGGCTGAAAATGAAATTAAAGGACTAGGAATTGATGCAGATGTTATATCTTTTAATGGGTTGCTAGTGAAGTTTGCCAAAGAGCAGAATGCTTCTGTTATTATTAGAGGATTAAGAGCAGTATCGGATTTTGATTACGAGTTTCAAATGAGTTGGGTAAATTATAAACTTCTTCCTGAAATCGAAACCATATTTCTTCCTGCTTCTGAAGATACTCAATTTATCTCATCAAGTTTTGTAAAGGAAATAGCAAGATTAGGAGAAGATGTTAGCAAATTTGTATCAAAAGGCGTTCAAAACGAATTGATTAACCTGAATAGGATAAAAAATGGAGAATAGCGTGTGTTGTTTTTTATTTATAAATGGGTATATTTAATATAGAAAATGTTATAAGCTAAAGGAGTAGCATGTCAAGAGTGAGGGTTAATAAAAGAAAAGTTTGTTGTCATGGTGATGAGAATGATGAGGGTTCTGGCCATCCATTAATATATTTAGATATGGGAGAAGAAGAGGAAATAGCCTGCCCTTATTGTGAAAAGACGTTTGTCCATGACTGTACTGTAGAAGCGGTTGGGGAGCTGACTAGGGATGAACTCTAATGGCACTTTATTTCTTCTGCAGACTTAGCCTATGTAAATAGCAATAAGAGGGGCAGTAAAAATGAAACTATCCATACGATCGAGCACTCCCCCATGGCCAGGTATCATACTTCCACTATCTTTAACACCGTAAGCTCTTTTAACAAGCGACTCAGTGAAATCGCCAAGTTGCGCTAGAATAGCAATTGCAAGGCCAATGATTGGAGAATAAAAAATTGAAAATAGACCAAAAAATATTGATCCAAAAATTGTGCACACTACTCCAGCTAAAATCGCACCAAGAAGTCCTGTCCAAGTTTTTCCAGGGCTAAGAATTGGGCAAATTTTAGCTCCACCAAAATTCTTACCAAATAGGTAGGCAGTAATGTCAATTCCCCAAATGGTTAAGACGAACCATACTAATGCGTATTTTCCCTGTGGTAGATTATATAAATATATTAATGAGGCGCTTGGTAGTGCAATCAATAATAATGCAAAAATGTATAAAATTTTGTTTCCTTGGGTTAGATTATACCATTCAAAAGAAGATAAAACTGCTATTGAAAAAATCAATAGGTAAAACGATAAATCACTGAAATATGTAGCAAAGGAAAATATGAATAATATTACTATTGAGGACAACATTCTAATTATAAAATTATTATCTACCATACTTTTTCTCTCTTTTTGTATAATCTTCTAATGCTTTACTCAAATCTTGACAAGAAAAATCAGGCCATAAAGTATCACAAAAATACAATTCAGCATAAGCTGCTTGCCATAATAAAAAGTTGCTTAACCTTTTTTCGCCGCCAGTGCGAATTAATAAATCCAATTTTGGCAGATCTTTAGTATACAGAAATTTTTCAAATTCCTCTTCTGATACATAAGCAATATTTTCTTTTATAATATTGCTTATAGCTTGTGTAATTTCTTGCTTTGCTCCGTAACTGACTGCCACAGTGAGTAATAAACCATCGTTCTTATGTGTCATTTCTTCTGCTTTTTTAATTTGATCCAATATTTTACTGGATAACAGACTTAAATTGCCAATAAAATTCAACTTAATGTTACAGTTGCAAATGAAATTGACTTTATCTTCATTAGTTAAAACGGAGTAAAATAAATCAAATAGACAGTCAGTTTCGTTTTTGGGTCTAAGCCAATTCTCCATAGAGAATGCATACAAAGTTAAGTAGGGTATGGTTAGGTCCGTACAATACTTGGCAATATCGTATGCAACTTCACTGCCCTTTTTATAACCATCAATTTTTACTCTTCCTTGATTGTTTGCCCATCTACCATTACCATCCATAATAATTGCTAAATGTTTCGGTAAAGATTCTTGATTCAACATTTAAAGTTCACCCGATGTCATAAAAGTAACTGACACACAGCTATACGAACATTGTGCTACCAGGAGGGTGTCATTCCAGTGCCCCGACACTGGAATCCAGAAACTTGATTGCAAGTGAGCACACTGAGCTGATAAGCATAAAAATAGCTGTCTTATGCTAAAACAAACGTTTTTGACGAGATTGTATGAAAAGCTGGATCCCAGTGGGCTTTGTTGCATAGCAACCGAAAAAATCTGGTGGCTACTGACAAAATTCATTATAAATAACCATTTAACTGTTGAAGAAAAAATATGCCACAGAAAATGAAAATCAGCAACCAAAACGAATATAACAAATTCCTTGAAAAAAGGGGAAATATTTTTCGTTACATCGATGAAGCTATCGAAAATTGGTATGAAAATAGTCCAAAAATGCAGGGCGGCAACTATATTTACAGTGATAAAGTCGTAATTTTGGTGCATATAATTGTCAATCTTTTTAGAATTGGTTTAAGACAAACGGTGGGGTTTATAAAAGGATATCTGCAACAAATAGGAAAAAATTTGGCAGTTATCAGCTATTCACAAGCATCAAGAAGGTTTAAAAAACTTAATATTAAGATAAATGATTGCAGGGTTGATAAAAGCAACATGGAAAATATTGAAATTATCATAGATAGCACAAGTATCAGCATTTACAGTAACACTCCTGGCCACAGTAAGGAAAACAGTGCAGATAGAAAGTACCGAAGCTACGAGCAAGTAAGAAAGTTACATGTTATGTTAAGTGTGAATAGTAAAAAAGCTATAGCTGCAAGATACAGTAATGGCGTCTACTCTGACCACTATGGAGCTTGCGATTTGCTTGAAGAAGTTAATTTTCAGCACAAAATAAAAGCATTATATGCAGATAGGGCATACGATAGGCACAAACTTTATAAATTGTGTAAGAAATACGATATAAAGACAAAAGTTCTACCAAAAAAGGATGCAGCAGAACATTCAAAAATAGATTATATGTCTGACAGAAATGCTGCTATTAGGTTAATAAAATTATATGGACAAGATGGTGTAAAAGAGTGGAAAAAGGAAGCAATTTATGGAAAGAGATCTTACATAGAAGGATTTTTCTCAAGGTTGAAGCAAGTATTTGGATTTAGCTTTAGGAATAAATCTGAAGTAAATCGTGAAAAAGAATTACTAATTAAGTGCTATTTGCTCAACAAATTCACTGATATTGGTATGGCTAAATTTGAAATCATTACATAAATTTGTCGTAAACCATCACTGCTTAAGGTGCTATGCAACAAAGCCATCCCAGTGTCACGCACTGGGATGACAGGGAAAAAAGGCACTGGGATGACAAAAAAGAGAGCACTGGAATGACATCATTTACTGTATAATACTGTGCAATATTGCAACGTTCATACAGCTGTGTGTCGACTACCTCCATGGCACCCTTGCATGTAATTTTTTCTTTTTCACTACTGAAGGCTTCTTTCATATTACCTTAGTGATGCAATATATCCTTTTCTTTGATGGACAATTCACCATCAATCTTTTTTATATTATCATTAGTAATTTTTTGTACTTCATCGTGAAGGTTATGGTAATCATCTTCCGAAATTTCTTTATTTTTTTCCATATTTTTTAATTCTTCTATTATATCCCTGCGTATATTCCGAATTGCAATTCGTGCATTTTCAGCAAATTGGTGTAATAGCTTCACTAATTTTTCACGGGTTTCTTGTGTTAAGTCCGGAAGAGCTATACGTATGGTATTGCCCTCAACAACAGGATTTAAATTCAAGTTGGCATTTAATATAGCATTTTTCACTTCACCTACAACATTAATATCCCAAACTTTAATTGATAGGGTTTTGTTATCTATAACCGAAACGCCTGCAACCTGATTTAACTTTTGATGTCCACCATAGATATTTACAACTATACCATCAAGCAACGATGCGCTAGCTCTACCAGTGCGTACGCCTTTAATATCATCATGAAAGGACTGAATAGTTTTTAGCATTCTTTCTTTTGTTTTAGCTTTTATTTCATTTAACATAAATTACCTAATGTTTACAATCTGAAACTATAGTATAAGTACCTTGACCCTTAATAATATTGACTATTTTTTCTCCCTTCAAAGAAAAAACTATAATTGGAATAGAATTCTCACGAGCAAGTGAAATTGCTGATGCATCCATAACTTTTAAATCACGAGTCAATAAATCCGTGTAAGAAAGCCTATCATACATTACAGCATCCTCATTTTTTTTCGGATCAGCGGAGTATACACCATTTACTTGCGTACCCTTTAGAATAACATCACAATTCATTTCAACAGCACGTAAAGCTGCAGCTGTATCTGTAGTAAAAAATGGATTGCCTGTGCCTGCTGCAAAAATTACCACTCTACCTTTTTCTAAATGACGAATAGCTTTCCTTCTGATGTAAGGTTCGCATACAGTGGCCATGGGTATTGCAGATAATACCCTAGAAGCTACTAAATTTTTTTCTAAAAAGTTTTGTAAAATTAAAGCATTGATTATAGTTGCAAGCATTCCAATATAATCACTGCTTGCTCTTTCACAGCCACTTAAAGACGCAGATGTGCCACGAAAGATATTCCCACCACCAACAACAATACAAACCTGAACTCCAAGATTACAAACTTCAACTATGCCTTTAGATAACTCACCTATAGTCTCCATATCGTGACCAAATTGCTTTGATCCCATCAAAGCCTCACCAGAGATTTTAAATAACACCCTGGAATATTTTATTTCGCTTTTTTCATTTGTTGAGGGAAACATTTTTTACCATTTAGTTTGCACCACCCAAAACAAGTAACTTGTAATTAGAGAGTTTAACAGCACTCAACTCGCTTGATTTTATAAAATCAGAAACCTTCATTTTATCATCCTTTATGAACTTTTGTTCTAGCAAAACAACTTCTTCATAGTACTTAGCCATTCGTCCATTTACTATTTTTTTTGCTACTTCTTCAGGTTTATTTAAGCTCCTTACTTGCTCTTCAATTATAGAACGTTCATTTTTCAACTTCATTTGATCTAAATCATCTATAGACAAAGCTTCAGGCTTCATAGCAACTACATGCATAGCTATTTGTTTCCCAATCTCTTGTAGCTTCGCCTTATCACCAGATGATTGCAATGCAATTAAAGCACCAATCTTACCTAAGCCACACACATCACCATGTACGTAGCCAGCAATAACTCCATCCTTAGCTTCTAAGTAACAAAGCTTGCTTAACTCTAGCTTCTCACCAAGAACTGATGTACCATTCATAATAGCTTCCTGCACTGTGCCAATGCTTTCATACTTGGCATTTTTTAACTCATCAACGCTAGTACAGCGTTCTTGATGAGCAATTGATGCTAAATTTGAAACTAACTCTATAAATTTCTCATTTCTTGCAACAAAATCTGTTTCGCAATTGAGTTCAACCAATGCACCATAATTTTCAGTCAAACACATAGCAACGAGCCCATCTGAAGCTACTCTATCAGATTTTTTGTCAGCTTTAGCAAGCCCTATTGTACGTAACTTATTAACGGCTTTCTTAATGTCACCATCACATTCTTCTAATGCTTTTTTACAGTCACTTAAGCCAAGCCCTGTTCTATCACGTAATTCTCTTATATCATCTGGATTCATCTTCATTTGTTACTACCTCCCTTTCTTCTTCTTTGTAAACTTTACTACGTCTCCTTTTAGTTTGCACAATACCATCTTCTTTTTCTTGAATAAACTCATCACCCCTTATATCATCAATCTTAACTCCAGATCTTGCTAGACTAGACTCTATTCCAGCTAATATAGAGTCGGTAGCTAATTTACAATAGAGCTCTATTGATTTTCTTGAGTCATCATTTCCAGGTATTAGATAAGTAATACCATCTGGATCAGAATTAGTATCAAGTATTGCAACTATTGAAATTC
Organism: Wolbachia endosymbiont (group A) of Bibio marci; assembly: GCF_947251645.1. Classification (NCBI taxonomy): domain Bacteria; kingdom Pseudomonadati; phylum Pseudomonadota; class Alphaproteobacteria; order Rickettsiales; family Anaplasmataceae; genus Wolbachia; species Wolbachia endosymbiont (group A) of Bibio marci. The sequence continues at coordinate 902,896 of NZ_OX366364.1, forward strand.
CTAACTTCTTAGCTTCCTTAACCGCTATATGCTCTTTATTAGTATCAATGATGAATAATATATCAGGAATTGCTCCCATTTCTCTAATACCGCCTAACACCTTATCAAGCTTTTGCTTTTTCTTTTCAATGTTCCCCAATTCTTTCTTTGTTAAAATGCTATCTTCATCATTTAATATTTTCTCATATTGCATCAAGGTTTTTATCGAAGAAGAAACAGTGCCCCAATTAGTAAGCATACCACCGAGCCATCGATGATTCACATAATATTGACCACAACGAATCGCTTCACTTGCAATAATATCAAAAGCTTGAAACTTTGTACCAACAAATAGAATGCGACCACCTTGAGATGCAACGTCATATAAAGCCTTCATGGCCACCTGTAGCAATGGTAATGTTTTTCGCAAGTCAATTATATGTATACGATTTTCTTGATGCACTCCATATATGTATGGAGCCATTTTTGCGTTCCAGCGACTAATTTTGTGACCAAAATGTACACCAGATTCGGCTAAATCACGTACAGTGACTTCAGGCAAATTTGTCATATATCATTCCTCCAAATAGTTTATCTTCCATGGCATAACCCTAATGGGACTACTTGTACAAGCCATGTGTGAAATTAAATTATTTACATAGTAATAGAAAAGACAGCAAAGTGCAAACAAAAAATATTGACAAAGGGCAACATGTTTATTAGCTTTAAAGTCGAAGCTCGAAAACGCTAAAAAGAAATTAGGGGGGTGTAGCTCAGTTGGTTAGAGCGCATGCCTGTCACGCATGAGGTCGTGAGTTCAAGTCTCATCACTCCCGCCATATTAGTTTTAGCATGACCTAAAATCCGCAACCGGTATTTAGAAACGCTTTCACCAAACTTGACATGGTATGGTATTGTAATTAATACTTAAATAGGTTTATTTTTATCATTAACAATTAGAATTAAATATGTTCATTTCTGAAGTTTTTGCAGCAGATGCAACTAACAATGCATCAAGTATCGGCGCATCTTTTACTAGTTTTATTCCATTGATTTTAATATCTGCAGTAATTTATTTTCTTATAATTCGCCCACAACAAAAAAAACTAAAAGAACATAGAAAAATTATAGATCAAATAAAGCGTGGTGATACAGTCGTTACTTCTGGCGGGATAATAGGTGAAGTTAACAAAGTTGATGGAGCAAATGCACAATTTATAATAGAAATAGCACCAAAAGTTGAGATAAAAGTCCTAAAGTCCGCTATATCTGAAGTTTTAAACAAAGAAGCTCAGAAAGTAGCAGCTAAACCAATTGAAAAAGGCAAAATCGAAAAGAGTGATAAAAAGAATAAAAATCAACCACCAGAGGAAAGTAAAAAGGGAAAAGATGATAAAGGCAAAAATGCTGCATAACTTTAAAAGAAAGTTCATTTGGTGATCCATTTGTGTGCGGAATATTTGGTGTAGTAAGTAGCGGTGATTCAGTAATACCAACTTTACTAACTGGGTTGCAAAAATTGGAATATAGGGGATATGATTCCTCAGGTATAGCAATCATAAATAACGAAGGTAAGATAGAAGTCAAAAAATCAGAAGGTAAAGTCGAAAGGTTATGTGAAGTTGTTGATGACAGCAAGATGTCTCACAGTACAGTTGGTATAGCACATACTCGCTGGGCTACACATGGAGTCCCAGGCCTTAAAAATGCTCATCCCATTCGTACAAATAATGTTGTTGTTGCTCATAATGGCATAATTGAGAATTACAATCTGCTAAAAAAGGGTCTAGAAGAAAGGGGAATATCGTTCCATACTGACACTGACACAGAGATCATACCAAATATGCTAACCTTATATCTTGATGAAGGATTGTCGCCAGTTGATTCTCTATTTAAGTGTTTAAACAACTTACATGGCTCATTTGCCTTGGTCTTATTATTTGCAGAATATCCAGACGCCTTATTTGTTGCGAAGAGAAATTTGCCTTTAGCAATAGGCTATAACTGTAACACAGTGTTTGCTGCATCTGACTCTAATGCTTTAAGTGCATTTGTGGAAAGAATATCGCATTTAGAAGATGATGACATTGCAGTGATAAAATCTAGTGGAGTTAGTATATACAACAATGGTACACAAGTTAAACGCAGTATAGAAAATAGTAGTCCAAGTGATTTTCTAATTAGCAAAAATGGTTACCCTAGCTTCATGTTAAAAGAGATTTTTGAGCAACCGCGTGCATTAAACAAAACAATAAATCAATTTTACAAGCAATATAAAGAGGTCAACAAAAAACTCTTCTCTGAACTGAATCACATTACTATAGTTGGATGCGGATCATCTTATTTTGCTGGGCTAATAGCGAAGTATTGGCTGGAAAGTATTGCTCAAGTTCGAGTATATCTAGAAATCTCATCAGAATTTAGGTATAGCAACGTCAAGCTGGAAGAAGGCAATATTGGGTTATTCATCTCCCAATCTGGTGAAACTGCAGATACCATAGAAGCGCTGCGTTATGCGAAATCACAGAAGCAAACAATCATTAGTATAACTAACACATTTAGCAGCAGCATCGAAAAGATCTCAGATATTGTGTTACATACTCTTGCTGGGCCAGAAATTGGTGTTGCTTCAACAAAAACCTTCTCTGCGCAACTTGCAACTTTAGCATGCTTTGCCGTGGAGCTTGGAAAAATAAAAGGTATACTGGGTGGAGAGAGAATAAAGCAGCTAAGCAGTGCTATCAACTCTATCCCCAAGTATATTGAGCATGTTTTAAATGTGATGAAAATACAACATATATCAGGTAGTATATTAGAGCACAATAACGTTATTTTAATTGGCAGAGGAAGTTCATACGGAGTTGCAATGGAAGGTGCATTGAAGATAAAAGAGCTTTCATACATCAATACAATTGGTATTGCAGCGGGAGAAATGAAGCACGGTTCTATTGCTTTAATAGACTCTACTGTGCTTGTTATAGCAATTATCCCTTATGATAGTTTATTCTTTAAAACGCTATCTAATATACAAGAGATTATTGCAAGAAAAGGCAAAGTAATTGCCTTCAGTGATAAGCAAGGAGCGCCATTCCTAAGGGAAGTTTGCATAGATGTGGTGCAACTTCCAGACGCTGATAATTTTATCTCTCCAATCATCTACAGTGTTGCTATGCAATTCCTTGCTTACTTTACTGCAGCAAAAAAAGGGTTAGACGTGGATTGTCCGAGAAATTTAGCTAAGTCTGTCACGGTTGAGTAGTCCATTTAAAGTTAAATTTCTAATTAAGAACTTTAATTATTAACTATAAGTCACTGAATTTCACTAGTAAATTTACTGCCATCATCCATATTGTACAATTGTATATAAGATATAGTATAACAATAGTGTCCGTTCAGCTAATACCAATTCCCACTGCACAACAAACGGATAGACAAGAATGGAAAAAAAGCCATACCATTGCCTCTCTTTCTCACTCCATAATTAAAAAACTCTGCAATCCCTCTTATTTGATTCACTAATAATGAGAATTGGTATAACTTTGCTATTTTTCTCTCTATAGCTAACCCAAGAAAGGTTTTCCTACGTCATACCGCCGCGGCGCTAACAAGTAGCGGAATGACGAATTTGTCATTTTTCAAATTATCGGTAAATCTAAGTCAGTTTAGCTATATAAAACATAGTATAAAAAGAGCTATTTCAGCAAAATTTTAAACAAACAAAGTTCATTAGCTTCACAATTGGCACCTTACGAGAAAAGTACATTTGATATACAGATTTAAAATACAAGTTAACGAATTATTATGATTTTTACCAAGATAATAGTATAGTAAGGTTTGGTAGTGAGGTATCAAAATGGGAAAATACACTAACGCATGGTTTTATAAGAAAGATAATCACGATTGTGCAAACGATGGCACTTGTGGGCAAGCTATAACGGATTTTAGGATTGGTGATTCTGATATTTTCTTCTATGATAGTAATGGAACAGTGATTGCGCAGATACCTAAGCTGCCTAATGGAAACTCTATTACATATCGTAATAATTTATATAAAACTGCACAATCAAAAAACTTTAGTGAGAATACAAAATACGTAGTATTACAAGATGTGCTGCCTAATCAATTTAATTTTGAATACGGAAAGTTGAATTGCGTAATACATTATGACAATGTATCGCAACAAGAGCAGGAGCAAATGAAGCTTGATATTCAAAATGCCTATGAGGCATATAAAGCAAAGTTTTGTATGGATAGTGATACTCAAGTGACTGTGCATACCTATGTTTTTAATAATAGAGATGATTATAGGGGATATGGCACTTTGGTTCCTAAGTTTTCATGGAGTCAATCTTCGTTCAATATTTCTGGTGGGATGACAAATGGAGAAAGCGTATTACTCTATAAAGATGTTTATACGGACAACGTTTTAGCCCATGAATTTGGTCATGTATTTCAAATGAGGCTTTCTGAAGCAAAAGTAGAGGAGTTAGACCGTATAAATAATCAGCTGATGGCAAATGCAATTGGACTTGAGGTAGAAGAAAAAAATTATAAAGCTATTTGCAAGCAGATGGGTGTAGATGAATATGAAGACCGTGGATGGATGTTTAAATTTAAATACAAAGGTACAACTGGTAGTATATACCGCAAGGACCTTTCAGAAGCAGAGAAATTTCAAATTATACAACGTGTCAAGAATTCTGGACTAGATGAATATGAAGATCGTGGATCGATGTTTAAATTTAAATATAAAGATACAATTAGTAGTATATACCTCAAGGATCTTTCAGAAGCAGAGAAATTTTAAATTATACAACGTGTCAAGAATTCTGGACCAGATGAATATGAAGACCGTGGATGGATATTTAGTTTTAAATACAAAGGCACCACTTATAACGTAAGATGCAAGGACTTTTCAGAAGAAGAAAAATTTCAATTTATCAAAGACATTAAGAACTCTCATGAATCGCTCGTTAGTGAATGTGATGGATTGGGGAACGAGAATGCAGTTTTATCGATTCACGTTGATGAAAATAAGGAGATAAGTCAAATGTATTTTCAAAACTCCGACAAAAATATATTCAAGCAGCTAGATAAGACACTCATAAGCAGAAGTAAGCCTGAACAAGATGTGGATGATACAGATAAAGAGCCTGAACCAGAATCAGGAAAAGAACCCAAAGAGGATATAAGCAGAAGTAAACCTGAACAAGATGTGGAAAAATCAAATGAAGTAGAACAAAGTAATGTAGAAGAAGAAAAAAGTAGCCAGCAAGATACTCAGCAACCCAGTAATTTCTTATCCAATATTTTTTCAACAATTAAATTCGTTATTGGTTCTATCTCATCACTCTTTTCATGGTTATTTGGGTCTAAAGAGGAAGAGCAATCCGATGACAATCTTTCTTTGCTTAAACCTGATGTGGATGAGTTAGGTCACGATGTTAGAGATCACTTATCAGATTATTATCACTCACCTGATGAGTTCATGTAGTGTGACTGTTTTATAGCCACTCCCCTACCCTTTCTAACTGTATAGCCTCAGCAAATATAGAGAGGCTAAAGGGAGTGGCATCACTTAAATAATTAGATGAAAAATTAGGCAGATCATTATGAAATTCTTGCATTTTCTGTCTATAGCTGACCCAAGCAACACATCATACCGTCGCGGCGCTAACTAGTAGCGGAATGACGGTTTTTCAAATTGTCGGTAAATCTAAGTCACTTTAGCTATATAATTTTGTTAAACAACTTCCCTTTTGGTCATATCGAACCAAATTTCTTTTTCACACCACCTTTTAAGCCACTTTCGTCAGTTTTTTTGTCATAATGCGGTCAAACACTCCCAATAACCTCTTTAATAGGTTTGGAGTTAGCGAAGAGATAAGATCAACAGATACGTTATTGTTTTTGTCATCACCACTCGCTTTATAGTCTATTGAAATGATTCCCCTACTTTTCCCGCCAGTAAGAAGTTTCCCAATTATAGGAATTTTTAACAAAGATTTATTAATTGAATATGCTGGTATTACCTGTCCTTCAACTTGGAATTTATAATTTCTAATGTCGAGCTTACCGCTAGTGCTAATGCCTAATTCCGCCCCTTCAAGCCAAGATTCTTCAATTTCGACAGAGCCATCTTTGTATGAGAAAGGTACATTACATTTATAAAAGTATACACCTTCATCCTTTATAGCATTCACAATACCAGGAAGCGAAGACATCGATAATAAAGTAGTGAGTAGTGGAGCATCTTTGATATAAAAATTACTAATAGATAACATGCCATAATGTTCTTCATTTTCTCTCTGAGGAGATAGATAAAGAGAAAACTTACCATTTTTGACTGATTTACTAATGCCTAAGGAACGCGAAAGTATACCTGCATTATCTGCATATATTTCGAGCCCTATTCCACTGTATTCCGCTAGTATGTTGCTGCTATCTTCTAGAAACTGTCCTGTAAATTGACTTCCACCGCAATCTCCTTTAGTGCAGGTTACATTCAGCTTAGCATCTTTTATAACAATGCCTTCTTTCATAATTACATTGTCAACATTCATACTAATTTCTATATCTTTGTTTAATCCATTACTGTTTTTGCCAAGCAAGCCTAAAATATCACTCAAATTAATTTTCTCACCATAAATAGTTATGGCATTTTTTTCCTTACCTGATTCAATTTCTATACTAAAATCATTATCAGGCAATTTAAAGCTACTAGAATTTAAATATAAATTTCCATTTCCTACTCTTCCGCTGAATTTTACATCTAAATCACTTCCTACAATGTCTAATTTATCTACTAACAATTCATCGGCACCTTTTAACTTTACAGAGAACAAAACTTTATTGTGATCTTCAAAACGATTTTTCCACCCAAAATAACTTGAACGTGATTCAAGCTCTGATAAATCCATATTACCATTAACATGCCCCGTCTTATCTTGATTTATCACCGATTCTATATTTGTATTGACATAGCCACCTATATTTTTATCAAAATTAAGTATTTGAGCGGGTAAATCTCCGGTCAAATTCCAGGCAAAACTTTCATTCCTATTGCTACTTTTCAGGTCAAATAATAGCTGTGTGTTATTCACCATACCACTACCATTTAAATCTATAAAGTCACTGCCAAAACTAAGCTTAATGTCATATTTACCAAGACTTGCATTATAGACGGCCAAATTGTCAATTTCAGAATGAAAATTTGCTGAGAAGTCTACTTTTTTGTCATCAGCATTTAGATTAAAAATGCGAAAATTAAATACAGATTTTGCCATTCCACTTACTTTATCCCTTTCAACCTTCACCACATCATCCAGCTTAAATTTTATAGGCTCATATAAACCATAAGCATCACTTACAGCTTGGCCATTAATGGTTAGAACTGAATTTTCCTTATTGAGAGATTTCATTTCAATATCACCGCCATTAATAGTGAAATTCTGAAACTTAGCGCTATTTGCAGTAATTTTGAGATTGTTATTCTTGAAGGTTAAGTCACCGTTTAATTCCCTTGCTTGCTCAAAATCTTCATCAAATTTTACGCTACCGTTTTCTATATCAGCAACAATTACAATGTCTGACAGATCGTCATCAACCAAATTTTTAATTTTGCCATTGAAACTTACAATGGTATTTAAAACATCCCCATCAATATTATCACAATACCAGCTTTTAAATTTACTATTTACTACACTATCTGGTACATAAGTACATAAATCCTTTGCAGCAAACTTACTAATATTAATTCTAAGCAAAGCATGGCTTGTACTAAAGTTCATTTTGCCTATTAAAGAAAGATACATACCATTTAACTTAAAATGGAAGTTTTTTACACTAATAATTCCATCACTATATGTTAAATTTATATTTACATTAGTTAAGGCCAAATTTTTGTCCAAATAATTTTCTGTATTCAATACGTATATATTTCCATCTACGATTTCATCCTTTTTATTAATTTTCACTGAGAAGCTTCCTTTGAATCCTATATTTTTGTCCAAATTGTAGCTTTTAACTAATGTAGAAAACTCGCTCAATAGTCCCAATTTTAGGTCATAAAATGTCCCGTACACATTTAGCAAATTGTTGCGATTTTTTATCGTAATTGATAAATCATCCAAAAATCCCTTTCCATCTTTTGTATTCACATGAATATCTAAAACATTAAAATCTTCCCCCTTCCCTATATATAATTTATCAATAAAAAATTCATCTTCTGTGCTTTTATCAATAGCAATGTTAGTAAATTCAATTTTTGAATCCGCATTTAAGTCAAAAAAAAATTCCCTTATTGTTTTTAATAGATTTTTTGCACTACTTTCTGTCATCTTGAAATTCTTCCCTGTCATCCCAGTTGTCATCCAAGTAGCTTGACCACTTGTTTCTTTTTTTCTAGATTCCAGCGTCACGCGCTGGAATGACACCGAAGGAAGGCGGTTATTACTTAAATAATGATTATCCAAAAGGTCTAATGAGTTTTGCGGATTAACATTAGTTTCTTCTCTCTTGATATATACATGCACATTATCAGCTGAAATCTGAGAGAGATTTGTGCTAGCTTTAAATAAGGAACTTAACTTAAAATGTACAAAAAGCTCAGGAACTTTTATAGTAAAATTAGGGTTTGCTATTGCCAAATCCGTAATGACTAAATACGGATCTTTGCCATCTTTCTGCCAAACAACTGAGGTATTCTCCATATTAACGCTTGAGCCAACAAATATTTTTGATATTTTATGTTTAACATAAAAATCAATATAATTAATATTGATTTCTAAAGGCTTAAAAAAAATAAAGAAGCACAATATGAATAATAAAGCTACGGAAAATAATATAGTAATTTTTTTAAGCATCGATTATTGCTTTTCTTGCTAAACTATCAGCCTCCTCATTATACTTATCGCCACTGTGTGCTTTAACCCACTTCCAATCAATTTCGTGTTGTGAAGCAACGTTGTCTAGCTCTTTCCACAATTCCATATTTTTTACTGATTTTTTATTACTTGTTTTCCAGCCATTCATTTTCCACTTATTTATCCATTCTGTTATGCCATACTTAACATAAAGACTATCCGTATATAAATTAATATTACAAGAAAATTTCAATACTTTCAGCCCATTGATCACCGCTGTTAACTCCATTTTATTGTTTGTGGTATTTTCTTCTCTACCATAAATGTCTTTTCTATAATCTTGAAATAATATGATAGCTGCCCATCCTCCCGCTCCAGGATTACCAGAACACGCCCCATCCGTGTGTATTATCACTTCTTTTTTACTCATCTTTAACTGTAATGAATTAATAAAGTATATAGTTGCTTTTATGAAAGCACAATTTCTAAAGGTAGTTTAAGCTGCACCTTTAAATTTTATTATAGAAACAAAAAAAAGTGTGACAACGAGCATTACCAAAAGGAAAAGTAAAAAATAGTTTTTATGCTTCTGCCGTTCTTTCATAACTAAAATAAATCAATAGAACAAAAAATAATACTGGCGAATAGGGAAAATAGATAAGAAATTGAATAAGAAAACATTTTTTTCTGTGAGCTGTGATTCTTGAACTTCATAACAGATACAGCGTACCAAATAAAAACGCAACCTTCAAAGGTTGCCATGCTTAGATAAAGTAAAGCCTTTTTCAAAAATAGAGCCGGAAGCAAGCTAGTTAGCACCAGCAAAACACTATAAATTAATATATATTTTCTTGTTTTTTCCGGACCATAAACAATATTGAACATTGGAATTGATGCCTTTGCATAGTCTTCAGACTTATTTAAAGATAGGGCCCAAAAGTGTGGTGGAGTCCACATAAAAATTACTAAAAATAAAATGAAACTTTCCCAACTGACAGAATTAGTCACAGCTGCCCAGCCAATCATTGGAGGAAAAGCACCTGCTGCACCACCGATAACGATATTCTGCGGAGTGCGCCTTTTTAGCCAAATTGTATATATGAAAACGTAAAATAATATGCTAACTGCAAGCAAAGCAGCAGAAATATAGTTTACTGCTATTGCCATGATAAATACTGATAATATTCCAAGAGTTATACCAAATTCAAGCGCGCTTTCTGCAGAAATTCTACCTGAGGGTATAGGGCGGTTTTTTGTCCTTTCCATGAGCAGATCTATGTCTCTGTCATACCACATATTTATAGCACCTGCAGATCCTGAGCCAAGAGCAACACATATAAGAGATATTAGTGCTAGAAAAGGGTGCATACTACCTGGTGCAGTAACCATACCAGCAACTGCAGTAAATACCACAAGATACATTATCCTTGGCTTCAGCAAACGCCAAAAATCCAGTATTGTTGATTCAACATTTAGCAAAATACTTGTGTACATTCTATTTTACCACTGGTGGTTTTTCGAAAGTATGAAAAGGCGGTGGTGAAGATACCGTCCATTCCAAGGTGTCACCTTCCCAAGGATTATCTCCAGCTTTCTTGCCCCATTTAAAGAGATGTATAACTATAAACACAAAAAACATAACTGAAACAAAGGACATATATGAGCCAATTGAGGATATATAATTCCAAGGGATAAACGCATCAGGATAATCAGGTATACGCCTTGGCATACCAGCTAATCCTAAGAAATGTTGAGGTAAAAAAGTGATATTGGTGCTAATAAAAGTAAGCCAAAAGTGGATTTGACCTAAGCGCTCATTATATTGCCTACCCGACATTTTACCAATCCAATAATAAAAGCCAGCAAAAGTTCCAAACAATGCAGCAAGTGACATGACATAATGGAAGTGAGCAACAACATAATAGGTGTCGTGCAGGAGCTTATCTATTCCACCATGAGAGAGAATTATTCCCGTTATGCCACCGCCAACAAACATAAAAATAAAACCTAGTGCAAATAGCATAGGGGTTTTAAACTCAATCGCTCCGCCCCACATAGTTGCAATCCAGCTAAAGACTTTTACACCAGTTATAACACCGATAAAAATTGTGGTAGTACTAAAAAATGCAGCAGCGTCAGCACTAAGCCCAACAGTGAACATATGATGAGCCCAAACCATAAAGCCAAATACTGCTATACCTATCATTGCATAAACCATCCCTATGTAACCAAATACAGGTCTGTGAGAAAAAGTTGATACAACCTGACTTATGATGCCAAATGCAGGAAAAATAATTACGTAAACCTCTGGATGACCAAAAAACCAAAATAGATGTTGAAATAACACAGGATCGCCACCACCGGCAGGATCAAAAAAGGAAGTACCAACATTGCGATCAGTAAGAAGCATAGTTATAGCACCGGCAAGCACTGGTAAGGCAACAATCAACATAAATGCTGTTAACAAGACAGACCAAACAAACAGTGGCATCTTAGTTAATGACATTCCTTTTGCGCGCATGTTAAATATAGTAACTATAAAGTTGATCGCCCCAACAATTGACGACATACCAGCAACATGAAGTGCAAGTATAGCAAGGTCAACTCCTGCACTCGGGTGGGACATAATTTGTGATAAAGGCGGATATAAAGTCCAACCCGTACCTGCACCTTCGCCAGCAAATGCTGAGAGAATGAGCAAAACAAAAGATGACACTAATAACCAGAAACTCAAATTATTCATACGAGGAAATGCCATGTCGGGTGCACCGATCATAAGGGGTACAAACCAATTACCAAATCCTCCCATTAAGGCTGGCATTATCATAAAAAATACCATTATTAATGCATGGCCTGTAATCATTACGTTATATAATTGATAGTTATTATTAAGTATATTGACGTGCATTAACTGAGTACGAATGATCACTGATAATAATCCACCAATAATTCCAGCTAATATGGAAAAAATAATGTACAGTGTCCCTATCTCTTTATGATTAGTGGAAAACAACCAACGCTTTATGCCCTTTGGTACATCACTCATATCTATACTCCAAATTTAACTCACTAATTTTCTATTTTCGATCCACTTATTAAAATCTTCTTTGCTTACTGCTTCAACAACAATTGGCATAAATCCATGGCCTGGACCACACAATTCGTAGCACTGCCCATAATAAACACCTGGCTTTTTGACATTAAACCACGCCTCATTCAGCCTACCTGGTATCGCATCAATTTTTACACCGAAAGCTGGTACTCCCCAGCTGTGTATCACATCTCCTGCTGTAACTTGTAAACGAACGTTAGCATTAACGGGTAAAACGATGTTGTTATCAACAGAGAATAGCTTTAAATCTCCTTCGATAAAGTCTTTTTCTCCCTTAATATAACTATCAAACGACACGCCTTGATATTCTGGATATTGGTAGCTCCAATACCATTGATGGCCAATAACTTTTAGTGTTATGTCAGCCTTCGGTATTTCTTCCTGTAGCTTCAGTAATTTAGCGTTTTCAAAGGCTAATATTCCAACAATGATAGTTGGTATAACAAACCAAATAATTTCTAAAGGAACACTATGGGTAGTTTTACTTATGTTTGTTACTTTGCTTTTACGAAAGCGAAACGCTATATAAGCAAGCAGCGCCCACACAAAAAGCATTATTGCAACCATCACAACCATCACAAACGAATGTGACCTAACTACAGCCTCCATTACTTCAGTTGCAGGAGCAGGAAATCCAAATTGCCAGGAAGTAGGAGCAGAGGCAACAGATATATTTGAGTAAAATATTATCAATAGTGCAAGTAACTTCACCATATCTTTTGTTTGTTTGCTATAAAACTAAATGATATACTGTATAATAGTATATATAAACTTACTATGCAAATAGAGATTAGTGATGGTTAATAATTTTTTAGCATTCAACAAGTATAATAGTACAATACTAATTTGAGGAAAAAAGCATTTACATAAATCTATTGTAAGTAAAAATATTATAATATTTTAAATTAAGTATTTACTTTAAGTAAATTCTATAATAAGTTTAATAGTGTCTGTTACTGCTAATAACCCTCTAGCCTCACACCTAAAAGCAGTAACAGACACTATTAAACTTTATGACAAGTTTATAATCTGTAAGATCAAAATCTTACAAGTGTCTTTATCTCATTATACATTGCAGTTTGTTAATTAATTTTTAATGCCTATGGTAGCATTTACTGGACCAAAGGTTTATGCATTATAGAAAATAATTATAAAAAAACACACTATTTGTATACCATACAAACTTTTTTCATTCTGCATAGCTGAGTTACTAGATTTTGTAAACGAAATCTTTAGAGAAGCCAAATGGGCAAAATTTCATGAAGGTCTTTCGCCAAAACAAGGCAAAATACGCTAAAATTCCTGATTTGACAAAAAAATATTCAATTATGGACGTTTTATAAATATGTTCATCTTCTCTCCTATTACATTTTTGCCCACAGAACCTAGAAAATTTTGGAATTCATATGCATAATTAGACAAGTAGTTTTTAACACATAACTCAAAAGACAGCGTGGTGTATGTTGCAAAGAGTTAGGGAATCATGGACAATTGAAAATGTTATGTTTCTAGGAGAAATAGGAATCGACAATGATTATGGAGGTTATTAGGTTTAGGAAATTGTACTTATGAAAGTGTTAGGCATTCTGCCGGTAAATATGTTAAACAACAAGCAAGCACTGATGGAGTTGAAAGTTTTTGGGTTGTTCTAAAGCATGGTACATTTCATCACTTCAGTGTTAAATATTTAAATCGCTATGTAGATGAATTTTCAACCGGCATAATACGTTTACATGGACTTTAATGAATGTTTTAACACATATGGTCCGAAGTTCGGAAAAGGACCACATATTTTGAGCCAACTATATGAATGAAAAGAAAGTTAAAATAAATGCTTCTTTTAACGAATTAATACTTGCTAGTGTAGGGAAAAAACCAAACAAAGAAAAAGAAACAAATAAAGTTGTTTTGCCTGTAAAGTCTCCTCTTCGTTATCCTGGCGGTAAGAGTCGTGCTGTTTCCCAAATCATTAATGAATATATTCCAAAAGGGTTACCTACGCTTTGCTCTCCTTTTATAGGCGGAGGATCAATAGAGTTAGCGTTAGCCAGCAGAGGAACAAAAGTTTATGGTTATGACGCCTTTGAACCATTAGTAAGATTTTGGCAGGTGCTTTTAAAAGATGCTTCTTACCTTGCAGAGGTGGTGCGGAAGTATCAAAATATGACATCTATCATGTTTTATAACTTACAAAAAACATTTTTCACCTTGAAAGATAGAGTTGAAATTGCTGCAGCATTTTTTGCATTAAATCGCTCATCTTTCAGCGGTACAACATTGTCGGGCGGTATGTCTCCAGGACACCCACGTTTTACACCAAGTTCAATAGAAAGATTGGCAAAGTTCTCAATTAAAAATCTTACTGTGAATTCAGCTGACTTTAAAAAAAGTATTCCTAAACACGCAAATGATTTCTTATATTGTGATCCTCCCTATCTAATTGATCAAAAACTATATGGAAAAAGAGGTGATCAACACACAGATTTTGATCATAAAGGACTTGCCAAACTTTTAGCGACTCGTGATGGATGGATTTTGTCGTACAATGATTGCGAAGAAATACGGGATATGTATACAGGGTATCGTATTATTACACCCAAGTGGACTTATGGGATGGGTAACTCTAAAAAATCAAATGAGGTTTTAATCTTGAGTAAAGACTATAGGAAGATAGCATGAAGCAAAACATAAACGGAAAGGCGTTTGAGTATACATTAGCTATAGCATTTTATCAAATAACAAAAGCAAAGATTCAAGAAAATTCTTCTTTTGAGGTAGCTAAAAATTGCTATAGAAGTTTAGAAGATTTACATAAATATATATTAGAAAAAGCATCTAGTGAGGCAGCAATGTTTTTGCAAGCGCATGATGCTAGAGTAACAAATGCACGTTCTATTTTGCTTCAAGATGGCGGTGTTGGAATACAGGGTGATGTTCGAGATATTGTGATTGAAGTCCCTAAAGGTCAAATTGGAATTTCAGCTAAATACAATCATGCTGCAATAAAACATTCTCGACTTTCAGATAAAATTGATTTTGGTAAAGAATGGACAGATCATCCATGTAGCGAAAAATATTTTAAGACTATTCAGCCTGTATTTATGCAATTAAGAGAAATGCGTGCTCAGAATATGCTATTTAGAGATATTTAAGGAAAAGAAACAAGAATTTATTTGCCAGTTTTAACAGCGTTTGAGGATGAGCTTAAACGGCTATGTGAAAGTTTTAGAGGTGTATTTGTTGAAAAATTTTTCAGATATTTACTTGGGCGTCATGATTTTTATAAGATTATGTTAAAAACAGCGTGTAAAAGAAAAACAGTCTCTTTGCAGTCCGTCAATATTGGCGGCACATTAGAATACGGTTCAAAATGGAAAATACCTGAAAGAATACGAGTAATAGAAAGAAAGTCTGGCTCGTTAAGTACAATAGAAGTAATGTTTGAGGGTGGATGGACTATTTCTTTTAGGCTTCATAATGCAAGTAGCAAAACAGAGCCTTCTTTAAAATTCGATATTCAATTTATAGGGATTGCAAGTAGTGTAGGGCTACATGTTATTGATATTGTCTAACTATATACCTAAATTTTATTACGGCACTTTCACTACTACTTTAACGAGTGAGCTACCTTTCTATAAAAGACCTATCGACTGTTGCAATTATAGGCGTAAACAAGAATGATAAAAGAGTACGGGATTGAGTAACTATGTACACTTCTGCTGGCATACCAGGGTATAGGTATACATTTTTAAACTGAGCAAGCTCTGACTTCGGTATCACCACGCGCACTGAATAATAACGCCCTAGTCTTGGATCATCAAGAGCGTCAGGAGAAATATGGCTTACTATACCACTAATCAAACTTAAACGACGTGCACTGTAAGCACTTAACCGGACTTTAACCTTTAGTCCTTCTAGCCCATCAATAGAGACTATGTTGCTATCTTTCTTTTGTGCTGACAGTACCTCTTCTATGTTTCTGGTCTGAATTTTAGCATCTATTATTAAGTCATCATCCGATGGCACTACGCTCATGATCGGAACTCCAGATTGTATAACACCACCTTCAGTATGGTATCTTATATCTGTAACTATCCCATCTTGAGGGGATTTAATTATTGTACGTGCCAGTGAATCTTCAGCAACCATCAGCCTCTCTTTCAAGTCTGCAATAGACGTACTAACTTCCTTAAGTTCAGCGTTTGCTCTTTCTTGAGAATCATTTTTTACGTTTATAATTTCTAATTCATTCTCTCCAATTTTTTGCTGCACTTGAGATATTGCAGAACGGTAATGTCCAACTCTGCCTTCAATTTCAGCAAACTGTTTTTCTAAAGCTAAAATGTGTGGTTTGCTTATATGGCCACTATCAAGTAATTGTCTTTTTGTTTCCAACTCCTCAGTTATCAAGTCATATTGCTTATGAGCTGCATTTAGTTGAAAGTTTAGCCCCGCTAATTCATCATTTAACTGCTTTATACGTTGTTGCAGTATGTCTGTTTTTCCCAATATGCTCTTTCTCTGAGAGTTGAACAACTTTACTTGATTCTTTATCGCTTTATTTACAAGTTCATCGTGAGATAATTTTTTAACCTCATCAGGAAACTCGAGCGTGTCCAAATCTACTCTGATTGCAAGAAGCCTTGCTTCTGTTGCTAAAAATGATAAGAGCTTCTCTTTGATAATACTTAAATTCGCCTTCTCGTTAACATCACTCAACAAAACTAGAGGCTCATCTTTTTTAACTGCTTGGCTCTCTTTTACTAAAATTTTGCTTATTATTCCTCCGCCCAAGTGTTGAACTATTTTCCTATTTGAAGATACAATAACTTCTCCACTTGCATGCACCGCACCGTCAATTGGAGCTATAGCCGACCAAATACCGCCTATTCCAAAAAAGATGAGTATCACTATCAGACCAAAAGATAGTGGCCCCCATGTTACTTTCAGGACTTCATTTACGTTATTACTTTCGCGTTTTAAAATAAAATTTATCACTGCATCAATCAATGCAAACGTCTTATCCAAAAATTTTGGGTACTTCTTCTTTTTATTTTTTGCTCCTTGCATATTTATATTATCACTATGGCCAATCAAGCCTGTCAAAGAAAATCCAGCGCTAAGCTTTTTTAACTTACTTATCATAATACTACTGTGAATTTGTGTTAACTCAAGATAACACACAAAAACAAAGAATCTATAATTTAAGCATTCCATTTAGACTGTAGAGCACCAGAATAAACTATTTAGTAACAATTCCTGCAACTATGTTTTTAAAATTTTTTGACGTTTAACTTTATTATAACTTTTTCTTTATTTTGTGAATATCTGAGTTACTTATATTATGTAAGAAATCTATTGCCAACCAGTCAATATTCTGTTAGGAGTTAAGATAATATAAAGTTATTATGTTTGGATTGAAAGGCAGAAAATTCCTGATTACTGGCGCATCAGGCGGAATAGGGCAAGCAATTGTAAAAATTATGCACAAAGCCGGAGCAACTTTATGTATTTCTGGCACAAAAAAAGAAGTACTCGAAGAAGTTGCTAAACAATATGAAAAAAATATGCACGTACTCCCTTGTGACTTATCAAATGCTGAGGAAGTAAATCAACTAGTAAATAGAGCAAGTGAGTTGATGGAAGGCTTTGACGGGCTTGTATGCAATGCGGGCATTACGCGAGACAGTTTATTATTGAGGATGACAGATGAAGCATGGCAAAAAGTAATTGATATTAACTTGAGCTCTACATTTAAGCTGAGTAGAGAAGTATGCAGGAAACTAATTAAGAATAATTGGGGAAGAATTATAAATATTTCCTCAATAATAGGGCTGACAGGAAACGCCGGGCAAGCAAATTATGCAGCGTCTAAAGCTGGAATAATAGCTATGAGCAAATCTATAGCAAAAGAAGTTGCAAGTCGTAATATAACAGTAAATTGTATTGCTCCTGGGTTTATAGATACTAAAATGACTGAAGTTTTAAATGAAGTACAAAAGGGAAAAATATTAGATAATATTCCAATGAAAAGAATGGGAACAGGGGAAGAAATAGCAGCAGGGGTCTTATTTTTAGCAAGTGATGAAGCAAAATATATAACAGGGCATGTGCTTAACATTAATGGTGGGTTATTTATGTAGCAACACTTATGTATGGACAAATTATAATTTTTACTTTAAAATAAAAATATGTGTAGGTTTAGGTTTGCGTTAATTTATTATTTAGAGGCAAAAAAATGAGCTCTATAATGGAATTTTTTAGTATTTTTTGTATAGTATTACTTTTCTCTTTCTCAGGTTATGCAGCTACCACTGATCCTGATATGGATGACACAACTAAAGTAATATGCAATATTATTGGTTATGTTTGGGGGGTAGGCGGTCCACTTATGACGGTAGTAATAATTGGTGCAGCTTTGCTTGCAATATTTGGCAGGATGCCGTGGCCAGCCCTCTTTGCTCTTGGCATGTTCTGTGGTGTATTTTTTGGCGCTAAAACTATCATAACGAAAATTATGCCCAACGTAAGCGATGAAGCAAAAATTATGTTGGAAAAGTGTGGAAAGAAATAACCCATAAAAGTACAGAAATGCTTTTTTGTTATCCATTAAACCGCTTCATATCTTCAACTTGCAACAAATAAGGGCTATCTTTTGGTAAAGTTTTAACAGCTAGCTCAGCATATTTTGTAAATTGCTTTAAATCACCTTCAATACAAGCCTTTTTTGTCAAAGCAAAATAATACATTGCCGCATCAGCGTCACATTTATATGCAATGCTTAAATATTTCCAGACAAAAGCGTTATTTGGTTCTACATTCAAAATCTGCTCTAGGTAAAAAATTGCCTTTTTTGCATCACTGTGTAATAATAAAATATGAGATAATGCGAGTTTTACTAAATAACTATTCTTCTCAGATAAATACCTAAGCGATTCTTCATACATTTTTATTGCTTCACTTAAATTTCCGGCCTTGTATAGCATTTCTGCTTTTAATTCATATAGGTATGGGTCATTGCATGACTCTTGAATCAATGAATTAACTTTAGTAATAGCCTCTTCTATCTTTCCTTGCCTATAGCAAACTATAGCATTTACATACTCAGAATTATTTTCATATTTATTAGATAACACATGAATAGGAGTAAAGAAAGAGTCTAGCTTTGCAACCACACGCTCAAACTTTAGTAACTTATCCGCAAAAATTGGTTTTACGTTGTTTTTAACCTTATAATTTTGTACAGCAAATACGCGTTTTTCACTAAGTGGGTGAGTGCGAAAATATTCCTCGGTGTTCTCATGCTCAATACTTTTAAAATAATCAAAAATCTCTTTCATACCTGAATTATCATAGCAAGACTCATCAAGGTATCTTAAAGCATAGCTATCTGCTACACTTTCTTGCTCTTGAGAATAGTTAAAAAATAGCCTTGAACTGAGCGCTACACCACTAAGCAAAATTGCACCAGCAACCTGAGGGTTAATGATAATACTAGAAACTAATCCTACCATATAACTAATCATTGCTATCGATTGAAAATAACCCATAGCACTACTCATTTGCAATATATGACCAGCAGATATGTGAGCAATCTCATGTGCTAATATACCAAGCAGGACATAAGGTTTAGCCGAATATCGTAAAAGCCCTAAATGAATGAAGATACTGTTATTGTTAATTACGAAAGCGTTAATCGAATTATCATTAATTATAAAAACCTTCATTCGGTCACTATCAACATCCGCAGCAGAAAATAAAGGTTGCGCTAGCTCTTTCACTATTGCTTCCACTTCACTATCTCTAATAATGTTAATAGAGTAAGCATTATTATAATATGCAAAAAAGAACAATAAAGTCAAAAACTTAGCAATTTTAAACATGAAAATTCTGTATTTGTACAACTTACAGGAATTTTATATTTTAACACTTAAATTATACAAATTTATAAACGCTAGTTTGATTTTTTGACGTAACTGATAAGTTTGTCGATGGTGGTTAACTTAATTTTATGATGTTCAGCAAATTCAAGCAGCTCAGGTAAGCGCATCATAGAGCCATCATCATTCACTAATTCACACCCTACAGCTGCATGATTAAAGCCAACTAACTTTGCTATTTCAACACTTGCTTCAGTATGACCATTGCGTGCTAAAACCCCACCATCATTTGCAATAATAGGAAAAACATGCCCAGGAGTAATAATATCATCTTTAGTACTCTTTTCATCAATAGCGGTAAGTATCGTATGCGTTCTATCATGAGCAGAAACACCTGTTGTAATGCCATAACGCGCATCAATTGACGTAGTAAATGCAGTATGAGGAGTAAGCTTTTCATCCACATTACTTCTTCTCATAAACTCAAGATTTAGTTTATTCATATGAAGCTTTGTCATAGCTAAAAACACAATGCCAGTACCGTACCTAACCATAAAAGCCATATGTTCTGGTTTTACTTTTTCAGCTAAGACAACCAAATCACCTTCATTCTCTCTACTTTCATCATCAACTAAAATAAATAATTTACCGGAACGAGCATCCTCTAATACATCTTCCACAGAAGAAATACCGGATAGACTCATTGAAGCATAAGTGGCCTGTACCATAATAATTTACTTAAATTCAATCTTAACTATTTTATACAATTTCTCTCCATTTGGCACTGTCACTTCCACATACTCGCCGACTTTTTTGCCGATTAAGGCACTCCCGAGTGGTGAACTAGTAGATATTAACTGCTTTGAAACATCAGCTTCATATTCGCCTACAACCTTATAAACATATTCCACTTCACCGTTATTATCACTTAACATGCTTAATGTCACAGTTGCACCAAACATTACTGAATCACCAGACAAATTTTTTACTTCTATTACTTCCGCATGTGAGAGCTTACTTTCTATCTCCATTATACGGCCTTCAATAAAACCTAACCTTTCCCGTGCTGCATGATACTCTGCGTTTTCAGACAAATCACCTTGATCGCGAGCATCAGAAATAGCCTGTATCACAGAAGGTTTTTCTTCCTTTAATTTTTCAAGTTCGGCTTGCATATTCTCAAAACCTTTACTCGTTATAGGAAATTTATTAATAATGGATGAAGCCATAATCACCACCTAAACGCAATTAAATTGAGTAACGAAATTACTCACAATGTTAAAAATATCACCTTTTATATCATCACTCATGTCATTTGACAACTTTTTTAAAACCCCAGGATGCACAGTATGAAAATAATTAATAAGATCATGTTCAAATTTATTAATGTAACTTATTTGTATTTTACTTAACTGATTATACAGGTTAGAAA
This sequence comes from Wolbachia endosymbiont (group A) of Bibio marci, assembly GCF_947251645.1. NCBI lineage: Bacteria > Pseudomonadati > Pseudomonadota > Alphaproteobacteria > Rickettsiales > Anaplasmataceae > Wolbachia > Wolbachia endosymbiont (group A) of Bibio marci. Next base: position 924,163 of record NZ_OX366364.1, read on the forward strand.
AAATATACATCAGCACTACTTGCTCTTCTATTGACATAGGTAAATGTTGTTTTTGCTTTAATAACTCGACAAGATATTTACCCTTATTCAAGGATAATTGAACACTAGCATCAAGATCAGAACCAAATTTTGCGAAATCTTCTAATTCTCTATACTGAGCTAAGCTTAGCTTTATAGAACCAGCAACTTTCTTCACAGACTTTAGTTGTGCAGCAGAACCAACCCGTGAAACTGACAAACCTATATTTACTGCAGGTCGAAATCCTTTATAAAATAATTCAGACTCAAGAAAGATCTGCCCATCGGTAATTGAAATAACATTTGTTGGCACATATGCAGATACATCACCAGCTTGAGTTTCGACAATTGGCAAAGCAGTTAAAGACCCCTGCCCTTTTTTATCAGACATTTTAGCAGCTCTTTCAAGCAAGCGAGAATGTACATAGAATATATCTCCAGGGTAAGCTTCACGACCAGGAGGACGTCTGAGCAATAAAGACATCTGCCTATATGCCACAGCATGCTTAGATAAATCATCATATACAATCAAACAATGCATTCCATTGTCACGGAAAAATTCCCCAATAGTGCAACCAGCATAAGGTGCTAAAAATTGCATAGGCGCGCAGTCAGATGCACTAGCCACAACTACAGTTGTATACTCTAATGCTCCGCTTTCTTTCAGCTTATTTACCACTTTTGCTACTGTTGAAATTTTTTGTCCAATAGCAACATAAACACAGTAAATTTTTTGATTTTCGTTTACCTCATCGTTAATCTTTTTCTGATTGATAATAGTATCAAGCGCAATAGTAGTTTTACCAATTTGTCTATCACCAATAATTAATTCACGCTGCCCTCTACCTATTGGAATTAGCAAATCTATAATTTTAATTCCTGTTTGCAGTGGCTCATGCACAGACTTACGATCAATAATGCCTGGCGCTTCAGATTCTATATCCATTCTGTTTTTGGCTCTAATTTCCCCACCGTCGTCTATAGGATGGCCCAACGCATTTACAACTCTCCCTAACAATTCATGCCCTATAGGCACCTGCACAACATCACCACTACATTTTACAACGTCCCCTTCTTTCACATCACGGTCATTACCAAGTACAACTATTCCAGCCGTATCATGATCTAAATCAAGAACTATTCCTTCTACACCGCTTGCAAAAAATACCTTTTCACCGAATTTTGCTTTTTCCAGTCCATAAACCAATGCGATACCATCTGTTACTGAAATTACTTCACCTATATTTTCCCGCTTTATAGGATTATCAAACATCTCAACCTTTTCTCTTATTATACTTGCTATCTCAGAAACATTCATACTGTTCTTCATACAAAATTCCTTACTTTTAATATTTCCATTTTACTTAATTCAACTAACCTATCCAAGCAACTTTTTAGCGAAGCATCGATCAAATTAAAACCATACCTAACTACGAAGCCACCTAGTATAGAAGGGTCAACCACATTGCTTACTTTTATTATTTTACCAAGAAAGCTCAAAGATTCAGTAATTATTTTTATATCAGATTCCTTTAAAGTTTCTGCTGACTTTATAGTAATCTCGAATTCATTTTCATTTTCTCTTGCAAGACTTAAGAATTTTTCTAATATAAGGATCAATAAACTAGAGCGTTTATTTGCAAATATAACCATAATAAATTTTACTAAATTCTCACTCAAGTGCTCATTTATAGAAAGCATCACTTCTTTTTTGTGTGCAAAAGAAATCATAGGATGAGATAGGTACACAAAAACATCACGTTGATCCTTAAAAAAAGCCAACAGAAATTCTACTTCTTTCCTTATAATACCTAACCTGCTTCCTGAGACATGAAACAGCACTCTAGCGTAAGATGAAACTAAATTATTGTATTGGGTCTTTTTCATATTAAATCCAGTAAATCTAAATTAATTCAGCTACAAATCTTTCATTCTTCAATCCAAGCATTTTTTATATAAACAGGTCTTCTCTTTAAGGAAAGAAAATATAAATCATATCTGACTGAATAATCTAAAAAACTAAGGTTTTTACTTAAGAAATACTTAGAAGAATTTATAATAGAATGACATTGAAGATGAGATATCGGTATTTCTTTTCCAAGTAAACTTGTTTTAACTTCTATAAAAATCAGCTCCTTTTTTTTAGATACAATTAAGTCAATTTCACCGAACTTACAACGGTAACGGCGTTTTATAACATTATACCATTTCAGTTTTAAATATACTAAAATTAATAACTCGCCAAAGTAACCTACAAAGTAGCGTAACCTACTTACCATAAGAAGAACAATTATGATAACAATTAACTTTGTGTAACTACTTTGCCTCCTTCTTTATTTTTACTATAAACCTTACCTCTTGCTGCAATATCCCTATCAACCAGTTCTATCACTGCCATTGAAGCGCAATCACCCTTTCGAGTGCTAAATTTTATTATTCTAGAATACCCACCTTTACGATCTTGATAACGGCTGGCTAAGACGTTTAATAACTTATCAACTGCTAACTTACTATTATGAAGGCGTGAAAGCAAAAGTCTTCTACCATGTAAAGTATTCTTATTCTTAGCAATTGTAATAAACTTTTCGACATATGGACGAAGTTCCTTAGCTTTTGGTAAAGTAGTTACAATCTGCTCATGGTTAATTAATGAGATAGATAGATTCTTTAACGTCGATAATCTATGTTCAGTGCAACGAGATAGTTTACGTTTTTTTATTCCATGTTTCATATATCACCTAATCTTCATCAGTATGTTGTTTAGCCAACTCATCTATATCCTTAGGCGGCCAATTTAGCACATTCATACCCAAAGACAAGCCAAAATTAGCCAAAACTGCCTTAATCTCATTCAAAGACTTTCTGCCAAAATTAGCAGTTCTTAACATTTCACCTTCTGTCTTTTGCACAAGATCACCTATATAAGTGATATTTTCGTTTTTCAGACAGTTATGAGATCTGACAGATAATTCCATTTCATCTACCTTACGCAATAAGACAGGGTCATAACCCAAATCTTTAGCACCACTAGACGAAGAAACCTGCAATTTTTTATAACTTACATCAGAACTAATAAAGGGCTGAAGTTGCTCCTGCAATATTCTTGCAGCAGAGTCAACAGCTTGACTCGGAGAGATTGTACCATCAGTTTCAATTGACAATATCAGCTTATCCTTATCAGTCACTTGGCCAACACGACTGTTCTCTACCCTGTACGAAACCCTGTTGACAGGGCTATACAAAGCATTAACTGGAATAAATCCAATTAAATCCTGTTCACTCATAAGCTTCAAAAGTTCATTTTCTTTATACTTAATTACAGGAAGATAACCTTTTCCGCTAGCCACATATATGGTCATGTTAAGCTCTACATTTTGCCCCAGCGTACATATTAATAAATCTTTATTAACAATAGAGCATTGATCATCAGTTTCTATCATCCCAGCTAATACCTGGCAAGGCCCTTTAGCGTTTAAATTTAAGCATTTATTAGAAGCACCATTTAATTTACACCTCAACATGCCCATATTTAATACTATATCAGTTACGTCTTCTCTCACCCCTTGAACTGAAGTAAACTCATGAGTTACACCTTCAATTTTTATTCCATAAACAGCACTACCTTTAAGAGAAGATAACATTACACGTCTTAATGCATTACCTAATGTTAAAGCAAAACCACTTTCCAACGGTTCTAGCACTATATCACTTTTTTCACTGGAATCATCTGATATTACCTTAACTGAACTAGGTTTAATCAATTTATCTAAATTGCTACAGAGAGAAACATCATTATTATAATACATAAAACAACCTTTTCAAATATCCTATACTCTTCTTTTTTTTCTTAACCTGCACCCATTATGAGGAATTGCGGTTTTATCTGCAATTGAAGTCACAGTCAACCCACAGCTCTGAAGTGCTTTAACCGCAGCTTCGGTACCAAAGCCAGGACCACGAATTATTACAGAGACAACCTTCATACCAAATCTCTCCATTGCCTTCTTCGCAGCAGCCTCCGCAGCCTTACCTGCAGCATAAGGTGTGGATTTTCTCGAACCTGAAAAACCACATGCACCCACAGAAGTTTGACATAGCGTATTACCATGAACATCAGTTACATTTACAAAAGTATTATTAAAAGTTGCACGAATATGAACAACACCAGTAATAAACTCTTTTGTACTCTTACCAACCGTTTTGACTTTTTTCATTAAAACTCACAATAATAATAAATTTTATTTTTTCCCAGCAATAGGCAACCGAGATCTACCTTTACGAGTCTTAGCATTAGTATGAGTCCTTTGCCCTCTCACAGGTAAACCTTTTCTATGTCTCACTCCTCTATAGCATCCCATTTCCACTAAAGATTTTATGTTCATAGCCACTTCTTTTCTGAGCTCACCTTCTATAACATAATTTTGCCTAATGAAACTGCTGATCTTTTCTATATCTTCATCTCGTAATTCTGAAACACGTTTGCGCTTATCAACTTCGCAAGCGTGACAAATTACATTCGCAGTAGCAATACCTATACCATATATATAAGTTAATGCAAAAGGAACACATTTCCTCACTGGAATATTTATGCCTGCAATACGTGCCACTGGTACCTCGATACTTTATTAATAACAACTCTTAATTTATACCATAAAACAACTCAGAGTCAAACCAAATTACAAGAAATTTTACTTTCAATCTCTTGCGTTACCTCATCAACACTCAAATTAGCGTCAATTGTTAATAATTTGCCTTTATAATACTCGCGTAAACCTTTCATTTGAAGGTGATATTCACTTATTCTCTTATTAATTGCAGACATATCAGCATCATCAATTCTTTTCTCTAACTTCGTACTTTTACACTTAGCACAAGTAGTACTCTTAAAAGAAGATATACTATATATACTTTTACAGTCCAAACACGCAAGACGATTTTTTAATCTATCGATTGCAATATTATCGTCAAGCTGCAGCTCAATTACAATATCAACATCTGTACTATATTTCTCCTGCAAAATTTGAGTCAAGAAATGAGCTTGGTTTAAATTTCTCGGAAACCCGTCTAACAAGCAATTACCATCCATTGATGCAAGCTGGTCACGCAATAATCCACATATAATTTCATCTTGAATTAAATTACCAGATTCTACGGTACCCTTTATTTTTTCACCTAACTCACTACTGCTAGATATAATATTCCTTAATAAATCCCCTACTGAAATTAATTTTAAATTATATTTTGCTATTAACAAGCTTGACTGAGTACCTTTACCAGAACCTGGAGGACCAAAAATCGTAATGATCATCTTACTTTCCTCGTTTTAGACTCATATTTCTTTATCCAGCTGTCGTACCTATTCGAAAAAATATAAGATTGTATTTGCACAATAGTATCAGTAATAACGTTCACTATAATCAGCAAGCTCGTTCCACCAAAAATAAATGGTATATCATAATAATATCTCATAACTTCAGGTACGGTACATATAACTACCAAATACGCAGAGCCAATGAATGTCAACTTAAAAACTATATCTTGAAGGTAATCAGAAGTATGTTTCCCAGGCCTTCTACCAGGTATAAAACCACCATTTTTTTTAAGAAAATCTGCGTTTTCCTCTGGATTAAATATAAAATTGGTATAGAAAAAATTAAAAAATACTATCAGCACCAAATAGGCTACAATATATACTACTTTATTTGCCATAAAGTAATTCAAAATAAAATCGGAAAAAGCGTGCCCCTTATAGAAATTTGCAATTGAAATAGGTGTCAATAAAATTGCATTAGCAAAAATGGTTGGTACTACACCAGATAAATTAATCTTCAATGGAATATAAGTAAAATCGTCATTATGTAATCTTTTAAATTGCTTTTTAGGATATTGAACAATAACCTTTCTATAAGAAGACTCTACAAAAATGACTAAGAGTAGCAGTAAAAAAAACAATATCAAAACAAAAAGGATAATAAATAACGATACGCTACCGTTTTTATTTAACGTTAACAAAGATGACAAAGCGCTGTGTAACTCTGATATTATGCCCGTGAAAATGATTAATGAGATACCATTGCCTATACCGCTAGCGCTGATTCGTTCACCAAGCCATATTAAAAGCATAGTTCCACCTAAAAGGCTAAAAACACCTATTGTACGAAACATAACACCAGGTTCGATTACAACCAATACCCCTTCCCTATTCATCCCTTCCAATCCAACCAAAATTGGAATTGATTGAAATACACAAATTACTATGGTCAGGTAGCGTATATAAGAATTCATCTTTCTACGGCCTGACTCTCCATCATTCTTAACTTCCTTCATTCCTTTAATCGCAGAAGAAAGCAACTGAATAATGATAGAAGCCATTATATATGGCATAACGTTCAATGCTAGAATTGTCATTCTAGCCAATGCACCACCAGAAAATAAATTAAATACTCCAAAAACGCCTGAGCCCTCTTTGGGAAATATATCATTAATTACATCAAGATTAATTCCAGGGATAGGCACATAAGTACCCAAGCGATAGCAAATTAAAGCTATTAGCGTAAAAAATATACGTTTTAATAAATCGCCTTTATATAACAACGTAAGATCCAAGCTATTAAATGCGGATTTATTGCCCATGATTTACGATAGTATTTCCACACTACCACCAACTGAAGCTACAGATTTTTTTGCAGCTTCTGACGCAAAATCAACATGAAACACAAATTTTTCGCTCAACTTACCTTTATTAAGAAGTTTAATTTTATTCTTAATAGACTTTATAAAACCTAATTTATACAGCCTCTCCTTATCTATAACAGAGTCTTTCACTATTTTTTTAGCTTCCATTAAGCGCTGTATATCGCCAACATTAATTATAGAGTATATGTTCCTACGTATAGGCTTAAAACCTCTTTTAGGCAAACGAGTATATATAGACTGTTGTCCACCCTCAAAACCATTTATGGAAACTCCACTTCTAGCCTTTTGCCCTTTATGCCCTCTACCGGATGTTTTACCTTTACCACAACCGATACCTCTACCCAGCAACTTAGGCTTCTTTTTCTTAGATAATTTAGTAAATATAGAGTTTAATTTTACAGCATTATTCATACTTTACCTGTTTCCAACTATCTCGCTAACCTTTTTGCCTCTTTTGCTTGCCACCTGACGAGGAGACAACATACTATCAAAAGCCTTAAACACCGCACATATAACGTTATGAGGATTATTTGATCTAGTAGATTTAGCTACCACATCCTTTATACCTAACACCTCAAAAACTGACCTAACCGCTCCACCAGCAATAATACCTGTTCCGGCTCTTGCGGTTCTTAAAACTATCTCACCAGAACAAAATTTAGCTTTAATATCATGATGCAAAGTTCTACCTTCACGCAAGTATACTCTAATCATCGATTTCTTTGCAGCATTTACAGCTTTGACTCTTGCTTCAGCAACTTCTGCGTGCTTACCTATTCCACATCCTACCCTACCCTTCTCATCGCCAACAACAACCAAAATTGAAAATGAAAATCTTCTACCACCTTTGGTAACCGTTGTTACTCTTCGTACCGAAACTAAAAGCTCTGATAAATCATTATTATTTTGTAAATTCTTTATAGCCATATTCAAACCCTTCTAAAATTCAAATCCAGAACTTCTTAAAGCCTCAGCAAATTGAGAAACTAATCCTGTATATTTATACGCTCCACGATCAAACGTAAGCTGCTGCTCTAATTTCATGCCAGACAGACGCTCAACCATTAAAGAAGAAACCTGTTTTATAGTTTCAGCGTTGACTTTCCCTTTACATACATCCTTAATTTTAGCATCCAAAGTAGAAGCTGAAGTGAGAGTTACTCCTTTTACATCATTAATTAACTGGACATAAAAATGCCTATTAGATTTAAATATGGATATACGCAAACGTTCAGCGCTCTTGTCAAGCTTCGCTCTATTACGCAACTTCCTTTTTTCAGCATTACTTAAAAAATTATATAACCTTCTCATCTTAATTACTTCTTTTTACTTACAACTTTACGCAACATAAATTTACCCTTTATTACAACACCCTTACCTTTATAAGGATCATATTTTCTAATTTTGCATATATCAGACGCCACCATATAGACCTTCTGCTTATCCATACCACTAACTACTAAGTGAGTTGGCTTTATACACTTAATCTCAACATCTTTAGGCACTTTATATTTAACATTATGGCTATAACCAAGATACAAAGTCAAATACTTACCATCACACTCTGCCTTATATCCAACACCGTTAATCTCAAGATTAACAGAAAAACCATCAATCATGCCGTTAATGATATTATTAATATTACTCCTATAAGTGCCCCACATAGGCTTTATTTCATCATAATCATCTTTATCTTGATCAACAGAAAGCAATAGCTGATTATCAACAATCCGGCACACAACATCACTGATTAAGCTAACTTCTTTTTCAGCCTTAGCGCTCTTTATTAACACACTACCATTATTATATTCAACTGAAACACCAGCAGGAATATTGATAGGAGCAGCACCTATACGAGACATGAATTTCTCCTATTATTTAAAACACACGACACAAAACTTCTCCACCAACCTTTAACTTATGTGCATTATAATCAGTCATCACTCCTTTGGGTGTCGATATAATAAAAATACCAAGACCATTATATGCTTTAGAAATGTCCTTATACTTAGAATAACGACGACAACCAGGCTTTGACACCCTAACTATGTCACTAATTACAGGTGATTTCTCATAATACTTCAATTTTACAATGAAAGAAGGTAAATTATCTACAACTTGCTTTTCATAATCAAGGATATACCCTTCATCTTTTAAAATCTTCAGTATAGAAGAATTCACTTTAGAAAACAACACTCTTGTTGTTCTATGCATTGCTAATTGAGCATTACGTATCCTTGTTAAAAAATCACCAATACTATCAGATAACGCCACAATATACTCCTTATATTATATTCACCAACTAGACTTTGTAACTCCTGGAACTTGCCCAAAAGAACATAAATCACGCAAAACAATTCTACATAAACCAAATTTTCTATATACTCCTCTTGGTCTCCCAGTTAAAGCACACCTATTTCTAATTTTGGTTTTAGAAGAATTTCTAGGCAATTTTTTAATTAATTTATTTTGAGCTGTAAACCTTTCTACAATAGACAAATTCTTATCATTTATTATAGATTTCAATTTTTCTCTTTTTTCTTTATATTGATCGCACAGCTTTATTCTGCGAAGATTTCTTTCTATCATAGATTTTTTTGCCATATATTTCTCCTCTCAATTAATCAAAAAAAGGAAATTTAAGAGCCAGTAATAATTCCTTTGCTTCCTTATCATTAACTGCACTTGTTATAATATTAATATCCATACCTCTAATTTTACTTATTTTATCATAGTCTATTTCTAAAAACGAGATATGTTCCTTTATACCAAAGGAAAAATTACCATTACCGTCAAATTGCTTCACACTGAATCCTCTAAAATCTTTTTCCCTTGGCAAAGCAATATATATCAATCTTTCTAAAAACTCATACATTTTATCTCTACGCAAAGTTACTTTGCAACCTACTGTAGCACCTTTTCTGATCTTGAAGCCAGAAATAGATTTTTTTGCAAAAGTTGATAAAGGCTTCTGCCCAGCAATCAAATATAGGCTATCAAGTGGTTCATTTATTGCTTTACTATCTGTAGCAGCATCTCCAACGCCCATATTGATACACACCTTGACAAATTTAGGCACTTGCATTATATTGCCGTAATTAAACTTATCCTTTAAGGACTTTACTATGCTATCTTTATACAATTCTTTAAACATATCAACCTAATCTATCACTTCTCCAGAAACTTTTGCAAAACGCACTTTTCTACCGTCTATAACCTTAAACCCCACTCTAGTTGGAATTTTATATTTAGGGTCCAATGTTGCAACGTTGGATATATCAATAGCTGACTCTTTATTTAATATACCACCACTACTACCAGCTTTTGGTTTAGTGTGTCTCTTATGTACATTTACCCCAGAAACAATTACCTTTCTTTTAGCATCACATGCCACAACTTTAATCACTTTACCAATTTTTCCCTTATCTCTACCAGTTAAAACTATAACGTCGTCACCACTTTTTACTTTAGCACTCATTATAAAACCTCAACAGCTAATGACATTATCTTCATAAAAGAACCAGATGATAACTTTTTTACCGGACCAAATACCCGAGTGCCAAGTGGTTCACCTTGATCGTTAATCAAAACTACAGCATTGCTAGAAAAACGAATTACAGAACCATCAGATTTTCTAATAGGGCTTTTCACCCTCACCACAACTGCTCTATATACTTTTCCCTTCTCAATCTTCCCTCTTGGAGTAATAGATTTAGTAGATACAATAACTGTGTCACCTATAGATGCAGACTTTCTACTACCCAATAAACCAATACAAAGCACTGCACGCGCACCAGAATTATCAGCTACTTCCAACAATGTATTTTTTTGAATCATATAAATATCCTATTCAATGTGAGCTATTAACAACAACCCATTTTTTAGTAATAGAAATAGGCTTGTGTTCTTGTATTAAAACCTTGTCCCCTTCTTTACAACTATTATTCTCATCATGTGCTGTATACTTTTTGTATTTTTTTATAACCTTTTTATACAGCTCATCCTTATACACTTGTAATACCGAAACCTTTACAATTTTATCACATTTAGTCTTAATTACAGTACCACAAAAAACCTTCTTAGGCATTCTTTTCCTCTCCTTTTCTTTCATTTAATGCAGTTAGAATACGAGCTATGCTCTTTTTTATCAAACCAAAACGCGAAATATTGTTGCACTGGCCTAATTTTTTTTGAAAAACCAAATTAACAAACTCTTTTCTCAAATTTACAAGAATTTCATGCAATTCTTGTGAGGATTTTGACCTAATGTCAGCTATATCCATTGCAACTCCATTTAATTATGATTAGATACAAATTTACACTTCATAGGAAGCTTAGCGGTTGCCTTTTCAAGCGCCAATTTTGCTAAATGCATGGGAACATCACTGCTAATTTCAAACAACATTCTACCGGGCTTAGCTTTAAATACCCAAAATTCAACACTACCTTTCCCTTTACCCATACGCACATCTGCCGGCTTTTTACTAACAGGGGTATCAGGAAAAATTCTTATCCACACTTTACCAGAGCGTTTTAATGTTCTAGATATTACACGCCTTGCAGTTTCAATATGCTTAGACTGAACCCTACCAGCTTCCATAGCCTTTAGACCATAATTTCCAAAAGATAGCGTACTACCACCTTTCGTATTACCCTTAATTCGTCCTTTAAATACTTTTTTATATTTACTTTTTTTGGGAACAAACATTTCAATATACCTAATTAATTACCAATATAAACCCAGACCTTAACTCCTATGATGCCATATATAGTTTTTGCTTCACAAAAAGCATAATCTATATTAGCACGTAAAGTATGCAAAGGCAAACGACCTTCTTTATACCATTCAGTACGAGCTATCTCAGCTCCGCCAAGGCGCCCAGAACAACTTACTTTAATACCTCTAGCACCCATCCTCAAACAACTTTGAATAGCTTTTTTCATCGCTCTTCTAAATGAAACCCTTTTTTCTAACTGTTGTGCAATGCTGCTTGATATTAAAACTGCATCTATTTCAGACCTTTTAACCCCTACTACATTCACTTCTACATTATTTTTTACTTTTTCAGCTATTTTTTGCTTTATCTTCTCAATATCTGAGCCTTTCTTACCTATTATCACTCCAGGTCTAGAAGAATGTATTATTACAGACACCAAATCGATCGTACGCTCTATAATTACTTTAGAAACACCAGCATGCTTAAAAGATTCATTTATATAACTGCGAATAGATAAATCTTGATGCAACCCTTGTTTATAACCCTTCTCAGCATACCAAATAGATGACCAAGTATTAATTATTTTTAACCTAAATCCTTTAGGATTAACGTTTCCCATACTTTTGCACTTTCCTTATTAATTTTCTATTTTTATGAATCATATAATTTCCCCCAATTTTACAGTTATATTACTATAACGTTTACTAACTCTATTAGCTCTACCCATAGCTTTTGGACATACCCTACGCAAAGTAAGAGACTTACCTATTAAAATTTCTTTTATATATAAATTATCGATATCCAATCCATAATTATATTGAGCATTAGCAATCGCAGAATTTAATACCTTCCTTATAAGACCCGCAGCTTTCTTTTCACAAAATCTTAATTGCACAGTGGCAAAAGAAACTTTTTTATTACGTACTAAACCAGCAACCAAATTCAATTTACGAGAAGTTGATTTTAAAACCCTAGAACCAGCTTTAACTATTACATCTCTGTTTTTCATATCAATTACCTTCTTGTCGCCTTTTTATCACCACTATGCCCAGTAAATTTACGAGTGGGAGAAAATTCACCAAATTTATGACCTATCATATTCTGATCATTAACATTAACAGGAATGTAATCCTTACCATTATAAACAGCAAACTTTAAACCTAAACAATTAGGAAGAATTACAGAAGCCCTGGAATGAACTTTTATAGCCATGTTAACAAACCCCTTGTTTAAAGCATTATTCACCGACTTTAATATAGAAGGATGACAAAAAGGAGGCTTCCACGCAGATCTACTCATAAACTAACCTTTCAATTGTTTTATATACTTATCACTAGATTTATTTTTCCTCCGAGTTTTCTTTCCTTTTGTTGCAACACCCCAAGGAGTAACAGGATGACGACCACCAGAGGTTTTTCCTTCCCCACCTCCATGAGGATGGTCAACCGGATTCATCGCAACCCCACGCACAGTAGGTCTAATTCCAAGCCACCTACTTCTTCCAGCTTTACCCAGCTTTCTATTCTTATGGTCAGGGTTAGATACTACACCAATAGTAGCCTTGCAAGAAGATAAAATCAACCTAATTTGACCAGACCTGAGTCGTAATAAAACATATTGGCCATCACGACCAACGATTTGCGCATAACAACCAGCAGCTTTAGCAATCGCAGCACCATTACCTGGTTTCAGCTCAACATTATGAACGAAAGAACCAACAGGTATATACTTGAGTAGCAAACAATTCCCTGGTAAAATATCAGCATCATTTCCAGCTGTAACAACATCACCAGGCTTCATACCTTGAGGAGCTAATATATAAGACTTAATATCATCTTCCTTATATGATATTAACGCTAAAAACCCACTTCTATTTGGATCATACTCTATTTTTTCAACTATACCCTGACCACTTCTATTACGCTTAAAATCTATAACTCTATACTTCTTTTTGTGACCACCACCCCTATGACGAGTTGTAATTCTACCATAATTATTTCTTCCACCACTGGACTTTTTACCGGATGTAAGAGACTTTTCTGGCTCATCTTTTGATAAACCAACTTTACTTACTAACACAGTCCCACGAGAAGACGGAGTAACAGGATTAAAAAATTTCATACCCATATTAAACGCTCATTATATCTAATTTTTGACCATCTATCAAAGAAAAATAAACTTTCTTTTTCTGTTTTTCACAACCAATCACACCCCTGAAACGCCTATATTTAGGCTTAATTCTAACAACATTTATAGAAGAAATTTTAACATCAAATAGAGACTCTATTGCCAACTTTATTTGACGCTTATTTACATTTACAAAAACATACAAAGAATATTTATTAAACTTCTCCCTCAAAAAAGAGGCCTTTTCTGTAATTATAGGAGATTTTATTATATCATTATATTTGATCATAACAATCTACCTTCAAGATGCTTTAAAGTATCCTTTGTCAACATCACGCATTCGTGATTCAATATATCAAAAACATTTAACCCAATAGGTTTGATTAAGTCTACATAATGCAAGTTTCTAACAGCACGCAACAAATCATTTCCATAATCACCAACTATCAAAAAGGAAGAAAATTTAAAATTTTTAATACATTTACACATTTCAGACGTTTTCTTCACATCAATATTTAAATTATCCAGAATAATCACTTGATTATTTAAATACTTTAGAGATAAAGCAATTTTTAAACCAAATTTGCGTACCTTCTTATTAAGAGAATAACTATGACTCCTCACAACAGGGCCGAAAATAATCCCACCACCTCTAAATTGAGGAGATCGCAAGCTCCCTTGTCTTGCCCTACCGGTACGTTTTTGACCATAAGGTTTAGCTGTTGTACCAGAGACATCACTGATACCTTTTGTTTTATGAGTACCAGCTCTTCTCTTCGCTAATTGCCATCTCACTATATCATGCAAAATACTCAATTTTTGCTTAGCAGAAAATATCAAAGGATTGAGCTGAGCAGTACCTACATTATTATTAGATAGATTAACTAAATTACATTCCATAACTAACTTACCAAATTACTAGCATCATCATTTACATCTAACAGTAGACCTATCGGAAAAGAAACATCTTTATGTAAAGATTTTTTAACTGCATCTCTTACAAAAATATAGGAATTTTTAAACCCAGGAACATTATTACCCTTCACAGCAATTATACTATTTTCATGATCAATGGATAATATCTTCATATTTTGTGCAGTTATTCTGCTGTTACCTAAATGACCAGCCATTTTCTTTCCTTTAAATACTCTACCAGGATCCTGACATTGACCAGTAGAACCTTGTGATCTGTGAGCAATAGAAACACCATGAGATGCCCTAAGCCCACTGAAATTATGCCGCTTCATCACACCAGCAAATCCTTTACCTATAGAATAACCCGTAATATCAAGATATTGACCAACCACAAAATGATTGATTCCCACTTTTTTACCACATTCTATTCCCGACAGGTCATTTAATCTACTTTCGTATAACTTACATTTATTATTTATACCCTTTTTCTTTAAATATTCCAACTGAGGTTTTGCTATATTTTTAAAATCTCCTGTGCCTAAAATGACTGAATTATAGCCACATTTATCTTGTCCTTTTATATCAATAATATAAGTTTCGCTGAGATGCAATAAAGTTACAGCCATGCGACTATTGTCAGAATACATAGCAGTATGACCAATATTCATCATTAGTAAACCAATTCTCCTCAGCGAATTTATTCTCTTCATTTCCTTCTCCTAAACCTTAACTTCCTTGACTTTTAAATCCACTTCTACGCCAGCAGAAAAAGATAAACCTGTAAGCATCTGCATCATAGTAGGAGTAAGATCATGTAAAACAATCAAACGCCTAGAAGTTCTTATTTCAAACTGTTCACGAGATTTTTTATCAACATGAGGAGATCTATTAACAATAAATTTAGAATCTTTTCTTGGCAACGCAATCGGACCAGATAATTTTGCACTGGACCGCTTTAATTCATCAACAAATTTTCGAACACACTCCTCCAATAAAGAACAATCGAAAGCCTTAATGTTAATATATATATCTTGCTTCATCTTAGTTACTACACTCACTCCAAAATCTCAGAAACAACACCAGAACCAACAGTTCTACCGCCTTCTCTTATCGCAAAACGCAATCCCTTATCCATTGCTATCGGTACTTGCAATTCTACTTCTACACTCACATTATCTCCTGGCATTACCATCTCCTTCCCATCTAGCAATTTTATGCTCCCAGTTACATCCGTTGTCCTTAAATAAAACTGTGGCTGGTAATTCGCAAAAAATGGTGTATGCCTTCCTCCTTCCTCTTTCTTTAATATATAAACCTCCGCCTTAAACTTTCTATGCGGCGTTATCGTCCCCGGTTTTGCTAATACTTGCCCTCTCTCCACTTCTTCTCTTTTTGTTCCTCTTAACAATATTCCTACATTGAGTCCTGCACTTCCCTTATCCAGCAACTTCTTAAACATTTCTACACCTGTGCATATCGTCTTTTGCGTCTCCTTCAGACCTATTATCTCTATCTCTTCTCCCGTCTTTATCTCTCCCTTCTCTATTCTTCCTGTTACCACCGTCCCTCGCCCCGATATCGAAAATACATCTTCGATTGGCAATAAAAATGGTAAATCCACAGGCCTTGGTGGAACCGCCACATATTCATCTAACTTTTCCATCAATTTGTCTATTGATTTCTTTCCATATTCGCCGCTGTCATCCTCCAGCGCCTTGAGTGCTGACCCAACTACCACAGGCACTTCATCCCCTGGAAATCCGTATTTACTCAGCAATTCCCTCACTTCCATTTCTACTAAATCTATCATATCAGCATCAGCAACATCAGCTTTATTTATATACACCACGATATATCCAACACCCACCTGCTTCGCCAGCAATATATGCTCTCTCGTTTGTGGCATTGGCCCATCAACTCCCGACACTACCAATATCGCTGCATCCATCTGTGCTGCACCTACTATCATATTCTTTACATAGTCAGCATGTCCAGGACAATCAACGTGTGCATAATGCCTTTTTTCCGTCTGATACTCAACATGCGCTGTTGCTATCGTTATCCCCCTCTTCCTTTCTTCTGGCGCTTTATCTATCTGATCGTACGCTACAAAATTTCCATAATGCTTTGTTATCGCCGCTGTTAACGTTGTCTTCCCATGATCCACATGTCCTATTGTTCCCACATTTACATGCGGCTTTCCAAATGCTTCCACTACTGCTGTCATAATTTAAACTTTTCTACCTAAAATACAAATACATCAATAAATAATATGTTGATTTTATAAAAATACAACAAAAAAAAGAGCGGATAGTGGGAATCGAACCCACGTCACTAGCTTGGAAGGCTAGAGCTCTACCATTGAGCTATACCCGCACAATGGAGGAGGTAGGATTCGAACCTACGTACGCAATGCGGACAGATTTACAGTCTGTTACCTTTAACCACTCGGTCACTCCTCCACAAAAATTTGTTAAGAGAACGCTATTTTAGTACCTTAACTCAAGCTTTTATTGTATTTAATACTAAACACCTAAAATTAAAAAATCAAGCAATAAAACCCACCCTGATTAAAATCATGCAGATTTCATTTTATACAACACAATATTGCCAATAAAACGTCTAAACAAATAATGCGAATCATGCGTACCTGGCGCTTCTTCTGGATGGTATTGCACAGAAAAGACTAGGTAATCCTTCATCATTATTCCCTCTACACTATTATCAAATAGAGAAATGTGAGTAATTTCAACATTACTTAGAAGAGAAGCTGAATCAACAACGAAACCATGATTTTGGCTAGTGATCTCAACTTTTCCACTACTTACATCATAAACTGGATGGTTACTCCCTCGGTGACCAATATCCATCTTGATGGTCTTTGCCCCCAAAGTAATCGCAAGTAATTGATGGCCCATGCATATGCCAAAAATTGGTATTTTAGATTTTATAATAATTTCTATTTCTGAAACTACACTCTCTCCTATTTCTTGCGGATCACCAGGACCATTTGAAAGCACTATACCATCTGGATTCATACTCAACACTTTTTGAGCAAAACCTGTGCTTGGTCTGATTAATTCAACTGTACAACCAAGTTCTATTAAGCGTGAAACTATACTGATTTTTACGCCAAAATCAACGATTACAACCCTATATTTTGCATTAAGGTCACTTTTAAAATTACTATGCAAGCTAACTTTATTGGTTATTTCCATCCCATTTACAGGTTTGTATTTCTTCAATTCATCCAACACATACGTCTCGCTTGACGGGCATATCATTCCATTTTGAGATCCATGTTCTCTCAAATGTCTCGTTAAAGCTCTAGTATCAACTCCTGATATCCCAATCACGTTATTTTTCTCTAACCAATCATTTAAACTGATATATGAAGAAGGGTGGGACATAGAAGAAAGTTCACGCATAACCACACCACTTGCAAAAATTTTCTTTCCTTCATTATCTTTATGGTTTATTCCAATGTTACCAATATGAGGAAAAGTGAACGTTATAATTTGATCAGCAAAAGAAGGATCAGTTATAGTATGCTGATAACCGGTCATACCAGTGGTAAAACAGACCTCACCTATGCACTTGCCTTTTTTACCTACTGATTTTCCCCAAAAGCACTTGCCATCTTGTAAAATTAAAACTGCGTCCTGCACTTCATTATCTATTTAACTGATTCAAAACAGTATACAAGAATTTTAAATAATACGTAACTCTTTCTAAAATTCCAAATTTAACCACGAGGCGGCGAAGAACAATATGAAAAAAATTTTTAACGCGCCCTTTCATAAAATATGTTGACTATCTCCGTATTTTATATTAGGTATACTCCGGCAGTTATGAAATGGAGGTTTATTATGTCAAATGAAATCCAACCTAAAAATAAGTTACTAATTGTAGGAGCTGGCTTACTATTCTTTGCAATGGTGTTCTCATCATTTTTTCTCTTAGCAAAAATAGCCATAGGATTAGCTATGATCGCAATTGCAACAATCGTGGTAAAAATTTTCTCAAAAACAATATCAAACGTTCTTGAAAAAGAAAAAGTAGATCAGAATCAGGCAGCACAACAAACAACACAAAGTAAAATTATAAACCTAGCTATTGGATTAACATTTATATTTGCAGGAGGATTATCAATGCTCATTATAGCAAAAACTGGCTTAATTGCAGCATGTGCAGCTATAACTGCTTTAGCTCTACACGAATATGTTAAAAATGAAGAAATAGGAAAAAAGATAAATGATAAATTCGATAAGGTAGCTGACGATACAATCAATTTTATTGTTAGCAGTGTTGAAAAACTTATTCCAACAAAGCCGCCAGGCATAACAGCCTAAACTGTCTCCGTTCAGCAGAGTGGTTTAAGAAACAATAGATAAGAGGTTTTGAAAAGGGTTCAGCCTTCTTTTTATGTCCATCTTGAGGAACTTCTTGTACAATTCGTTTCTCTTGAGAAAATGAATCTAACATTTTAACACTCCCTTTAACTCTTACATAATATATTGAAAAATAATTAACCTAACTTTTGTATAACTTGCAGCTTTATCAGCTTGTTAGGTAGAATTATTAAAGAACTAGTTGAACAGAAGTTATCAACTCCATCCACAAGTTCTCCGTTTGTTACTCCAGTTGCAATGAACACTGATTCACCTCTTGCCATATCTTTTATGGTGTAGATTTTTTCTGGATCGTGAATGTTCAAATTTTTTGCTCTTTCTCTTAACTGATCCGTGTCAAATATTAACCTTCCCTCCATCTGTCCGCCGATTGAGCTTAGCGCTGCAGCCGCAAGCACCCCTTCTGGTGCTCCTCCTATACCGATATACATATCGTGATTGCCATTTACTAGTGAAACTACGGCCGCAACATCACCATCATCTATTAGTTTAACTTTTGCTCCTAATTTCCTGATTTTCGATATTAATTCATCATGCCTTTCACGTTTAAGTACAGTTACCACGAGATCATTTACTTTGCATTTTTTTGCCTTGGCTAAATTGTCTAGATTCTTTTCAATGCTATTTTTTAGTGAGACTACACCCTCTGGAAGATTTTTTCCTACTGCTATCTTTTCCATATAAACATCAGGTGCATGTAAAAAATTACCTTTTTTCGTTGCAGCAAGAACGGACATTGCCCCCTGTTTGTAGTGAGCGCAAATTGTGGTACCCTCAAGTGGGTCAACAGCAATGTCGATTTCAGGACCATTTCCAGTGCCAACCTTCTCGCCAATATATAGCATCGGCGCTTCATCTCTCTCACCTTCACCAATTACGATAGTACCATTTATTTCCATAGAATTTAACACTGTTCGCATTGCATCAACTGCAACCTGATCAGCCTTTTTTTCATCGCCGAAGCCTGCTAGTTTATATGCAGCAAGCGCTGCAGCTTCGGTCACTTTCACTAATTTATAGGCTAAATCTTCCATCATTTGCTTTAAGAACCATAAATAAAGCATTCAATATATATCATGCTGCTTGAAACTGCAATATACCTTGACTCATTGCGAGAGAGTTGCTATAATAAACTAACATATAGTAATAGGTTTAGTTATGGTATATAGTAATGATGATATTAGAGAGTTGTATCGAAAGATAGCTACAATTGTAAAATATGATGATAAGGGAACTGCTAGCCTTAAAGACTTGCAAAAGGAACCAAAGTGGAAAGAAATTGATTTTCAAAGTAAGTGTGAAGGAGACAATTCATTAGGAGACTTACTTCTAAAACATGCAACCGAAAATAACAACCCACGCGTTAAGGATCTTTTTCTTAGAAATGGGTTCAAGCTTTCTCAACAAGAACAAATAGCTGCAGCGATAAATGAGGAAGAAGAGGTACCTAATGTAGAAGAAAATAAAGCAGACAGCAATGAAGTAGATTCTAGTGACTTCATAAACCCTGGTATGACTGCTGAAGTACTTTATGAGCAACTAATACAAGGGAGAGAAACAAATCCGGCAATTTTTGACTTGTTTGCAAATGCTGTAAGAGAGTCCAATATTACCGGCGATCGTAGCGTATTTCTAGATGTTGTAAAATTGTTTACAGATTTAGATGCTGTAATCCATCTTACAGATACTGCTTCCAGGACTATATTGGATATAGCTGCAATAACAAAACAAGCTGACGTTGTTAAGGTACTTTTGGATAGTGGCAAATTTAATGAAGAAGAAAAATTGCATGCCTTGAATTCTGCTATTGTTCAAGGTAATGTCCAAGAAGTTGGGGCATTTTTAGGTTATGTAAATGCTGAAAGCAGACAAGCAGCTTTAGAGTTGGCTATGAATAATACACAAGAAGAAATTACTCAGGTACTTTTAAACTTTATTACACCAGAAACACCCAATGCAGAAGAAAATATAGTACCAGCACCTCCTATAGTAACAGAAGCAAATGCTAACCAACCTGTGTCAAGTAGTGTTAATGGCCAATCAAATCATAATAACAAAAATAAAACGCCTGTAATACCAGAGGAAACAAATACTAAGCAAACTGCCACACCAAATAATGATAATAAAGCTAACGGCTTTGTAGATGCTCAATTTTCTATGCCAAATGAAAAAGAAACTAAATATAAGGAAAATTTTTACACCTCATTGACAAAAGATGTTGTTGGAGTTGTTATTACAGGATTATTCATTACTGCTGCTGTGATGGTTCCATTTGTAGCTGGTGCAGTGGTTTGCGGTATTGTAGCTGCTTTAGTTGCAATAGTTACCGGGTGGCATATAAAAAGTTCTACGTTACCAAGTTATAGAGAAATGGAAGAAAATAAAGTTGAACACGTGAGTTCAGGTATACAAAAGGTGTGATTTAAGAGAAATCTTTGCCAAGCAGGATGTCATCCGAGTAGCTGACACTGGGATCTATAGCTAGCACAGCCCTACGTCATACCGCCGCGGATAGATTCCGCTAACAAGTAGCGGAATGACGAGTTTCACACTTATCAAATTGTAGGTAAACCTAAATTACTTTAGCTATAATTTACCCAACAAACTTAGATTTTATGCTAAATTGTGCTGCCACTAACTTTGCAACCGGTACTCTATAGGGTGAGCATGAAACATAATCCACCCCTGATTCGATGAGAAACTCTATAGATCTTGGATCTGCTCCATGCTCTCCACATATACCCAGTTTTATTTCTTTTCGGGTTTTTTTGCCTCTTTCAATGGCTATCTTGATTAACTCCCCTACCCCTTCGATGTCCAGCACTTCAAACGGGTCGTTTTCGAATATGTTGCTTTCCTTATAAGAATCGAGGAAATTAACTGAATCATCTCTTGAAAGTCCCATGGTTGTTTGCGTTAAATCATTAGTGCCAAAACTAAAAAACTCTGCATGTTTTGCTAACTTATCAGCAATCAGTGCCGCTCGTGGCAGTTCTATCATAGTGCCGATTGAATAAGCCTTGTCTGATGTCATTCCAGCGCGTGACGCTGGAATCTGCATCTGGATCCCAGCTGAGATGACAGAGGATTCTTTCTTTGCTAGCTCGTATATCAGAACAAACTCTTTCTCACTCATGATAAAAGGAATCATGATTTCAGGCTCCACTTCTATCTTCTTTTCTTTCTTTAATTCACTTGCAGCACTAAGTATTGCCCTAATCTGCATGCTATATATTTCAGGATGAGAAATGGCAAGTCTACAACCTCGATGGCCAAGCATTGGGTTCTTTTCTGATAACTGTGCTATTTTATTTTTTACTGACTCAACTGACTTACTAAGTGATTTGGCGATTTTTTCTATAGTAGACTGATTATTGGGTAAAAATTCATGCAAAGGCGGATCAAGCAACCGTATAGTGACCTCCCTGCCCTCCATAATAGAAAATATTTCTTTGAAATCAGACTTTTGCATTCCTTCCAGTTTAATGAGCGCATCTGCCCTTTCATTTTCATCGTCAGCTATTATCAACTTTTGAATGAATTCGATTCTATCACTAGCGAAAAACATATGTTCTGTGCGACATAAGCCTATACCTTCTGCACTGAATTCTTTTGCAATTTTTGCATCTTTTGGAGTATCAGCGTTCGCTCTCACTTTGATCGTTTTGATTTCATCTATCCAGTTAATTATCGTTTTGAATTCTTGCGATAATTCAGGTAAAATTGTAGGGAGAATGCCAAGCATAACCTCCCCTGTTCCTCCGTTGATGGTAATTGGTTCACCTTTATTTACTTTTGTATCCCCTACAGAAAAGAAAGTTCCATCTTTATCGATATAAAGTCCACTCACACTGCAAATGCATGGCTTACCCATTCCACGGGTTACAACAGCAGCATGCGAGGTCATCCCTCCACGTGCTGTTACTATGCCGCTTGCAGCATTCATTCCATTAATATCTTCAGGACTCGTTTCTGACCTTACTAAAATCACTTTTTTGCCCTGCTCTGCAGCTTTTTCAGCATCACTTGCACTAAACACTACATATCCGGAAGCAACCCCTGGAGAAGCCGGCAGTCCCTTCCCTATTACTTTCTGGTCACTCTTAACATCAAGAACTGGATGCAATAAATTGTCAAAAGTTTTTGGATCAATTCTCAATATTCCTTCTTCTTTTGTAATCGTTCCTTCGTTTACCATATCAACTATTATGCGAATAGCAGCTTCAGCCGTGCGCTTGCCAGACCTAGTCTGCAAAATCCATAACTTACCGTCCTGTACAGTAAATTCGATATCCTGCATGTCTTTATAATGCCTTTCAAGTTTTTCACATACTACGCATAATTCTCGGTAGACACTTGGCAGCAACTTCTCCATGGTGTTTTTTTGCTCTCCGTCAATTGGCATAGGAGTATAAACACCAGAAACCACATCCTCACCCTGAGCATTAACCAAAAACTCACCAAAAAGCTTTTTTTCTCCAGTTGAAGGGTTTCGTGTAAATATCACACCAGTTGCAGAATTATCATTTAAATTACCAAAAACCATTGCTTGCACGTTGACTGCTGTTCCAAGGTTTTCAGAAATATTATGTATTCTTCTATAGGAAACAGCCCTATCATTTTTCCAAGAGGCAAATACTGCATTAACTGAGTTTAACAATTGCTCTTCAACGTTCTGCGGAAAATGTTTTCCTGTTCTTTCATGTACTATCCTTTTGAAATTGCTAACAATTCTCTTTAAAACATCAACATCAAGATCAGCTAAGCTTTTTGCTCCACTCTTTTGCTGTTCATTATCAACAACATCTTGAAATAGGTGATGGTCAAGCTGTAGTACAACATTGGAGTACATCATAATGAAACGGCAGTAGCTATCATAAGCAAAACGTTCGCCACTTTTTTTTGCAAGCCCAACAACGGTTTCATCATTTAGACCAACATTTAAAATAGTATCAAGCATGCCCGGCATTGAGTTGACACTACCAGAGCGTATGGAAACTAATAAGGGGTTATTTAAATCCCCTAATTTACAACCGATGTCATTTTCGAGCATCGTCATGTAGTTTTTGATCTCGTTACGTAGGTCGTTAGACAATTCATTATCCTGACAGTAAGTCTGACAAACAGAGGTGGAAATTGTGAAACCAGGTGGAACAGGAATGCCAACATTGCACATTTCTGCTAAATTTGCTCCCTTCCCTCCCAGCAGATTTTTCATTTCTGCATTGCCTTCGCACTTGTTCTGGCTGAAGTAATGTATTAACTTTTCCCCCATCATTTTCTCCGGATTTTCACTGATAAACACATTGTACATATAGTTCCAATAAACCTGTGAGGACTTGAAACCTTAGGATAATAAATTTTACAAAATTTGGCAACAACGTTCCTTCTGGCAACATCAGTAAAGTTAACAAAAAAGATGACAAATTATTATCAATAAGAATATATAATATAAAGATACATTTAAAAATTTTTTTATGGCTCTTTATTTAAGAGATAGGGTCAATTTTTCTATGAGTAGCTACAATTTAAAGACCTTGCTTCATCAATGTAATGGAACAAAACCTTTTTAGTAAGTTCAAAACCTTCTAAAGTCTCTCCTTCGCATCTTGCTGTAATGCAGTTTTGCGTATTTGATACCCTAAGAAGCCACCAACCTTTATTATCGGTTACCTTAACACCATCAAGATCTGAAAATACAATATTTTGCTGCTCCAGTGTTTTCTTTATTGATTCAATTATTTGAAATTTTTTCTCATCTTTCACTATAATCTTTACTTCATGAGTGATATATAACTTCGGTAAATCCTCAATTACTTGAGATAGGCTTTGGTTTTTCTTAAGCAAAATGTCAACTGCTTTAACAGCAGAATATAGCCCATCATCAAAACCTAGCTCAGAAAAGAAGAAGTGCCCGCTTAATTCACCAGCAAACTTTGCCTCTTCCTCTACCATCTTCTTCTTAACTAGTGAGTGTCCAGTAGCGCAGGTAATAACTTGCCCTCCTAACTTACTAATAAAATCATGCACTTTCATACTCATTTTTACGTTGGCAATAACTTTGCTTTCTGGATATTCCTCCAACACTTCACGTGCAAAAATTATAAATAAATGGTCATTGGAAACAACATTGCCTTTATTATCAATTAAGCGCACCCTATCGCTATCGCCATCTAGCGCAATGCCAAGATCACATCCATATTCCTTCACAATGTCAATTAATTGAGCGAGATTTTTTTCCTCTATGGGATCTGGATCATGCAGTGGAAATGCCCCATCTATAGAGTTATTGGTTACGATATGCGTATGACCAGGCAAGATCTTTTCAATATACCTTATAATTCCACTTGCTGGACTATTTCCACAATCCCAGGCTATTTTTAATTTCTGTGTAGCATTATTCTTCACTGCACCTTTTAATATGCGAATGTACTCACCATATATATTTATGTTAATTAAGCTTCCAATTCTTGTACTGTTTTTAATTGGACTGCTTATAATTTCCTTCATTTCTTGATCTGAGAAGACTTTTTTATTACTAAAAAATTTAAAGCCATTATATTCGCTGGGGTTATGAGAGGCAGTTATTATGATACCAAGATCCGCCTGCGTGATTTGTGTTGCAGCGTAGAGCATAGGTGAAGAGCATAGTCCAACGCGTATAACATTTGCACCGGATAAAGTTAAGCCCCTAATTAATTCTCTTTCTATACCTGGTGAATCTATTCTGCTGTCGTAGCCGACACAAACACTAGCTACGGTTTGGCCAAACTTTCTACCTATCTCGTACCCATCATTAATCTGCAAATCTTTGCCTACTATACCTCTAATATCGTATTTTCTTATAATGGTATTGTCCATACTGCACTGCTTAAGGAGTAACTACTATATAACATAATGGACAAGTGTTCAAATTTCTTCTTTATTTACCCACATAATTAGTTGATTTTTTAATTAAAATTGTTAGTATTATAGTATATTTTCTAAAAATGTAAAATTATGCCATGGGAGAACGAAAATGTATTTATAGCTGAGGGTCAAAGTTTAAATGTAGATGAACAGCAGAAAAAGGATATTTTAGATGTGATTGAATCTTGTAGCAGCTTTCAAGAGACTATAAAACAATTGGAGGAAAAAAATTTAATCTGGTATTTTATTGGCCCTTTACGCAAAGATGAGAACATTACAGGATAGATAAATTTAAAGTGGGAAAAGGAGTTCCAAAAATTTGAGCAATCAATAAATGAAACACATAGAGAATTTGAAGCATCTTTACCAAATCAAAATTTCTTAGTGTATTCAACAAAAGATAATGACTTCAAAATTAGATTTGAAAATGAAGAAAAACCAATAGAAATTAGCAATATTTTAAGGGCCAGCAGTGAAGGTAAGGTTTATAACATATCTTTGGGGGAAGGTAGTCAAATAACCGCAAGCAAGAAAAATGGCAATGAGAGGCACTATGATTTTACTGGTTCAAGCTCATGTGAAATGACCATTAATTGGCAGGCTAAGGATTCTGAAGGTAACAGCATAGACTGTAGCATGACCGTAAAATTGGATTCTGGTGGTATACAGAGTGTTATTGGTAAGCCAAAATTTGGTGATTTAAAGTTCACATCAGAGGAAACAAAAGATAAAATATTAAAATTAGTTGAGCAGAATAAAGAAGTTTTTATCAATGGAAAAACTCTGCATCAAGCTTTTACTAAGAGTGTGGACGATCAGCAAATACCTGAGAAAGAAACATTTACAAAAGATCCACATATATCACCACAGTCACCTACACCAAGCAGCAGTGGGTATTCCTCTCCTAGAACACCTTCTTCACGTAGAAGTTCTATATCCACTAGCAGTGAATTTAGTGATGAAGATGAAATATTTGAGGATGATATGTCTGGTGATGAAGAAGAGTATGAGCAAGAAGGATTAAAAGATAAAGTAGATGAAATTATAAACGAAATTGAGGAATTAAAGGAAGGAAAAGAAACATTTGCTCAATATTTTGCAGCGCAGGCAAAGCAGTTTGAGGATCTAAGATTAGAACGTGACTCCTTAAAATCCACACTTGCGGAATTTGAAGAGAGTTATAAAGAAAAGGAAGACATGTTACAAGAAGAGTTGAAGTCTGTTAAAGAGAGTCTAGAGCAACTACAGAACATATTACAGCAGGAAAAAGGTCAGGCAACTCAAACTGAAGTTGAATATGAAAGTAGAGGAACAAGCATGCAGCAGCAAGACCAAGGTATACAAGCTGTAAACAACAACTCAAGCAGAACAGCTAGTGGGTTAAGACAAGAAAACAAAAAATTGACTAGAGACAAACTAACTATATCTGAACAATTAAAACAAAAAATAAGAGAGATTGACGAGTTAAAGAAAAATTTAAAGCAATTACAAGAAGAAAATAAACAACTAAAACAAGAAGTTACTAAAAATGCAGGAGTTGATGCATCATCTTCAACAGACCAAAGAGAGGCTAAAGAAGCAGAAGCTATACCGCAAAACATTATGGATTGGCCTGTTCCAATTCCAGACGATAAACCGGAAGAGCAGAAAACTCCATTAGAGCCAATCAAGGTAAATACAGAATTATCAGATCCAAAATCAATCCCTGCTGAGGTTTCGGAAAAATCTCCTCCTCTTCCAAAAGGATGAGTTTTTGCTTCTATTGTTAACTATAGCTAAGACGTCATACCGCCGCAGCCACTAACGAGTAGCGGAATGACGGTTGTCAGCCAAGTGACCTTACCCAGAAAAAGTGGAGAGAAAGTTGAGAATGTTTTTTTATAAAAAGAATGATGAATCAAAAAGTTCAGGAATGCAATAGTTATAGCTCTTTTCATAGAAGTCCGGATGTGATAAGATAAGGATAGATGATGATAAGGAGGTTGAGTGCCAGCAGCATATAGTTATGACTTAAGGAAAAAAGCAATGGAAGCGCTAGACGAGGGAGAAAGCAGAGAAACAGTGGCAGCAAGATTTAAAATTGGACGAACTACTTTATGGGAGTGGCAGCAAAGAAGAAAAGAAACAGGAGACTTTCAATCAAAAAAACTTGGAAATGGAGGTTACAATCACAAAATTACCGACTGGGATGCCTTTGCTAAATTTGCTAGAGAAAACGGAGGAAAGACTCTGTCGGAAATGGCTAGACTTTGGGGCAACGTTAGTATCCAAACGATCCACCAAGCTCTCAGAAAAATTGGATTTACGCGCAAAAAAAGACATATGGATACAAGGAAAGGAACGAAGAAAAACGTGCTGAATTCTTAAAAATTATAGCAACAAAAGAACCAGAAAACTTAGTTCATATAGATGAGTCTGGCATTGATAACACAGAGGACTATCCATATCCAGAAAGGACAGCGGTTTTATGCCCTAAAATCTGAAAAGAAAACTCAACGAATCAGTATGGTTGCAGCCTTAAGTAGAAGAAAGATAGTGAACCTTTGAAGGCCACTGTAATATGGATGTTTTTAATGGATGGTTTGAGCAATTTTTGACACCGATCTTGGAACCTGGACAGACTGTCACTCTTGACAATGCTACTTTTCATAAGTCTGGTAAGATTATCGAGCTTGCTAGAGGAGTTGGTGCAGAAATTCTGTATCTGCCGCCGTATTCTCCAGATTTCAACAAAATTGAGCATCATTGGTTTGCTATAAAAAACAGAGCTAGGAAAAACATTCCTCTATTCAAATCTTTTCGTCATGCTGTTGATTCTGCTTTCCTATGATACGTTCGGACTATTATGAGATATGCTATAACTTTAAAATCATAGAAAATACTGTCGTAAAAGGAAGTTTTCTTGTTCGTGTGAAACTCAACACAATGGATTCTCTGAAAAGCTTTCGAGTATATTATATTTTTAATTTGTAGAATAAGATTTTTTCCTTTCTGCATGTTTCGTCTAAAAAGGACACATTTTAAACTTTTTTATAGAAACAACAGCGTTTTTTTTCACTCTTTAGATAATTTAATGCGAAAAAATTTAGAGAGAAATTTTACACACTATCGCTTATATTTTTCCTTAAGTTGACGCCATTGCGTGAACGGTTACGTTTTAACAGAGTAGCTTCTCAATGAAGAGGTTCTGAGGAAAAGTGTATGAATATCTGCTTTAACAATAAAACGGGTTTGGTGTCATTTCAGTACTCCTCTCTTATAATTCACGTATTTAAGAATGACTTCTGCTAAACCTTTACTAATTCCATGTACGTTTTGAATTTCAGCCAGAGAAGCTTTGCTTATATTTTTCACTGAACCAAAATAAGACATCAACGCTTTTTTTCTTTTGTTGCCAATGCCGGGTATTTTGCTTAATTGTGAAACTATAAACTGTTTATCGCGTTTTTTTCTATGTGAAGTTATCGCAAAGCGGTGGGCTTCATTACGCAGCGATTGTAAGTAAAGCATGACTTTGCTGTCATTTACCAGACTGAATTCTTCCCTGCCCAGCATATAAAATCTTTCATTTCCTGCGTTACGATCAGGACCTTTTGCCATACAAGCAAAAGGAACGTTTATATTCAATACTTCCAGTACATTCTGTACTATGGAAACATGTCCTGGTCCACCATCAATCAGTAAAAAATCAGGTATTATGCCTTTTATATTGCCGGAGAAACGTCTGGTTAGCACTTCCCTCATCATTTTATAGTCATCGCCTGAAAATTTTTCCTTTATAGTAAATTTTCTGTACTCACTTTTTAAAAAACCCTCCTGCCCTGCAATAACCATTACACCAATTTGTTGGTTTCCAAATATATGGCTATTGTCATAAACCTCAATACGCTTTGGAATGTTTGGTAACAAGAAGATTTTGCTAAGCTCTTCAAGCTTTTCTAGGTTATTTCTATAATCGATAAGCTTCTGCTCTAAGCTATGCTGAGAGTTATCATAAACAAATTTCAATAAATCACGCTCTTTTTTATTCTTTGCATGCAGAACTTTTACTGGCTTTTGAGCAACCTTATATAGTGCTTGTTCTATAATTTCCTTATCCACAATAGAATCTGGAACGTAAATTTGTATTGGAGGTATGTTAGCTGAATTATAAAAATTGACCAAAAAGGTGGATAAAATTTCATCATTTGAGTGATCACCACAGTTCTCGGCAAAGTAAGGAGTGCTGCCGTAGTTGTCTTTATTTCTGAACGATAACACACTAATACACGCTAGATCCTCTTCACGTACAATACTGAAGAAATCTGCATCTTTTTCAAAAGAAAAATCCGTGTGCTGTATTTGAATTTGCTCAAGAAACTTTACCCGATCTCTATATATAGCAGCAAGCTCATAGTTTTCTTCACTGCTGCACTTTCTCATTGTGAAAAGTAACTGTTCTTTCACTTCCTTATTTCTTCCAAGCAATGTATTTCGTGCCTGTTTTACTGATTGGCAGTAGTCGTCTTTTGTGATTTTGTTTATGCATGGTGCTGAGCAGCGCTTAATTTGATACTCAATACATGGTCTTTTTGTTGAGGAAAAGTATTGATCTGAACATACTCTCAAGAGAAAAGCTCTTTGCAATGATAATATAGTTTGCTTAACAGCAGCGGCAGATGTAAAGGGACCATAATAATGAAACTCATTCTTCTTAAATTTGCCTCTATATTTCGCTATTCTTGGATAATCGTGCTTGGAAATTGTTATATAAGGATAATATTTTCCATCCTTAAGCACAATATTATAAGGTGGCTTCAACGATTTTATTAACTGTGCTTCAAGAAGCAGTGCTTCGATTTCATTCTCAGTGATGAATATTTCAACCTTAATAACCTGTGAGAGCATAACTCTAATTCGTTCAGAAAGGTTTTCGAATTGAAGGTAGTCGGATAACCTCGACTTCAAGTTTTTTGCTTTACCAATGTATAAAATCTTATTCTTATCTCCAACCATCTTATACACGCCACAGGACTGTGGAGATGATTTGATTTGTTCTTTATATTGCCTGAGCATTTATCCATTGCTTAACCTGTATGAGGTTAAAATCTGCTACTAAATGAAAGACGGAAACTACATTTTCAAGCAAAGATAATCTGTTTCTTCTCAGCTTATCAGAATCACAGTTAATCTTTACACTGTCCATAAACTGATTGATAAACGGAGCAAAACCAGCAAGTTCATCAAGCGCTGCATTAAAGTGGTTATTTTTTATTGCTTGTTTTATGTTTTTACAAGCAGTTATAGCACAATTTGATAGCGCAATTTCTTCATTTTCAATCAAAAATCTCTTACCGTAAGATGCACTATAAGTAGTGCCATCACTTTTCCTTACTTTGCTCATCATGTTACTGACTCTTTTGTAAGTGCTTAGAATCTGTTCACCTTCTGGCGTACTAAGATAACGATCCAATATAACAGTTTGCTTTTCTGCTGTCAGCAGATCATTAATATCGATTTTATATAGTATTGAATCTACGACATCTTGCCTTATATCTCTATTTTTTAAAATAACCTTGAATCTTTCTAAGCAGAATCTAAATACTAGTTCTGAAATTTGTTTTCTATTTGGCTTATCAACTGACGTTGTATTTTTATTAAATAGAAGCCTTGAATATAAAGATACTGACTTGTCTATCATTAGCCTAATTGGAATATGCAAATTATTTTCAAGTATTGTCCTAATTATACCAATTGTCATTCTCCGCAAACCAAACTGATCATACGAACCAGAGATTTTCTCACCTGCTGCAATTAAACCAACTAAGCTATCCACTTTGTCTGCAATTGACACAGCAAGTGCTGAAGGGGATTTAGGACATTCCTGCTCTGGCCCGATTGGCTTATAGTGTTCAGTTATAGCTTCCACTATTTCTTTATCTTCGTGAAAATAAGAAGCATAATATCCACCCATTACTCCTTGTAATTCTGGAAACTCTCTTACTATCGATGTTGCCAAATCAGCTTTTGCCAAATATGCAGCACGTTCAACTTTTATCAGCGAAGCATGTGGAATAAATATAGCTATATACTTTGACAGAGCCGTAATACGCTTTACCTTTTCCCCCACGCTGCCAAGTGAAGCATGAAATAATATCGAACCTAATTTTTTGACATAATAATCTAGATTTTCCTTTTTATCTTGAGATATTAAAAATTGGGCATCAGCAAGACGTGCTTCTAATATTCTTTCGTGCCCTTTAACAACTTTATCATTGTTGACATTAACAACAGTAACAAAATATGAAATTCTTGGCCCATCACTCAAAGCAAGGTATTTTTGTTGTGTATTAATTATACTAAGTATTACTTCTTTTGGTAATCCGAATGATTTTTCCTGACTCACTTTACCAAATAGTACAATTGGCCATTCTATAAGCCCTGTCAATTCATTTAGTAAATAATCATTTTTCTCAAGTTGTAAATTCTGCTCTTTTGTGAATTTATTAATCTGATCTAGTATAAATTGCTTTCTTTTGTCCATTTGGAGAATTACACTGTTTTTTTCTAGCAATTCAAAATAGTCTTTAGGTGCTTTAACAGTTAACGCTGTACCACTTGAGAGAAATCGATGGCCATATGTTGTGTTAGATGCTGTGATCCCTGCAAAAGACACAGGTATTATTTCATCATTTAAAATGCATAAAATGTTTTTAATTGGCCTAACCCACCTTTCTTTTCCTTCGCCCCATCTCATACTTTTTGGCCAAGAGAAATTTTTTAATATTTCTCCTAGTTGATTTTTAAGAAACTCTTGAATGTTAAATGAGCAGCTTTCTCTTTTAATGGAGTAAAAATCCTCATTATTTACTTTTCGAACGAGCAAATCTTCTTCATTTTTCTGATATTTTCTTAAAAAACCTTCGATAGCACTTTTTGGTGCGTTAATGTTTGGTCCCTTAACTTCGTTATTGGAATCCTTTAGCTCCAAAGCATTTATGTTGTCGACAAATAGGGTAATGCGACGTGCCGTTACAAAAACCTCTATAGATGCAAATCTTAAATTGTTTTTATTAAAAGCACTGGTAATATAACTCTTAACTTGAACTGCAGCTGAATTCTGCATTCTCGGTGGTATTTCTTCTGAAAGGCACTCAAATAATAACTGCAACGACATACGCTATTTACTCATGTACAATTCACAACATTTTTTTGTCAGCTCTCTAACTCTACCAATATGCGCTGTACGTTCATTTACACCAAGCACACCTCTTGCATCAAGCAGATTAAGTAGGTGACTAGTTTTAATACATTGGTCATAAGCTGCCATTGGTAGCTCCTTTTCAATAAGGAACTTACACAATTTTTCCGTATCTTCGAATTGCTGCTGTACCACTTTAGTATCATAATAATCTAACGCTAGATAAGAAAATTCATATTCTCTTTGTTTAAAAATATCTCCGTAAGTTACACCATTATCGTTCCAAATTATATCGTAAACATTATCTACACCTTGTATGCACATTGCTAAACGTTCCAACCCATATGCCACCTCACCAGGAATCATCTTGCAGTCAATCCCTCCAACTTGCTGTATATAAGTAAGCTGTGTTACTTCCATTCCATTGTATGTAACTTCCCATCCAAGTCCTGATGCACCAACACTT
Organism: Wolbachia endosymbiont (group A) of Bibio marci; assembly: GCF_947251645.1. Taxonomy (NCBI): domain Bacteria; kingdom Pseudomonadati; phylum Pseudomonadota; class Alphaproteobacteria; order Rickettsiales; family Anaplasmataceae; genus Wolbachia; species Wolbachia endosymbiont (group A) of Bibio marci. The sequence goes on from NZ_OX366364.1 coordinate 957,604, forward strand.
GGATTTTCCCAATCATCTTCAACAAACTTAATATCATATTTTTCTGTAGATATGCCAAGAGCTTTTAAGCTATCTAAATAGACGTCTTGTAAATTATTACCAGACGGTTTTATTATAACTTGGTATTGATGATGTTGATACAAGCGATTAGGGTTATCGCCATAGCGACCATCTGCTGGCCTAATTACTGGTTGTAGATATGCAATTTTTGTCAATTTTGTATCAATTGCAGACATAATTGTTGCAGGATGTAATGTGCCAGCACCAACTTCAGATGTGTATGAGTGAAGTATAACACATCCTTCACTAGCCCAAAAATCTTGTAACTCTTTTATTATACTTTGTAAGTTCACACAAATTGCACACTTTTTATACTAAATATATAAATAAATCAGTACTATTCAATATTTATTTTTTTTGCAGCACTATGTAAATAATCACCTAAAACTGCTGAACTTTCCCTCACATACTGAATTATGCTTTTATTTAGGACAATTGCATCATGCATAGTTAAATCGCAGAATATAAATGCTGTTAAATACAGTAAGATCACCGCATAAAATGTGTGAAAAATCCCCTCTAATGTAATTGACATTGCATTATTATAGCTGAGCTGTATTGAACTTATTGGCCATGGTTTTATCACTTCTACGACATTAAAAAATACGTAAGGTATCATAAGAAAAAAGAAAAAGTGCATAAAATCATTAAACCAAAATGGGCATTGAAACATCTGCTTACATATACTCCCATAGAGTTTACTTACAGCATAATAAATTGACATTATTGCTGGCGTTGAAAGTGCTACAGTCAGTACTTGCCCTGACGCTATTTGTATTACTATGTCTTCACCACTGTTTGCTGAAGGGTCCTGAGCATGAAAAATAAATATTCCAATTAATTGCATTACTAACATAACTATTGCCAATTTTGTAAAAATAGCAGCTACAACTATTCCTGAATTTGGCATTTTATATAGTAAATATTCGCCTCCATATGTAAAAATCAATATAACATCGACAATAAATAATATTAAAAAAGAAGACCAATAGTTCTGCCAACCTGGTAAATATCCTATTCCCAAAAAAGAGCTTACTGTTTTGGCAGGAAAAACCTTGCCCAGCACTTTTCCCAAAAATTCAAAAAAAATCCCCATGCCCTAAGTAACACTTGGTTTATATTATTTATAATACTGTATTGTAACGGACTTATCAATAACTTAAAACATGTATTGGAAAATTTTAAGTAATATGCAGCAACAGTAGAAGAACATGCGCCAAAAATTTAGTAATTTTATAGGGCTTGTGCACTTAAATTTTTTGCAATATCAAGTGCAGCGTAAGTGAATGTTGCACTTGCACCCGCACGTTTAAAACCAATCAAAGACTCATAAATCACCTTGTCATAATCTAGCCAGCCATTATTTGCAGCAGCTTTTATCATTGCGTACTCACCGCTTACTTGGTAAGCAAAAATCGGAAAATTAAACTTATCACTTGCTGTTTTGATAATATCTAAATATGGCATACCTGGTTTAATCATAATAAAATCTGCACCTTCATTTATATCCATTTCAATTTCGCACATTGCTTCGCGCGCATTTTTATAATCCATTTGATAACCACTTTTGTCTATAGAATGTGATAGCCCACATGAACCAACGACTTGCCTGAATGGAGCATAGAAGCTAGAGCAGTATTTCACCGCATAAGATAATATTAATACGTCTTGAAAGTTGTTATCATCTAATGATTTTCTGATTCTTCCTATTCTACCATCCATCATGTCAGAAGGAGCAACTATATCACATCCTGCCTTCGCTAAAGCAAGTGCTTGCTTACACAGTACTGATATAGTTTCATCGTTTTCTACATCCACCTGATTATCTTTTAAAATGCCGTCATGGCCATGAATAGTGTATGGATCCAGTGCAACATCTGCAATAACACCAATTTCCGGTACCTTTAATTTTACAGCACAAATTGCTTTGCAGATTAAATTGTCAGAATTATACGCTTCCTCAGCGTTTTCAGATTTTAGTTTACTACCAACTACAGGAAAAATTGCAACAGCATTAATTCCTAAATCTTTAGCTTCCTTAACTATGGACACTAATCCATCTATTGAATAACACTTTACGCCTGGTAAGCCAGAAATTGGTTCAGTTGTTTCTTCTCTGTCATGAACAAACAGAGGAAGAACCAGATCATTTACTGATAAACTATTTTCACTTGTTAAATTGCGAACCCATTTGCTCGAGCGCCTGCGCCTTAACCGTGTGTTTGGAAAATTAAACATTGGATCCAGGCAAATTCCCAGTAAAGAGCAACACCCCTGAAATGAGTATCACCCAAAGCACCGATATTGGTAAAAACACTTTCCAACCAAGGCGCATTAGCTGATCATATCGGTAACGAGGTATTGTTGCTCTAATCCAAATAAATATAAACAAAAGTATAACTATTTTCAAAATGAACCAAATTAAACCTGGAATTTTATAAAGCAAACCAAGTTCTAATGGAGGATACCACCCTCCTAGAAAGAATATCGTCATCATAGCACTTGCTAGAATCATATTTGCATATTCTCCAAGAAAAAAGAGGGCAAAAGGCATGGATGAATATTCAACGTTATATCCAGAGACAAGCTCTGCTTCAGCTTCTGGTAAATCAAATGGGTGACGATTAGTTTCTGCAAGCAAAGAAATAAAAAATATTATTCCTATAGGCATTAGTAGTAAATCAACCCAAAATGGCATATTATGTTTTGCCACTACCATTTCTCCAAGATTTAATGTTCCAGTGGTAATAACGACTGTAGCAACTATTAAGCCTATTGAAACTTCATATGAAATCATCTGAGCAGCCGACCGTATAGCGCCAAGAAATGCATAATTAGAATTGCTTGACCAGCCTGCAATAATTACGCCGTATACTCCCAGCGACGATATAGCTAGCACATAAAGCACTCCAACATTAATATTTGCTATAACCTTAGGAATAACTACTTGCTGGCCATTTTCTACAATTACTTCAGCACCAAACGGTATAACTGCCCAGGCAATTAATGCCAAAATAAAGGTAAGCATTGGAGCCATAATGAACAGTATAGTGCTCGCTCTAAATGGTATTATCGGCTCTTTAATTATCAATTTGATAGCATCTGCGAACGGCTGCAATAACCCAAATGGCCCGACTACACTTGGGCCGTGCCTTAGTTGAATTGCAGCAATAACCTTACGCTCAAAGTATACCAAGTATGCAACTGAAAGTAGTAGCGGTACTAAAACAAATAAAATATTAACTAGCGTGTTCATAGAAAGCCTTAGTACAATCCGCCATTATTTTTGAAGCGCGACTTATTGAATCCGTCATATAAAAATTACACTCCTTTAAAGTAAAAGGTGTATTACTTAAGCTTATTTCACCGCTGCTGATTGGAATCCATTTATTTTTTATCACTTGATCAGCATTTCTAAACTGTGGACCGATAGTATCTAATTTTTTTCTCACGTCAAATAAACTATCATATGGTAAGGAGAGATCCAAATATTGCGAGAGATTTTTAATAATTAACCAATCCTCCTTTGCTTCACCTGGAGGAAATACAGCTAAATTTGTTCTTTGCGCTCGACCTTCAGTGTTTACATAAGTTGCATATTTTTCTGTATATGCAGCACCAGGCAAGATAACATCTGCTACATGTGCACTTTTATCACCATGATGACCTTGATAAATTACAAATGTATTTTCTAATTTTGATGTATCAATTTCATCTGCACCAAGAAGATAAACCACTTCTATTTCACCACTTTCTGCATGTTCCAATATTTGATTAATATCCCTTTCGCCTTTTTTAGAAGCAAACCCAATATCTAGCCCACCAACTCTTGCTGCAGCTTTATGCAGCACATTAAAGCCATTCCAGTCGTCTCTGACCATGTTAAATTTTTCTGCAATTTTGCCAGCTAGAACTAGAACTGATTCAGAATCGTCTCTTATCAACGCATCTTGACCGATAATCAGCATAGGGTTTTGAGCAGCTACCAGCAGCTCACAGAACTTATGATTTCCATTTGCTATTTCACTCAAAATATCAGGATTATCGCCCAATTTCTCAACATGATATAAATATTCAATGTTAGGACCAACACTTGCAACAGGAAAGTTGCCCTGTAAATATCTCTTTCTCAATCTTACGTTAATGATCGGTGCTTCTATCCTTGGATTTGTATTTATAAGCAGACATAAATCTGCATTTTCTATACCTTCAATAGTGGTATTGAACACATATGACCCACGATTACTTGGTATAAGCTTTGCACCATCTTGCCTGCAGTCTATATTTCCCGAGCCGAGCTTCTGCATCACTTCTTTGAGTAGAAGCATAGACTCACAATCTGCTAAATCACCTGCAATTGCAGCTATTTTATTTGATTTTGTATTCTTTAATTTTTTTGCAGCAATAGTCAATGCTTCATTCCAATCAACTGGGGCTAATTTACCATCTTTTTTTACATAAGGTCGATCGAGACGCTGAACTTTTAGTCCATCATAGGCAAAGCGGGTTTTATCTGATATCCATTCTTCATTTACCTCTTCGCTCAGTCTTGGTAATATTCGCATAACTTCCAGGCCACGATAATCAACTCTAATGCTACTTCCCACAGCATCTAGCACATCTATAGTCTCACAATGTGATAGCTCCCATGGACGCGCTGTAAAGGAGTAAGGCTTTGAAGTTAAAGCCCCTACCGGGCAGAGATCTATGATATTTCCAGATAATTCAGAACTAATATGCCTTTTTATGTAAGTGCTAATCTCTACATTTTCTCCCCTTCCGATTCCTCCAAGTTCATTTGTACCTGCAACATCAGACAAAAATCTAACACACCGAGTGCAATGAATGCATCGATTCATCGCAGTCTCAATCAGTGGTCCGAAGTGTTTTTTTGGCACAGCCCTCTTATGCTCATCAAGTCTGCTGTTTCCTTTCCCATAAGCCATCGTGATATCTTGCAAATCGCATTCACCACCTTGATCGCAAATTGGGCAATCAAGCGGGTGGTTAATTAGCAAAAACTCAAGCACACCTTCACGTGCTTTTTTAACCTTAGGGGTATCAGTGTGAATAACCATCCCTTCTGCAACTGGCATTGCACAAGAGGCTACTGGTTTTGGAGGTCCACCCTCCACTTCAACCAAACACATTCTGCAGTTACCAGCAATTGCTAAACGCTCATGATAACAAAAACGTGGAATTTCAACGCCCACAATTTCACAAGCTTGAATTATAGTGAGCCCATGCTCTACTTCACATTCCTTAGAATTAATAGTAACTTTAACCACAACTATTGTACAGCTTCCCACTTTATAGGATTGCCGCTTACCTCATCTTCAACCAGATTGCCGTTGTCATATTGAGCAGACATATAATTCATGCGCGAGTCACGATCTATATATCTAACAGGTTTTACCGGTTTATCTTTATACATTTTTTGCTCGGCTTTCTTACGCTGAGTAGGGTTATTTTTACTAGCTGTCTTTGCTTTCCCACCTACTGCCATATAAACTCCTAAAAACTTTTCATTCTATTTTAACACTTAAGTATATAGCGTCAATATTTAATAACTTTAAAATTTCAATAGATCTCTTATTATAATCATTGTTTAAATAAAAAGTTACTCCTTGATATCATTCCAGTGCTTGACCAGAAAAAAAGAAATATGTATCAGCTACTTTCATTTGCTGCGCCTCGAAAATAAATGTTCATGTAGCTGTGAGTCAAGCCATAAATCCAGTATAAAGACCTTTAATCATTGTCTTCATAGTACTTCTCAACCAACTTATTAAGTAACCTTACACCAAAACCTACTGCTCCTCTTGGACAAATGTCAGTACCTTTTTCGTGCCAAGCAGTGCCTGCGATATCTAAATGTGCCCAGCAAGTTTCATTCACAAAACGCTGTAAAAACTGTGCAGCCATTATGCTATCTCCACCAGAGCCTGCAGGAGCGATATTTTGAACATCAGCAATCGGTGAATCAATAATTTTGTCATAAGTTTCATTCATAGGAAAACGCCATAACTTCTCACTTACTTCATTTCCTGCATCAATCAGACGGTTTGCTAATTCATCATTATTTGCAAAAAGACCAGCATATTCGTTATTTCCAAGTGCAACCACTATAGCACCAGTTAAAGTTGCAAGATCAATCATAAATTTTGGTGAGAATCTGTCTTGCGTATACCATAAAGCATCTGCAAGTATGAGCCTTCCTTCTGCATCGGTGTTCAACACTTCTATTGTCTGTCCAGACATTGAAGTTACTACATCACTCGGTCTTTGAGCATTACCACCCACTGCATTTTCTGCAAGTGCGACCACGCCGATTGCATTTACTTTTGCTTTTCGTCCTGCTAAAGCATGCATCACCCCAACCACAGTAGCAGAGCCTGCCATGTCATATTTCATTGACTCCATACCACGTGAAGGTTTGAGTGATACTCCACCAGTGTCAAACGTTATACCTTTACCAACAAAAGCTATTGGCTTTTGTTCTTTAGCAGCCCCATTCCATTTTATCATTACTAATTTTGGTTCTTTACTACTTCCTTGTGCGACTCCAAGCAAGGCTCCCATTTTTTTCTCTTCCATCTGCTTTTTATCAAGCACTTCGATTTCAAGGCCAAGCTTAGTAAGTTCTTTTTTTATATGATCAGCATAGGATTCTGGATATAGAATGTTAGGAGGCTCTGTTATAAAAGAGCGCGCAAGGAATATACTCTCACCTTCTTGCCTTAAGTGCTCAAATGATCTTTCAGCATTACTTAATTGCTCATCTTTTACTAATACGGTAATTTCCTCTACCTCTGTAATTTTCTCATCCTTTTTAGTTTTATACTTATCAAACTTAAAACTACGCAGAAACGCACCATATGCAACATTTGCTGCACTACCTTCGATTAAAATCGCTGCTTTCTTAATTTTTAATCTGCTTAGCTCACAATATATTTTACCACCAATATTTAATTCTTTATTTTCATTCCATTCATCCTTCTTACCAAGTCCAACAACTATGACATTTTTTTCTTCTGGCAAAGTAGTAGAGAAAAATTCACCAAAACTTCCATTGAAATCGCTAAATTGCTTTATATTATCTATGATCTGTTTTCTTTGCAAAACTCCGCCATCATTTACGGTTTCGTTGTCCTCAAATAAACCCGTTACTATTGTTTTAAAATCGGGCGAAATTTTAGAAATTGTTATTTTCATTGCTGGCATCTCCGTTGCAAATAATTGTAAACTGTACATAAAACATAGCAAAAACATCAGTAAGATATTTTTCATATATACCTAAGTACAATAACACTCAAGTTTACTATGGACTCCCTTACATGCAAGGGTTTTTTATCTTTTATTAGAGAACTTATTATATCCGCCCAAGGTAATGTTAAACGTATAGGTTTTTATGACCTGATCACTGTAAGTAAATGGTGTTATGAGAAGGCTTGCAAGCCCATTACTAACAAAATCTCCAAGAACAGGATCAGCACAATTATCGCAATTATGGTCAGCAAAAAACATTTGCGTTGTGAATTCTGGAAAATCTGGATGTTGAACTAGAAAGTTGATATGTGGAGCTCTATCACCAATTTTGCCAGGTGCTATCGTAATAAAATTATAATAGCCAAGGTTATTCACTACAAACCTTCCTGATCCAGCAAAATTCGGATCGAGTTGATTATCCTCTATATTCTTATCGTAATGGTTCACGCCGCGTGAATTTGCGTGCCATATAGAAACTACAGCATTTTGTATTGGTAAACAGTTTATATCAGTAATTCTACCCACTATGTGTATTAATTCTCCTGTTGCACTATTTGGAGAACCAGGTTTCCTTCTTAAATTGTTTGAAGAGCTAAAATTTTTTGGCCTTGCATCAAGATCATAAATCTCTGGAGTTTCAATGCAGTTAAGCAAAACAGGATCAGCTGCAAATAGCGGCAAACTGAATACCGTTTGTACTAAAAACGCTAATAAGATATTTTTCACATTCATTTCATTCACAATAGACTTCTTGCATAACCATATAACAAACTTTTATTGGGAATAGAAACGAAAAAATTACTTTACAAGCTTCGCCAGCCCCCTTATCATGAAAATGAAGCTATTTATTTATCTTCTCTGTACAGATTAAATGACAAAAAAACTCAACGTATTTGGCGTCTCATGTTTAATTTTTTGCACTATGTGCACCTTATGTCTTTATCAAATTTCTAGGTTTTTACCTACACAAGCTGAAATACGCTTATAAAGCATTTAAAACATCAAAAAACGCCAACTTAAAAAATGGATAGTGAATAACTAGCTACCCTAGGGTTTCTTTTGCCTTTTTTTCTGTTTAGTAAATTTCTTAACGTTTATAATTTAGATTAGTTGCGGTTTAAAAGCAGCTGAATCGCGGTTATTAAGCGTTTAGAATAAAAAAACGCCATACTTGAAAGTATAATGTAAGTAATTAGCCAACCACGGGGCTTCTTTTGCCTTTTTTTTCATTTGGTAAATTTCTTAATGTTTATAGCTAAACGACAATCGTCATTCCCCTACGTATTAGCGGCTGAGATACCGCGGCGGTATGACGATTAAGTATCCCGCTACTTGTTAGCGGCTAAGAGATACCGTGGCGGTATGACGATAAGTTCGTCATACCACTGCTTGTTAGCGGGATCTAGAGATACCGCGGCGGTATGACGGTTCGCGGCGGCATGACGAGAAAGGGGCTACTCGGATGACACCCTGACAACCGTCATCCCGCTACTTGTTAGCGGGATCTATGTTAAGGTATGACGGTCCTCTACGTGTTAGCGGTTGAGATACCGCGCATAACTGCACGAACGTCTAGTTTAGGGGTAAGATAGGAGAAAAATTAGGGCCCGCAAATTAATCCAAACACATAAGTGTAGTGTTACCACCGAATGCTGTAGTGTTAACACTTACAACTTTTTCTGTAGAAAAACGCTGTAAATAATGAGGACCACCAGCTTTTGGCCCAGTGCCAGATAGTCCTCTACCACCAAATGGTTGTATCCCAACTGCTGCACCTATCTGGTTACGGTTGATGTAGACATTTCCAACTGATATTTTTTTACTTATAGTGTCAATTTGACTTTGTATCCGACTCTGCAAAGAAAACGTGAGCCCATATCCTGTATTGTTTATATCATTTATAACTTCATTCAAATTTGACTTATTAAAACGTATGATATGTAAAACAGGACCAAATACTTCTTGCTTTAATTGCGAAATTTTTTGTATCTCATAAATATATGGAGGAAAGAAATAACTATTATGAGAATTTGTATCCATGGGTACTTTAAATAACAGATTTGAATCTTTATCCTCTGACATTTTTTGCGTATGTTGAGTGAGCATATCGATAGATGCTTTATCAATTATTGGACCAATATCAGTACTAAGTTGTATTGGGTCACCAATCTTTAGTTCTTGCGCTGCACCACATATCATTCTTATCTGTTTTTCTGCTATATCTTCTTGAATAAATAGCACTCTAAGCGCAGAACAGCGTTGGCCAGCGCTGCGAAACGCAGAAAGCAAAACATCCGTAGTTACTTGCTCTAAGAGAGCAGAGCTATCAACAATCATAGCATTTAATCCGCCAGTTTCAGCAATAAATGGCACAATAGGACCATCCCTATTTGCAAGCATTTTATTGATTATTTGAGCGGTTTGCGTTGAGCCAGTAAAAGCTACTCCGGCAATTCTATTATCTGGAACTAATATTTTGCCTAAATATCCACCATCCCCAGGAATGAGGTGTAACACATTCTTTGGTATCCCAGTTTCATGTAGTATCTTAACAGCTTCGTAGGCAATAATCGGCGTTTGCTCTGCCGGTTTTGCCAGCACTGCATTACCTGCTGCAAGTGCAGCTGAAACCTGCCCAAGAAAAATAGCAAGTGGAAAATTCCATGGTGATATACACAGGAAAACTCCCCTGCCTTCAAAAAAGATGAAGTTATCTTCACCTGTTGGACCTGGCAATTTTTTCCAGTCGCTCAGTTCATTCTTTGCTATCATTGCATAATAACGCAGAAAGTCGACTGCTTCCCTTACTTCCGCTATTGCATCAGATAAGATTTTTCCTGCTTCTATAATCAGAATGTAAATTAACTCTTTCATCCTTTCCTCAAGCAAATCTGCAGCTTTTTCGAGGTATTTAGCGCGCTCTACTGCTGAAACATTCTGCCATTCAGTAAAAGTACTATGTGCTATTTCAAGAGCGTTTAAAGCTTGATCGCTTGTTGCGTTCGACACTTCTCCTATTACATGCTCCAAATGTGCAGGATTCACCACTTCAGTAAACTTGGCATCATCAAAAAGTGACTGTCCGTCAATTATTGGTCCAACTTGCCATTTCTTTTCACTAAATTTTTTTATATCATTTGCAAGTTGCGAAACTGTAATTGAATCACTAATATCCATTCCTAAGGAATTTTTTCTTTCTTCTTTCAAAATATCTTGTGGCAATGGAATATTTGGATGAGGTTCATACTCCAAGCTTTTAGCTTTTTCTGACGGATCTAAAACTAACTCTTCAATTTTAACGTTAGAATCATTTATTTGATTGATAAACGAACTATTAGCTCCATTTTCAAGAAGACGTCTAACAAGGTATGGTAATAAATCACTACGTTTACCAACTGGTGCATATATACGGCAACTGATGCTTGTTGCAAGTTCTGACATTGCATAATCATATAAGTCTTTTGCCATTCCATGTAAGCGTTGAAATTCAAATCCAGGGTGGTTTTTATCAGCAAGTTCCATGATAGAAGCAAAAGTATAGGCATTATGAGTTCCAAAGCATGGGTAAAAGCTGTTTGGTTTACTCAAAAGTTTCTGTGCGCACGCGAGGTAAGATACGTCAGTATAGCTTTTTCTTGTAAATACTGAGTAATCATTTAATCCCAATTCTTGCGTACGCTTGATCTCTGAGTCCCAATATGCACCTTTTACAAGCCTAACCATAATTTTATGGTTTGACCGAATAGCAACATCCTCCACGAAGTCAAGAACAGACAAAGCACGTTTTTGATATGCTTGTACAGCCAAGCCGAGCCCTTCCCACTCAGAAAGTGAGTCATCAAGACGCAATTGCTCGAATAAAACTAATGACATCTCAAGTCTTTCTGATTCTTCTGCATCTATGCATAATGAAATATTGTACTTTTTTGCTTCATGACAAAGCTCTAGCAGTTTAGCTCTCAACTCTTCAGCTATATTATCGAATTGGCTGAATTCATAACGTGGGTGTAAAGCAGAAAGTTTGATTGAAATTCCATGCGATTTAAAACAATCATTTATTTCAGTGGATTCACCTATAGCTTTTATTGAGTGCATGTATGAATCAAAATACTCTTCTGCATCTTCAGCTGTGTGAGCAGCTTCGCCAAGCATATCAAAAGAGCATAAGAATTTGCTATTATCATTTGGTTTTACATTTTCCAGTGCTTTCTCTATAGTCTCTCCAATAACAAAATGCTTACCAAGCATAGACATTGCTTGTTTTACTGCTTTGCGAATAATCGGCTCTCCTAAATTTTTAAGTAATTTAGAAATTGCGTAATAGAACTTCGAATCGCCTTCATTATCTCTCAATATACTACTTCCTATCATTAAACTCCACGTGGAAGCATTGACGAACAATGAAGAAGAATGTCCTAAATATTTACTCCATTCTTGATTGGCAATTTTATCTTTGATTAGCTCATCTATTGTATAATCATCTGGTATCCTAAGTAGTGACTCAGCAAGACACATAAGCGCTATTCCTTCGTCGTTGGAAAGCGAGTATTGCTGCATGAAAGAATCTATGACATCTAATTTGTTGCCTTTAATCTTTTCAATAACTTGTTTTGCTATATTATAAATTCTATTTTTTGAATCAGCCGAAAGCTCTGTTTTTTCTATAAGGCGGCGTACATAACTTTTCTCATCAGCACGATAAAATCCTTGTAAACGCTTTCTCAATTCGTTAGGTTCTTGTATAGAGGTAATCATAATTATTTATAAAACACCTTTACTATATGTAAGGTAAAATTATATCATAACTTTGCACAGAGCAAATTGTTATTTATAAAGGGATCAGGGCTGGCTAAAAGAAGTCCATGCAATAACTTTAAAAGGATTGTGCAAGTATGTAGCTTAACACTCCGCCATGCATTAAGTATTTAATCTCAGTTGCGGTTTGTACACAGCATTTGAGTTGAATTGATTGCTTTGAATTATCCTTTCTTTTGATGATACATTCTAGATTTCCACCTGGCACTATTTCACCTTTTATGCTTATTACCTCACTACCATCAAATATCTTTCTGGTTATTCCATTTTGGAATATAAGTGGAAGAACACCCATGCCGACCAAGTTGGACCTATGTATACGCTCAAAGCTTTCTGCAATTACAACTTTAATCCCCAACAATAAAGTACCCTTTGCTGCCCAATCCCTACTTGAACCTGTGCCATACTCCTTTCCTGCCACAATGATGAGAGTTTCCTTGTAGCGCATTGCTGCATCAAAAATCGACATAGTTTCTTGAGAAGGAATATATTTTGTATAGCCGCCTTCGATGCTTACCATTTCATTTTTTATTCTAATGTTAGCAAAAGTCCCACGCATCATTACATTGTGGTTACCACGACGAGACCCATACGAATTAAAGTCCTGTGGCTCAATTCCAAGATTTTTTAAATATATACCTGCAGGACTACTTGAGGCAATATTTCCAGCAGGGGAAATGTGATCAGTGGTTATGCTATCGCCAAACATTGCCAATATTTGTGCACCTTTTATATCGATTTTATTATTTTTAGGTGATAAATTATCAAAATAAGGCGGATTTTGTATGTAAGTGCTGTTTGCATCCCAATTATAGATTTCACTTTTTTCACACTTTATCTTTTGCCAATGTTCATCACCAGAAAAAACATCCTTATACTTTTGTATGAACATCTCACGTGTTACCACACTTTTAACACAATCTTCGATTTCATTGTTTGTTGGCCATATATCTTTGAGATAGACATCATTTCCATTCTTATCCTTGCATATTGAATCTTTTGTCAAATCAATTTGCACAGTGCCTGCAAGTGCATATGCAACAACAAGTGGCGGAGATGCCAAGTAATTAGCTTTGACTAACGGATGAATTCTTCCTTCAAAGTTACGATTGCCAGATAAAACTGCAGCAACGGTTAGGTTTTTATTTTTAATATCATCTTCTATATCACTATTTAGTGGACCAGAATTCCCAATGCAAGTTGTGCAACCATATCCAACTAAATTAAAGCCCAAAGCATTCAGATCTACCTGCAACCCTGACTTTTCTAAATATTCTGTTACAACTTGTGACCCTGGAGCAAGAGAAGTTTTAACCCAAGGCTTTGATTTTAATCCAAGTTTAATTGCATTACGAGCTACAAGACCTGCAGCAATCATCACACTTGGATTTGAGGTGTTAGTGCAGCTTGTTATTGCTGCAATTACTACACTGCCATCTTGGAGTTTATCGCTTTCCTTCGACTCATTAACTGAAAATGATTTAGAAAAAGACTCTGCCACTTGTGAAAGAAAAACCTTATCTTGTGGTCTTTTGGGACCAGCCATTACTGGCTTCACGCTTGATAAATCAAGCTCTAGTGTGTCAAAAAACGCTAACTCGTCACTGCTACGCCACAGTCCTTGCTCTTTCGCATAAGCCTCAACTAATTTAATCAGCTCTTTTGGCCTTCCGGTCAAGTTTAAATAATCTAGCGTTTTCTGATCAATTGGAAAAAATCCACAAGTTGCACCATACTCTGGGGCCATGTTTGCTATAGTGGCTCTATCTGCCAAAGATAAATAATCTAAACCATCACCATAAAACTCTACAAATTTACCAACAACACCTTTTGTTCTTAGGATATTGGTAACCGTCAGCACTAAATCAGTCGCAGTTACTCCTTCCGACAATCTGCCAATTAATTTAAATCCAACTACTTCTGGAATCACCATACTAATTGGTTGACCAAGCATCACAGACTCAGCTTCTATGCCTCCAACACCCCAACCAAGGACTGATAACCCGTTAACCATTGTAGTATGGCTGTCAGTACCAACTAAAGTGTCAGGATACAAAACCCCATCCTTATTACATACAACTTGCGCTAAATATTCAAGATTCACTTGGTGGCAAATTCCACTACCTGGCGGTACTACTCTAAAATTTGTGAAGGACGATTCCCCCCACTTTAAGAATTGATATCTCTCCAAATTTCTTTTTACTTCTAGCTCAACATTCTTACTGAATGCGGAAACACTTCCATAACTATCTACTTGAACAGAATGGTCAATCACAAGATCAACCGGTACAGATGGGTTTATGTTGCTCGGGTTTCCTCCATTTTTCTTAACATAGCTCCGCATTGAAGCTAGATCAACAACAGCAGGAACCCCTGTAAAATCTTGCATCAACACCCTTGCTGGTTTGTAGCTAATTTCGTGATTAGTGTGTTTATTAACGCAGTCTGCTAGTACTCTTATGTCATCTAGCTTTACGTTTACTCCATCTTCATTGCGCAATAAATTTTCAAGCAGAACCTTAAGTGAGCAAGGCAATTTAGTCACATCTATTCCTAAAAATTCACTAGCACTACTTAGGCTAAAATAGTTGTATGACTTCCCGTCAATGTTTAAAGTCGTTTTTGCATTTAAAGAATTATTCATCCTATCACACTATATTAGTTAAAATTGGAATTACTACCGTTACTTTTTTGTTGTTGACTTTGCTGCTCGTACATAGTTTCGAAATCTATAGGATCCAGCATCAGTGGAGGAAATCCACCACTACTTGTAACTCTTGCAATTATTTCTCTTGCAAAAGGGAAAAGAAAAGTAGGTCCGCCAATAAACAAAGCTTGTCTTACCTCTTCCTCACTCAACTCTTTTAAATTTTCTATTGAAAAAATGCCACAATATTTCGTCTCACAAATGAAAGCTACGCCATCTTTTATATCTGCATCTTTTATCGTTGCTCTGACTTCTATATGCAAAGTAACTTCATGGAAAGATTTTTCTTCATTTACTCCTTCTTTGTTTTCCATTCCTTCTAATTTTGCTGAATTGATATTAACCATTACATTAATATCGGGAGCTTTATTTGAAGAAAGGAATGGCGAATTTGGATTCTCAAATGATAGATCTTTAACATATTGACCGTGAATTCTCATTTTTTGTTGTGGCATTTCTTACGTCTCCTTTAATTAAGTTGAGATATTTAATACTTTCTTATATAATATATTCATTTACAAACGAATAGCAAACCTGATTATAAGTTGATATGAAAAACATATTTTCATTAATAATTAATAATGTTCGGATACTTTATATGCCAAGGAGTTGAGTTACTATGATAGAGCTTGTAATATATGCTTTATTAGCGGCGTTCATTTTTTCACGTTTGTATAATTCTTTAGGAAGGTCAGCCAATCTCAACCTAAAAAAGCTAACTAATGTGTTGGATGTAAGTCGAAGTAAAGAAGATGTAGTAGAAAACATTGAGGATTACATTGATAGCAATGATAAAAATTCAATAAAAGTTACTTATGAACAAATATTAAAAAAAAACAAAGATTTTTCTATTTCCCACTTTATAGAAGGTTCAAGCATAGCTTTTGAATTAATAATAAAGTATTTCAATCAAGGAAATCTGTCCCAGTTAGAATCTCTCTTGGATAAAGATTTATATAACAACTTCGCAAAAAAGATTAAACATCGTAAAGAGGTGCACGAGTCTATAATTGTTTCTATCGTTTCACAAAAGATTTTAGAAATAAAGCTAGTAAAAAACACAGTGTTTATTGCAGTATATTTCCTTTCAGAGCAAATTAACTTCGTTAAGAACAATGAAGGGGATATCATATCAGGTAGTACATCCACCATTAATAAAGTTGAGGATGTATGGCAATTCAAAAAAAATGTTAATTCATCAGACCCAAGCTGGTTGCTTGTTTCTATTCACTATAATAAAGATAAGTAACGATAAGATAAATGACAAGTAAGATTAGTTTTATTTAGAGTTAACCATGGAAAGCAAGCTACGCGAAATAGTACTTGACACTGAAACGACAGGTCTTGACACTAAATCTGGTCATCGAATTATCGAAATAGGGTGTGTGGAATTAATTAACCGCATTCCAACAGGTAAAGTATTCCATCGGTACCTTAACCCAGAAAGAGATATACCTTATCACTCGTTTAAGATTCACGGTGTTAGTGAAGAATTTTTAGAAGATAAACCATTATTTTTAGATGTTGCACTTGAATTTCTTGACTTTATATCTAATGATATTTTGGTAATTCACAACGCTGAATTCGATGTTAAGTTCCTTAACATGGAGTTAAGCAAGCTGAATGCTGGGTTAATTTCCTCAGATAGAGTGCTAGATACATTACCTCTTGCGAGGAAAAAATTCGCAGGATCACCTGCCTCTTTGAATGCATTATGTAAGCGTTTTGATATATCGCTAGAGAATAGAGAATTGCACGGAGCACTAGTTGATGCTCAATTGCTTGCAAAGGTATATGTTGAACTTACAGGAGGGTTACAAACCTTTCTGTTTGATAATGAATGCAATCAGGACAGTAACTCTACATTCGTCCAGCATAAAGTGCGTAATCTAACTCCCAGAAAACATTCACCAAATAGTGAAGAAATTGATGGACATAAGAAACTGTTAGACAAAATTAACAATACACTTTGGAATAAATATATTGAATAGGTCAACTAATAAAGATACAATTTAATTTTACTGAGAGCACCCTAATGGTAAGGTTTATAAGATTGTTATCTAATATGCTAGTAGCATTAGCAGTTGTTTTTTTAGGTTATTGTTATTTCACCAAAAAAGGCATATTTGCCCCAGTAGCGATTCACAATGCAGAAGTTAAGATAGGCGGAGATTTTTCTTTAATTAATCAGGATGGACAGATCTTACGCAGTAGTGATTTTAAAGATAAATACATGATGATTTTCTTTGGGTTTTCCTCATGCAAAAGAATTTGCCCTATGAACCTTGGGATAATTTCAGAAACACTTGCAAAGTTAGATGAGAAAACTAACAACAAGCTACAAACATTTTTTATCACAGTTGATCCTGAGCGTGATAGCACGGAAAGACTTAAAGAATTTCAGCAGCAATTTGACCATAGAATACAAATGTTAACTGGTCAAAGAGAAAAAATAGACGAAGTAATTGCAAAGTATAAAGTATACGCTAGCAAAGTTGGTGGAGAAGAGGAAATCAACCATTCTTCAATAATGTACCTTATTGGCCCTGGAGGAAAATATGTTACACACTTTGCAGCTGATTTAAATTCAGACGAAAGTCAATCTGATAAGATTTTGGCTGAGATAAAAAAATACGTAAACTGAATTATAGATTTTTCTGTTAATTAGTCAAGCACGCAACTGCATGAGCATTATAATTTAATCTCCACGGGAAGACACACACAACTGTACGAACGTTGTAGTTTGGGAGCAATTCCCACCAGTGGGCCAGTGCCCAGACACTGGGATTCAGCCTTTCCATAATCATTAAAACGTTGTGTTTTAACATAAAACAGCTATTTTTATGCTTGCCAACTTAATAAAATTCCTGGATCCCAGTGTCAAGCACTGGGATGACACCCTCCTGATGGGCCAAAATCACAATGTTCGTACAGTTGTGTGTCAAGCACCGGAATGACATCATCTGTTGTGCAATTTACCTTCAAAAATGAATGTTCGTACAGTTATGGAGACGCATTGGAATGACACTATTTGCTGTCTTCAAAAATAAACGTTCGTAAAGGTATCTGTTCAGCAGAGTGGCAAAATAAGGTAGGCGAGAAAAGACAACTATAGGAACAAATGGGTGTCATGCCAGTGTCAAGCACTGGGATGACAAGAAAGGGAGCACTGGAATTTTTGTTCCAGTATTTGTACATTAGCCATGCGTCTGAACAGATACTCGTAAAGTTGTGCTTTTAATATGGATTATCAGTTTAAAAATGTTGCTAACTAGTATATCTGAATGTAACATCAATTAACGTGTATAAATGAAGCAATCTAATGGAAAATAGTTATAATGCCGATGCAATAAAAATCTTAAGGGGTCTTGATGCTGTAAGGAAACGTCCAGGTATGTACATTGGTGACACTGACGATGGATCTGGCTTGCACCACATGGTATATGAGGTTATTGACAACGCAATAGATGAATCTTTAGCTGGATATTGTGATAAAATTGAAGTTAGCATAAATAAAGATGGTTCAGTATCTGTAACTGATAATGGTCGTGGCATTCCAACTGACATTCATGAAGAAGAAGGAATATCAGCAGCAGAAGTAATAATGACTCAACTCCATGCTGGTGGTAAATTTGACAATAATACCTATAAAGTTTCTGGGGGATTACATGGTGTTGGAATCTCAGTTGTGAATGCATTATCAAGCTGGTTGGAATTAATTATTTGGCGCAATAAGAAAGAACACTTTATGCGTTTTGAAGATGGTGAGTCTATTGAACCTTTAAAGGTAGTCAACGAAAATACAAACAAAAGAGGAACTAAAGTCACGTTCATGCCATCAACAGAGACTTTTAATGGCATTAATTTCAGTTACTCAACGCTTGAAAGTCGTATAAGAGAATTAGCATTTTTAAATTCAAATATCGACATTACTTTACGTGATTTGCGCAATGAACCATATACAGAATCTCATTTCAATCAGAGCAATCAATCTAAAGACAATTTTGGTACAGCAAATTTTGTGCAGTATTTAGATAAGAATAAGACACATGTAACTAAAATTGCCAGCATGAAAGGAGATGCAGAAGATCTTGGCATCAGCTTGGAAATATCGATGGAATGGAATGATTCCTACTATGAACATATGTTATGCTTCACGAATAATATAAGGCAACGAGATGGTGGTACGCATTTGGCAGGGTTTAGGTCCGCCTTAACTAGGTGCATCAATACCTATGCAACTAATGAAGGGTTCTTAAAGAAAGCAAAAGTAAATTTAACTGGAGAGGACGTTAGAGAAGGTTTAACTTGTGTTTTATCTCTTAAGATGCCTGATCCTAAATTTTCTTCACAAACAAAAGACAAGCTAGTTAGTTCTGAAGCACGTGCAGTTGTAGAAAGTATAGTTTCTGATAAATTGAGCACAATCCTTGAAACTGATCCCAAATTGGCGGCAAGCATAGTAGAAAGAGCAATTAGGTCAGCAAAAGGAAGAGAAGCTGCTCGAAAGGCACGTGAACTAGTTAAGAATAAGAACAGTATTGATATTGCAACTCTGCCAGGAAAACTTGCTGATTGCCAGGAAAAAGCTCCCGAATTGTCAGAATTATTTATAGTAGAAGGTAATTCAGCAGGTGGTTCTGCAAAACAAGGTCGTAATCGAAAAACACAAGCTGTACTTGCTTTAAAAGGAAAAATCCTGAATGTGGAACGTGTAAGTTTAGATCGTATTTTTTCATCTGCAGAAATAGGCTCTTTAATTACTGCAATTGGTGCTGGAATAGGAAGTGAGCATTTTAATGTTGAGAAAGTTAGATATCATAAGATTATCATTATGACAGATGCAGACGTTGATGGATCACATATCAGGACTTTGATTCTAACCTTTTTCTTTCGACATATGCGTGAAGTAATTGATAAGGGATATTTATATATAGCACAGCCACCCCTCTATAAAGTTACAAAGAATGCTAAAGACACTTATATTAAAGATGACGAAACTTTTGAAGAGTATATAATAAACTCAGCAGTTAAAAGATTAACACTAAGTGGTACAACTACAGAATTTAACGACTTGCGCCTTATTTTGAATAAATGTGTTAGCATTTCTAATATTAGCAAAAATTATGATAGAGAAATACCACAAAATCTCTTAGAGTCATTGCTAATTTTAAGCAAAAAGAATGCTCTATCATCGGCTGATGAGATATTAAAGTATTTAAAATTAATGTACAGCGAATACACTTGGGAAGTAGAAATAAAAGATGAAGAAAAAGAAATTCACATCTCTAAATTATTTCAAGGATTGGCAGACAAATATATATTTGCACTTAGTATGCTTGAAGGCAAAGATATGCAAAACATATTAAGTTTGCTTGATGGTATAAATAACTTATTTAATGGCGATTCATTTTTAAAATCACAAGAAACTGAAATAAGAATCACTTCTCCAAGTGCACTTGCAAAAATAATAATGGACTATGGTAAAAAGGGTTTAACTCTGCAGAGATTTAAAGGTCTTGGTGAAATGAATGCTGATCAGCTATGGGATACTACGTTAAATCCTGAGGCTAGAACTTTATTGAAGGTTGAAATAAAAGATTGTGAAGAAGCTGATTCCATATTTTCAATACTAATGGGTGATATAGTTGAACCACGCCGTGATTTTATTAATAGCAATGCACTCAACGTGCATGATGTTGATATTTGAACTTTTAGCAAAATGTACGAACGTTACGGGTTTAAGCAAGAACTGTGTCATTCAAGTAGCTGACACTGATTCCTTTATGACGGTGTCATTTCAGTGCCCCTTTTTGTCATCCGAGTAGCTCTTCGTTGTCATCCGAGTAGCCCCTTCTCCTGTCATCCCAGTAGCCCCTTTTTTGTCATCCCAGTGCCCAGACACTGGGATGGCTTTGTTGCATAGCAACCGAAAAAATCTGGTGGCTACTGACAAAATTCATTATAAATAACCATTTAACTGTTGAAGAAAAAATATGCCACAGAAAATGAAAGTCAGTAACCAAAACGAATATAACAAATTCCTTGAAAAAAGGGGAAATATTTTTCGTTACATCGATGAAGCTATCGAAAATTGGTATGAAAATAGTCCAAAAATGCAGGGCGGCAACTATATTTACAGTGATAAAATCGTAATTTTGGTGCATATAATTGTCAATCTTTTTAGAATTGGTTTAAGACAAACGGTGGGGTTTATAAAAGGATATCTGCAACAAATAGGAAAAAATTTGGCAGTTATCAGCTATTCACAAGCATCAAGAAGGTTTAAAAAACTTAATATTAAGATAAATGATTGCAGGGTTGATAAAAGCAACATGGAAAATATTGAAATTATCATAGATAGCACAAATATCAGCATTTACAGTAACACTCCTGGCCACAGTAAGGAAAACAGTGCAGATAGAAAGTACCGAAGCTACGAGCAAGTAAGAAAGTTACATGTTATGTTAAGTGTGAATAGTAAAAAAGCTATAGCTGCAAGATACAGTAATGGCGTCTACTCTGACCACTATGGAGCTTGCGATTTGCTTGAAGAAGTTAATTTTCAGCACAAAATAAAAGCATTATATGCAGATAGGGCATACGATAGGCACAAACTTTATAAATTGTGTAAGAAATACGATATAAAGACAAAAGTTCTACCAAAAAAGGATGCAGCAGAACATTCAAAAATAGATTATATGTCTGACAGAAATGCTGCTATTAGGTTAATAAAATTATATGGACAAGATGGTGTAAAAGAGTGGAAAAAGGAAGCAATTTATGGAAAGAGATCTTACATAGAAGGATTTTTCTCAAGGTTGAAGCAAGTATTTGGATTTAGCTTTAGGAATAAATCTGAAGTAAATCGTGAAAAAGAATTACTAATTAAGTGCTATTTGCTCAACAAATTCACTGATATTGGTATGGCTAAATTTGAAATCATTACATAAATTTGTCGTAAACCATCACTGCTTAAGGTGCTATGCAACAAAGCCCACTGGGATCCAGGAAAAAGAATGGTGTCATGCAAGTAGCTGACACTGGTTCCTTTATGACGGTGTCATCCGAGTAGCCCCTTTTTTGTCATCCCAGTGCCCAGACACTGGGATGACACCCTACTAGCGGAAGTTACTCTCAAATGTTTGTTCATGTTGCTATAAATATTAAGAAATTTACCAAATGAAAAAAAAGGCAAAAGAAGCCCCGTGGTTATTATCCGCTTTAAAATATTGGCGTTTTTTATGTTTTAAACGCTTGACAAGCGAAATTCAGCTGCTTTTAATTGCAACTAACCTACGCTGCAAATGTTTAAGAAATTTACCAAGCAGAAAAAAAGACAAAGAATCCCCGAGTTAGCTAGTCTTTTACTATCTCTGTCGAGTATTGGCATTTTTTGATGTCTTGTAACGCTTTATAAGCGCGTTCAGCTTATTTAGATAAAAATCTAGATGTAGATGAAGTTTTGTAAAGACATACAGTATCTATATACTGCAAAAAATTAAACATAAGACGCCGATACATTAAGTAATCCTTACCTTTTAATCTGCAGATTGGCGAAAGCAAATACAATAGCTTCAGTTTCATGATAAGGGGGCTGGCGGAGTTTGTCAAGTAAGTTTTTTCGTTTCTATGTTGTCAGCTACCTGAATATTGATCATACGGGTTTCATCTGTTATATATAATCTTTTTGAATACGAAAAAAACTGATGAATGAGTATGATATTACGGTTATAGGTAGCGGTCCTGGTGGTTATATAGCAGCAATTAGAGCGGCACAGCTTGGATTTAAAACTGCAATTGTGGAAAAAGAAAAAAATTTAGGCGGTATATGCTTAAATTGGGGATGTATACCAACAAAATCACTGCTTAGAGCATCTGAGGTTTATAGGCTAATAAAAAGATCAAAAGAGTTTGGTATAGAAGTAAAAGGAGCGAGTTTTGATATACAATCAATAGTGAAATATTCAAGAAGCGTTGTTGATAAATTATCAAGTGGCATTGCATATTTGATGAAAAAAAATAACATCAAAGTTCATCAAGGCTTTGGTAAACTTGCAGGCAATAGTACTATAAAAGTTGCTAGCGATAAGGAAGAACAAGAAATTGTTTCTAAGCATATCATTTTAGCAACAGGCGTGAGGGCACGGAATCTGCCTGGAATAGAGGCAGATGGAGATTTAATATGGAATGCGCAGCATGCTATGATGCCGGGCAAATTACCAAAATCACTACTAATTATAGGGTCTGGCGCAATTGGAATAGAATTTGCAAGTTTTTATAGTACTTTGGGGGTTGATGTAACAATCATAGAGATAAAGAGCACTATTTTGCCGCTGGAGGATAAAGACATTTCAGATTTAGCACAAGAAATATTCACAAAACAGGGGATAAAAATATATACAAACAGTAGCGTAAAAGCTCTTACTAAAAGTAAAGACTCTGCTCAAGTGCTACTAAGTAGTGGCAAGAGCAAAGAATTTGATAGGGTGATTGTTGCGGTTGGAATTCAAGCAAATATTGAAAATATAGGTTTAGAAAATACAAAAATTAAATTAAGCCCTTCTGGTTTTATTGAAATGAATGAATGGTATGAAACTAGTGAATCAAATGTGTATGCAATAGGTGATGTAGCTGGCCCACCATGTTTAGCACATAAAGCGAGCCATGAAGCTGTGATCTGCGTTGAAAAGATTGCTGGTAAAAGTGCTCATGCGTTAAAAAAAGAATGCATACCAAATTGCACTTATTCTCATCCACAAATAGCGAGCATCGGCCTTACTGAGGAACAGGCAATAAAAGGTGGGTATGATGTAAAAATAGGAAAATTTCACTCTAACTTTAATGGTAAGTCTATTGCACTCAGTGAAACTGAAGGGTTAGTGAAAACAATTATAGACAAAAAGACAGGCGAACTTCTGGGTAGCCACATGATAGGTGCAGAAGTAACGGAGTTAATTAGCAATTTTGCTCTTGCAAAGCAACTAGAAGGAACAGACTTCGACATAAAATCTACGATTTTTCCTCATCCAACCATTTCAGAGATGATACACGAATCAGTGCTTGCTGCAGATGATGAGTCGTTAAATAGTTGAACTAACGTTCCATCGTTTTAGAGTTGTCAATGTCTTGAGTAGTAGTTTGATTAGGCACTTTAGTTTCAATAGATTGATTACCACCAGCATCAGAATTCTGCAACTCTTCTTTCAATCCCTTAGCTGCTTCTTTAACTTTAAGCTTTGCCTTTGGATGAAGATCTTCTGGGCCTTTTCCTTTAGTATCCAAACCTTGTTGTAGATTAGTGCTTTTCATTTTATTATGCTGCTCGTGCTCAGGTAGGTCAACAACCGAATTGAAAAGAATTTTTATTATATTTTTTAGCAGTTCTAAAAAACCTCCGCTTCTGCCTTCTCTTTGTTCTTGAGGCTTATTTTTCACGTTAGATTCTTTTTTACTGTTACTACTTTTAGGCATTTTTAACTCAACTATCATAAAGCTTAATAAAATTCTACGTGCAAATTATTAAATAATAGTTAACAATCTAGGATTCATTATTTACAGATGGATATTATTTTAGCAACAGGTGGCACAGGCGGACACATTTTTCCAGCTATAACTTTAGCAAGAGCACTAAAGGCACAAGGATACAATTGCATATTATTCACTGATAAAAAAACAAATAAAAATACCGACATAGAAAACTACACCTTACCATTACGTAAACCGAGCAGCAACAAATTTAAGTTTTTCCTTTTATTAATGTATAGTTGTGTGCTAGCAATATATAAAATCAGAAAATTGAAGCCAAGATTAGTAATTGGTTTTGGTAGCTATGCTTCTTTTCCAACTCTTCTTGCAGCAAGAGTTCTTTCTATACCTATAATTTTACATGAACAAAACACAGTTTTAGGGAGAGTAAATAGATTCTTTTTCAAGAGTGCAAAATTAATTGCAACCAGCTTTCCGGAGACTAAATATGCAGAAGGCAATAAATGTATTTTTACAGGAAATTTTGTTGATATAAAAGCACAGAGCCATTCTAGCACTGAGAAAGTCCTAAACATATTGGTCATAGCAGGCAGCCAAGGTGCAAATTTTTTTGATGATGTGATAAGCAGCGTAATTTGTAATTTGCCTATTAAAATGAAAAAGAAAATTAGAGTGACGCAGCAATGTACGAAGAAAAATGTAAACAAGGTCAAGAGTCTATACAAAAGTGAAAAGATCGATTGTGAATTAAGTGAATTTTTTGATGATATGGAAAATAGACTGGCCAATGCTCACTTGGTAATTAGCAGAGCAGGGGCAACTTCAATAGCAGAGATCACTCTTGCTAGGCGTTCTGCTATATATATTCCTTACCCTTACTCAAAAGATAATCACCAATTTTATAACACAAAATATATTGAAGATTCGGGAGCAGCTGTAATAGTTGAGCAAAATAGTGAAGCAAAAAAAAATCTAACAGAGTTACTATTTGATCTACTCAGTAATTCTCAAAAATTGCGTGATATGACCAATAATACAAAAAAAACAGGGATAAAGAATGGGACTACTGAGTTTGTTAAGGTAATTGTTCACAAGTTTAGTTGATGGCTGCTTGCTTTTTCTTCAAACACGTCCCAAAAATCTTTTTCTAGCGATATATTATACAATTTATTGATATGAACTACTCCCGTGGGTGAAGTTGTGTTAATTTCGAGCAGGAAGTCATCTATAATATCAATACCAACAAATATTAGCCCTCTTTTCTTTAATTCAGGACCAATTTTGTTACATATTTCATTGTCCCTATCGTTCATTTGAGCGGGCTCAAAACTTGCTCCGAGCCGCACATTTGTCCTAATCTCTCCACTAATCTTTGGAACTCGTTTCATTACACCAATTGGTTGACCATAAAGTAGCAATATTCTTTTATCTTTATCTATGTTTTTACAAAATGATTGCGCAATTACAGGACATTCATATTTTGCTATCATGAGATCCACTACTACTTGAATACTATTCTCGTCTTGTATTCTTATCACATCGTTTCCTCCATAACTATACAATGGCTTCAGAATAATATCTTTATAGTTGCGGTAAAAATCTCTAATCATTGATATATTTTCAGTAATCAAAGTCGGCGGAATTAACTCTGGAAATAATGAAGTTATCAATTTTTCAGGACAATTTCTTATTTCTGTTGGGTTGTTAATTACCAATGCGCTAGTTTTTTCTAAGATATATGTTGTTGTAATATAACGCATATCAAAGGGTGGATCCTGTCTGATAAATACGATGTTCATTTCATTCAAGTTGATTGCCATATCTTCTTTAGAAATGAATCCACAATTATCAACTGTAACTTTCTGGGCTAAAGCAATTGGATGGTTTAGCTTTAGTGCTAAATTGTTAGGAGCATAGACAAAAACTTCATGCCCCCTCCTTTGTGCTTCTTTTATCAATGTAAATGTAGTGTCAGTTTCAAAATTTATATTTTTATCCATCTGAAAGGCAACTTTCATTTATGTTCTCTACCTATTGTCACAACTGTACAAATGTTATAATTTGAAGGCGATTTTTGCCTAATGGCGTAATTTACTGTACCTATATCGTACATAACTTACAACTTGTTTTACTCCCTTTACTTTTCTTGCAATTGCTATTACAGCTTTTAATTCTGCTTTATTTTGGGCTATACCCATCAAATAAACAACTCTATCAACCGTATTAACGCTATAATTAATTGACTTAATATTTCTTTTTCCCAGAAGTCTTGTTCTTATTTCCGCTGTTATCATGCCATCTACAGTGGTGTCTAGCATGGAAGCCATTTGAATTGGTATTACTCTTATTTCATTTATCACTTCTTTAATTTCTTTTTGCTGCCAAGCTATTTTTTCTGCTGTAAGTTGTTTTTCAGGAGTGTCAACACTTCCAATGAGCAATACTCTTCCTTCACTTACTTTAACCTTTATGGATGAAAATAGTCCATGCTTTAAGAGTCCCTTATTAATTCTGATGACCATAGTCGTATCATCAATGATATTTCCCAAGGATTTATCCTGCATTGTTATTGCTGTTGCTGTCGCTGTAGCCACCACACCACCTATTATAAGGGTTGTGCAACCACTTTGTGTAATCAAAAAAATTGCGAGTAAGAAGCTTGTTATTAATCTCATTATTGATTTTTAGGGTTTAGAGCTTTCATTAAGAAATGTTAATAAGCTTTTTTGATTGTGTAAACACCATAAATTAAGTAAGACTTTAAACCTTGAATATTTTTAATGGAATACCTATAATAGGGTACTGAAAATTTCTTGCGGATATGGCGGAATTGGTAGACGTGCCAGGTTTAGGTCCTGGTGAGCTTGCTCGTGGGGGTTCAAGTCCCTCTATCCGCACTTTAAAGTCATGTAACTTAGGTTTTAAGGGAAAATTTATAATCACTAAATACACTTTTATTTGTATAAAAACCTGTTCTTAAGGATTGTGTTTAACTTAAATTCTGGTAAAATGACTCTATTAAGATATGAATTAAAATATTAATAAATGAATTATGATGTCTAATAATATACCTCAAAATACAGTCGAAGTAAGTAGCGTATATACCTACAAAGAGCTTAGTATAGATAAACTAAAGCATGAGTATGAAATCACAGTTAGTAGTGATTATATAAAACAAAAGGTAGATTCCAGGTTGCAGGAGATAGCAGAAAATGCAAAATTACCTGGATTTAGGGCTGGAAAGATGCCCTATGACCTTGTTGTTGCAAATTATAAAAACGAAGCTTTGGAATATGTGATAAATAATACAATTGATTATTGCTCAAGTGATTTGATGAAAAAAATTGAAGTCAAGTCTCACATTTATCCTAAGGTTGATGTTATATCATTACCAGATCTGGGCAAAGAAAATGAGGAGGGCAATTTTGTATACAAGCTATCTTTTGAGTCGATGCCTGAAGTACCGGCGATAGATCTTGACAAAATAAACTTAAAGAAAATTGAGGCAAAGATTGAAGAGGAAGATATAAAAGAATTTATTGATTCTATCAAAACAAAATTCCCCAATTTTGCCTCTGTTGATGATGCTTCTTATCAAGCGAAAGATGGGGATAAATTGATAATTGATTTTGAAGGGCGGATTAGGAATAAGCTCTTTCAAGGTGGAAGTAGCAAAAATTTTGCCGTTAATTTAGGGTCTGGCACATTTATTAATGGTTTTGAAGATCAATTAACTGGTATGAAAAAGGGAGAAACAAAGGATTTTAAGTTGAAATTTCCTGAAAATTACCAAGCCATTTCCCTTGCAGGACAGGAAGCTGATTTTTCTGTGCGAGTTAATGAGATTCAAATTGCCAAAGATTTTGAAAATGATGATGAAATAGCTAAGAGTATTGGTTTTAAAGATTATTCTTTGCTAATAAATCATGCAAAAAAAATGATTGGTGATCAGTGTACCGAAATGAGAAATCTCTTAATTAAAAAGGAGCTGTTTGATTATTTGGATGCTAATTATAGTTTTGATTTACCCACAGACATAGTAAAACAGGAGCAACAAAGAATGGAAGGAGAACTGGGTGCTCAAAATGATTCTCGTAAAGAAGCTGAAAAACGTGTAAAGCTTGCTATGTTATTTATGAAATTTAGTGCAGAACATAAAATATCATTAACTCAAAATGATGTTTTGAATGTTATTGTAAATCAATATGTCAGTAAGGATGTACCGTTTGACAGAGTACTTAAGCATTTTGAATCAAATAAACAATTTCAAGAATTAGTTAGAGGGCAAGCGCTTGAGTATAAAGTGACAGATTATATAATAGAAAAAGTTAGTAAAGAAGAGCAGATTATTTCTGTGAAAGAATTAAAGGAATTGTTTGGTAATATTTAATAGGAAAAGGTATGACTCTTATACCAATTGTAGTTGAACAAACTAGTCGCGGTGAGCGCGCTTATGACATATATTCAAGACTAGTGAAAGAAAGAATAATTTTCGTAACAGGTCCTATTGAGGACAACATGGCTAGCGTAATAGTAGCACAGCTTTTATTTTTAGAATCGGAAAATCCCGATAAAGACATTTGTATGTACATCAATTCACCAGGTGGTGTTGTAACTGCTGGTTTGTCGATCTACGATACAATGCAGTATATAAACCCAGACGTTTCAACTTTATGTATAGGTCAAGCTGCATCTATGGGTTCTTTATTGCTTGCAGCTGGTACAAAAGGTAAGCGCTACTCTCTACCTCATTCAAGAATTATGATACACCAGCCATCTGGTGGTTATCATGGTCAAGCAACTGATATAGAAATACATGCTAATGAGATTTTGCGAGTTAAGAAAAAACTAAATCAAATTTATGAAAAACATACTGGAAATTCACTGAAGAAAATTGAAGAAATGATGGAAAGAGATAAGTTCATGGATCCTGAAGAAGCAAGGAAAATTGGCTTAATTGACAAGGTGATAGCTGAGCGTACAGATATTGAAATTGAAAATACTAAAGTTAAACAAAAGGTGGGTTAATGGATAACAATAATGATTTACACTACTGTTCTTTTTGCAACAAGGCGCAAGATGAAGTAGATAAATTGATTACTAACTCTTCGGATGGTTTAAAGGTGTTTATTTGTAATGAGTGCATAGAATTATCCCATAAAGCAATAAGTCAAAAGAAAGATAGATCTTTTAATTCAGATCGTATATCTGATATGAAGCTATTACTAAAGAAACCTGAGGATATAAAAAATTTTCTTAGCAAGCATGTTGTAGGTCAAGAACATGCGCAACATGTCTTATCTGTAGCTATGTATAACCATTGTCAATCCATGGCACAATTTCATGCTATAAGTGATATCGAAATCGAGAAGTCAAATATAATGCTTATTGGTCCCACTGGTTCTGGTAAGACTTTGCTGGCCAAAACACTTGCTAAAGTTTCAGATGTGCCATTTGCTATGGCTGATGCGACAACTTTAACTGAGGCAGGTTATGTGGGTGATGATGTAGAAAGCGTGTTGTCGCGTTTATTACAAGCTGCAAATTATGACGTTGCAAAAGCACAGCGTGGTATAGTGTTTATAGATGAAATAGACAAGATCACAAGAAAATCTGAAAGCACTTCAATAATCCGTGACGTTTCAGGTGAGGGGGTCCAGCAAGCTCTGCTTAAGATTATGGAGGGTACAGTTGCTTATGTTCCGCCACAAGGAGGGCGAAAACATCCACAACAAGAGTTTATACAAGTGGATACTAGTAACATACTGTTTATTTGTGGAGGAGCTTTTGAAGGCCTCGATAAAATTATTGAAGCGAGAAAAAAGGGAACATCAGTTGGCTTTGGAGCAGATATAAGTCAGTCTAAAGAGCAAAAGAAAAAAAATGCTTTACATGATGTTCAACCTGAAGATTTAATCAAATTCGGTTTAATACCCGAATTTGTAGGGCGGGTTCCAATAACTGCTGTTTTAGATGAGCTGGATCATGAAGATTTAATACATGTTTTGACAGAACCAAGAAATGCGCTAATAAAACAGTACAAAGCATTGCTTGCGTTTAGCAAAGTAAACCTCGAGTTTTCAGATGAAGCAATATCAGCTATTGCTAAAAAGGCTATAAGTTATAAAACAGGTGCAAGAATGTTACGTGCTATTTTAGAGTCACTTTTGCTTGACATTATGTATACATCTGGAAACGGAGGCTTTGAAGGTAGCACTATAGTAATCACTAAGAAAATGGTAGAGTTAGGAAAAGCAACGGTTAATCATAATAATAATGGCAATGTTATAACGGTTAATGATTAATTTGAGGCATATATTATGAACATTGAACGTGCTGTGAGCTCTGGTTTTGCTGCATTGTCAGTATTACCTTTAAGAGATGTAGTAATTTTTCCAAATATAATGGTGCCTTTATTCATAGGCAGAGAAAAATCTGTTAATGCACTAGAGTATGCAATAAGTAGTAGTAGTCACCAAAATGAGATTTTTCTTGTAGCACAGAAAGATGGCTCTGTTGATAATCCAGAGCCAGAAGATCTTTATGAAGTAGGTGTGTTAGCAAACATTATACAACCATTAATAAAATTGCCTGACAATGCAGTAAAAGTTATAATCCGGGGGATAAGAAGGGGAAGAGTTGTAGAATATATTAGCTCTCATACTTTATTACAAGCCAGGGTAGAGTTAGACAATCATTATAAAGAAGATGAAGACAATATTGACTTAGAAGCTTTAAGGCGATCTGTTATAGACGCGTTCGATAGCTGGTGTAAGCTAAACAAGAAAAATCAGCCTGAAGTTGCCATTAACCCCATTGATCAAATCAAAGAAGTTGATCAACTTGTAGACACGGTAGCTTCACATTTAAATATAAAAGTATCGGATAAACAAAGCATACTTGAGGCTTATGACCCAAAAGAGCGTTTAAAAAAAGCTTTTGCTTTTATTGAGAGAGAAATAAGTATTTTGAACGCACAAAACCGTTTATATAAGACAATTAAATCGCAAGTTGAAAGCACTCAGAAAGTTTACTACCTTAACGAGCAATTGAAAGCTATACAGAAAGAATTAGGCGAATTTGAGAATGGTGATGAAGGGAATATACTCAATGAATTTGAAAAAAAGATAAATGAAACAAAGCTTTCTCAGGAAGCAAGAGAGAAAGCTATAACTGATTTGAAGAGATACAAGAAAATGAATCCCATTTCTCCTGAAGCTACAGTTATATCTAGTTACTTGCATTGGTTACTTGATTTGCCGTGGGGAAAGTACAAAGATGCAAAAATTAACTTAAATGCAGCTAAAAAAATCTTAGATGAAAATCATTATGGCATAGAGAAAGTAAAAGATAGAATAATAGAATTTTTAGCAGTATTAAAAAGAGTAAAAGAGATAAAAGGTCCTATACTTTGCTTAGTTGGACCGCCAGGTGTTGGTAAAACTTCTTTAGCTAAGTCTATGGCAAGAGCAGTAGGAAGAGATTTTGTTCGCATAGCTCTTGGTGGTGTGCGTGATGAGTCCGAGATACGAGGGCATAGGAAAACTTATATTGGCTCAATGCCTGGTAAAATCATTCAACACATGAAAAAAGCTAATTCATGCAACCCGCTTTTTCTGCTTGATGAAATAGATAAGATGGGTTCTGATTCGCGTGGCGATCCTGCATCTGCATTACTTGAGGTTTTAGATACTGAGCACAATAAACACTTTACGGATCATTACTTGGAAGTTGAGTTTGATCTTTCAAGTGTAATGTTTGTAGCTACGGCAAACAGCTTAAATTTGCCACATCCTTTGCGTGATAGGATGGAAATTATACAATTGTCCGGGTATACTGAAGATGAAAAAATCAGTATTGCTACACACCACCTTATTCCGAAGTTAAAGAAGGAGCATGGTTTGTATCAGAAGGAATGGGACATAACTAATGAGGCGTTATACGAGTTGATACGTTTATATACACGTGAAAGTGGTGTGCGGAGTATGGAAAGGGAGCTTGCAAAGCTCATGAGAAAGGCAGTTAAAGAAATATTGACTGATAAAAATAAGAAAATATCCGTAGGAGTTGACAATTTACAAGATTATTTAGGGGTACGTAAATATACCTTTGGTATTGCAGAAAATGAGAGTTTGGTGGGAATAGTAACTGGGCTTGCCTATACTGAAACAGGTGGTGATATTTTGATGATAGAATCAGTCCTAATTCCGGGCAAGGGAGAAATAAAATACACAGGAAAGCTTGGAGAGGTTATGCAAGAATCTATAAAAGCTGCGTATAGTTATATTCGATCAAATTGTTTATTTTTTGGTATAAAGCCCGAAAAATTCCAAAATAATGATATACATTTGCATGTACCTGAGGGTGCTGTACCAAAAGATGGCCCTTCTGCTGGCGGCGCGGTATGTACGTCTATTGTTTCTCTTATGACAAATATACCAGTTAACAAAAATGTTGCTATGACAGGCGAAGTGACATTGCGTGGTAGAGTTTTAGCTATCGGGGGCTTGAGAGAAAAATTGCTTGCAGCGCTCAGAGGATCAATCAAAACTGTGATTATACCAAGTGAAAATGAGAAAGATATGCAAGAGATTCCTGCAAGCATCAAAGAGGGGATCAACGTAGTTTTTGCTAAGAATATTGATGAAGTTATGAAAGTTGCTTTAATGCACCCTACTACTCCAATTGATGGTGATGATAATCAAAATAGTGTGCCTTCCTCTATAGAAAATAAAGATGATACTTTTCCTATGTCGGAAACATTGAAGCATTAGATTAAGAAGATATTATACAATCTCCATTTCTCTTTTATCCGGCAAAAATCCACCAACTTGCGCATTCCATAGGGTCTTATACATTCCGTTTTTATCAAGAAGTTCCTGATGCATGCCATCTTCCACAATCTTGCCTTGATCAAGAACCAAAATACGATCCATATGCAAAAGCGTAGATAGGCGGTGGGCTATTACTATTGTAGTTTTATCTTGCATTAACTCCCATAGAGATTCTTGAATATTACTTTCAGTCACAGAATCAAGTTGTGAAGTTGCTTCATCCAGAATTAATATAGGAGCATTTTTTAAAATAGCTCTTGCGATTGCAATACGCTGCCTCTGTCCTCCTGAAAGTTTTACACCTCTTTCTCCAACAAGTGACTCATAACCTTGGGGTAATTTTGAAATAAACTCATGAGCATGTGCTTTTTTTGCCGCTTCAATTACTTCATCATCGCTAGCATCTGTTTTTCCATAGCGAATATTCTCCATCAAAGTCCTATGAAAAAGCGATGGATCCTGCGGAATCATGCCAATATTTTTGTGTAAAGAATCCTGGGTTACATTGCGAATATCTTGCCCGTCAATTGAAATTTTTCCAGATTGTACGTCATAAAGCCTAAGAATCAGGTTTATAAATGTTGATTTACCAGCACCTGAATAACCAACGAGTCCTACTTTTTGACCAGATTCAATTGTTATGGATTTGTTTTCAAATATTGGTTCTGCATCTTTATAATGAAAATGAACTTTATCAAAACTCATTTTCCCCTTTTTAACGACCAGATCTGCTACGTTTGGCTGATCTTGGATTTCAGGGATTGAAGTAATTGTTCTCAAAGCCTGAGTAATCTTTCCCCATGATTTAGAGAATTGTGAGAAGTCTTTGGCTATCATCCAAAGAAAATTAGCTATTGCTATATTAATAGTCATGACAAAAGCAAAATCTCCAGCAGTAATTAATTCTTGTTCTCTTCCTTTAACTAAGAAATATAAATTAAGCATTTGCATGATTACAAATGAGAAACCATAGAAAGTGAAAATCCATGTATATACCCACTGAAGTTTTTGCTCTGCTTTAACAGCTTCACTATGAGTGGATTGCAAAGATAATTTCTCCTGGTATTGGCTTGCAAATAACCTTACAGACATGATGTTTGAGAATATATCTACCATTTTACCAGTAATGCTTGAACCAAGCTCTGACCATACACCTGCAAGATGTGTTATCTTTTTTGCAAGAAACAAGGAAGACAAAACAAATAATGCCGACCAAGTTAACATCAACAAGGCAAAGTAAATATTCACTTGCCATAAAAAATAAATCCCAATACCAAGCGCTAATGAGCGGCTTATGAACCTATCAACCGTAATTTGTACAATATCCGGAATATAATTTGTCAAATCATTAACCTTGTTGGCAAGGCTGCCGGAGAAGTTATTTTGGTAATAGCTATTATCCTGATTTAATAACATGGCAAGGCTTGATTCGGCAATATTTTTACGAAGATTGGGCAATCATTTTTATTTCAACGAAGTAGTTGTATAACCTGGCAATACACTCAAGTAAAAGTAATATTAGTACATAGGATATGGCAGGATTTGCTATATCTTGAGAAGATTGTTTGTGGCTGATACGATCTATAATGACTTTTATTAAATATGGACTAAAGGAAACATCAATAGCCCAGACTAATGCTGCTAATAACACTATAATAATGGGAAATGGGAATGGACGTAGCGTTTTCAGGATGAAGGATATGACTTGCTTTGTTGTTATGTCATTCATATTTTTTACTTATTCTATCTCCCAGTTTAATTCAAGTAGATGATAACAATCACATTATAATAGTCCTTTTCATGGAAACCTTTTTTGGTAGATTGCTTTCTAGAAAAACATTGGTCAAGGTGCCAACTGTGGTTTATAATAATATAAATCATGTCACAGTTAATTTGTGCTTATCAGAGCTGGAATAGAAGTATGTTTTATTTTATAAATTTTTTGCCTATTTTACTGTTCCTATTTCTTTTTGTAGGGAGTGGTATATATTTTACTGTTCTTGGCGTGTCAAATGCTTTTTATCAGTTATCTTCACTGGTAGCCATTGCTCCTGCCATAGCTCTGGGCTGGGTTTTATACAAGGGCAATACTGAAGAAAAAATGTATGCCTTTCTAGATGGGGTAAGAGATCGTAATATTATCACTATGTGCATCATTTTTTTACTTGCAGGTGCATTTAGTGAAGTAACTAAAGCAATCGGTAGTGCTGATGCCACAGTTAATTTGGCTCTTTCATTTATACCAACACAATTTTTACTCATAGGATTATTTTTTGTAGCAGCTTTCATCTCCACTGCTATTGGTACATCAATGGGCACCATTGCAACAATTGCTCCTATTGCAGTTGAACTGACACAAGCTGGGATTTCTCCTTCCTTAGGAGTTGCAACTGTTGTAGGAGGAGCAATGTTTGGCGACAATTTATCTATATCTCTGATACTACAATTGCATCTGTGATGTCTCAAAAGGCTGATATAAAGAAAAAATTAAAACTGAATGCAAAAGTGGCACTAATTGCTTCTATATTCACAATAATTATATTATTTTATAGCTCAAGCAATAGTGCTGCTATTGCAGTTAAGGAGTATTCTTTATTGCTTGTGGCTCCTTACATCATACTTATATTGCTTGCAAACTTTGGAATCAATGTATTTACGGCATTGGTTTTAAGCATAACTTTTGCTGGAATTATTGGATTTATAAATAACAACAATTATGGTTTATTGTTTTTAAGCCAAAACATCACCAAAGGGTTTATGAGTATGCATGAAATTATGCTACTGTCATTGATGGTTGGCGGACTTTCAGGACTGGTAGGTAAAAATTCTAAGGAGTTTTCAGATAAACTTTCATCTTGGGTTATGATACAACGTGGTGGACAAAAAACTGCGCAGTTATTTATTGCAAAAATAGTCAGTATATCTGACATTTTACTTGCAAATAATACCATCGCTATAATTTTTAGCGGTGAAATTGCTAGAGATATTGCTAAGAAATATGAAATACCGCCTCACTATAGTGCAGCATGGCTAGGCATATTTTCTTGTGTATTTTAAGGATTAATACCGTATGGTGCTCAATTGCTTTTGGCTAGCACTATTGCTGGAGTTTCACCTTTGGCAGTCGTGCCACATGTATACTATTGCTATGTTTTAGGTATTATTGCAGTGTTATACATTGTATTGAACAAAATTGAGAAAAAAGATTGTGCTTAACATACAAGACAACGCTCCGCTCTGTAGAAAATGGATGTTCTTGGCAGTATGTGCCCTTGCTTGCTCTGGGTTACTGTCAATAATTGTTATTTTTTTACGACTGCCTTTTATCTCCTCTCTCATTCCTTCTGCACAATATATTTTTGATAATGCGCTGGTGATACACGTAAACCTGTCAATTTTGGTGTGGATGTGCTCTATAATATCTCTACTTCTTATCATAAACCTACAAAATACCAATAGTTGGTTTAACTTTTCATGGGTTCTATCAACCCTTTCGATGCTGCTGATGTTTATATCCGCATTCGTTCCAAATACTGAAGTTATTAAAAGCAATTATATTCCCGTATTACAAAACAAATTATTCTTATTTGGTCTTGGTTTGTTTACCACCAGTATATTAGTAAATGCAATGCTAGCATACACATCAAAAAAAGAGGTTTCATTTCTCTCTGTTGGGCAAATTGGACTGGTTATTATACTTGTTTCATCATTTCTTTGCTTTGTTTTAGCGTATCAAAATATGCCTCCAGGTCTATATCACTCGGATAAGAATTTGTTTTACGAATATCTCTTTTGGGGAGGCGGACATTTGCTGCAATTTGCTTTTGCTCAAGCAATGTTTTTAGTGTATTTAATGATGCTGAGTTTCAGTGATGTTAGTTTAGCTTCAAACAGTAAAATTACTATTTTACCACTATTTATAAACACAATTTTGGCTATGGGTGCACTGTTTGTATATTTTGTTTATCCAGTTGATAGTGCCAAGTTAATACAGTTTTTTACTTGGCATATGAGGATTGCTGGAGCAGTTTTGCCGTGCTTTTTGATAATATTAGTGTGCTGCAACATCAGAACTTTTATTAATGATAAAAGCAACTATTTATTACATTCATTTTTGTTGTTCACTTATGGAGATGTGCTTGGAGTGCTGACTATTGAAGGAAATGTCACGATTCCCGCTCATTATCATGGTTCTGTAGTTGGGATCACTATAGCTTTTATGAATTTCATTTATTGGCTGTTACCTAAATTAAACTTTAAAGAGGTAAAAAACTCTATCGTAAAATTGCAGATTTATGCGTACAGTGTGGGACATTTTCTCCATATTACTGGACTTGTATGGCTTGGTGGATATGGTGCCTTAAGAAAAGTTGCAGATCTGCCAAGTATTTCATCAATGTTAGCACGCACGTGCTTCATTATAGGTGGCGCTATATCAGTTATTGGTGGAATGTTGTTCGTAATAATTGTGCTTTCACATCTGTTAAAAGGTAAAGCGCGTACCAACTGACCCATAGAAACGAAAAACTTACTTGACACCCTTTGCCAGCCCCCTTATCATGAAACTGAAGGTATTCAGTTATCTTCATCTGTGCAGATTAAACAGCAAGAAAACAACGTAGTTGGCGTCTTATTTTTAATTTTTTGCACTATGTGCACCTTATGTCTTCACAATATTTCTAGGTTTTTACCTATATAAGCTGAAACGCGCTTATAAGTCGTTTAAGACAGTATAGTACGCCAATTTGCAGGATTAGAGAGTGAACACTAATTACCACGGGGTTTCTTTGCCTTTTTTTCTGCTTAGTAAATTTCTTAAACATTTTAGCTAAGGTTAGTTGCACTTAAAAGCAGCTAAATTGCAGCGTTTAAGGCTTAAAAAACGCCAATACTGAAAATAGACAATGACTAGGGCTTCTTTTGCCTTTTTTTTCATTTGGTAAGTTTCTTAAACATTTATGGCTAAACGACAACCGTCATCCCGCTACGTGTTAGCGGGATCTATGCTTTGAGATACCGCGAATGAATCGCGGTATGACGGTGTAGATGATGGTTAAGTATCCCGCTACTTGTTAGCGGGATCTAGAGATACCGTGACGGTATGACGGTTCGTGGCGGTATAGTAATTCGTCATTCCGCTACCCGTTAGCGCCGCGGCGGTATAGCTATAGAATGACAAAAAAAGGGCACTGTGACGGACTTAAATCACAATTATCAGTTAATGCTAATCGCGGGTATCCGTTCAGCCAATGGCGTCAACTTAAGAGCTTTCATTAGCAAACTCTCCTAAAGACATGATGGCGTTTGGGCTTATCTACCTTGTTGCGGCTATATAATCGCCCTGGTCGGATCTTAACTTTAGCACGTATACTTGCTCTATCAAAAAGGGCTTGAAAGTTTTTTGGCGAACAATTTCCAACAAGCACTTGATAAAGTTTCTGTCTCATCACACCAAATAAAACTGAAAAATTTAAACGATACTCAGCAATTTGATCTGGGTTCCAAGGCCCTTGTGCATCACACATATGAAGCGATAATATATTGCACATGACCAAGTTTGCCCAAAATTCTTGTAATACAGCCTCTAAATTCACCCCAGAAAAATTCTCTAACTCTGCTCCTACTTTGAGTCGTTTATAGCACTCCTCTATGTGCCACCTTAATACATAAGCTTTACTGATATCTTCCAAAGTAAATTTTTCTCGATCAAAAAGTGAAGTCCTCTGTTTCTCCGTTGGCTAATGTCAGCACTATAACTCTTACTTTCTGTCCTTTCATTTTATTTTTTAGCTTTTCATTTTCTAATATAAAATCGAAATCTAATTCGCCAGATGCAATTCGTTCCCATAGCTTGCTATAATTTCTTTTTTGCAAGCGAAAAATAAAATCTACTTCCAAATCATAATGCTGCTGAATGAATTTTACTGAAGGATAACCACGATCATAGATAAATAATAATTTCTTTTGATTTAATGAACGCATTTGAGTGATAACTTCGGGTAATTGCTCTTCCGCCAACGTTTGTTCGCCTATATTCCAAGCCGCAAGGCGAGCACTGCAAATCAGTGAAGTACATAAATCAACAAACAAATTGCCAATGGTGGCATTGTGCCTGTTGTTCCATTTGGTTTAAAACGGCCAAACTCGGATACAATTTCCTCAGAGCTGGGTAATCTCATACCAGAACCATCTGCTGCAATAAGTCTATAGCCTCTCCAGCTCAGGTTCATCTTGATAGGCTGTTTGGATGCTTAGCTCCAATAACTCTTTAAAACCTGTATGATAAATCTTATATCTTGCTTTAGAAAAAGCTTGCTTTGAGGGTGGAACTTTACAAGTTAGTGGATCCATAAGTTCACATTCTATTCCCAAACTTTTTTTAACTAACTTTAAAATCATAGAAAATACTGTCGTAAAAGGGAGTTTTCTTGTTCGCGTGAAACTCAACACAATGGATTCTCTGAAAAGCTTTCGAGTATATTATATTTTTAATTTGTAGAATAAAATTTTTTCCTTTTTGCATGTTTCACCTAAAAAGGACACATTTTAAACTTCTTTGTTGAAATAAAATAGAAACAAAAGTGCTGTTTCCTGCGGCTTCTGGATAATTTAATGGTAAAAAATTTAGAGAGAAATTTTACACACTATCGCTTATATTTTTCCTTAAGTTGACGCCATTGCCTGAACGGATACGTTCTGTCGTATAGCTCTAACTGTTTTTAGGGGATAGAAAGGCTATATGGTTGCTAATATATTTTATTGCAAAATAAGCATTCTACATTATTTGCCAGCAAACAAAACTGCTCAATAGTTAAGTTTTCTGGACGTTCGTTTCCACTCAATTTAGCGTTTTCAAGGACAGTTTCAGCGTGGTTCGTTATATTTTGCAAGCTATTTCTCAGCATCTTTCTTCTTTGAGAAAAAACGACACGTGTTAATCTTGTTAAGGTTTCCAAATTTACTGCAAACTTTGGGGTAGGCAAAGGATTTACTGTAATTACTGAAGAATGTATTTTTGGTCTTGGAAAAAACTCTTTAGGTTCAATATCAAATTCCTTTTTTATATCACATAGCAACTGGCTTAGCACTGATAAGGAACCATAATCTTTAGAATTGGGTCTTGCCGTAATGCGATCTGCTACCTCTTTTTGAAACATTAATGTCAAACTCGTAAAAAATTTTATATTATTTAACCACTTTAAAAATAACACTACCGAGATATTGTAAGGCAAGTTAGCAATAACTTTGACTGGGCGCTCTATCAGCTCTTCCTCTATAACATGCAGTGCATCCGCTTCTATAATTCTATACTTTCCTTGATGCTCATTTAGCAGTTGGTCATGGTGTTTTACTAAATCTCTATCTTTTTCTATAGAAAGTAGAGACTTTGGATTATGCACCAATATTTCTCTTGTTAATGCACCATATCCAGGACCAATTTCAATGACATTAAAATTTTCCAGACTATCAGCTAAAGCGACGATTTTTTTTGTTATCTCACTCGATAAAATAAAATTTTGCCCTAGACTCTTTTTTGGCTTCAGTAAAAATTTTCTCATATTATTTTCATTATACAGTATTTTAAAAATCAGTTGACTAAAATCCATTGATAATTGTATATTATTAATGTGTTTAACGCCGGCTTAGCTCAATTGGTAGAGCAACTGACTTGTAATCAGTAGGTTGTCAGTTCAAGTCCGACAGCCGGCACTCTCGCCCATATAAGTAAAGTTGATGTCCTTTTTAATAGTAGCAAATTGGAAAATGAATGGAATGCGTTCTTCATTTGTTGACTTTATAGGCAAACTTAACAACAAGAGCAACGAA
Organism: Wolbachia endosymbiont (group A) of Bibio marci; assembly: GCF_947251645.1. NCBI lineage: Bacteria > Pseudomonadati > Pseudomonadota > Alphaproteobacteria > Rickettsiales > Anaplasmataceae > Wolbachia > Wolbachia endosymbiont (group A) of Bibio marci. The sequence continues at coordinate 998,605 of NZ_OX366364.1, forward strand.
ATTACCTCTAAATTAGTAATTTGCCCTCCTTTTACATCATTTCCAAGCAGTATAGAGTTGAACAATAATATTAATATAGGAGCACAGAATTGCCATCATAAAAAGTTCGGTTCTTACACAGGTGAAATTAGCGCAGAAATGTTAAAAGAACTAGGGTGTACTTACGTAATACTTGGGCATTCTGAAAGGGCCAATGAAAAAGATAGTGAAATAAAACTTAAGTCAGAAATAGCAATAGAATCAGGCTTACACCCAATTATCTGTGTAGGTGAAAATTCAGAAGATTATAAGAATGAAAAAACAAAAGAAGTAATAGAATATCAATGCAAAAACCGTTTGCCAACACACGGTGAATATACCGTAGCATATGAGCCAATATGGGCAATAGGCACAGGTCATGTGCCAAATAATGATGCAATTGCTGAGGTGATAGAGGTAGTAAAATTGTGTACTGGTAAAAAACACATTATATATGGTGGTTCAGTCAGTTCAGAAAATATAGAAAATTTGCTCAGTATCTCAAATTTATCAGGAGTTTTAATTGGCAGTGCAAGCTTAGATTTCGATCACTTTTATAAAATTATACAACAAGTTGAAAAAAAGTTTTCTCTTATCAATTCTAAAAGTAGATAAGAGGGAATTACTCACTATAGAAATAGGGCTATCACGGGCGTCTCAGTAGATTTCGCTAACGCGTACTCCCTAGTCATACTGTCACGGTATCCGCTAACACGTAGCGAGATGAAGGTTGTCATAGTGACACTGGTTTCCATACAAAAGTGGTGTCATCTAAGTATCTGATACTGATTTCTATCCAAGACGGTGTCATCCCAGTGCCCAGACACTGGGATCCAGAAGACTTAATTTCAACCAATTGGCTGCATAATAAAGTCTGGATTCCAGCGTCACGCGCTGGAATGACATCTTTCTTGGTGAACTCAAATCATAATGTTCGTACGGTTGTGGGCTTATAGCTAAAGTAATCTAGAAAATTAACGATATTTTATTCCCCGGTGAACGCTCTATTCTGTTTTCCAACTCTAGTTCTAAAAGAGCCATTAGAGCTATGTTGGTAGAAAGTCCGCTTGCTAATATAAGTTCATCTATATCAACAGGTACAGAGTTAATATGATCAACTATAACAGATTTTGCCTGTTGTAATTTTTCTTGTTTTTGGTTAACAGAATGGTGCTCAACATCAAATAGGTTTTTTTGCTGCGGAGGTAAACTAAACTTAACACTCTCTATTATGTCATCAGCGGATTCGATAAGCTTAGCACCGTTTTTAATCAAATGATTACTACCACTACAGCGTGAATCTAAAGGGAAACCAGAAACTGCAAACACCTCTCTCCCTTGATTTAAAGCAAAATCTGCTGTTATTAGAGAGCCAGAACGTTTCGATGCTTCAATCACTGCAACACCCAGCGATAGGCCAGATATAATTCGATTCCTTTGAGGAAAATATTGAGGCTTTGGTTTAGTAGCAAATGGAAGCTCAGTAATTACTAATCCGCCATTTTCAGTGATTTTTTTGTATAGATCAAAATTCTCTTTTGGATACACCACATCAATTCCGCTTGCTGTAACAGCAATAGTGGGGTGATTTTTGTATATTACACTGTTTGCTGCGGTATCGATTCCTTTTGCAAGTCCAGAAACGATAACAAAACCAGCTTCGCTTAAATCAAATGCCAACTTATTGGCAAAATTTCTTCCATTCATTGAAGAGTTACGCCCACCGATTATTGCAATTATCTCACGGCTTAATAATGATATATCACCAAGTGCAGTTATTACAGGAGGACAACTAGAGATATTTCTTAAAAGATCAGGGTAATCTGGGTCACATGCGGGTATAATTTTAGCTCCAATTCTTTCTGCATTATTGATTTCTTCTCGTGCATCTTGAATGCCATACACCTTATTATTAGCCACCCTATTGAGATATTTCAACACCTCATCTAGCGATCCATATGTTCTTAGTATACTAAAAAACTTTATTGGTCCTATAGTTCTAGCCAAGCTTAACCATACTTCTAATTCTTTGTTGTTCAATTTATTTATCTTCATAAAAGGCTTGAATTTCTTATCAATTTAGTGTACCCAAGATAATGCAAATATACAGTGTTTTATGACGCATTTTGTTACAGATAAATGCATAAAATGTAAATATACGGACTGTGTGGAAGTATGTCCCGTTGACTGCTTCTATGAAGGTAAAAACATGCTCGTGATTAACCCAGATGAATGTATTGATTGCGGAGTGTGCATACCTGAGTGTCCAGTAGATGCAATTGTAACTGATGATTCCATAAAAGATATTTTAGAACTAGATGAAGAGTTGCTGAGCAGCGAACAAAAAACTTTCAAGTTATTTTACGATATAAATGTAGAATACTCACAAAAGTGGCCAAATATCATGGCTAAAAAGCAACCTCTCTATACTGCAGAAGAGTATAAGGAAAAAAAGGATAAAACAGCTTATTTTGACGAAAATTTAGAATAATACTGCTGAAGGAAAAAGAAAATTTCTCTTGTATCTCACAATTATTGTTTTGCATTGCTGAAAGTGGCTGTATTGTTTATGTCCTTGATAGCATAACTAGTTTACTTGAGAATACAAATAGTAATACAGCAATTTTACTGCTATTTAACTGTTAATAGGTACATTAGACGGATCATATGGGGTATAAAATGGATATTAAAGTAAAATATGCGGGAATAACTAAGCGTGCTGCAGCTTATATAGTTGACCAAATTATATTCCTAGTCTGTTATTCATTATTTTATTTATTAATTTTATTCATATTATCAGGAGAGCCCCTTGCCGATGTTTTTAATTATGTCTTTCCTGATATTGACACTAATAGTGACCTTATATCAGAGCGATATGAAATATTAGAAGACTTAGATATATTATTGAAAGATTTAGTATATATAGCATTGGAAGTATTAATGATAACAAGACTTGGTTGGACTGGCTTTGTTGCATCGCACCTTATACTGGTAGTAATTTACGATAAATATCATGTAGCCATTTCAAATTTAGCCATACCAATTTCAGTAAATTGATTAAGCAAATAGCACTTAATCAGCAATTCTTTTTCGCGATTTACTTCGGATTTATTCCTAAAGCTGAATCCAAATATTTGCTTTAATCTTGAGAAAAACCCTTCAATATAAGATCTTTTCCCATAATTTACTTCTTTTTTCCATTCTTTCACGCCATCTTCACCGTATAATTTTATTAACCTAATAGCAGCATTTCTGTCAGACATATAATCTATTTCTGGATGTTCTGCCGCATTGTTTATTGGTGGAATTTTTGCCTTTATATCATATTCGTGACACAATTTGTAAAACTTGTGCCTATCATATGCCCTATCTGCATATAGTGCTTTTATGACATGCTGAAAATTAACTTCTTTAAGCAAATCGCAAGCTCCATAGTGATCAGAGTAGACACCGTTACTGTATTTTACAGCTATGGCTTTTTTGCTGTTTATATTCAACATTACATGCAATTTTCTTGTCTGTTCATAGCCACGATATTTTCTGTTAGCGCTATTTTCCTTGCTGTGACCAGGGGTATTGTTGTAAATGCTGATACCTGTACTATCTATAGCAATTTCGATGTCTTCCATATTATTTTTATCAATTCTGCAATCATTGATCTTAATATTAAGTTTCTTAAACCTTCTTGATGCTTGTGAATAGCTGATAACTGCTAAATCTCTTCCTATTTGTTGCATATATCCTTTTATAAACCCCACCGTTTGTCTTAAACCAATTCTAAAAAGATTGACAATTATATGCACCAAAATCACAACTTTATCACTGTAAATATAGTTGCCGCCTTGCATTTTTGGACTATTTTCATACCAATTTTCTATGGCTTCATTGATATAATGAAAAATATTTCCTCTTTCCTGGAGAAATTTGTTATATTCATTTTGGTTACTGACTTTCATTTTCTGTGGCATATTTTTTCTTCAACAGTTAAATGGTTATTTATAATGAATTTTGTCAGTAGCCACCAGATTTTTTCGATTGCTATGCAACAAAGCCGGTTGGACTCCAGGAAAGTTGCTACTTGGTATATACATAAAAGATGCAAACACACTTAAAAACGCTGCTTTAATGCAAGTAGTGATGAGAAGCACTCTCAAGGCACTTTTGTGGGTACCCACCTACATTTCTGAGTGGTTTTTTATTTTACCAATATTGGTTCTAATGTTTGCAATATTTGATAAGCGCAAGCAGCTTTTCTACGACAAAATTACAAAAACAGTAGTAATGGATTATAGGTCTGAAGCATGCTACCCAAAATTAAACTATGTATATGTGGGAATAACTAGGCGTGTGTTAGCGCATATTATTGACAGTCTTATTATTAAGGGAATTCCTTTATTCTGTTTGATTCTTGTAAGAGTGGTTTTTCACATTGCTAGACCTAAATTATTAATTATACGTATTTGCTTATCTTTTTTGCTATCGATAGTATTCGGAGTATTCATGATAAGAAGATTTGGTGGTACTCCAGGACAATTGTTATGCGGTATTAATATCAAAGATGCAAATACACTTGAAAATGTTACTCTAGTGCAAGCAATAGTTAGGCATATTTCATTTGAAGTTATTTGCTTCCCCATATTCATCACGAGAAGGAAATTTTTTGATAAGTATACCTCTGAATGGTGGTTTGATCCTTTATTAGGCTTAATCTTTATGACCACAATACTAATTTTCATATGTGCAATATTTGACCAACGCAAGCAGTTTCTTCATGATAAAATTGCAAAGACAGTGGCAGTAGATTATAAACCTCCAAGCTAACTTTCCCTTCTGTTTACAAGGTTCATATATGTAGTTATAATTAATAAGGTTCTTCTAAGAGTGCCCATGGTTCCAACTATAGCAATTTTAAGTGGTGGATTTTCTTGTGAGAGAGAAGTGTCGCTTATGAGCGGAAAAGCAGTAAAGAAGGCGCTTGATAGCCTTTCATATAATGCAATAGAAATAGATGTTGATAGCAACATTGCTGAAAAGCTTAGAAAAATTAATCCGGGCCTTGCTTTTATAGCTCTGCATGGACCTTATGGTGAAGATGGCTGCATTCAAGGTTTATTGGAAATCTTAGGTATAAAATATACACACTCAGGAGTTATGGCTTCTACTGTTGCTATGAATAAAGTGATGTCAAAGCATATATTTCGATCCCTTAGTATTGACACTCCAAAAGGTTATGTAATTAGCCGAGAAGATCTACTAAAAAATAATATTAAAATCGATTATCCGTACGTCTTAAAACCAATTAATGAAGGCTCTAGCATCGGAGTGCACATAATTTTCTCGCATGAGAAACTAAAAAACATGCTTCCAGCGCGTGACCAGGGAAAAGGACCAGTGTCTAGCTACTTGGATAACAAGGAAGGAGCTACTTGGATGACAAGAGATTTGATGATCGTAGAAGAATACATACCGGGCATAGAGTTACATACTGCTGTATTGCTAGATGAAGCAATTGGCACTATGGAAATACGACCAAAAAATAAATTCTATGATTATGAAGCAAAGTATACAGATGGATCTGCAGAACATATATTTCCTGCTGAAGTTCCTGACAATATATATAAAATGACCTTGGAACACGCATTGAAAGTTCATCAATTTTTAGGATGCAAAACTATTTCCCGCTCAGATTTCCGTTATAATCCCAAAAATAACACTTTAAAAATGCTTGAGATTAATACACATCCTGGCTTTACTGAGTTATCATTAGTGCCAGAAATTGCAAAATTGACAAAAGGAATCGATTTTAATGAATTAGTTAAAATTATTGTTGAAGCAGCACAAAAATGTTAGAGATTAAGTAAATGTTGAGCAATGTTACTAGAAGCCAAAGGAGTTTTTTGCGTAAGTGTGCCTTGGTTATTATCACAGCACTTTTTCTTACGCTAATACTCTACAGCTCACTTGATAAAATAATAAATCGATTTAATTACTACTTTACTTGGTATAATGACTGCCTATCCAGTTTATTACTCAGTAGTGGATTTTCAATCGACGAAGTAGTCGTGAGCGGCAATAAATTTACAAACAAAAAGGATATTCTAAGTTTGACAGATAGAATGCAACCTATCCTGTATATATCACTTTCAAAACTTGCCGGTAACATACAATCCGTAAGCAGATGGATAAAATACGTAAGAGTTCACAGAATTTTGCCCAATACTCTACACATTAATATAGATGAGCATAAACCGTTCGCTCTCTGGAAAGATAATAACAAAACTTCGGTAATTGATTTCGAAGGCAAAGTGATCATAGATGACTATCCAATAGATGATCTTGTTGTAATTACAGGACAAAACTCGTTATCAAACCTAGAATTTGTTAAAGATGTGTTAGAGAGTAAAGCTCAATTAAGTGACCACATTTCTTCTTTTGCTTATATAGGGAATAGAAGATGGAATATCATACTTGATAACGATTCCACAGTGAAACTGCCTGAAGATAACCCTTATAGTGCATGGGACTATTTAAACCACTTGCAAAATACAACTGATTTTACTTTCAGCAATTGGAGTATTATTGATATGCGTATTACTGATAAAATTTTTGTGAAGAGGTGATCTGCTGTCATCCAAGTAGCCCCTCTCCCTGTCATTCCAGTAGCCTCTTTCTCCTGTCATCCCAGTGCCCAGACTACTTGGATCCAGAAAAAAGAATGGTGTCATGAAAGTAGCTGACACTGGTTCCTTTATGACGGTGTCATTCCAGTGCTTGACACTGGAATGACAACTTAAGGGATCACCTATAATTACTAATCTAAAGCTGTAGCTAATTTTGCAAAAGCCCTATTGCAATTTAATTAATTGGCGTATAAGCTTTAAATAAAGCCTATGAAAAAAATGGAAGCTTGTTATTCGTTTGACGATATACTTCTTTTGCCAGCCTATTCTGATATATTACCTTACGATGCAGATACAAAAACTTATTTAACAAACAGTATAGAACTAAATATCCCTCTCATATCCTCTGCAATGGATACTGTTACTGAATCGGGCTTTGCAATAGCTATTGCCCAACATGGAGGGATAGGTTGCATACATAAGAATTTATCAATAGATGAACAAGTTTTAGAAGTGAGAAAGGTGAAAAAATATGAAAGTTGGATCGTATATAACCCAATTACGATTTCACCGGATAAAACAGTTGCGGAAGCAATTTCATTAATGAGAGAGCACAATTATTCTGGCATTCCTGTAGTTGATCAACGCAAGTTAGTTGGAATTTTAACTAACCGAGATGTGAGGTTTATTGAAGACCAGAACATGAATGTAAAAGTTTCCGAAGTGATGACAAAAGATAAGTTAGTGACAGTGCGGGAGCAGGGAGTAAATAGTGCCTCAGCAATGAAATTGTTGCATGAAAATAGAATAGAAAAGCTTTTGGTCGTAGATGAAAATTCTTGTTGTATAGGTTTAATTACGGTTAAAGACATTGAAAAATACAATAGATACCCAAATTCATGTAAAGACAGTAAAAGGCGGCTCAGAGTTGCCGCTGCAATTGGCACTGGTAAAAAAGATGGTATAGAAAGATGTGAAGCTTTGATCGGAGAAGAAGTTGATGTAGTAGTTGTGGATACTGCTCACGGTCATTCCGAAAACGTTATCAATACCATTAGGGAAATAAAAAAGATGTATCCTAATACGCAATTAATTGGCGGAAACATTGCAACAAAGGAGGCTGCTGAAGCGTTGATTGATGCGGGTGTTGACGCAGTGAAGGTTGGAATAGGACCAGGATCAATCTGTACAACCAGAATAGTTACAGGTGTTGGTGTGCCACAATTCTCTGCAATCAAGAATGTTGCAGAGGCGTGTAGAGCAAGAAACGTCAGACTAATTGCTGATGGTGGGGTAAAATACTCAGGAGATGTTGCAAAAGCTATTGCAGTTGGTGCTGACTCTGTGATGATTGGTTCGATTTTTGCTGGCACTGACGAAAGCCCAGGTGAGATTATCATGTATAAGGGCAGAGCATATAAAGGCTATCGAGGAATGGGATCTATTAGTGCAATGAAACGAGGTTCAGCTAGCCGTTATTTTCAAGATAAAGATTCAAAACTCAAATTAGTTCCACAAGGAGTGGAAGGAAGAGTTCCATTCAAAGGTCCGGCTTCAGGAGTAATCCATCAGTTGATTGGCGGATTGCAAGCTGCAATGGGATATACCGGTAACAGGAATATAGAAGAAATGAAGAAAAACTGCAAATTTGTGACTATTACTGCATCAGGATTAAGAGAGAGTCATGCTCATGATGTAGTCATTACACAAGAAGCTCCAAATTACGCTTATCAAACGTCCAATTTGTCAACCGATTCAGAGTAGTGACCGTTTATTATTTTGCACCCCAGTCTTTTTCAAATATTGCTAGCCCTTGGTCAGTAAGTGGGTGATTAATTAATTGTCTAAGTACTTTTGCTGGCACAGTAATTGAATCAGCACCAAGCCTTGCAGCTTCTATTACATGTGCTGGGCTTCTCACTGATGCAACAAGAACTTTAGTATCAAAACCGTAATTAGAATATATAGTACATATATCTTCTATTAGCGATAAGCCATCATAGCTTATATCATCAAGGCGACCAACAAAGGGAGAAATAAAACAAGCACCGGCCTTAGCGGCAAGCAGTGCTTGTCCAGGAGAAAAACATAATGTGATGTTAACAGGTATTTTATGCTCTGTCCACAATTTTTTACAAGAAATTAATCCTTCATATGTAAGGGGCAATTTTACCACAACATTATCAGCTATTTTAGCTAAGTTAAGACCTTCTTTGATCATCTCTTCATGCTTGTCAGCGACAACTTCAACACTAACAGGCCCTTTTATAATAGAGCATATTTCACGCACTAAATCCTCGTATTTATCTTTACGCCCGGACTTTGCTATTAAAGAAGGATTAGTTGTTATGCCGTCAATGAACTCCTTTAGTTCTTTAATTTCATTTAAATCAACGCTATCAAGAAAAATTTCCATATTAACCTCCTATTAAAAAACTATCTTTACAAAACATTGTCATCTTTGAAGGCAAAAGTACAAAAATGGTGTTATCCCAGTGTCCGCTACAGAACTGTACGAACGTTCAGTAAGACAAGGTGTCATTCCAGTGCTTGACACTGGAATCCAGCCTATTTCATCATAGAAATTGTTTTTGACATATGTTCCTAGAATCCCCTGCCAATTGCATGATTTGCAAATATTTTTATATCTGGATCCCAGTGTCACGCACTGGGATGACAAAGGTGAGCACTGGAATGACAGGGAAGAGAATACTGGATGACAGAAAAAAAAGCACTTGGATGACAAAAGTTGGGCTACTTGGATGACAAGAAAGTGATAACCGACTTTTTGCCTAAAACAACTAAGAAAGAAACTTCTCATCAAGATAACTTAAATATATACTAATTCTCTTATTTTTAAACGATTTCTCATCATGAATTGCACGATCAAAAACCTGAATTTGACTTGTTATAATGCTACAATTATTATTTGCAACTTCTAATACGCCACTATCAATTACAACCTTCTTTCCTGTTTGGTTACTCATTTTAACAGTAATCATACCAGGCAATAAATAAATTAAGTAAGGAGCATGGTGAGCTAAAATCATAAGCTCCCCTTCGAGCCCAGTTACTGAAAGAGAAACCACTCCACTGAATGAAATTTGATCGTCAGGAGAGAAAAATTGCGCTTTAAAAGTATTCATAATCTTTAACTTTTATTTAGCTTCAGCTTGTATTAATTCAGCCTTTTTTATTGCTTCATCTACATTCCCCACCATATAAAAAGCAGCCTCTGGTAAGTGATCATATTTACCTTCAACAATCTCTTTAAAACTGGAAACAGTATCAGAAAGTGAAACAAATTTACCAGGCATACCAGTAAATATTTCTGCAACGTGAAAAGGTTGAGAAAGAAATTTCTGAATCTTACGAGCCCTATCAACAATAATTTTATCTTCATCAGATAGCTCATCCATACCAAGTATTGCGATAATATCTTGCAGTGATTTATAAGTTTGCAATATACGTTTCACCTCAGAAGCTACCTTATAATGTTCTTCACCAATGATTTCAGCAGATAAAGACTGAGAAGTTGAATCAAGTGGATCAACAGCAGGGTATATTCCCATTTCAGCTATTTGCCTTGACAACACTGTGGTGGCATCAAGATGAGAGAATGTAGTTGCTGGGGCTGGATCAGTTAAATCGTCCGCAGGAACATATATAGCTTGCACAGAAGTAATAGAGCCAGAAGTTGTTGAAGCTATTCTTTCTTGCATTGCACCCATATCAGTTGCAAGGGTTGGCTGATAACCAACAGCTGACGGTATTCTTCCAAGTAAAGCAGAAATTTCAGAACCAGCTTGTGTAAAACGGAAGATATTATCCACAAAAAACAGAACATCTTGGTTTTCACGGTCACGAAAATACTCTGCCATAGTAAGTGCTGTTAAAGCAACTCTAGCCCTTGCTCCAGGAGGCTCATTCATCTGACCATAAACCAAAACAGCTTGAGATTTTTCATGCTCATTTATATTTATTACATTTGAAGTGATCATCTCGTGATAAAGATCGTTACCTTCACGTGTTCTCTCCCCTACCCCGGCAAACACAGAAAATCCTTTATGAGCTTTTGCTATATTATTAATTAATTCCATTATCAGGACTGTTTTACCAACACCGGCTCCACCAAATAAGCCAATTTTTCCTCCTTTAAGATAAGGTGCAAGAAGATCTATAACTTTTATTCCCGTAACTAAAACTTCTTCCTGTATTCTCTGTTCAGTAAAACTTGGAGGTGCTCTGTGTATAGACTCTAAGTTATATTTTCCCTTCAGTGGACCACACTCATCTATAAGCTCTCCAACAACATTAAAAATCCTTCCTAAAGTTGAACGCCCAATTGGCACAGATATTGGTGCACCTGTATCAAAAAATTCATCCCCCCTTGACATGCCATCTGTGCTATCCATAGCAATACAACGAACTATATTGTCACCTATATGCTGCGAAACTTCTAAAACCAGCTCCTTATCCTTATATTTTAGTTTGCTTTTTAAAGCATTAAATATTTTAGGCAATTCACCTTCAAATTTTATATCAACAACTGCTTGAGTTACCTTAATCGCTCTACCTATATTCATCTCTTTACTTTTATCACCTAACACTATAATTCCATAAAAGAACTTCTAAAGAAAATAAATCTTATATTATTAATAGAAATTTTGCAACATTAAAACGCTTACTAGTTACGCTTCATTACAAACAATGCAAATGCATTTAATAGCCAAGTAATAATAAACAATACTAAGCTAAGCGCATAAGCAGCAAGAGTTTGTACACTATTGAAATCCTGATCTCCGGTAAATAATGTAGCGATCTGCACGGTAATGGTAGTAACTGAATTAAGAGGGTTAAAAGTCAAATTTGCGTTGATTCCCACAGCCATTAGCACAATCATTGTTTCACCTATCACTCTTGAAATTGACAATAAAATTGCACTTAAAATTGTAGGCATTGCATAAGGTATTGTTATATGCCATATAGTTTCCGCTGGAGTTGCGCCAAGTGCCATGAAGCCATAACGCAAGCTTTTTGGAACAGATCTTATGGCATCTTCGAGTAAAGAAATAATAAAAGGAAGAATCATTATCCCAATCGATAAACCGGCAACTAAGGCACTTTCTGAGTGTATACTTAAACCAAAAAAATTTGCTACCTGCTTTATAAAGAAAGACAAAAACACAACCGCGAAATATCCATATACAACCGTAGGAATAGCAGACAAAATTTGCAAAGTTGTATTAACAATATAACGCACTTTCTCACTCGCATATTCACTAATATATATTGCAGAAAATAAACCAAGCGGAACGACAACTAACATTGCTATAATAGTTATAAGTAATGTACCTACTAAAAGCGGCGCTATACCAAAACATCCTACCTTCTCTTCATTGATAGTGACTACATTGTGGCCCCATTTTAAGCAAAACAAGAATTCTGAAATAGCTACTTTATTAAAAAAATTAATGGATTGAATAAAAATAGATAGCATTATAAATAAAGTGATAAAAAATGATATGGCCAAAGCCACAAATAACGAAAGTTTTATTATCTTATTTCTTTTATTTTTAAAGATAAAAGCAAGCATGAAAAAAAGTAACGCTATAGAAATAAAAGTTACAAAACAATTATTATAGAGTACTAACAACCAAGTTAGCATCCATACACAACTAAGATATAGATAAGATTTAACCTTATTTACCTCTTGAAACCTACTAAGACAAAATAAAAGGATTAGTAGGACAGGTATGACTATCACCGAATTCATTTTCCCATGCATCAAATTTTATTCTACAAAAATGTCATACAAGTTCACCATCATTTGACAATAAAGTAAAACAATTTAAAATAAATAATTATATTAATATAAAAACAATGAAGAGAACATTTCAACCAAAAAATTTGATAAGAAAGCGCAGACATGGATTTCGTTCACGTATGGCAACAAGAGCTGGAAGAAAAATCCTTAATAGGCGCCGTTCATTAGGGTGTAACAAATTATGCGCATAGTAAGTATAAAAAAAAAGATTTTTCCTTTGCTTTCAAAAATAAATTAGCACTCAGCAGTCTTTTTTATCGTGGGCTTTATATATCACTGTATGCTATAAAAGAAAGAGAACCTGAAAAGTACATTCATACTATTAGAGTAGGTCTGGCTATCAGTAAAAAAGCCGGAAAAGCAGCAAAAAGAAATAAAATAAAAAGGCAACTACGAATACTTGCTAAAATTAGCATTTTAAATATAAGCAATATAGGGCACTACTACATAATACTAACTCATAGAAACATTATGCAAGCAAGTTATAAAAACTTACAAAAAGATCTAACTATTTGCTTAAAAAAGATAAAATAAAAAAAAATTTCAATTAAGGTATTTACAATTATATTTTTTATGATAACATAAGTAAAATTTTTAAAATAAATTAATGGGTGTGGGTGTTTAATGGTAGAAAGTAGAAAAGAACAAGATAAAAATCTCAATATAAATACAAATAATGTTAAAGAAGATTTTTATGAATATAAAGAATCTAGTTATCGTACACAATGGGAATTAGCATTTGAGCAAAGTCAATATTTAGAGCAGAATAAGAATAAGCCTAGACCGCAATTATTAGATTTAAACATAGAAGCGACTTCTCGTAATAAAAGAATTATTAAAAGACGGTAAAAAGAAATTTTTATAAACTTGGCGGCGACCTACTCTCCCTTTTCAAGTACCATCAGCGCTAAAAAGTTTCACTTCCGAGTTCGGGATGAGATCGGGTGGTTCATTTTTGCTATAGCCACCAAGTCAATAAAAATTTCTAACTTAACAATTTTAACTTAATATTTAACACTGCATACACACATATAGAAAGCAAATAAATCAATCAGGCTATTAGTACTAGTTAGCTTCACATGTTACCATGCTTCCACACCTAGCCTATCAACGTGGTAGTCTTCCACGGCCTTAATTGGGAAATCTTTTTGAAGAGGGTTTCTTGCTTATATGCTTTCAGCAATTATCCCATCTATACATAGCCACCCAGCGATGCTATTGGCATAACAGCTGGTACACCAGAGGTATATCCATCTCGGTCCTCTCGTACTAGAGTCAGACCTTCTCAAATTTCCTTCACCCACGGCAGATAGAAACCGAACTGTCTCACGACGTTCTAAACCCAACTCACGTATCACTTTAATCGGCGAACAGCCGAACCCTTGGGACCTTCTTCAGCCCCAGGATGTGATGAGTCGACATCGAGGTGCCAAACGGTGTCGTCGCTATGAACGCTCGAACACCATCAGCCTGTTATCCCCGGCGTACCTTTTATCCGTTGAGCGATGACCCTTCCATACAGAATCACCGGATCACTATGACCGACTTTCGTCTCTGCTTGGCTTGTCAGCCTCGCAGTCAGGCAAGCTTATGCCATTATACTATCAAGCTGATTTCCGACCAACTCTAGCTTACCTTCGCACGCCTCCGTTACTTTTTAGGAGGCGACCGCCCCAGTCAAACTACCCACCATACAATGTCCTAGTTCCAGATAATGAAACATAGTTAGATATCAAAAGTGTAAAGGGTGGTATCTCAAGGTTGACTCCATTATAGCTAGCGCCATAACTTCAAAGTCTCCCACCTATCCTGCACATCACACTTTTAATAGCAATGTAAAGCTATAGTAAAGGTGCACGGGGTCTCTTCGTCTAACCGCGGGTACCCCGCATCTGCACGGGGAATTCAATTTCGCTGAAGTGATGTTGGAGACAGTGGAGAAATCGTTACGCCATTCGTGCGGGTCGGAACTTACCCGACAAGGAATTTCGCTACCTTAGGACCGTCAGTGTTACGGCCGCCGTTTACTGGGGCTTCAATTCGGAGCTTGCACCCTTCCTATTAACCTTCCAGCACCGGGCAGGCGTCAGACCCTATACTTCCACTTACGTGTTTGCAGAGTCCTGTGTTTTTAGTAAACAGTCGCTACTCCCTATTTTGTGCCACCTACTCATAGTTACCTAAAAGCAGGTTACCCTTCTTCCGAAGTTACAGGTATAATTTGCCGAGTTCCTTCAACATCATTCTTTCAACACCTTAGTATACTCTACTCATCCACCAGTGTCGGTTTGCGGTACGGCCTCATAAATATAAGTGCTATTTCCTGGAGCTTCTTTTAAGCATAGATCAATCCAATAAGATCTATACAAATACGAAACCCGTCACACTTAAGAGGTTTAGGAATATTAACCTAATTGCCATCGACTACTCCTTTACGGACTCGCCTTAGGAACCGACTAACCCTACGCAGATTAACTTAACGTAGGAACCCTTAGATTTTTGGTGAGAGTGTTTTTCACACTCTTTTACGCTACTTATGTCAGCATTCTCACTTCCGATATCTCCAGCAGTTTTCACAAACCACCTTCACAGACTTACGGAACGCTCCGCTACCGCGCCTATTGATCGAAATCAATAAGCACTCACATCTTCGGTATACAGCTTTAGCCCCGGTACATTTTCGGCGCAGAAAAACTTATTTAGACAAGTGAGCTGTTACGCTTTCTTTAAAGGATGGCTGCTTCCAAGCCAACCTCCTAGCTGTAATGGTTTTTCTACTTCCTTCCCCACTTAGCTGTAATTTTGGGACCTTAGATAGTGATCTGGGTTGTTTCCCTTTCCACCACGGACTTAGCACCCGTAGTGTGCCTGCTGTATAATTAATTGTTGGTATTCGGAGTTTAGTTAGATTTGGTAAGACGGTGAATCCCCCTAATCTATCCAGTGCTCTACCCCCAACAACATACATACAACGCTCTACCTAAATAGATTTCGCGGAGAACCAGCTATTTCCAAGTTTGATTGGCCTTTCACCCCTAATCACAACTCATCCAATAATGTTGCAACATTAACTGGTTCGATCCTCCAGTGTGTTTTACCACACCTTCAATCTGGTCATGACTAGATCACTTGGTTTCGGGTCTAATCCATAAAACTAAAACGCCCTATTCAGACTTGCTTTCGCTACGCCTACACCTAACGGCTTAAGCTTGCTTCATAGATTAACTCGCTGACCCATTATGCAAAAGGTACGCTGTCACTCTAAATATCAATAAATTGATATAGAGCTCCAACTGTTTGTAAGCACTTGATTTCAGATTCTATTTCACTCCCCTCCCGGGGTTCTTTTCACCTTTCCCTCACGGTACTTGTTCACTATCGGTCGTTAAGGAGTATTTAGGCTTGGAGGATGGTCCCCCCATATTCAAACAGGATTTCACGTGCCCCGCTCTACTCAAGGATTTAAAAACTTTCTACTTATACAGGACTATCACCTTCTATGGTTACTATTTCCAGAGTATTCTAATTCTTATTCTTAAATCACTAGCCTTTTCCGCTTTCGCTCGTCACTACTAACAGAATCTCGGTTGATTTCTTTTCCTTTGGCTACTTAGATATTTCAGTTCACCAAGTTTGCTTTACATACTTAGTATGTAATAACTAGCTTAGCTAGTTGGGTTTCCCCATTCGGAAATCTGCGGATCAAAATTTGTTGACAATTCCCCACAGCTTATCGCAGCCTGCCACGTCCTTCATCGCCTCTTAACGCCAAGGCATCCATCAAGTGCTCTTAATAATTTATTTATCCGACTATATGTAGAATATGCAGAGTTAAATATTATTAAAATTGAATTGAGATTAAATTAATCTCTACCATAAAACTTGTCAAACATCTAAAAACTAAATTAATCTTTTATATATTATAACCTAACAAATAATATGTCAACGCCTTTTTGCACAAAACATTTACTTATATTATCAACAACAATATACTAGCAATCCTAAACAGTACAATCTGAGAAATGTGCGGTAAACTTATATATACAGTAAAAATTAATGAAAAAGATATTTTGTAAGATAAAATGTGTTAAAATCAATTGCCTAAAAATGATAATGAACATTCGGAGTATTTCTAATGTATGAAAAGTAATCTCTCTTTTATAAAAAACGTTGCTTTAAATTGTATGTCTAAGCTCATTGGCGTATTAAATATTAAGAAAGTAAAACACTTCATTGTGAACAAATATAATACTCTTCATAAAGAAATGACAGTGCTTCTTGAAAAATCTAAAAACCTGTTAAATACCAACATTGAAATCGGTTTATATCACTTTTATAAAGGCAGCATATCAGATGCAAAGTTACGATTTTGGTTAATTAGCATATTTTACCCCCATCTACCTATAGTCTGGTATAACATCGGAAGGTGTCATTTTGCGGTAGGAAATACTAACAAAGCTTATAATTATTTAACAAAGGCACTAAAATTAGATAGTGACCACGAGGAGGCGTCTTACTATATAAAAAAAATGACAAACTCAGCGCCTATTACAGAATTGCCAAAAAACCTCATAAGACAATATTTTGATTATACAGGTGAATATTTTGTTGAGCATTGGTTGATTGCTAAACAGTATAAAGGGCATGAACTTGTACACATGATAATTACAAAAATCTTCAACAACTCCACTTCTGAGCTCAATATACTTGACCTTGGTTGTGGAACTGGAATATGTGGTCATTTCTTGAAAATAAATAGTATTGGAAACCACATAACAGGAATTGACATTTCAAGTAGAATGCTAAATATTGCAAGAGGATGCTTTATAAAAGGTAAGCCTGTTTACAATGAATTAATACATATGGAAATGAAAGAGTTTCTTAAACAAGAGAAAAACCAGCAGTATGATGTAATTATCTTTGCTGAAGTGCTACATTATCTACATGACTTTCAAGAAGAGTTGGAATTAGCAAAAAGATCTACGAGCAAAAAAGGAGTTATTGTATGTTTAATAAGAAGAAAGGAAGGTGAAGGTATTGATTTTGTAAACAAAGGAGACTATTTTCGTCATTCAGAAAGTTATGTTCAACATGTTGCAAAAGAAATAAATATGCAAATAAGTTATATGAGTTACTGTAAAATATATGGCAGTCAGGTTGACGGTATCTTGTTTGCATTACAGCATCAACAAGAAAATCCGAAAAACCTAACTTAAAAATCGCTCAAAGTGGCTTTTAAGTATCTATATATAATAAAAGAATAAAAGGAATTTTATGAATAACATTACTATTAATTACGCAAAGGATAGCAAATTAACCGATTTTGGAAAAGCAGTTCTATCAGACAGGTATTTAATAGAAAATGAAAGTTATCAAGACCTCTTCATACGTATTGCCAATTACTACTCTGATAATAAAGAACATGCGCAGCGTCTTTATGACTACATGAGCAACTTGTGGTTCATGCCTTCAACACCAATACTCAGCAATGGTGGCACTAAGAGAGGGTTACCTATCTCTTGCTTTCTTAATGAAACCGAAGACAGCTTGCAGGGAATAGTTGACTTATGGAATGAAAATGTTTGGCTTGCTGCACGTGGAGGAGGCATAGGTAGTTATTGGGGAAATTTACGTTCAATTGGTGAGAGTGTAAAAGGCAGTGGTAAAACATCAGGAATTGTTCCATTTATTGTAGTGCAAAATGCTCTAACGCTTGCAATTAGTCAGGGATCCTTAAGGCGAGGAAGTTCAGCAGTTTATCTTCCTGTATTCCATCCGGAGATAGAAGAGTTTCTGGATTTACGTAAGCCAACAGGCGGTGACCCAAATCGCAAAGCGTTAAATATACATCATGCTGTAATAGTAACAGATAAATTTATGCAGGCTGTTGAGAATGATCAAGAATGGAATTTAATAAGCCCTCACAACAATAAGGTTATTTCAACTGTAAAAGCGCGGGATATATGGATCAAAATACTAACAGCAAGAGTTGAAACTGGAGAACCTTACATTATTTTCCTTGATGCAACAAATAACAATAAGCCAGAATCTTACAAAAAGCTCAACTTAGACATCAAGATGTCAAATCTATGCAGTGAAATAACTTTAACCACAGGTTATGATCACCTGAATAAGTTACGCACTGCTGTGTGTTGTCTATCATCCGTAAATCTTGAGTACTACGAAGAATGGAAAGACAATAAACTCTTCATAGAAGATATAATGCGTTTCCTTGATAATGTATTGGAAGATTTTATAAATAAAGCACCGAATGAAATGCAGCGAGCAAAATATTCTGCAGCCAGAGAACGCAGTATTGGTCTTGGTGTGATGGGTTTTCATTCATTTTTACAAAGCAAAATGGTTCCTTTTGAATCAGTAACAGCACAACAATGGAATAAAAAAATATTTAAGTATTTACGCGAGCAAGCAGATATAGTTTCTAAAAAATTGGCAGAAGAAAAGGGGGCATGTCCTGATGCCAAAGAAGTTGATCTAATGGAAAGGTTTACACACAAGCTCGCTATTGCTCCTACTGCCTCGATCTCCATTATTGCAGGCAATACCTCTCCTGGAATAGAACCATATGCAGCAAACGTATTCATACAAAAGACACTTACAGGCTCATTTGTAGTGCGAAATAAATTCTTGCAAAAACTATTAGCAGAAAAAAATCAAGACAATGATAAAGTATGGTCTTCAATTTCAACAAATGAGGGTTCCGTTCAGCATTTAGATTTTCTTAGTGAGCATGAAAAATTGACATTTAAAACAGCGTACGAGCTTGAACAAAGATGGATTATAGAACATGCAAGTGATAGAACTTCGTATATTTGCCAGTCTCAATCAGTAAATCTGTTCTTACCTGCCAACGTACATAAACGTTACTTGCACAAAATACACATGCTTGCTTGGAAAAAAGGATTGAAGAGCTTATATTACTGCAGATCACAATCAATGCAGAGAGCCGATAAGGTCTCGCATGACATATTCAAAAAAAGTGAAATATTGCAACAAAAAACAGATATTGACTACGATGAATGTTTGTCATGCCAATAGTGACCTTATTCAGAAAAAGTAGAGAGAAAGTTAAGACGTTTTTGGAGTAAAATAAAACGTTTTTTCAAAATATGGCAAATAGAAGAGAATAGAAACAAAAACTTGCTTGACACCCTCCGCCAGCCCCCTTATCATGAAACTGAAGGTATTCAGTTATCTTCATCTGTGCAGATTAAACAGCAAGAAAACAACGTAGTTGGCGTCTTATTTTTAATTTTTTGCACTATGTGCACCTTATGTCTTCACAATATTTCTAGGTTTTTACCTATATAAGCTGAAACGCGCTTATAAGTCGTTTAAGACAGTATAGTACGCCAATTTGCAGGATTAGAGAGTGACAACTAGCTAACACGGGATTTTTTTGCCTTTTTTTCTGCTTAGTAAATTTCTTAAACATTTAAACTAAGGTGAGTTGCATTTAAAAGCAGCTAAATTGCAGTGTTTAAGACTTTAAAAAACGCCAATACTGAAAATAGACAATGACTAGGGCTTCTTTTGCCTTTTTTTTCATTTGGTAAATTTCTTAATATTTATAGCTAAAAGAGCCCAAGAGAGGTGTCATTTCAGTGCCCCTGTGATGTCATTCCAGTGCTTGACACTGGAATCCAGTTTTCCATATAATCTCATCGAAAACGTTGTAACCACTTTCTATGCTAGTTTTCTTGTTTACAAGCAAACTTTCCTGGATCCCAGTGGGCTTTGTTGCATCGCACCTTATACTGGTAGTAATTTACGATAAATATCATGTAGCCATTTCAAATTTAGCCATACCAATTTCAGTAAATTGATTAAGCAAATAGCACTTAATCAGCAATTCTTTTTCGCGATTTACTTCGGATTTATTCCTAAAGCTGAATCCAAATATTTGCTTTAATCTTGAGAAAAACCCTTCAATATAAGATCTTTTCCCGTAATTTACTTCTTTTTTCCATTCTTTCACGCCATCTTCACCGTATAATTTTATTAACCTAATAGCAGCATTTCTGTCAGACATATAATCTATTTCTGGATGTTCTGCCGCATTGTTTATTGGTGGAATTTTTGCCTTTATATCATATTCGTGACACAATTTGTAAAACTTGTGCCTATCATATGCCCTATCTGCATATAGTGCTTTTATGACATGCTGAAAATTAACTTCTTTAAGCAAATCGCAAGCTCCATAGTGATCAGAGTAGACACCGTTACTGTATTTTACAGCTATGGCTTTTTTGCTGTTTATATTCAACATTACATGCAATTTTCTTGTCTGTTCATAGCCACGATATTTTCTGTCAGCGCTATTTTCCTTGCTGTGACCAGGGGTATTGTTGTAAATGCTGATACCTGTACTATCTATAGCAATTTCGATGTCTTCCATATTATTTTTATCAATTCTGCAATCATTGATCTTAATATTAAGTTTCTTAAACCTTCTTGATGCTTGTGAATAGCTGATAACTGCTAAATCTCTTCCTATTTGTTGCATATATCCTTTTATAAACCCCACCGTTTGTCTTAAACCAATTCTAAAAAGATTGACAATTATATGCACCAAAATCACAACTTTATCACTGTAAATATAGTTGCCGCCTTGCATTTTTGGACTATTTTCATACCAATTTTCTATGGCTTCATTGATATAATGAAAAATATTTCCTCTTTCCTGGAGAAATTTGTTATATTCATTTTGGTTACTGACTTTCATTTTCTGTGGCATATTTTTTCTTCAACAGTTAAATGGTTATTTATAATGAATTTTGTCAGTAGCCACCAGATTTTTTCGGTTGCTATGCAACAAAGCCATCCCAGTGTCTGGGCACTGGGATGACAAAAAAAGGAGCACTGAGATGACACCTCTGGGCACTGGGATGACACCATTATAGAGTGAACCAGTGTCAGCTACTTACATGACACCATTTACAACCACTCCCCTACCCTTTCTAGCTGTTTATAGCTGTTAAATCTCAGGAATTTATCAAAATATGGAGAGGCAATAAAGGGAATAGTATCTCTTAAATAATTAGATAAAAAATCTGGCAGATCATTCTGAAATTCTTGCATTTTTTGTCTATAATCTCGTAAAGAAATAACTTTTATTTTATCATAATCAAGTTTCCAATAAGCAAGTTCTGAGACTTCCCTTCCGGTCACATACTCTACCGCTAAAGCTTGCAAAATTAATTGCGGAAAAAACCCCGACATAACTTCTTCATTGGAAGGTGGTGAACCAAGTTTATAGTCTATAATTGCTACTTGCCCACTTGGTAGATACTCAACTCTATCACATCTTGCTGTCAGTGAAACTTCTTGTGGCCTATTTGTCATCCCAGCAGTTTCATACTGATCACAAGAACCAGCGTCACGCGCTGGAATATGAAATATCGGACAGGTAAAACTCTTTTCCAACTCAACATAATTGCTTCGAGTCTCATCAAATTCGACAAAAATCCTTTGCAGTCTTACCCACCACATATTTGAAAAATTAAACTGACTAGTCGAGAATGCTTCTCGTGCAATGCTCATCAGCGATTTTTTGTTGCGTAAATATCTTGCAAGAATGTTGTGTACCATAGTGCCAAATTCCAATATCGATGGCTTAAAATTCAAGTCTCTTAATTGTTTAAGGCCCAGTATATATTCAACGTAAAATGAATAAGGATTACGAATTAGCTTTTCTATTGCACTGCAAGACATCACCTGCATTTTTTCTTTTCTAACTTCGGTTTGAGGTTTTGGCATAGGTTGAGTACATGGAACAGTACATTCAGGCGTATTTAATACCCTCAGCCAATCACGATACGGCTGTTTCCCCTCCTTGAGCAGAATTTCCAAACGCTGCAATAGAATTGGTTTTCTATGGCTTAGCGATCTTGTAATATAAACCTTACTTGCGCAAAACAAATTGTGTAAAGTATAAAAAAAATACCCCTGCTCTTCTTGCGCAGAAGGAAGATTAAATTTTTCTCTCGTAAGTGCATTCAAAAGCGGACTTTGAAAGCTTGGCGCTTCATTAAATCCAGCAAGTATTACAACTTTGTTGTGATATAAGCTGAATTTATTCAAGTCACTTGCTACAGAGAAAAACTCTTTCTCTAAAAATAAAGTCAGAATTTGGCTATATAACTCTAAGGAGCACTTAATTTCTATACCCTCACATGCATTTGAGAAATTACAGGTAAAATTACCTATTTCACTATTTAGCTCTGAAAAATTTATACCAGATAGCATATTAATACACTGCAAATGAGTTGCCACCACATCAGAAATAGGGCAATTTATAGAATTAAATAAAAGATTAAATATAACCTCTAACCTATTGATAATAAGCAATATATTCTCTTTATATTTTAGCTTTTTATGGGCATTGATAGCATTTATAATATCGCTCAGGCCATTTGTACTAAAGTTGCGTAATATCTCTATTTCAAATTCAGATAAAATCCGAGAGTACTCTTCTTGAGTGTAACCAAAAGTCACTAGCCTATGTTTAAGGAGCGAAAGTAATGACACACTGCTCCAATTTGAGGTCAAAACTTCGATACTATAAAGCAGAAGCATTATATAAGGATAATTTTCCGGTATGGCACTGTGTTGCCTTGATAAACATGCTATACGAGCTGCAAGTAATTTATCAAAGACAACCAAAGAAACGTTTTCATAACCTTCATTCTCTATAATTAATGATGTCACTTGTGCTTCTTCCTCTCTGGAATCACAAGTGATGACTTCAATATTGCCAATATGTCCATTACTAACTTTGCTTAGATCGGCAGTTGTATCAAAGACGTAATCTAGATATTCCTCAGGACTTCCTGTTATCCCAGCCCTTTCTTCTGTCATCCCAGTGCTTGACACTGGGATCCAGTTTTCATTATACAGCCACCTGGTGCGCTCATTTAAAGTTAAGTTTTCTGGATCCCAGTGTCGGAGCACTGGGATGACACCAGAACACGCTTCTGGCAGAAAACTCACATCCCTTCTATCTACATTTAAATAATCCAACAAATCTTTCAAACAATATTGATAGTGTTTTTTATCAAGCAATTTCCAGTCTTTCTCTTTAATTTTCAAATTCAGGTTAGGCAAAATTATTTTTCCAAACGGCAGGTCATATATAGCCTTAATTAACGACTTATCCTTTCCAATTCCAACAAAGATTATATGTTGGTCTTTTTGTAAAGAGATTATCATATTGTTTATGTAATCACTCTTATGTTCTAATATATCTACTACTCCTAAATCTTTTAAAATTTTATTCCAACTCTCAATGAGTAAGCTTATGAAATTCTCTATTTTTTTTGAATGTTCATCGAATTGATAACAATCCGTTGTTTGGGTAGATTGAATTTTATCAAGCAATGATGGCAGGCTATAAGCTAAATCAATGGGGAAATTATCATTATTTTTTCTATTCCACTCCAATATGAATTGAATGAGTAGCAGCGTCCTCTTTGTTGGATTGATAACTTTAACTCTATCAAGATTTAATATTAAATCCTCCTCATCGATGTTCTCTAGCGAAACTATCTCTGGCAAAATTATGCATTTTTTAGCGTTGTAATTCTTGAACGCACTCAGCAACGCTATCACATCCCTCTTGCAAGGAAGTATAATTTTTACTTCAGGAATTTTTTCTCTTTCATATTCAGAAAATATGTGCTGAACCAGCACATCAAAAAGAGATTCATCCACATTAACGGTAAAAACTCTTCCCACTAACAGTAACAATTAATACAATATTTTATTGTATAGAAATTATTCAAAATATAAACGTGCTTGTATGCTATTATATATTAAAATTTTTTATAACATTACATGGCAAACATTAGAATAGAAGTTTTAAATAAATGCGAGCAAATTGGCCGCAGATGGTTAGTCAACGTTTACTCGATTTACATACGCAAAGGATTACCATCCAAATTATATGAAGAAATTTGCGGGCTATTTTATAATAAAGTCATACAAGATTGCCGTTATTATTCCTACAACGAAAACCTTGAAGAAGTTCAATATGATTTCATAGAACCACAAGCTGAGTGGGGCTTGGAAATAAGCTTTTTACCTGGCATGACCGATAATGTAGGCAACACAGTGAAACAAATTGTTAGAGAATATTTAATAAACAAGAACTACATTGATGAAAATGTTTATATCAAAGCAAGAAGTTCAAAATTGATTCTAAGTCAAGGGAATTTGCCAACTGAAGATGACATAAAACAAGAATTCAACCCTATCACTGAGTATTGCATTCTTGTTTATAAAGAAAACAGCAATTGCCGTTGGAAGTATTATGGTAAATCGAATGCCTCACCTGGTGTCATCCAGTACTTGGATCCAGGAAACTTCAAGCAATTGTATAATGAAAACTGGATTCCAGTGTCAAGCACTGGAATGACAAAAGAAGGGGCTGGGATGACAAAAGAGAGTACTGGGATGACATCAAGTAGTAATGGGGCTAAGTCTGTTGACCTCAATGTAAGTGACCAAGAGCTTGAAAAAATTAGTAGAGATGGAATCGATGGCAATGGCACTTTAGGTCTCTCCCTTACAGCAATGAAAGCTATAAAGGATTACTTTAAAAAACTTGGTAGAAATCCATATGATATTGAACTTGAGTCCCTAGCACAAACTTGGTCTGAACATTGTAAGCACAACATTTTCTCCTCTCCCATTGATGAAATAAAAGATGGCCTGTACGCACACTATATAAAGCGTGCAACACGTGAGATAAATTCTGACATATGTGTGTCAGTTTTCTCCGACAACGCCGGAGGAATAATCTTCGATGACGATTACTTAATCGTAGATAAAGTTGAAACTCACAATAGCCCTTCAGCTCTCGATCCTTTTGGTGGAGCAATGACCGGAGTGCTTGGAGTTAATCGTGATATAGTGGGTTTCGGGAAAGGCGCGGAACCTATAATGAATACCTATTACTTTTGCTTTGCCAAAGAAGCAAAAGGCAAATTTTATAGGGATAAAGAGCGCACTGATGAGATCTTACCGCCGAAATATATAATGAAAGAAGTGATTCATGGCGTTAATGTTGCTGGTAATTGCTCTGGTATTCCAACACAACTTGGGTCGGTATATTTTGACGATAGATTTTGTGGGAAGCCGCTGGTCTTTGTTGGAAGCGTCGGAATTATTCCGCGCAGTATAAATAATGCACCTTCACACATAAAAGGACCTAAAAACGGCGATAAGATTGTAATTATTGGTGGAAGAGTTGGAAGGGACGGAATTCACGGTGCAACGTTTTCTTCAGAGGCATTGTCGGGAAACAGCCCTTCAACAATTGTGCAAATTGGTGACCCTATAACACAAAAAAAATTATCCAATGCCGCCTTGGAAGCAAGAGATCTTGATCTTTATAATGCAATAACGGATAATGGAGCAGGCGGTCTATCATCGTCTATTGGTGAAATGGGAAAAGACGGATTTGAAGTTGATTTGAGCAAGGTTCTCCTTAAAAACGATGGTATGGCTCCGTGGGAAATATGGATATCAGAATCACAAGAGAGAATGACCTTAGCAGTGCCAGAAGAAAATCTTCCTGTGTTTAAGCAAATCATGAAAAAACATGATGTGGAGGTTTGTGTGATTGGAGAGTTCAGTGATAGCAAGAGGGCTAAGGTTCAACTCTCTTCTGCTCCACCAATAATGGACATCGAAACTGAATTTCTGCATGATGGTAATCCCAAAGTGCATTTACAGACAAAGCCGTGGTCTAAGGGGCTTCTAGCGCCATGCACTGGAATGACAACAAATCCAGCATCTTTAGAAGTCGAGCTAAAAGAAATGCTGAGCAGACCAAACATATGCAGCAAAGAGTTTATAGTGGTGCAATATGACCATGAAATTCAAGGATCGTCAGTGCTAAAACCATTGCAGGGCAAGGGAAGAGTGTGCAGTGAAGCTATTGTTTCAAGGCCAATCTTTTCTTCAAACAAAGGTGTTGTGAAATCACAGGGGTTTGGCTCGAGTTATGGAGAAATTGACACCTACCACATGGCAGCATGTGCAATTGACACCGCGATACGCAACTATGTAGCCGCAGGAGGAAATATAAATCATCTAGCGTTGCTCGACAATTTTTGCTGGTGTGATGCTTATAATCCAGAAAGGCTGTGGCAACTAAAGAGAGCTGCAGAGGCTTGTTACGACTTTGCAACTGCATTTAAAACACCATTCATATCCGGAAAAGATAGTATGTTTAACGACTTTAAGGGATATGACGAAAATGGCGAGAAAGTGATGATATCTGCACCACCTTCATTACTCATCTCAGCAATTGGAGTTATAGAGAATATTGAAAGTGCGGTATCGCTTGATGTGAAAATGCCGGGGGACTTGATATATGTGCTTGGTACAACCCACGATGAGCTTGGTAGATCTGAATATCAGTTATATAGTGGAATAGGTAATAACAACGTACCAAAAGTTGATGCACAAAGTGCTAGAAAGTTGTATGAATGTTACAACCAGGCAATAAAAGATGGCATAATTGCCTCTGCAATTGCACCAAACTTGGGCGGATTAATTATTGCTCTGGCAAAATCGCTAATTGCAGGAGACCTTGGTGCTGAAATCGATCTTTCACTAGTGCCAATAGGAAAAATACAAAATACAGGTATAATAAACAAGATAACAATGTTTTCTGAATCGCAAAGTAGAATTTTGGTTACTATTGCACCACAAAATCGGAAGAGGTTTGAAGCATTGTTTGAAGGTGCGGTTTATTCATGTATTGGCAAAGTAACAGAGAAAAAGGTGCTAAACATAAAGGATGTTTTAAAAGTAAATCTGAAAGATTTGGGAAATAGTTATTATATAGCTAAAGTGACTTAGGTTTACAGACGATTTGATAAACGACAAATTCGTCATCCCGCTGCTTGTTAGCGGGATCTAGAGATACCGCGGCGGTATGACGTAGGAAAACCTTTCTTGGGTTAGCTATAGCATGTCAGTTTAAAATATTTTTTTTGATTATGCTAAATAACTCTTTCACTATGTGCAATATTTACTTAAAATAAATGTATGTTATTAAATTTGGGTAGGTAATTATGTCTATTTTATCGATACTCCTGTTTATCAGTCTTTCTTTACTCAACACTTCAAATAAATTGATGATATGTGCTGCCTTATTTGTGGGAGCTGCTTTAGTTGTAAATTCAATGGTTGAATTTTATGGCAAAAGCAAAGCTACGTACAGCTTAATAGTGTGTACAGCGCTATGTTGTGTTTTTAAATGGCAAAGTTTTAATTTGATGATATTGATTTCATATACTGCAATTTTAGTCTCTCTTCTCTCAAGCATAATTATTTTTGAAAAATTGAAGTCCAAGTTGAATTTTCATATGGCAAATTTCATTACTTTAATTATAGCATCAGTTGTTGATAGTGCCGTTGTATGTGTTGGATTACTATACAAATTTTCTGCAGGTAAATGCTTATCAATATATATTAGAGATTTAATTTTTAAGTTTTCTTATGTGTCAGTATTGAGCATCTGCTTGTTTGTAGGAATGTATTTATTTTGCTTGGCGAACAAGAAGTATTTTAAGATTTCCACATAACCTGTTTTCTGATATAGCTAAACTGACTTTGGGTCCTGGGTTGGTGGTCCTAATACGTAACAACAGTTTAGAATTTATAGGTAGCCTAAACCCACAACTGTACAAAGATTGCAATTTGAGTCCACCAGTAAGATGTCACCCCAGTGCTTGACACACAGCTGTACGAACATTGCAATTTGCAGGTAATTTGCGTAGTAAGTGGTGTCATGAAAGTAGCTGACACTGGAATGGCTTTGTTGCATAGCAACGTAAGTTTTTTCCAGAGTAAATAATTTTATGCGACTATTTCAAATTTAGGCATACCAATTGCAGTAAATTTGTTCATTAAGTAGCATTTAATAAGTAGTTCCTTCTCTCTATTTGTCTCAGATTTATTCTTAAAACTAAACCCAAATATTCGCTTCAACCTTGAGAAAAATCCTTCAATATACGATCTTTTTCCGTAATTTACTTCTTCTTTCCATCTTTTTATACCATTCTCACCATGTAATTTCATTAACTGAATAGCGGCATTTCTATCAAGCATATAATCCAATTTTGGATGCTCTGATGCGTTGTTTTTCAGAGGAATTTTCGTTTTTATGCCATATTGATTACACAGCTTATAGAGCTTTTTTCTATCATATGCCCTATCTGCATATAGTGCTTTTATAGCATATTTAACATCAAATTTCCCCAATGCTCCATAGTGATCAGAGTAAACGCCATTACTGTATTTTGTAGCTATGACTTGTTTGCTCAACATTATGTGCAATTTTCTTACTTGTTTATAGCCGCGATACTCTCTATCTTTGCTATTTTCTTTGCTGGTATCTGTTCAGGCAATGGCGTCAACTTAAGAGCCTTCATTAGCAAACCCTCCTATGGATTTTCTGAAAAGTTTTTGAGTATATTGTATTTTTAATTTGTAAAATAAGATTTTTTCCTTTCTGCACGTCTCGTCTAAAAAGGACACATTTTAAACTTTTTTGTTGAAATAAAATAGAAACAAAAGTGCTGTTTCTTGCACTCTTTGGATAATTTAATGATAAAAAATTTAGAGAGAAATTTTACACACAATCACTGATATTTTCCCTTAAGTTGACGCCATTGTCTGTTCAGGAGCATCGCAAATATTGAAGCAAAAGTGGTGTCATCCGAGTAGCCCCTTCTTTTGTCATCCCAGTGCGTGACACATAACTGTACGAACATTGCAATTTGCGGGCAATTTACGTGGCAGGTGGTGTCATTCCAGTGCTTGACACTGGAATGGCTTTGTTGCATCGCACCTTATACTGGTAGTAATTTACGATAAATATCATGTAGCCATTTCAAATTTAGCCATACCAATTTCAGTAAATTGATTAAGCAAATAGCACTTAATCAGCAATTCTTTTTCGCGATTTACTTCGGATTTATTCCTAAAGCTGAATCCAAATATTTGCTTTAATCTTGAGAAAAACCCTTCAATATAAGATCTTTTCCCATAATTTACTTCTTTTTTCCATTCTTTCACGCCATCTTCACCGTATAACTTTATTAACCTAATAGCAGCATTTCTGTCAGACATATAATCTATTTCTGGATGTTCTGCCGCATTGTTTATTGGTGGAATTTTTGCCTTTATATCATATTCGTGACACAATTTGTAAAACTTGTGCCTATCATATGCCCTATCTGCATATAGTGCTTTTATGATATGCTGAAAATTAACTTCTTTAAGCAAATCGCAAGCTCCATAGTGATCAGAGTAGACACCGTTACTGTATTTTACAGCTATGGCTTTTTTGCTGTTTATATTCAACATTACATGCAATTTTCTTGTCTGTTCATAGCCACGATATTTTCTGTTAGCGCTATTTTCCTTGCTGTGACCAGGGGTATTGTTGTAAATGCTGATACCTGTACTATCTATAGCAATTTCGATGTCTTCCATATTATTTTTATCAATTCTGCAATCATTGATCTTAATATTAAGTTTCTTAAACCTTCTTGATGCTTGTGAATAGCTGATAACTGCTAAATCTCTTCCTATTTGTTGCATATATCCTTTTATAAACCCCACCGTTTGTCTTAAACCAATTCTAAAAAGATTGACAATTATATGCACCAAAATCACAACTTTATCACTGTAAATATAGTTGCCGCCTTGCATTTTTGGACTATTTTCATACCAATTTTCTATGGCTTCATTGATATAATGAAAAATATTTCCTCTTTCCTGGAGAAATTTGTTATATTCATTTTGGTTACTGACTTTCATTTTCTGTGGCATATTTTTTCTTCAACAGTTAAATGGTTATTTATAATGAATTTTGTCAGTAGCCACCAGATTTTTTCGGTTGCTATGCAACAAAGCCCACTGGAATCCAGCTTTTGATCGAAAATGTTGTATAGTGCACAATCAATTTTTCTGGATCCAAGTAGTCAAGATGCTAACTATGGATTAGCTGATGAAGAAAGTGTTGGAAATAGGAGGTTTTTTTCCGTTTTAAAGAATATGAAATAAGGGTGGAAAAAATGTGAACTAAAAAATTAATAGGAGATCTATGGCAGATATCTAATCTGTTTTTTAGGTAACCAAAGACGGTTTCAATGATAGATCTTTTTCTCAGAAAAATCTTCTCATTTAGCGAGATTAATACATTTTTCATACCTTTTTTTATCTTGGTCACAAGCTTGAGATTTCTATCAAAAAAATAGATCTTTTTTAATATAGCCTTTATCTCCAAATAATAAACCCGCTAATTTTTTAGTCAGGTCTGGAACTGGTTTCCTATCGTCAACATTACCTTTTGTCAAAGTAACCCCTTACCTTTTTCATTGATTACCATATGTAATTTGAAACCATAAAACCAACCATAAGTGCTTTTTCCTATCTCAGCAATTCCGGAAAAACTTTGTTTTTTGAGATTCTCTTTCTGTGACATACTGCAATAGGTGTTGAATCAATATAGGAAATGCCTGTATTTTTTGCTTAACCATTGCAGCAGAATTGCTAAATACCATAAAACTCGCGGCTTTAACGCAATGAACCTATCATATGAAGGCAGTGTTGGAAAGTCTGACTTATGTAATAACTTTAGATAGTATTGATAAAATGATTTAAAATTTTCATATCTAGATTGCTGATATAGTAGAATTATTGTTATAATTTCAGAATACGTTATTTCTGGCACTCTGGTAGGTTTTTTGCCACTTGGCAGTAGTCTGCTTGCAAAATTTTCATCTATTATTTTACAATAATCATCTACAAAACAGTGTTATATTCTTATTCATTGGGTAACCTCATATTATCGCTAAAATACTGGAGTTTACCCTCTTTTTCCCTCCTCTCTTACTATTTTTCTAATCCATAATTAGCGTCTAAAATACATAAAAGCTTTAGGCAAAAATTATAACATCAAAACAGTGGAAAGTGTTATGCAGGAAAATGGTATTCAAGCCCAACTTAGACGAAGGTTTAAGGTTAAAAAACGGCAAACAGACAATAGAGTTATAGCTCCGAACATATTGGATCAAAAATTCACTACTGATCAGCCAAATAAAGTGTGGGATTACTTACATAAAAACCAAGGGAGGCTGTTGGCAGCAATAATTCTCACGCATGGTAGTTAATGAGTAATACAATAATTAATTGTGAATTCTTTGCTTATGGCTGTTAACAAACGCAAACCCCCTGAAAATCTACTGTTACATAGCGATCAAGGCTCACAATATACTTCAAAGAATTATCAATATCTACTGGGTATAAAGAATATTGTATCTAGCATGAGTCATAAAGGTTGTTGTTATTGTTGCAGAAAAGCTCACTAAAAAGGGAGCTGCTTATTGATACTTCTCGCTCAACAAACTAGAACTGCCATATTTGAATACATAGAAATTTTTACAATAAATAGCGTAGGCATTCTGCTATTAATTATTGCATTCCTGAACATTTTGATTCATCGTTCTTTTTGTAAAAAATTTTCTTAACTTTCTCTCTACTTTTTCTCCTATGATTGTTGTCCAATAAAAAATTCAAATTTTGTGAAATCTTTAAAAACCCAATCATTTTTAAGAGTATAGAAAATAGTTGTAAGAAATTTCCTGGCAGTAGCAATAATAGCCTTAGCAGAACCACGCTTTTTTTTTACATAAGCTGTTCAGATAAGCGTATAGCAACTCAAGTACACTGCACTAAAGAATATCACGTTTGTTCCGATCGTGCACTGTTGATTAGATTGAGAAACTCGTGGCACAATTCCAAAATATGCAGTAAGTTTCTCAGGCCTATGAAAATCATTAATGTCTCCAATTGTTGCAATAAAAATAGCTGCAGAAATTGGGCCAATTCCTTTTATGCTGATAAGGTTCAGGAAGCTGTTTGGCAAAAGCTATAATTTCCCTCTCAAGTTTTTTAAGATTTCCCGAATAGCTTCCAAATGATAGCTAATTACTTCAATTTCAACCTTTTCTAAAGGATCCCAAGTATACTTTCCAATAGCACCCACCTTAGTTGTAAGTGCTTCCTTTTTAATTTTTATCCCATGGTAATTAAAAAGACCATGCATTTTATTGATTAAAGATACCCGTAACTGGTCTCTTGTTTGAAGAAGAGAAGCTAACTGCTTGCATTGTTTGCTTTGCTTCAGGCAACATACCTTTGCTTAGAAAAAAAGCAATAGCTCGCGCATCGTGCTTGTCCGTTTTGTTCACAGAGCAACGAACAACTTCAAACTGTCCAGGAGACCACGCTCTTAACATAAGGTGACACTGCGTCATAAAAAAAACAGCTATTGCCTGTTAGCTATTTCATCTGTTTCTTGAAGATTTCTGATAAAATTATTTAAGTCTTTTAAGCGAAACGTTTGAATATACTCCGATTTTCCTTCTTGCAAGTAACAAACAGTAAAACTATTGGTATAATGCCTATGTGACGCATATTTTTCCTCCAATTGCACATTTCAATATATCAGAGTACTGGTTGGTCCAAACTCCTATACGAGGTCATCACATTTTGTGAGCCTCACCGGTGGCAGAATCTGAGTAACGAGGTCTTCTTTCATATACTTTATACAAGAACACTCAGAAAAAGTGCCAACCTGCCACCTATCCACTCTGAAAAGTGATTATCTTCTCTTGCTTCCAACCAAGCAATACCTAATTCATACCTTCTGGGTAAGGTCACAGAATTTTTTACTGGAAATCTTAATTTTGTTTTAGCAATAAATCAACTTAAGGTCATAATATCTTGACATTTATTTAATGTTGCTATATAATAGCTATGTATATTTTGTGTACTATAGCAATAAAATTACCTTGTAATAGGTGTATTGGACCCGAGGGCAGTACTCGGCGCCTCCACCATGTTTTTTAATTTATATGGGGGCGAATAAGGATCGACATGCATAGTAAAGATGGTAGCTTTGCTCGGTTAGACACCACCGCTAAGAGTTCATAATTTAAATGCAAACGATAATTTTGCTGCTGAAGACGATGTTGCAATAGCTGCTTAATTTAAGCACTATAACTTCATTGCTATAAGCACGGTTTAGGGAACGCCGGGTAACAGAAGTTCCCCAAAAATTTACGTATGTGGAAGTTATATGGAGCAAACAGATTACAAAAAATTGCTTAATTCTGCCAAGTTTCAAGTTATCAAAAAGACTTTAGATGTTATATCAGGTAATGGTTTTATCCCTCATTTAGAAATATTATTTTTCACATATTTTAATGGTGTGACCATGCCAGATCGTTTGAAAAAGTCATACCCCACTCAAATGCTTATTATATTACAGCATCAATTCTATGATTTAAAAGTTTCTGAGGATAAATTTAGCGTCAGTTTGAGTTTTCAAGGAAAACAAGAGCGAATTACTATACCGTTTTTTGCTATTAGTGAGTTTCGTGATAAAATTTCAGGAGATGTTTTAATATTTGACAAAATCAGTATCGATTCTGATAAAGAATACAAAAGTGAAAAATGTACTGAAAAATTATCAAACGGTAGTATTATATCCATAGATCAACTGCGTGATAAATAGTTACTCATAAGAGGCTTAAAAGTCTTTTCTCTCGCTTTGACAAAACCTCTGAAGTTTTTATGGGCTTTTTAAATTTCGTGTAGGCTCTCATTTGGCTTCTCTCAAATTTTGTCCACAGAGTCTAGCGAATAGTCTATTTTAGTCAACCACTTCAAAGGTTCTTCTTTGAACGTTTCTACTACATCTTTTAAAGAAAAAGAAACTGGCTGAACACTCTGCAAATACCCTTCAGGCTTGCTCGACTCTATTGTTATATATCACCAAAAAAAGAGCTCTCAAACCTATATCAAAATGGCCATAGAGGAATTCATACCATCTTTGTTTCATTCTATAGCTAAACTGACTTAGATTTACCGACAATTTGAAAAACGACAAATTCGTCATTCCGCTACTATAGTATTTCCTAAAACAAATGATAAAGGTATAATATGGAATTAATGAAATATGAGGTAAGTAATGGCATACAGTGTAGAC
The DNA here is from genome assembly GCF_947251645.1 of Wolbachia endosymbiont (group A) of Bibio marci. Lineage (NCBI taxonomy): Bacteria > Pseudomonadati > Pseudomonadota > Alphaproteobacteria > Rickettsiales > Anaplasmataceae > Wolbachia > Wolbachia endosymbiont (group A) of Bibio marci. The sequence goes on from NZ_OX366364.1 coordinate 1,033,169, forward strand.
TTAAGGGAGAAAGCTATCTCTTTGGTGGAAAGAGGGAAGTCAAAATCTGAAGTAGCAGATCTTCTAGAAATAGGAATTGCAACCTTGTACAGATGGCTGAAAAAGAAAGGAAACGGTGAAAGCCTGGAGGCAGGAAAGAATGGAAGTTTTATTCGAAAAATAGATCCAGAAGTACTCAAAGAATATGTCAAAAAACACCCAGCTAGCAGAAATGAAACAAAATCTAGGATTTGGAATAAATTCAATTTGGTATAGGTTAAAACAGCTAAAAATAACCTTAAAAAAAAGTCACAGAACGTAGTCAAGAAGATAGGCAGCGCTTTACCGATAAAATCTCAAAAATAGACCACTCTAGCATTTTATATATAGATGAAGCAGGAGTTGATAATAGATTATACCGAGAATATGGACGAGCTCCAAAAGGAGAAAAAATATATGCTCTGGAAAAAAGCGAGAGAGAGTAAGTATAATAGGCGGATGAGAAGTTCATTGCACCAATAACTTTCACGGGAGAAAGAAGTATTTAATGCGTGAGATATTACTGCCACAGTTAAAGCGTGGTACAACTATAGTTATGGATAATGCTATATTTCATAAGACTCCTAAAACAAAGTCATTAATAGAGTCTTTTGGCTGTCATTTGTTGTACCTTCCAGCATATTTACCAGATTTGAATCCTATAGAATACTATTGGCATACCATCAAAAGTCGCCTCAGACCTCTAATGCACCACTATACAGACTTGCAGCTTTTAGTTGGTAATACCATAATGGAAATTTATCATTCATTTTAGAAACTACTATAGTTAGCAGAATCTATGCCGAGATACCGCGGCGGTATGACGTAGAGCTGTACTAGCTATAGAAAATTTCTATGGTCAAACCTTCAGTTAGAAAAAACAAAAAAGGATGTTACTCGTTGAGTAACATCCTTTTAGAGAAAGTAAGTAGTTTTATTTATTTCGTTTTCACACTTGCAGGATGATGAACGCTATTTTCACCTACTTTCGTAGAAGGCTGTCCCACCAGTTTATTCAGATAATCTGTCTTTTTTAAGTCAGCTTGGGTTTTTGCCTTGCCATCTTCGTTAGTAAACATTGTGTGTGTTGGAGAGGAAGTTGGTGAATTGAATCCACTATCAGAACCATTACGATTACTCAAAGAACCCTGTGTAGATTCAGTTTTAGCACTTGAACTAAATTCTTCTAAGTTTTTCTCCATTGCTGCCACCATTCCATCATTTAAAGAGTTCAGAGAGGGAATTCCAGGCACCTTTGGTGGATCAACTGGAGTAAGCTTAGGAGAACTACCACCTAAGCTACTAGATGAACTGCTTCTTCTAAGACGATTAGGATCTACTGTTACAAAGTCCTGAGAATCTGAATCAGAGACAGTAGCAGTACTTTCAGTTCCTATAGAATTTAGTGAATTGCTTCTTGGTAGCTTCGGTTGAGCAACAGATAACGTGTCTGATTCAGAAAGAACTTGATATTTAACGTCAGTAGTTTCTTTCGGTGCTTTTTTACCCCCAAGCCATGATGGCATTTTTTCTCTAAATGAAGAAGGTGCTTTTACTTCTTTATGCTCCGCAGGATTTAACAATTCCGCTTCGCTGCTAGCAGTACTTTCAGTTCTTACAGAGTCTAGTGAACTGCTTTTTGACAAGCTGCTAGTTGATTGTGTAGAGTCTTTTCTTCCCAGTGAAAAGACTGGTGAGAATGAAGAAGACTTACTAGCTTTTCTTTCTTCTGCGTCTTTTGCGTTGTTACGCCCCACAGATTGATAAAATTCGTATTCTCTTTTACATTCTCCAATAATCCTCTTAATTTTATCGTGATGTTCAGAGAAAATTTCATAAAGATTGTTATTATCTTTAGATAATAAATTTTGCAACTTCTTAGCGTCCAATTTATTGACAAAATCTACTTGCTGTTTCAACCGGTTGACCAACTGGTCCTTTTTGACACTTTGTTGACCATCAACAGAATAAGCTTTCTCTAATATTTTTTCTCCCAACTTAGAAAATATTTCCTTAGTTAAAGCAGAGTTATTCACGGCTTTGTCTTCAAGAACTTCCTTAATAAACATCTCCTTTACACTATTGAAATTCCTTGTTTTTTCTTCTGTTTTCAAAACAACAGTTTGACCTTCGTTACCTATTGAATATGGGATGGCATCCAAATTAGACATGCTCGCACCACCATTACTCATCTTTCTCCCAAATTTTTGAATGCCATCCCCCATTGCTCTTAATGCAAAACTAGTTCCCTCTCTTGTTGCCTGTCCCACAGAACTTACAGCTTCTTTTACTGAGTCCCTAGCATGCACAGCACCACCTCTAATTTCTCTTCCAATATCTTTCACCCCTTCAACTGTTTTTCCTGCTGACCATTTGAGCCCTTTGAATGTGTATTCAACTGCTTTATAAGCAAAAAATAGAGTTAGGGCAACTATTGCACCTGGTACAGCAAGTGGTAAGGCAACTGCCACAATTGGAAGTGCTGAAGCAAATATCGCACCTGCTACACTTACTGCTAATATTTTTTCCTTTGAAGACAAATCAGAAGAGAATCTATCAAACATGTTGCTCTCTTTATTCTCAAATAACTTACTAAAAGTTCCAGCAAATATACTTTGTTGCTTCCCCTTAGAAACTAAATTTGTTTGTTTATCAGGTAACATTTTAAACCTCACTATTAATTAAATATATTATATTGTACACCTTCGATTCTTAAGTTAGTGTTAATTTGGCTGCCAGTATTTATTTGTCTTTGAATAATTCTGCTTGACATGTTTTTCGGAAGCGTAGAAAATTAGGTTAAGGGCTCTTCGAGCTAGAGTATTTATGAGGTGCACAAAAAGGATACCCACCCTTTTAATTATTGCAGTTTTAATAATAATGGTTTTGTTATCTCATTATTGTTCTCACCTTCACGAAGACGTAGTGCACTTAAAGAGTGACAATAAAGAATTCAAAAAAAAGCCAGAAAATTCCATAGAATCGACCATATTACATAGAGAAAAGGAAGTGTATGATCATGTTTTCCATCCTGATAATTAATTTATAAATAAAATAGTTTTGCATTTTCTTATAAGATGAGTAATATTAGCGTATTAATTATAGAATCAATCATTATGTTTGATGAGAATAATCCTTGGAATCCGGGAAAGAAATCGATAGGGAACAAAACTCCTAATAATGAAGATATTTTAAGTAAAGCTGTATCTGATATAAGGTTCTTTCTTAATGGATTAACCAGAAACAGGGGCAAAAAACCTTATTTTATCATTTTCATTATTTTGCTGTTCTATGCTTGCACTGGCTTTTATATTGTTCACCCCAGTGAAGAAGGCATAGAACTTACCTTTGGTAAATACTCTAACACAGAGATGTCCGGTTTGCGCTATCACTTCCCCTATCCTATTGGTAAGGTTTTTAAAGTAAACGTTAAGGAAGTAAATCGTGAAGAAATTGGTGTAAGCGGTTCTTATGGACGAGATACAGATCGTGGTGAAGGTGTGATGCTAACTGGAGATGAAAATATAGTCAACGTTAATTTCGAAATTCAGTGGCGCGTTAGAGATGCTAAGGACTATTTATTCAAAGTGCGGGATCATCAACCTGGTTTAAGCGTTAAAAACGCTGCTGAAAGTGCTATGAGGGAGATAATAGGTAAGAATACAATTTCTTTTGCACTGGAAGGTCAAGGGAGAGCCGAAATTTCCAGAGATACTAGAATTCTATTGCAGCAGATTCTTGATGGATACCAAATGGGCATAGAGATTTTATCTGTTCAAATGAAAAAAATCGATCCACCAGAAAAAGTAATTAGCTCATTTAGAGATGTGCAAAGTGCTCGTGCAGATAAAGAGCGTACTATAAACGAAGCATATTCTTATAGTAATGATATCATACCTCGAGCAAAAGGTGAAGCGATAAAGATAAAATTAGATGCAGAGGCATATGAGAATGAAGTAATAAATGAAGCAAAAGGTAATGCAAATCGCTTTTTATCTCTTTATGAGGAATATAGACAGAATCCTTCTCTCGTTAAGAATCGTATTTATCTTGAAACTATGGAAAATATTTTCAGTAAGGTAGACAAAGTTGTTGTAACTGATGATCTGAAAGGTATGTTTTCTTATTTACCTCTTACAAATTTAGGGAAATAACCATGAGTAGTAATATTAAAATCATTTTTGTTTCTGTATTTGTTGTTTTATTGATTGTTTTATCTAATTCAATATTTGTTGTACAAGAAACAAAGCAAGCTATAGTTATACAACTGGGTAAAGTTGTAAGGGATGTTAGGGAAAGTGGCTTATATTTTAAGTTACCATTCATAAATAGTGTAGAGTTTCTTGATAAAAGAGTTTTAGATCTAAGTCCTGATAAAACCCCAAGGGAAGTGATAACAGCGGATCAAAAACGTATTATAGTAGATGCGTATGCAAAATATAAAATAACGAATCCTGTTACTTTTTACCAGGCTGTGAGGAATGAATCAGGGCTGGTTAGAAGATTATATCCGGTTATAGAAGCACACATAAGAGAAAATATAGGCAGATTTTCGTTGATTAGTTTGCTGAATGAAAAAAGGTCAGAAGTCATGCAGTTAATTCAGCACGGAGTTTACTCTGAAGCTGAAAAATTTGGCATAGAAATAATAGATGTAAGAATTAAGAGAGCAGATTTACCAGAAGAAAATAGTTCTGCAATATTTCGCCGTATGCAAACTGAAAGGGAAAAAGAAGCAAAAGAAATTAGAGCAGAAGGAGAGCAAGCGGGGCAGGAAATTAGATCAAAAGCTGATAAATTAAAAAGGGAAATTATCTCCAGTGCAGTAAAAGAATCATATGAAACAAGGGGCCGTGGTTATGCTGAAGCAACTAGAATTTATAATGAGGCATTTAAGATTGATGAAGAGTTCTTTAACTTTTATCGCTCCATGAGCGCTTACAGTAAATCATTTGCCGAAAATAATACTAAATTTGTACTTTCACCAAACAATACCTTTTTAGATATTTTAAATAAAGGATGGAAATAATTTATGAAAAGTAAGGCATTTATTTTATCTATATTTGCATATTTTCTAATTGCGTTTTCTTCGCATGCTAATATGTTTGATTGGAATGCAAAAAAGGTCGTTGATGCTAGCACTACTGCATGCAACTGTAATCAAGGACTTGCCGATTTAGTGGAAGAACTCATTCCTGCGGTTGTAAATATTTCAAGCGAACAAATCATCAAACAAGAAAATAACAGCAGAACTAGAGTTCCATCTATGCCAGGAAATAATTTTTTTGATGATTTTAGAGAGTTTTTTGAGCACTTTGATCAGTTTTTTATGGATAGGGGCCCTAGTGTTAACAGAGAGGTGGTGTTGCTTGGTTCTGGGTTTATTATAGATAAAGGTGGAACTATAGTAACCAATTATCACGTTATTAAAAATGCCAAAGATATCACAGTTACTATGAACGATAATACTTATTTCAAAGCAGAAGTTTTAGGCTATGATGCAAGAACTGATCTTGCTGTGCTTAAGATTAATTCTGATAAAGATCTTTCTTCTGTTGCATTTGGTGATTCTGATAAAGCAAGGGTTGGTGATACGGTTATGGCAATAGGTAACCCATTTGGTTTGGGTGGCTCTGTAAGCACAGGAATTATATCTGCAAGGTCCAGAGACATTAGTATCGGCACTATGAATGAATTTATTCAAACTGATGCTGCAATTAATAGAGGCAACTCTGGAGGGCCATTATTTGATTTAAATGGAAAAGTTATAGGCATTAACACCGCTATCTATTCCCCATCTGAGTCTGGCGGTAACGTGGGTATAGGCTTTGCTATACCATCTAATTTAGCTATGTCAATTATTGACACATTAAAAAGTGGCAAAAAAATAAAACATGGTTGGCTTGGTGTGCAAGTTCAGCCTATAACGAAAGAATTTGCTGAGTCTTTGGGTTTAAAAGATACAAAAGGTGCACTGGTTGCAAGTATAGTAAAGGATAGCCCTGCAGAAAAAGGTGGAATTAAGGTGGGTGACATATTATTAGAATTTGATGATAAAAAAATTGATAGAATGACACAATTGCCTCAAATGGTTTCAAGAACTGAACCTGGAAAAAAAGTACAAATTAAGTTACTTAGAAAGGGCAAAGAGGTCAATATTAAGGTTGTGATTGAAGAATCTGCAAATGATGGTCAAGGTAATAATCAAGAAGAAAATAAATCAACATCCGATTACATAACTGGTTTAACTGTTTCAAACCTGCCAAAAGAATCAAAAGAAAGTAATCCTACAAAAGGTGTGATAGTTACTAATGTAGATAGTAACAGTAATGCCACGCTGCGTGGTATTAAAAAAGGGGACATCATTATCCAATTAGATGGAACCGATATAGAAAATATTAATGATTTTCAAAAACAAGTTGATTCAGCAGTAAAGAAAAACGGTAAAGATTCAATAATGTTGCTTATTTACCGCAATGGAAATCAATTCTTTACTTCGATAAAGTTGAAGAAATAGTTGACTCATAGCTACCTGCAGGGTGTCGGTTTGCTGCCGTAATATTTACTTTCGACATTGAACTTGTACAGCCAGAAAAATCTTCATAAAATTTACTTTTTCTAAACTCTTCAACTTTCTCTTCGCTGTTTAGTGAGCCACATTCAGCAAAGTATGAATCTGTCTTTTGAATATATAAACTGATTAATTCAGGAAAAGTGTAACTAACTTTGTTGGAAGATTTTAAACACTTAATAGGCAAGCCATGAATGCCCTTGTTAGTCCTTTTAGGATCAATACATTCATTATTTTTTATTAACATTGTATGTGCTTGAAAAATTTCTCATTCTCTTCAAAACCTTCGAAGACTTCTTTTTTTTGGTAATTTTTCTTTCTACCATTTTTTTCTATTCTTTCTATTTTTGTTGCAAGTTGCGCTGATTGTTTGATTGTCTTATCTCCTTCGCGATTAAAGTACATCGTATAAGGAGTAATTGAATTTATGATTTTATGTGTCTTCCAATGACAACCAAAAATCTTTAGTACTAATTTGATTATCGGAGCAAGAAGAATTTTTAATTTTGCTATAAAACCAAAGTAGTAAAGAGAGGCTTGTTTGAGTGAACTAGCAGCGTTGCTAACAACACACCTCAAATGTATATCATTATTTTTAAAATTTTTATGAACCTCTGCAGCTACATGTCCGCCAAAGCAATCCCCAAATAATATTATATTATCCGGCTTTATACCATTTTTTAACAAATCAGTGACAACTACAATGCCTGATTCAACTCTATCGTTACGAAACGTAAAAGAGTTTTTGCTCTTGCCCAAGCCAGGATAGTTAAAGAGATGTACAGTAATTCCTCGGTCTGTTGCCCATTGCCAATTTTGCAAATCCAACTCTTTGGATTTTACAATACGATTCCCTCCACCTACAAAATAGACTAGATGCTTTCCATTCCGTTGATCTACATCTTTACTAGGCATTATTATCTTTTGGATTTTCATCCCATTTTGAGTTCTTACAAACTCTTCCTTAGTTTGTATTTTAATTTCTCTTGTTTCTTTCACGTCTTAACTCTCACTACATCAATTTCATAATACATAAAATCTTTAAAAGAGTCAATCCTCATGAATAAAATCAACTTTCTAAAATTCATTGAACTGTGCTTTCAAACGGTGGTGCCGGGATGTGAGTATAATGATTATCAGTACATAAAAGTCATAGAAGACAGGCTGAAAGCAGCGAATGCTGGCGAAGTAAGGCGCATAATATTCAATATGCCTCCGCGTTCAATGAAGTCCATATGTGCTAGTGTTGCGTGGCCCGCGTGGATACTGGGAAATCAGCCATCTGCAAGAATAATAGTTACAAGTTATTCTAAGTTGCTTAGCGAAAAACATTCGCTCGATACGAGGTGCATAATGCAATCTGATTGGTATAAAGAACTATTTCCAGAGGTAAAATTATCCAAAGACCAGAACACTAAATATAAATTCCAAACAGTGCAGAGAGGATTTAGAATCGCAACATCAGTTGGAGGGACGTTAACCGGTGAAGGTGGAGATTTCATCATCGTGGATGATCCGCTTAACCCTGCTCAAGCTTTGAGTGAAACGTTTAGAAAGCGTGCCACAAACTGGTTCGATCAGACTTTGGTAACGAGGCTCAACGATAGAAAAAAAGGAGTAATTGTGCTTGTTATGCACAGGCTGCACCTGGAAGACTTAACTGGGCACCTCTTATCCAAGCCAAAAAACATATGGCATCACATTTGTTTGCCAATGATTTCTGAAAAAGTGGAGATAATCGACTCAATTACGACACAAGAAAAAGGTTTATATTCAAGAGAAGAGAATGAGTTATTATATCCCCTCGAGGGAGGAAGAGAAGAAGTTGAGATGATAAAAGTTGAACTCGGGAGTTACGCTTTTGCTGCTCAATATCAACAAAACCCCCTGCCGCTTTCAAGTGGTATAATAAAACAAGAGTGGCTAAAGCGCTATAAAAATTTCCCTGATAATCTCTCACATGTAACTCAAAGCTGGGACACTGCAGTTTCAACAAACGATTCCAGCGACTTTAGTGTCTGCACCACCTGGGCAAAAATAGATAATAAATTCTATTTACTTGATGTATATCGAGCAAAGCTTGAGTACCCAAAGCTTAAAGAGCAAGTTCTGTCACTAGCTGCAAGATGGGCACCACATGCAATTTTGATTGAAGCAAAAACGAGTGGTCAGCAATTAACACAAGAGCTAAAGGCAAATAGCGATCTACCGATTATTGAAATAGTGCCACACAATGACAAACTCACTCGATTTTATCAAATTGTTCCGGTGATAGAGTCTGGCAGGGTTTTTTTGCCACAGCAAGCGGTATGGCTCAGCGATTTTGAGTACGAAATTTTAATGTTCCCAGAAACTCGCCATGACGATCAAGTGGATAGTACCGTACAATATCTGCAATGGATGAGAAAAACTAATACCAGTGCTTTCAGGGTCAGGGACTTTGGCCCCAACCCTAATAAAACACTTGGGTGGCTGAGAGCAGTGGATTAGATTAAATCAATAGCTGAAGACTTATCTGTTTGATGAGAGGGACTACTCAAACTTAACGACTTCAGCATTGAAAGTGGTGAAGAATCTCTTTTCGGAGATTTTCTTAGACTATCTTCACCTACAGGCGATTGAGACTTACGTTTTGGCAATCTTTTTCCAGTATTCTCACAATCCATAGACTCATAACCACTTATTCCACTTGTTGTTGCCTCAGCTTTAGAACTTACGTTTTCAGCATCAGTTACGAACCCGGAAGAATAACCGCTGTCTTTATTATCTTCGAGCTTCCCCTTTTTAGCTACTGATGTACCTTTAGTACACTGTTGCTCTTTCAAAGGCAACTTTGTTTCCCAATCGTTAAAAGTACGGTCAAGGCAGTATCCACCTTTGTCTTTTATAATTGGAATATCTTCTAATGCGTTTTCATCGGGATAACAGGCTGTAGCTGCTTCGCGATGTTTTATCCTATTGTAATATCCTCCTTCTCTTTCTATTCCTTTCTTCACCTTGAGATCTACCAATCTGTCCTTTTTAGATTTCACTGCCTCTTTGATAATGTTAATGTCGATCTTTTCTATTTTCACTTCTTCCTCATACCCATAAATAAAAAGTTTTTCTAAGTTAGATAAAGCACCACTACTTATATTAGCAACAACTGTCTTTCTTGAATTTTTCTCACAATCATTTTGATTTTTTTCATAATCAGGATCAGGAAGAAATTTAAATGGAAACTCATCAAAATCGCAAGATTCTCTTGCTTCTTTCTCAGTTTCATAATACTCTTCTACTACATAATCTATTACCGCCTGTAAATATTCCTCTCTATCAACATTATCATGGAGTAAACTAACAATTTTCCCATCTTTTGCAAAAAAGTTAGTATAAACACTATCAAGAGTATAATTCATTAGGTTGAATGTATAAAGCAATGCTTTAGACAACTTTTCTTCTTCCTTTTCCTTAGTAACTTGCTGTTTTTCTTTCATGCTACAAATGTTCTCCGTATCTTCTGGAGGATCTGCAAAAATTCCAAGATTTGAGGATATTGGATCATTCCTTGTCGTAAGAGAAGAAGTCGATGGTGGCAAACACCAAGAACTACTCCCTGTTGGCATATTTTTACCAGCGCCTCTCGATGATGAAGCTCCACTCTGTGAGCATGATAAACCACTAGGTTCTGGTTTAGTAAATTGCATTGACGATATCCATTTATTTTCGGACGTGCCTTGTGATAAACAAGGGTTCGTTTGCTGAGCCCAAGGGTTAGCCCCTACTGGATTAGCACCTTTCCATGATGAAGGTCCACTCTGTGACCATGATAAACCACTAGGTCCTGGTTCAGTAAATTGCCGTGACGGCATCCATTTATTTCCGGACGTGCCTTGTGATGATCAACGATTTTGAGCAGCACTTACAGATTGCGATAATGAAGATGGCCCTGAAACACCATAACTAACTGCAATAGAATTCAGCTGCGGCAATGGCGGAAATCCTTTACTCGTTCCAGCTAAATTTACATGATTGTGCAGTAGCAGACCTTCTTTTTCCGTTTCTGATCCTTGCTCTGACCCTCGCCTGGGAGAATCATTTAATGCTCCTTCCTGACTCCGCGTGGGAGACTCCAATTGTGTGTCTGTGACATCTTAGACGATGGCCCTGGACCACCACTTGAAGAACCAGAATCCTTAGGTTTCGAAGGTGAATTACTATCATAACCACTATCTGTGTCTGCTTTCCTTTTGTTGGGCGGTGTTTTTGGAGGCGGCAATGCTCGAAAATGAAGCTCATGGTCAATGGACAGTTCATGATCTTTGTTGATTACAGAGTTTTCTATGATTTTATTCAGCACACAATAAGAAATGTTCACATCAGCAAAATCTATAGCATATACGTAATCACTACTCCAGTATGGATTTTTTAAATGACGACTTTCAATTCTGGTAACCACAGCATCACCAAATGTACGGTTGAGGTCATATGCATCATCCTTGCTGAGAAACTCAAGAAACTTACCATTTTGCACAAGAGGAATAAGAACTGAATCTTCTTTACTATTAACATAAGAAGTACGAGTAATAGTACGAACTGGAAGGTCTGCTGCCCTATCTATAAAATCGATTATTGTATATTTCAGTTTATCAACAGTTTTGTTCTTAGCACTAGGAGTCTGAAGATAACGACATTCTAAAGATGTATTATATGCTATTATGTCTTTAATGAACTCGACATTATCAAAAATGCTTTTTTTTATGTATACACAATTACCAATTATTTCCAAGTAGTCTCTTGGAGCATTTTCGTACCCTTCAATATTTGCTAAAAATGAATCAACAAAGTCTTTTTGTAGTCCCTTATCATAAAAATGCATACAATATAAATAGGAGTTCCTATCGAAACTTATATTATATATATGTTCTCTTAAATACCCTGGACCATGTTTCTTTCCCATGCCCTCTTTTACATCTCCGGCAAGTGCTTTAGCTAGATAGCATTTTAAATTAAAAACCACTTCTTCATCTATTTTTACTGAAAATTTCTTTCTTCCTTTATCATCTCTAGGTAAATGTTTCGTGTTAAAAGCGAACGGAAAAAACTTCAAATTATAAGATACACCAGCAGCTTTTTCATCTCTATAAGATTTTTTAATTATTTTCTCCTTCACGTTATTCAAATACTTCATACATTGTTTGGAATCCATATTTTTATCAAATGAGACAACAATATGATCCTTACCATGCAAACTTTGCACGGTAAGGTTAGTAAATGCAATATCATTAAAACGAAGATTAATATTAAATGCCTTTACTAATTCTCGATTTACTTCACTTATATTAGGCATAACACCCCCCTGTTTTAAATATACTTATGACCTTGAACTACCTTTACTACTACTCTGACTATTACAACTACTCATAGAACTGCTAGGATCATTCTTTCTTGCCCTCTCTTCATCTCTTTCTTTAAACCTATCACGATAGTCATCGATATACTTTGGATCTACTTTGCTTAGATCAGCTATTTCTCTTTTTCTTGTAACACGATCAGATTCTTTTTTATCCATATTGCTCCCAGTAAAAATATTATGTAATTAATATACTAAAAATAAAATTAAGTGCAAGCACTTTTTTATATTTTTTTTTAAAAAACTTTATTCACTCTTTTTTCATAAAACTTAAGTTTTCGAGATTCCAGTGTCACGCACTGGAATGACAAAAAAAGACGCTGAATGACGCCTGTGTTTCTTTTTGCCATCAACTCCTACTCTTTTAATGTCATACCAGTACCTCTTTTTCTTGTCATCCCAGTGCCCAGACACTGGGATCCAGTCTTTTTTGCAATTCATCAAAAACGCTCCCTTTTAACATAAAACCCTACATTTATCAAACCTAATGTACAATTAAGTTTCCTGGATTCCAGTGGGCTTTGTTGCATAGCAACCGAAAAAATCTGGTGGCTACTGACAAAATTCATTATAAATAACCATTTAACTGTTGAAGAAAAAATATGCCACAGAAAATGAAAGTCAGCAACCAAAACGAATATAACAAATTCCTTGAAAAAAGGGGAAATATTTTTCGTTACATCGATGAAGCTATCGAAAATTGGTATGAAAATAGTCCAAAAATGCAGGGCGGCAACTATATTTACAGTGATAAAGTCGTAATTTTGGTGCATATAATTGTCAATCTTTTTAGAATTGGTTTAAGACAAACGGTGGGGTTTATAAAAGGATATCTGCAACAAATAGGAAAAAATTTGGCAGTTATCAGCTATTCACAAGCATCAAGAAGGTTTAAAAAACTTAATATTAAGATAAATGATTGCAGGGTTGATAAAAGCAACATGGAAAATATTGAAATTATCATAGATAGCACAAGTATCAGCATTTACAGTAACACTCCTGGCCACAGTAAGGAAAACAGTGCAGATAGAAAGTACCGAAGCTACGAGCAAGTAAGAAAGTTACATGTTATGTTAAGTGTGAATAGTAAAAAAGCTATAGCTGCAAGATACAGTAATGGCGTCTACTCTGACCACTATGGAGCTTGCGATTTGCTTGAAGAAGTTAATTTTCAGCACAAAATAAAAGCATTATATGCAGATAGGGCATACGATAGGCACAAACTTTATAAATTGTGTAAGAAATACGATATAAAGACAAAAGTTCTACCAAAAAAGGATGCAGCAGAACATTCAAAAATAGATTATATGTCTGACAGAAATGCTGCTATTAGGTTAATAAAATTATATGGACAAGATGGTGTAAAAGAGTGGAAAAAGGAAGCAATTTATGGAAAGAGATCTTACATAGAAGGATTTTTCTCAAGGTTGAAGCAAGTATTTGGATTTAGCTTTAGGAATAAATCTGAAGTAAATCGTGAAAAAGAATTACTAATTAAGTGCTATTTGCTCAACAAATTCACTGATATTGGTATGGCTAAATTTGAAATCATTACATAAATTTGTCGTAAACCATCACTGCTTAAGGTGCTATGCAACAAAGCCATTCCAGTGTCACGCACTGGAATGACAAGAAAGGGACACTGGGATGGCTTTGTCATCTAAGTAGCTAAAACTAGCTATCTCGATGGTGTATTACCATTTCCTCTTGCTGCACGTTCATTCAATACATCAGTAACTTTTGACTTAGGATTTTCTTTAGCATCACTTGCAGAACTACGCTGATCAGCATTAGACTTTTCATTATCAGTAGTTCCCGATGGAGCTTGATAATGACCAATTGGATAATCATGTACAGGAGTAGGTATTCTTCGAGGCTTTTTAGCATTACCACTATCTAAATTTATCTTCTTTGATTTATGATCACTAGCTTCAGACCATTTATCCTGCCCCTCCCTCGTCATATTTGCCCCAGACTGCCCTGAAGTTTTCTGTGGACACACCTCTTTCTTCGGTTCAGGCTTCGCTTTTTTCTCTTCTTCCACTTTTGGTTTTGTTTCTTTTACCTCGCGGATCTCCTCCTTTATAACCTCTTTAGGCATTAGTTCTTTCATAGGTTTTGGTAAAAGATCTAGTTCTGGTTTGCTCAGAACAACCGGTCTTACAAATCCGGGTGAAACTTCAAAAAGGGAAACTGGCACTTTAGGTTTTTCTCTTTCATCTACCTTGATTTCTACGTCTTTACGAACTTCTTTAGTTGCTTCTTCCTTTAATGATGTTTTTTCTGCTTTTTTATCTTCTTTTTCTTTAGATGCCTCTGCCACAGCCGCCAACTCAACTCCAAAAATCTCTGCGAACATTGTAACAATCCATCCGACAACGGCCAGCTGTAACTTGAGTTTCAGTCCCCTCAGCGCTTCAAGCCTCTCTAGTATTGCTACTTCCTCTTCTTTAGATAAACCACCACCGAATAATTTTTCTTCCAATTCTTTTATCTCTTTGTCCAACCTCTGATCGAAACTTAAATCGCGTGCAAAAATCTTCTTGATTAACTCCTTAAGCTTGTCACGCATAAATTTAATTATCGAAAGAAGCCAATTTTTTTCTTTCTTCTCCTTGAGCATTTGGTAGATTTTCGGATCTACATCTACTTCAAAGAGGTTGAAGAGAGGTTCAAAGAAATTCCACAGTGTTCTTTCATAATTGAAGTAACCCTCATCACCTTCTTCTCCGATATGTAGCTCTGCTTGAGATGATATTTCATCGATACAACTAGAAGCCTGACGCTCACACTCGAGCCTTCTGAGTAAATCTTGTCTGGCAAGCTCCTCTACGGCTGCTTTTAGTTCATTTAACTTCTGCTCCGCAGAGAAATCTTGCTCCCTGATTTTTCCTTGGAAGATTGAGCTACCGTTTTTGTTATTATCTGAAAAATTTTTCATTATTTTTGTCCCCTCAATAAAATTACTGCCTTTGTTCTTACCTAGAAAGCTTTCCACCATTTTTACTCCCTTCATAAAACTTAATAATTTAATTTTACAGCACTAAACATTTAAGAACTATTAATGTAAAGATGTCAATAAGATTATTTACATCTTTACACTATATATATTATATCATACGCCATTTAACCTTTCAATAATATTCTTGCTGCTTTTTCAAACTCTAGCATGCGCTTTCCTTAAATTGGTTCTTATTAGTGTTCACTTTTGCCTCTACCACCACTTTTTCCTGTAAAGGATTTGATATAGATTTTATTATACTCTCTGGCATAACATTGTACAACATATTATATTCAGAGTGTATTGAACGAGCCTGAAAGGCTGATAAACGAGTATCAACAAAGACTGTCAGAAAGCAAAGATAAAGCTACATTAGATATATCTTAGCCACTTAAGTAGGGTTGGGCCCGACCCTGAAAGCACACCCATTGTAAATACTGTACTATCCACTGTGGCGAGTTTCTGGGAACATTAAAACTCATACTTAAAGCCATACCGCTTGGTGCGGCAAAACAACCCTGCCAAATCGGAACAATTTTGAGTGAGCTTATTATTGTGTGGCACTATTTCAATAATCACTGTCTGCCTTTAACACTTGTGTCAATTTGCTGCGAACAAGCTTGCGTAAAATCAGTAGATGGAACATCCTTAGTAGTCTCGGTTGGCTCTGTAGATACACTATCACTCATCTTAAAATTCTTGCTTATAACTTCTGAAACATTTTCTCCCTCTAAAAGACAGTCTTTTCCTAAACTTGATTTGTCTTTTAATTTGTTAAACTTTGCTTTGTTTTCCTCATCAATCTCTACTTTTATTTTATTACCACCTTCCTTACTAGGACTTAGATAAATATTAATCTCTCCTACCTCAGTGGTAAAAGACATTTTAATGCTACCTTTTAAGACATCTGTGTAATTTCTTTTTCCATCTTTTGTACCTTCAACTCTCACTATACTTTCCCCAATTTGAAGTATGCCGACTTTTAATTTTAACTCTTTAGCTTTCTCATTGTTTAAGATTTTCACAGGTTCAATAATACTATCTTGTGAATATTTCACATAAAAATATCTATTATCTATTTCTGCTTTAAAGTCATACTCATGAATTTGCTTACTTTTGTTTACAATACCTTCACATGCTATGCTTATTAGCTTGCTTTCAATTTCTTCACATTCCTTAGAGAGATTATTTATATAATTAGATCCATAATCTTGTGCTAGATCGGTATTACCGAAGAAAAATTCTTGTCTTGCTTTTCCACCTTTTAACAATAACTTGTTAGTGATGCTTTCTATGATGCCTGAAACTTTATCTTCATTGTCATCGTCTTGGTCGGAGATACCATCAGACTGCCTTTCACGCGCTCCAGTTTCATCGCGTAGTTTCAAATTATTACTACTAAGAACATCGTCTATTTCTTTAAATATTAAATTTGTTACAGTTTCTTTATCATCTTTTTCATTGTCATCACTACAACTTGAATTTAACCTTATTCCTTCCTTCAAGTACTCATCTACTATTTTCTCAATACTTTCTAGAATATTTTCTTCAGATTCTTGTTTATTTTGTGCTGTCATACCTCTTATCTCCTCACAAAACTTATCAATTAGCTCCTGTTCATCTGTAGTTAATGGTATTTCTAGCTTCGCTAACAGTGAGTCTTCTAGAAAAAGATAATCACTTGAACTACAGCTCGAATCCTCGTCTTCTGGGTCACAATCACTCGGTTCAGTAGAAATTGTTTTATTATCGTCACCGGAGCTATTTGAACAATCATCTACCGAACCATCAGATGTTGTTGAATTCCCTTCATTTTCACGAGAATCATCTGAATAATAGTCCGAATCCTCTTCTGTGTTACAATCACTCAATTTAACAGACTCTATCTGACTATCATCACCAGAGCTATTTGAACAATCGTTTCTTTCACCTACCGAACTATCAGGTGTTGCCGGATTCCCTTCATTTTCATAAGAATCATCTAAATCATAACCCAAATCCTTCAAAGCTTGACGGCACTCATGTTTAGTAACATATTCAAATGGAGTCTTTTCACTTCGATCTTGCACATTTGAATCAGCTCCTGCTTTTAAAAGAAATCCTATACCGTTAGTATCGTTACGTTCAGCAACGTAATGTAACAGAGTTTTTCCATCTTGGTTTTGTACATTTGGATCAGCCCCTACTATTAGAAGAGACGTTATATATTGAATATAATTGTAATCGCCTAATGAATTGCTATTGCTTTCTAACCAATTTAAAATGCCACGTAATTCTTCATCTAAGTAATATGACAGAGTTTTTCCATTTTGGTTCTATATATTTGGATCAGCTCCTGCTCCTAGAAGAAACATTATATGTTGAATATTATTGGGAGGATCTAATAGATTGCTATTGCTTGCTAACTGACCTAAAATGTTACGTAATTTTTCATTTAATTTCTTGTTTGGTACCCCACCATGCATATTCTATAACCATTACTCACTAATTCTTCAGTGATTACTGTAATATATAGATAAATCAATAAAAAAATACACCTTTCCTTCTTCAGTTCTAAAATATTGTCAAAAGGCTCAAAAAGATGAGTTAAAGTAAGAAGGAGAATAGCAGGTTGTTTACACTTTCATGCTATGCCCATAGCATCATATATTACTTAACCTTTCAATAATTTTTTTATTCTTGCTGCTTCTTCAAACTCTAAATTTTCAGCATGCTCTATCATTTGCTTTCTCAAGTCATCCTTATTAGTATTTACTTTTGGTTCTGCTATTGCCCTCTCCTGTAAGGTGTTTGATATAGGTTTTATTATAGTCTTTGGGACAATATTGTGCAATATATTATGTTCTTCTTGTTTTTTTCTTCTTCTTTCGGTCTCTCTTAATGCACGATCTAAAGAACCAGTGATTTTATCTGCATATAAAATTACTCTACCTTCAGCATTACGTGCAGCACGACCGATCGTTTGAATTAATGAAGTTGCCGATCGCAAAAATCCTTCTTTATCAGCATCCAAAATTGCAACTAACCCACACTCTGGAATATCAAGACCTTCCCTAAGCAAGTTAACACCTACTAAAACGTCAATTTCTTTAGATCTTAATTTACATATAATTTCTATTCTCTCCAGCGCACCAATATCCGAATGCAAATAACTCACTCTCATATTCAATTCACTCATATATTCAGCCAAATTTTCAGCCATTTTTTTCGTCAATGTAGTGATTAAAACACAAAATCCCTTCCCTATTGTCACTTGTGCCTCATGAATTACATCATCAATTTGACTCTCTATTGGTTTCACAATGCAGATTGGGTCTGTAAGCCCTGTTGGACGGATAACCTGCTCTATAAATACATTATTGGTCTTTGCTAGCTCATACTTTCCGGGAGTGGCTGAAATGTAAATAGTCTGCGGCCTAACTTCCTCCCACTCTTCAAATTTTAATGGACGATTATCAAAAGCGGAAGGGAGCCTGAAGCCATAGTCAATCAATTTCTTTTTACGCGCCTCATTACCACTGTACATCGCACCAACCTGAGGAACGGTGACATGACTCTCATCAACAAATAAAATTACGTCTTTGGGTAAATATTCAAACAAAGTAGGCGGTGGATCCCCAGCTTCCATTCCATAGAGATAACGCGAATAATTTTCAATACCTTTACATATTCCTGTTGTTCTCATCATTTCGATATCAAAATCAGTGCGTTGCTCGAGGCGCTTTGCTTCAATAATCTTGTTTTGCGAGTAGTAATAATCCAAGCGTTCATGCAGCTCTTTTTTGATTAGCTGAGCTGCCTGCAACAAGGTCTCACGCGGGGTTATGTAATAGCTGTTTGGAAAAATGGTGATTTTATTTACGCCTTTAGTAACATTGCCCGTTATAGCATCAATTTCAAAAATTTCTTCTACTTCATCGCCAAATAACGATAAACGCCAAGCTTTATTTTCATAATGGGAAGGAAATATATCAATAATATCGCCGCGCACTCTGAAATATCCTCTCTCAAACCTGGCATCAGAGCGCTTGTATTGGAGATCAGTTAAGTTGCTCAGGAAATCATTAATACGAATTTTATTTCCAACACTAAGCGATATGATCATGCTAAGATAGCTCTCAGGCGAACCAAGACCATATATGCAGGAAACACTGGCAACTACGATCGTATCCCTGCGCTCCAAAAGGGAGCAGACGGTGGAATAACGCAGCATCTCAATTCTTTCGTTGATTGCAGAATCTTTTTCGATATAAGTATCAGTTTGTGGTAAATAGGCTTCAGGTTGATAATAATCATAATAAGAAATGAAGTATTCAACAGCATTATGGGGAAACAATCCTTTCATTTCCTCATAAAGCTGTGCTGCTAAAGTTTTATTGTGTGCCATAATTAATGCAGGCCTATTTGTTCTTGCAATAACATTTGCCATAGTAAAAGTTTTCCCAGAACCAGTAACTCCAAGCAAAACCTGATCTCTTTTATTGCTATTTAGCCCTGCAATTAAGCCATCGATTGCTTGTGGTTGATCTCCATCTGGTTGAAAATGTGTAGTGATTTGAAATTCCATGAGTTCTACCTACTATGTTTTCATAATGTGTTTATTATTGTATAATACACTTGCTAGTGTAAATAAGGTATGAAAGTGAATGTAAATAGATGTAAGAAATTCTATTTTTTCCTTTTATAGAGTTTGCTCCAAACTTTATTGTTAGTTAATACAAAAAACACTGTTAAAATTATAAAATACGCCACTACTTTTAATCCAAGTTTATGCCTGCGCTCTAATTCTGGCTCTCCTGCCCATTGTAAAAAATTTACCACGTCATATGCCATATTTTCAACTGTGGCTTGTCTTGCACCATCATATTCCACCATTCCTTCAGAAAGTGGTGGCGCCATAGCTAATCTGCCTGTTGGAAAATACGAATTAAAATATAAATCATTTTCATCGTGTTCGCCGTTTTGATAGCCTGTTAACAGTGAATAGACATAATTTGCACCATCATGCCTTGCTTTAATAATTAACGATAAGTCTGGTAGAACAGCACCATTATTGCTTGCTGCAGCTGCTTCTTTTGAATCAAAAGGCGCAATAAAATAGTCTGAAGGTACTCCAGGTCTGTCAAACATTTCACCCATATCATTTGGGCCATCTTTAACTTGGTAAGAAGCCGCAATCTGTTTTACATCTTCTTCAGAAAAACCGATGTCTTGCAAATTACGAAATGCTACTCTATTCATTGAATGACAAGCAGCACAGACTTCCTTATATACCTTGTAGCCACGTTGAATTGATTCTCTATCGAAAGACCCAGTAATTCCATCACATTTCCAGTCCATTTTTTTATTTGGTGATGGTTTAAAATCTTCTGCATACACAAAATTAGTAAGGAATAATGCACAAAACACAGCCAATATATTTTTAACCAGCATTATTTCATCTCCGGCACAGAATCACTTAAGGTTTTTGGTGGTTCTTCTGGCTTTTCATATTTACTAAGCAGTGGTAAAATTATTACAAAGTATGCAAAATAATAAAGAGTGGATAGCCTACTCATAGTGATGTAAGGCTCCTTCACCTCTTGTCCTCCAAGCCAGGCAAGAAGTGCAAAATTTATTGCAAAAACCCAAAAAAAATTCTTGAATACCGGGCGGTAAGCACCACTTTTAACTTTTGATCTATCAAGCCAAGGTAACAGAAACCAAACTAAAATAGATGCAAACATAGTAAGCACACCAGTAAGTTTATCTGGAATTGAACGTAGCATTGCATAAAAAGGTAAAAAATACCACTCTGGCACTATATGTACCGGAGTTACCATAGAGTCAGCTTCTATATAATTGTCTGGATGCCCAAGATAATTGGGAGCATAAAAAACAAATGCAAACAAAGCTACAAAAAACAGACCAAAAGTTATGCAATCCTTGACTATATAATAAGGATAGAGAGGAATGGTATCCTTATCTGATTTTACCTCCACTCCACTTGGGTTACCAGAGCCAAACCTATGCAGAGCTATCACATGAAGCATAGCTAAAGCAATAATAACAAAAGGCAGAAGATAATGCAGAGCGAAAAAACGGTTAAGTGTTGGGTTATCCACTGAAAAACCACCCCATAACCATATAACTATTTTATTGCCAATTAAAGGTATAGCAGAAAATAAGTTGGTTATAACTGTTGCACCCCAGAAACTCATTTGCCCCCAAGGCAATACATATCCCATAAAGGCAGTTGCCATCATTGCAAAAAATATAAATATACCAACAAACCACACCATCTCTCGTGGCCTCTTGTAAGATCCGTAATATAACCCACGCATTATATGAACATAGACTACCATAAAGAAGAGCGATGCTCCAACAGCGTGAGTGTAGCGTATTAACCACCCGTAATTTACATCTCGCATTATGCGCTCTACACTATTAAACGCATAATCAACATGCGGAGTGTAGTGCATAGCAAGAAATATACCTGTTATTATTTGTAAAATTAGTGCTATACCAGCCAAAGAGCCAAAATTCCAAGCATAATTTAAGTTTTTTGGCACTTGGTAAGAAGCAGTGTGTCTTAGAAAAGAAAATATAGGCAGTCTATATTCTATCCACCCTAATATGCCTTTTTCTTCTTTTATTGTTTCTTTTTTGTTATCTTCCTGCATAACTTAAAGTTTTTTGAATATTGCTATCTTTAACTCATTTTATTGTAGCAGCTTATCCTCTACGCACAATAAAAAGTTTAAAGTAATACTAATTACTACTTCTTCAGCAACCTATCACGTGCTGCGTTTAATTTTTGCGCAAAATATTCCGAGCCTCCCTTATCTGGGTGAACTAATTTCATTAAATTTTGATATGCTTTATTGATTTCATTTTGACTGGCCTCAGGATTCAGCCCCAGTATCTTTAATGCTTCATCTTTGGACATGTTATCACCAGTGTAATTTTCAGTATAACTTCTACTGCTATCAAATTCGTTCAAAAACTTACTCAATATAGAGTTCATCATGAAACTTACGTTATTTTTTCTTGTCAGGAAGAGAAAAAATACAAAAACACTAGGCAGAATAAATGTAATCACTATGAATATCAGAAAAAGGAAAAAGATGAATGACATGTATATTTTTTTATCATTTTATGATTAAATAGTAACAATTATAATCGTCATGGTAAATAACATGTTCATTCAGATTGAAGAAACACCTAATCCAAACACACTGAAATTTCTTCCTGGATTTGCAATTCTAAACGAAGGAGAAACGGCTGATTTTTCAAATGCAGATGAAATAAAAAACTCCAAGTTAGCAGCAAATCTTTTTCAAATAGAACATGTGGTAAGAGTGTTTTTTGGCCATGATTTTATTTCAGTGACAAAATCTGGTGGGATTAATTGGGATATATTAAAAGTGGAAATTTTAACTACAATTATGGATCACTTTACTTCAGGTGGAAAAGCACTAGATAAAGAAGGAGTGAATGATAATAACATACCAGATGAGGAATTTTTTGATAAAAGTGATATAGAAATTGTAAATAGAATAAAAGAATTGATGGAAAGTTACATCAAACCTGCAGTTGCTCAAGATGGTGGCGATATCAAATTTCGTGGCTATAAAGATGGAATAGTTTATGTTGAGTTACAAGGAGCTTGCTCTGGATGCCCAAGTGCTGCAATTACCCTCAAGCAAGGAGTGCAGAATATGCTGAGCTACCACATACCAGAGGTTGCAGGTATAGAGACCACACTATGACTAATCAAACGGTTAGAGGAACAAAAGATCTCCTGTTTGATGAATGGTACAAGTTTAAACACATAGAGCAAATAGCAAGCAGAATCTCAAGTCTATATGGCTTTTTGCCTGCTCAAACTCCGATATTTGAATATACGGAAGTTTTCACAAAGACTTTAGGTGATAGCTCAGACATCATCAATAAAGAGATGTACACCTTTAATGATAAAGGAGGAAAGAGCATAACTTTACGTCCTGAGTTCACTGCAGCGATTGTCAGGCTACTCATTGAAAAAAAACTGCAAACACCGATAAAATTATTCTCAACAGGACCTGCATTTCGCTATGAAAGACCGCAAAAGGGAAGACAAAGGCAATTTCATCAGATAAATTTTGAGATTTTTGGCATAGAAGATCCAAAAGCTGATATTGAATTGATATCACTCGCTCAGCACTTACTAACTAAATTTGGCATCAATAAAAATGTAAAGCTGGAAATCAACTCTTTAGGTGATGGTGAAACAATAACTAAATATAGAGAAGCTTTGATCTTATACTTTACAAAGTACCAAAATGATCTATCAGAAGATAGCAAAAATAGGTTGATCAAAAATCCACTCAGAATACTAGATTCTAAGGATGAGAAAGATAGATTAATAATCTCTGGTGCACCTAAAATCAGCAATTATTATACGAAAGAGTCCTCAGATTTCTTTGAACAAATACTAAATGGATTAACAATTCTTGATATACCTTATACCGTAAACAATAAACTAGTTCGAGGTTTGGATTATTATTGCCACACAGTGTTTGAGTTTGTTACAGAAGATTTAGGTGCACAAGGGGCAGTTTTTGCCGGTGGAAGATACGATAATCTAGTATCTTCAGTAGGTGGAAAACACACTCCAGCAATAGGATTTGCAGGAGGTATTGAACGCATAATGGAGTTAATCAATTATTCTCCGAAAGAAGAGCGACCTATTTACCTAATTCCGATCGGCAGAGAGGCTGATGAACATGCTCTAACACTTGCAAATGAATTGCGCAGAAATGGTTTATATGTAATCTATGAATATAGCGGAGCGCTTAAAACCCGAATGAAAAAAGCAAATCAAGCAAATGCTAAAGCTGCCTTAATTTTTGGTAATGAAGAATTGAGTAGTAAAACTTTAAAGATTAAAAACATGGATACAGGTGAAGAAAAAATAATTGCTCGCGATAACACAATAGAAAACATCTAATTAGGAGCAATGCAAATGTTTTTCTCAGTCAGCTATAGAAGAAAATTCGTCTGCACAAGAATTTTTCATAGCATTCAATGTATCATAATCTGTAAAATCTAATTTTACTGGTGTGATAGTAATAAATCCTTCTTTTATTTTATTTACACTACCACTGCCTGAGTGCTCTCGAGACCAATTTAAGCTAAAAGAGCCATTCGAATTTTCAGTAAAAGTTAAATCCCCATCAATGTTATATTCACCTTGTTCAGCAAATTCTACTCCTTTTACTTTTTCCGTAGCAGGAAAATTTACACTCATCACTATGTTTTTAGGCCAACCAACCTTAACTAGCTTGGCAATAACCTTTGGTGCAAAAACCTTTGTATTGTGCCAGTCTATTTTATCATGATAAACTTGGCTCAGCGCAATAGAAGGTATAGACCTTGCAGCACCTTCCATTACAGCACCAATTGTTCCTGAATAACAAATATCGTCCCCGACATTTGATCCAATATTTACTCCGGACAATATTAAGTCTGGTTTTTTATTCATAACTTTATTTAGCGCAATAATGACACAATCTGCAGGAGTACCAGACACACTAAATTCCCTTTCACTATGTTGTTTTATTCCAATAGATTGTTTCACTGGATAATCAAGAGATCTTGCAGCCCCGCTTCTATCAGTATCTGGTGCCACTATCCATATTTCTGATGCAAAATTCCGTGCAATCTCTTTGAGTAATTTTATTCCTTCACTTCCAAAGCCATCATCGTTTGTTATCAATATTATCATGTACAATACTCAGCTATACAGTTCCAAATTATGTAAATCACTGGCTGTAAATAAACTCATAAGGCTTTAGGTTTCTTTGCATAACTACGAACTGTAACAAAGAACCTGCTGTAAATCAATAAGAAAAGATTAGGAGTGCAAACAGGTTGGAAAGTATAGTATTTCCTAAAATTAATAATAAATTTCTTGGCTAGCAAGAAGCTGTAAATTTTTTTGCGAGACCTAAGCCGCTTTTGATATAGCTAAAGGTTTACTGACAATCGTCTCATTCCACTACCTGCTGACTTACTTTCTGCTTAGCATATCCATCAAATCAGATTCTTTGAGTTTACTATGGTCAACTTTACTGAACTTATTCACTATAGAGCTCATTTGATTATACTGCTTAATTAGAAGATTAACGTCAGTTACACTTGTTCCGGACCCCTTAGAAATTCTAAGTCTTCTTTTGCCATTTAAAATATCTGGATTTTGCCTTTCCTTTTCAGTCATTGAGTTTATGATGGCTATATATTTTTTCACTTTATTGTCATCTGGCACACCGCTGCTTAGCTTTTTTGTGAATGAACTAGGAATGAATTTCATTATGTTGCTAATACCATCCATTTTATTGAGAGTTTTTAACATTCCCACTAGGTCATTTAGGTCGAATTTACCCTTTTTTACTTTCTTTTGTAACTTATCAATTTCTTCCTGACCAACAATCTCAGCAGCTTTTTCAACCAATGATACAACATCACCCATGCTAAGTATCCTTTTTGCAATTCTATCGGGATAAAAATCATCGAGGTCACTTAATTTTTCACCACAAGCAATAAATTTAATTGGACAATCGGTGATCATTTTCATAGAAAGAGCAGCACCACCACGTGCATCACCATCAACGCGGGTGAGAATAATGCCGGTTACACCTATTACCTCATTGAATGATTTGGCAATGTTGACCGCATCCTGGCCTATCATTGCGTCGGCTACTAAAATAACTTCTGCAGGTGAAGCTATTTCCTTTACGGCTTTCAACTCATTCATCATATTATTGTCAATATGAAGCCTGCCTGCGGTGTCTAGTATTAATACATCATAATTATCGTTCTTTGCTGCTGCCAGTGCCCTTTTTGTAATTGCAATAGGCCCCTCATTTATTACTGTAGGTAAAGTTTGTACGTCTATCTGTTTACCCAGCACCTCAAGTTGTTTTTGGGCAGCCGGCCTATAAATGTCTAAAGAGGCAAGCATCACTTTTTTCTTTTGCTTTTTTAGCTTGAAAGCAAGCTTTCCTGAGGTAGTTGTTTTACCTGCACCTTGTAAGCCCACCATCATAATCACAGCAGGGGGTTTAACTGCTAGATTTAAGTCACTTTTCTCTGATCCGAGAACTGCAACTAAATTATCCTGCACAATTTTAATTATCATTTGTGCTGGAGAAACACTTTTTATGACTTTTTCCCCAATCACTTTATCTTTAATGTCGTTGATGAATTTTTTTGCAACTTCAAGTGAAACGTCAGCTTCAATTAAGGCTATGCGTATTTCACGCATGGCAAGATTAAAATCATCTTCAGAAATGATCGACTTTCCTCTTAGTTTACTAAATACAGAATTTAAACTTTCAGTTAACGATTTAAACATAATAGCGTTAGTAGAATACTCATTAAAAAGAGAGAAGAAGCTGAAACAAAACTCACTGAGTTATAACCCAGCACTTCTTTAAGTTTAGTAATATTATTAAAGTATAAACTAGTAAGTGAATTAGTCAAGTTTTGCACTACGCTGGCAAATATTTCTCTAGTTTTAGAGACTAACTGATTGAACAGCAAGGTAATATAGGATATGAAAGCTCTAAAAATCCAATCAACATCCATTTTAAAATTTACTCTCGGGTAAAATAACTTGCGTAAAGGAATAAACAATAAAGTGGTACATAGTAACAAATTAAATTGCGACAAAATATTTTTTGTGTTGTACACAAAATCGAAAATCGAAGGTTTATTGTAAATAGGTAAGTAAGGATTGCCAGCGATTACGCATATAAATGCTAAAATGATCATAGTCATTTTGCCCCCCCTCTCTGCTAACGGTTTTGACTTACTTTTTGCAATAAATAAGTAATAAAGAAACTTTAGCCCCACGCTTAAATGAAGCAGCAAATTTAGAACCTTATATAAATTTTTATACCCTTTTAAGGCAACAGTGTTCATTTCAATTTCAGCTGTGATATATGATTTACTGATAAATCCAGCGGTTCCAGGAAATGCAGCCATTGTAAGTATTGCGATTATAGCACACATGCCTTCCACTGACATCAGTTTACCTACTCCATTAAAACTAATTGTTTTTGTTCGTGAAATAATCGAATTGCTGACCACAAACAATAATGATTGATAAACAAGAGAGAAGATTATATGCAGTATCAAAATTGGTATTGCCTTTTCCGAAGGGCTAAGTAAACCTCCTGCAATAATCAGCAAGCCCATTTGTCCTACAACGTTATAGCATAAAAATCTGCGAATATTTTGCTCAAGAGAAGCAAATATAATGCTGTAAATCGCAGTGATAGAGCCCAATAATGCTAATGTTTCAGCATGATTCTGCCATAAACCATAAGTGTGTAAAAGCATCACTAAAAAAGAGACTTTAGTGGTAAATAAAGAGAGATATGTAGTGCCATGTAGCGATGCAGCAGGATATGCATCAACAACCCAAAACGAAAAAGGAAAACAAGCGCAGTTTATCAATAAACCTAAAATTATCAGGTTAGTGCTTTGAAGTGCCAATCCTGCTATTAATATAACTCCAACGAAAAAGTGTACACAGGCGTACCTTATTGCAGGTCCACTATCTCTACAGCCAGCTGCGATAGTAAAAAATGCACTGACGGTCATTAATTCACAGAATATTATAACCAATATCATATGTTCAGATAAAACTGCATAAAGTGAACTAATAGTGTAAGCAGCAAAAGATAGCATTTCTGAAAAAGTCAAATTTTGTGCTGGTAGAACAGCTAAAAATGCAACTGATAAAAAAGATATTAGTATGATACGAAAAGATAAATCAAAATCTAGAATTGGGAGAGACCAATTTACTGCAATGCTCAAATTTTCAGGTAATTTTAGGACTATAACTATTAATATAGTCAGTAGGAGTAACAGTGACGATTTACAAAATTGCACAATAATTTAAACCAATATGGTTTATGCTATCTCAATATATGAATAAAATCAATTTGCATATTAACCACTAATTAAACTAATTATCATATAATTATATCAGAGTTTAGAGGGTTATAGAGAAACCGGTCAGATTAGGTTTTTAATCTAATCTGACCGATAGCTTTAATAGTGAGGTAAGCTTTAATATAGCATTCTTAATTCATAATGCTACACTCGTGCATAATTTATTTTTAATTTGTGCACGAGCGTTAGTAAATTATTTACTTTTTGAAATAAAATTTGGCATCACTTTAATATCCAGACTTAGTAAACCTCAGTAGGGCATCCAGTTGGGCCCATAAGAATTATTTGCTCGCCTTCTCTTAAGTGTCTGCATAAACCAGTGGAACCGCCGATTTCCAGCACAATAGTGGAAATAATTCCTTTTTTTTTGTCTACTTCAGTGCCAGTTACAGCTATACCTTCCATAGCGAGGTTAGTTTTTTTGCTATTGGTTTCAAAATTTTGCAACCTAAAGAATTGTCCAGGTTTAAAATTCTTTGCCGCAAGTGGTGCTTTGATCACTATTTCCACAACTTTGTCTGTTAAATATTGAACTTTTATAACCTTTGCAGTGAATTGCTCTTTGATTTTATTGAAAAATTCTTTGTTAGCCAGATCTTCAACGCTTGACCACGCATTTTTTTTCTGGATCTCAGTGTCAGCTACTTGGATGACATCTTTTTTGGTAAAAGTTACTCTTACATTACAACATTCATACAATTGTGCATATGACTCCGAGATTCTAGCTGGAGTGACAGAAACGAAGCTATTAACTCTATTCAAAAGCTGGGAAATAACAGGGTAGCCGTTCTTAGCACTTGCCATAGCTTTCACGACGCTGCCGCTATACGAAGGATGAAGATCACCAAAAAAGCTAATTGCTTTATTGCCTTGCTTATACACTAATATTCTATCTTTATTTTGCATTTTAGGAGAAAATATTGGATCTATTTCTTTTCCTGATGAATTCAAATGAGTAAAATACCCATTACTTAATTTAAAATGCTTTTTATCTTCTGTTGCAATAACCGTATTTGGCTCAGTACCTGCTGCTATAAAAATAGAACGTGCTTTCATGCATTTGATTTCGCCGGATTTTGTGCCTATCAGTTTTATTGATTCAGCATGGTTATATTTATCCGTCACAACTTCAACTGGCTCTAAGTTTTCAATAAAGTAAATCCCTTCTGATAATGCGTTTTGCACCTCTTCGCTATTTAATCGATAACTTGGCGAGTCTTTCAGCTCTTTTCTATATACAACTTTTACTCCCCCAAGACTCTGCATTAACTCTAATATTTTTATTTCTCTACTCTCTTTTTTTGCTAACTCTTGCTCTGCTTGGATCAACTTTGCGTGCGATATAAATTCATTCGCAATTTCATGTTCTTCTTCTGTCCAATCTTTTTCAACATAGTCTTTTCCATATTTACCAACCAATACCTCGTAACGAAGAAGAAATTTTTCTACTTGAATTGGATAATACGCTAAAGCTTCAGTGGCAGTGTCAATCGCAGTAAGCCCCGCACCTATGACAACTATCGGCATACGAACTTGCAGATTTGCTATAGAATCAAATTTAAGAGCGCCAGTCAGTTGTAACAACATAAGAAAGTCAGATGCCATGCGCACCCCACGAGCTAGCATATTCTTTATTTTTATCATTCGAGGCTTACCTGAGCCAAGCGCCAAGGCGATGTGATCAAAACCTAGATTGAAGCTATCTTTCACGGTAATTGTGCCACCAAAACGAATGCCGCCATAAATTGCAAAATTTTCACGTCTTTCTAGTAATAACCTGATAATTTTTAAGTAATTTTTATCCCACCGAGAAGTAATGCCATATTCTGCCACCCCACCAAACCCACCTGCCGTGCGTTCACTCAATTTTTCGTGTTTGAAATCTTTAATTAGCTGGAAATTATCGATCAAAGGTTCAATCTTTAGTCCATCAATGGCGATAACGTTATGCCCATCATTCAACAAATGATGAGCTAAATTAAAACCAGCAGGACCAAGGCCTACAACTAGAACGTTTTTTCCGGTGTTTTCTCTTGGCAATGAACGCTGAAAATTTAAAGGATTCCAACGGCTGAGCAGAGAATATATTTCAAATCCGTACGGTAAACTAAGCACATCATCCAAAATCCTTGTTTCAATCATTGGCACATTCACGGGTTCTTGTTTCTGATATATGCACGAGTTCATGCAGTCATTGCATATTCTGTGCCCAGTAGCCGCACATAATGGGTTATCTATCATCACAATTGCAAGGCTTGCTATGCTGTAGCCTTCGCTTTTCACCAGATTCATTTCTGATATTTTCTGTTCTAGTGGGCAGCCATGCAGCTCAACTTTTAGTGGGGATTGTTTAAAAGTATTGTCGTTATTAATTAGCCCCTTTGAGCAGCTGTCCTTATTTTGCTTATGACAGAATATGCAGTAGTGAGCGTTATCTAATGCTTTATTTAAACTCACCTTTTTGCTTATTAGATCAAAACCATATCGTCTTTTTACTTCATTTGAATACAGCACTTCAACTTTGTCTACTTCTTTTTTAGAAAATGGTATGAGATTTTCATGGTCAATTTTCCTATGGATACTAAAGAGTATACTCCGTTTATTTTTTACTCTCCACACTGCATATTGTGCCGCAAGTTCTATTTCTTCTTTGTGATTTTCTTTATCTTGAAACCAATGCATCACCTGCTCAGCAAAATTTTTTTCTGTTGTTGGCAAAGTGAGAAAATGACTTAGTCTGTTAGTAATATCTATATTCGCCACATTAGTGTATTTCTTCAATGCGTAGCGTTGGACAAATAACCTTTTACATTTATATATTACAGCAAAGTCATTGTGTTTTTTCTTTAGCTCTTCTATTTCTTTTTCAATGTTGAAAAATTTTGCAATAAACTCGTCAAATAAATATGAGAGGTCTATTATTAACTGGCTATCACCAATCTGATTTTTCCTTGCTTCAATTAATGAACAAAACAAGCTTTCATCACATGATTTAATATAATTCAAAAATGTCTCATCCAATTTTATTAATCCACTGCGAGTATATAGACTAGAAAATGAGATATTAAGCTGCATTATACAGTATGCACACTGTCTTTTGTATATTACGTATTTTGTAGCATAGCTAAAATCGTTGCCTCTGCAACCTTTTCTTCACCAACATACGCAATACACTCAAATTTACATGCACTTAAACGTGCGTTTTTAACATTAGCTTGAAGAATCAGTGTGTCCCCTGGAGTGACTGGCTTTCTGAATTTTGCATTTTCAATAGACATAAAGTAAATAGCTTTGTTTTCTATTGTATCTTGACTTTCTTTACCAAGAACACATATAGCAGATGCTTGAGCTAGAGATTCAATTATCAAGACTCCGGGCATTATTGGATGACCAGGGAAATGGCCAATAAAAAATGGCTCATTGAAAGTCACATTTTTGATTGCTTTTATACTTTTACCAGGATCACACTCTATAACCCTATCTACTAAGAGAAACGGATAAGAATGTGGTAGTATTTTTATAATATCACTGATATTAAATTGCATAAGCCTACTCAATGCCTTTAAAAGCAAATTCAGGTATTTCCTTGTTTATATTGTTTAATACCATATCCGATAAATCAACTTCATCCATAGAGTATAAAACTTGGTTCTTTTTTGAAATAAATAGTACCAAATCTATGTTGTTTTTTTCTGCCGTTTTTTTAGCAACTTCTTTTATCTTGTTAAAAACACTCTCTACTGCATCTCTATAACTTTCTTCTAAATACAACATTTTTTCAGCGTAAGCATCTCTAGCATTTACAGTATGCTTATTAAACTGTTCTGTCTTTTCCTTTTTTGCTTCTTCTGACAAAAGTTCAAATTCTTCTTTTGATGGCTTAAGTTTTTCTAACTCACTTTCAAATTCTTGTTGTAATCTAGAATTCTGCTCCTTTATTTGTTGTTGTATGTTTTGCAGAGCAAGAGATTCATTAATGACTTTGTCACTATCAATAATTGCAGCTTTTGTGTTCTGAGGCCGATATTCTATAAACTTATACCCCACAAATAAGGAAATAATTAAGGCAATAACTGATATAAATAACTGTATATATTTCATTCAAATCCCCGCTTCAATAGAAAATTTAACATTTGGTGATGGTATTATATCATAAGATTCCTTTACTAAAGGAAACCCAAAATCTAATCTAAGTCTACCAAAAGGAGAAGGCATTGAAAAGCCAAAACCTGGTGACACTCTTATAAGCTTACTATCATTATATGGATCTTTATATTTCCCATTTTTATCATCTAAGCCGAAAAGTGCTGCATAGTCAACAAATAATGAGCCTTTGATACCAGCATAGTCATATAGTTTTGGTAGTGGAAAATCTACTTGCTGTGTTAAATTAAAATAAGTTTTGCCTCCTAGTGAGCTTTTATTTTTGTTTTCTGTTCTTGGTCCAATACCGGAAAGGTCAAATCCTCTAATTTCATTACCACCTTTAAAAAAGTGCTGGCCAATGTTTAGATCTTCATCGGTATAAGAAAAAATATGACCTGCTGCCATCTTAAAGCGTAGTATTATGCTATCGTCAATTTTACTTAATATAGGATGCGTGTAAAAAGACAAGAACTCAGATTTTAGGAAGTTTACATTCCCTCCCAATCCTGAAATATCCTGACTTAAGCGCAGTAAATACCCTTCTTTTGGAGTATAGAGGTTATCCAGTTTATTATACGCTAATGTGTATCCTACTGATGAAATCTGATGTTCACCTTCTTGCCCCTTTATTATATCAGAGATGTCATTGTCTTTTCCATCCTTATTATCCATATGTATACGGTTATACTTGTAAGAGTAGCGAATGGAATTAGTTAAGTTTTCTATAACTTTGTATGATAATTTTGTTGAAAATCCCATGTCACAACTGTCGAAGCTAGTGTGTGGTTTATCTTGTTTTTCATAAAATACGCCCACACCTAGTGATGTATCAGAATCGTTAAAATTATTTTCAACAACCTCTACATTAGTAGAAAGTGAATATTGATTTTTCTCAAGAGCAAAAGAGAGCTCTTTACCACTACCAAATAAATTACGATCTGTGAAATCAGTTTTTACAAATGCTCCACCAGGAAAGGACATACCTCCTGCTAAAGATAATGAAGCAGTTCTTTTTTCTTTAACATTTAAGTCAAGATTTACTGCATTGTCATTAACTGCGTAACTATTTACTTTTACTGTTTCAAAAAAATCACTACTCATTAGTTTTTTACGTGATTTTTGAATCTCAGATATATTGTACGCATCACCTTCTGCTATACTTAGCTTACTTCTGATCACCTTATCTAAAGTGCGATCGTTACCATCAATTGTAATTTGATTTATATAAATCTTTTTACCCGGCAGCACTCTGTAGGTCACATCTACAACATTGTCACGTTGTACATACTTTGGATTAACTTTTGCAAATATATATCCTTTCTCATTTAAATACTTGTTTATTTTTTCTACTGTATTATTAATTTTAACTCTATTAAATATCTTATCGTTTTCCTCTGTTATAAAGTCCAATATTTCTTCTTTTAGGCTTAAATCCTGAATTTCAGTTTCAATATTAACCTCATTATTTCCAAACAAATATTGCTGTCCTTCGTCAATCAAAAAAGTCAACTCTATCTGATTGTTATTATCAACCTCAACAATCGGTTGAATATTATTTTGAATATATCCTTTAGATGAATAAAAACGATCGAGCAATTCTGTGTTAATCAATAAATATTGTGGTGAATAACGAGTTCCGCCCTTAAAAATGGCTCTAAATAACTTACTAAATATGTCATTACTATGCACTTTAATAGCTTGCTCTAGCTCGGTTTCAGAAAAGTTTTTGTTACCTATAAATCTTATATCCTTAATTTTAGAGGTTTTACCTTCTTTTATTTTGAAAATTAGATTGACCCTATTACCATCGAGCTTCTCCAACTCATATTCAATTTTAACGCCGACTTTGCCATTATTTCTATAAGTAGTAACTAAATTCATTAAATCGCTTTGCAATTTTGTTTCAGTGAAAATAGTTAGCGATTTTGACTGAATCACATTATTTAGTAACTCTTTGCTATTAAATAACTTATTACCCTTTAATATTATCTTGTTAATTAGTGGATTCTCTTGAATTTTTACTACTAAATTTTTTTCATCATCAACATAAGCGTTAACGCTAGCAAACAACTTTGTTTTATATAGATCTTTTATAATTGAGTCTATATCATCGTCATTTACATAATCGCCAGGTTTTAGTTTTATATAAAAACCTATTGTCTGGTTGCTTACCCTCTCATTACCAATACATTTGACATCTTTCACCTGCACTTTTTCCTTATTTTCTAAAGCAACAAGTAGAGCGGGAAAAATTACTATTAATAATATGTAAAGTAGCTTTTTCATGTTTATTTTAAAAAAGACTCCTAATATCATTCGAAATTGCAATTGCCATAAGCAAAAACAATACGGAAGCACCAAAAGTAGCTGCATATTTTTGATATTTCAAACTTAAATCCCTGCGTATAACTGCTTCTATAATATAGTGAAATAAATGCCCACCATCCAATAGTGGAATTGGCAGCAAGTTAATTGCAGCTAAATTAGCTGAAATAATTGCCATGAAATACACAACCATAATGACCCCCTTTTTAGCTGATTGCCCTGAATACTTTGCGATTTTTATTGGCCCACCTATTTCATTGATACTCCTTTTACCAACAATAATTTGAAAGAGAGCTTTGATCGTTAAGCACATAGTGTGGTAAGTTTCACTTACTGATAAGCTCACAGCCCCAAGAAAAGACGACTGCTTTAATGTATTGACTGAAGTAATCCCTATCATTTCTCTTTCTACTTTGTTACCAAAATCGTCCTTACCCTCTATTATTAACGGAGTGAGGCTAGTTCTGTGCTCTGCATTATTTCTAGTATACTCAATTTCCATTTTTGTCTTAGGGTTTGACATTATCACACGTGAAATATCTTCAAAGTATTTTATTTTATGCTCATTGATTTGTGTAATAGTGTCACCTGGCAACAAACCAGCTTGCTTGGCTGCACTGCCTTCGACTACATTTCCGATAATCGGTGGAGTGTGATAATAGCCTTTAATGCTGAAAAACATTGTAAAAGCGATAACAGCGAGTACCATGTTTGCAAATGGTCCTGCAAAAACCACTGCTGCCTTTTGATGACGCGGCTTTGTATGGAATGAATATAATCTTTCTTCGTTAGTCAATTTTTGCTGATCAGCTGGAACGCTTGCTGCATTAGTATCCCCTAGCATTTTAACGTAGCCACCCAGTGGAACAGCACTTAATCTCCATCTAGTTCCAGATTTATCGTTA
The DNA here is from genome assembly GCF_947251645.1 of Wolbachia endosymbiont (group A) of Bibio marci. Taxonomy (NCBI): domain Bacteria; kingdom Pseudomonadati; phylum Pseudomonadota; class Alphaproteobacteria; order Rickettsiales; family Anaplasmataceae; genus Wolbachia; species Wolbachia endosymbiont (group A) of Bibio marci. The sequence continues at coordinate 1,068,511 of NZ_OX366364.1, forward strand.
AAACCAAAAATTTCAGGACCAAAGCCTATAGAAAAAGATTCAACTTTAACTTTGCATGCTTTAGCAACAATATAATGCCCATATTCATGCACAAACACTATAACAGAAATGATTAAGGCAAATGACAAAAAACAATATATTCCATTGCCAAACTGATGAATGAAATTTGAAATTAACTCCACCTGTGTATTTAGATCTTATACAAATGTTAAGTATATTAAAACGCGCCTCGCTTGACAAGTATTTAGTTTAACTTTTAAATTAAAAAAAGTTTAATTGTAATGACAGATACCTCACTACTCAGAAGAAAATTAATGTATAGAAGCTGGCATAGGGGTTGCAAAGAAACCGATATACTTTTAGGGCATTTCGCATTGAAATATCTTGATAAATTTTCCTTAAGCGAACTAATCGAATACGAAAAAATAGTTGATCTTGATGATTACGAATTATATTGTTACATAACTCGTAAGACAAACCTCCCTCCTGGCTTAAATAGTCAGATAGTCAATTTAATTGCTTGCTTTATTGAAGCTAATCCTTTATGCACTCAAGATTAGTGATAATCTTATTTACCTTATCTAGTACCTCAGTATATTCTATTCTTTTCTCGTTTCTATACTTTTCGCGCTCTTGATTTGCTTCATCCAACCGCTTTGTTAATTCTAAAATTTTATCCTCAAGAATTAGTGCTGCAAGTAAGAAATTTAATGCATCCGAACCCTTACCTCCAGTTTTTTGAGATACAGAACCAACTAGCTTGTCAAAACTATTAGCAAGGCGTAATAAATGGCTCTTCTTCCCACTTTCGCAAGATATTTTATATGTGTTATTACGTATAACTATTTCTACTACTTGCATATGGTGCTAAAAATTTCTATCGTACAGTATAAACTCAAACCCCTACTTTCATCTTATTTATGGTATAAATTTTTATTCATTTATCAAATCAGATAATTTTTTACTGCTACGAAAATATGTTTTAAAGTATTGATTCTTTGTAAACTTCTGTAACATTAAATGGCTTGTTTCTTTCAAGTTATAACTTCTAACTGAAAAAGAACCAAATCCCCTAATTTCAACTCTATTATGATGTTTCAATGTGTTTGAAAGTATCCCAAAAAATCTATCAACTATAGCTGCTATAACAATCTTATCTAAAAAAGGATGTCTTTTTGCTACCCTCGCTATTATATCAGACTTTGTTGCCATTTATATGAAGCCAAAATAAGTAAACCTTATCACTTAGCAGATAATACTATGTTATATTCTTCAACACCCAATACTTCAATTTCTATTTTTTCTGATATAGAGAACTTTTTATTTTCCGGCAAATGTTCTTGATCTATTAGAAGGGTTACATCGTTCTCAACTTCAACGACTAGTCCATTATCTTCTCTCTTACCTACAATAACCTGTATTTTATCGCCTACCTTAACTTTCTTTATCAGTTCTTCAAGAGGATCATACTCTATTTGTTTTATTCCAAGATAAATTCTTGCCCGATTCACGTTAGCCCTTATCACTTTTGCTTCTATTTTATCACCTACATTATATTTCTTTATCTCATCTGAGCTATTTTTAGACCAACTTAGATCTTTCACATAGATTGTCCCTTCTACGTTCTCATCTATTTCAGAACCATTGAAAGCAACAGATATATATGAGCCGGTATTATTCTTAACCTCACCAGAAACAATAGAACCAGGAGGATACTTATTGACAAATACTTGCCAAGGATTATCTATACACCTTTTCATGCTTAAACTCATCCTATTCTTAGCAATGTCAATACTGAGAATTTTTACATATACTTCTTGTCCCCTTGTTACGAGACTACTAACTGGTAAATTGCTCTTAACCCAAGTTATTTCCGATGAGTGCACTAAACCTTCAATCCCAGGTCTAAGCTCAACAAACAATCCATAATCTTCTATACTTGTTACATGACCCTTATGCACACTATCAACCGGATATTTTGACTCTGCATCTTGCCAAGGGCTATCTTCTAGCTGCTTTACACCTAAGGAAACTTTCGCATTTTCCTTATCTATTTTTATAATTTTAACTTTTATAGCCTGGCCATAAGCAAAAACTGCAGATGGATGACTTACTCTACTCCAAGAGATATCTGTAATATGTAGCAACCCATCTATAACTCCCACTGCATCTGATTCATGAATACCAACAAATACACCGTAATGAGTGATGCTTTTTATTTTTCCTTCTATTATATCGCCTTCATTTAAAGATTCTAAAAATTTAATTTTTTCACCAGCGTGCAATTTTTCTAACACCAGCTTTCTTGATACTACAATATTACCTTGCTTCTTATCCATTTTAAGCACGATGAACTTTTGTTCAGTTTCAATAAGGTGCTTCGCATCTTTTACTTGCTTCAAATCCACATGACTCAGCGGTAAAAAAGCGCTTATTCCGTCACCAAGATCAACAATAAAACCACATTTAATTGAGCGTTTAATAACTCCGTTTACTTCAGCTCTTGTAACTGTATCTTCTTCCAACTTATTCCATTTTTCGTCCCTAATTGCTTTTTCACGGCTAAGAACAACATTACCATGATAATCTTCAATTCTTTCCACATAAACTCTAATTTTCGAGCCAATAATGACCTCATCATTACAACCGAGTTCCTTGATCAGAATTCTTCCGTCAGACTTTAAACCAATATCAACCACAACGTCGTTAGGGTTTATTCTTGTAATTACACCTTCTACCACATCTCCTTCTTTAATTTTGTTAACAAAAGAATCTTCAAACAAGGCATTATCTTGATCCTCAAATTGGCCTTGACATATCTCTTCTATAAACTTGTTTGATGATAGCTTTCTGATAGTAACCGGTAGATTTACAACTGGATTATTATTATTCATACCTTTAATTTAAACTTTATTAGAACTCATATATTATATAATATTAATAATTATTGACAAGTAATTTTTCATTAATTCATTTCGAGAATTGTTTAAGCTATGTAAAATATAGTGAGAAAATTATATATGTATCAAGAATATGCTATTTAAGAATAGCAAGTGGATTAGATCGTTCTCCAGAAGGTCCAGGCTAAAACCGGATGTTGATGAAATATTGGAAAGATATTCTATTCAAAACAGCAAGGAATCTATAGAGAAGATTGTAAATTCACAAAAAAGAATATGGGTAGAAATAGGCTTTGGCAACGGTGAAAATATGCTTCACCAGATGCTCAATGAACCTGATCTATTGTTTATAGGATGTGAGCCCTACTTAAAGGGGGTTTCTCGCTTGCTAACAAACATAGAAATACAAAACATAAAAAACATTTTAATATGGACAGAAGATGCAAGAGAATTGATTGCAAATTTTCCGGACAACAGTGTTGAAAGACTCTTTATTCTCTTTCCAGATCCATGGCCAAAAAGAAGTCACAATAAAAGACGATTAATTAATACGGAATTTTTAAATTTATTAGCAAAAAAAATACTTATAACAGGGGAAATATTCATTGCAACCGATCATCAGGACTATGCAAAGTGGATAGCATCACATATAAAGCAGTGTAACTCTTTAATCTATAGGGAAGACGATTTCACAAGTTATACTCTTACAAAATACCACAGAAGAGCGCTCAAAGATCAGCGTAAAGTGAGGTTCTTTAAAGTAAGTGTTATTAATAATTTGCAGACTATGGATCAATAGAGTTTTTGCATATCTCTTTTACGTTAACTATAGATTAAAAATAATAAAAAAAGAGGGAGAAATAGAGTAAATTCCTTTAACTACTTCTCCTTATGAAGGAATAGACTTCTTGCATAACCCAAACTAAGTAGAAAAAAGGTACAAGGATGATGTCATTCCAGTGCTTAACACTGGAATCCAGGAAAGTTTGCTTATGAGCAAGCAAACTGATTTGGTGAGTATAAAAGTATAGCTTCTACGTCATGCCGCCACGGTATCTCAGCCGCTAACAAGCAGCGGGATGACAGCAGTCCTACGTCATACCGCCGCGGCGCTAACACGTAGCGGGATGACGGTTGTCAGGGTGTCATCCCAGTGCCTTGACACATAGCTGTACAAACGTTTTCGGCTTGACTCACCAGTGGGTGTCATTCCAGTGCTTGACACTGGAATGGCTTTGTTGCATCGCACCTTATACTGGTAGTAATTTACGATAAATATCATGTAGCCATTTCAAATTTAGCCATACCAATTTCAGTAAATTGATTAAGCAAATAGCACTTAATCAGCAATTCTTTTTCGCGATTTACTTCGGATTTATTCCTAAAGCTGAATCCAAATATTTGCTTTAATCTTGAGAAAAACCCTTCAATATAAGATCTTTTCCCATAATTTACTTCTTTTTTCCATTCTTTCACGCCATCTTCACCGTATAATTTTATTAACCTAATAGCAGCATTTCTGTCAGACATATAATCTATTTCTGGATGTTCTGCCGCATTGTTTATTGGTGGAATTTTTGCCTTTATATCATATTCGTGACACAATTTGTAAAACTTGTGCCTATCATATGCCCTATCTGCATATAGTGCTTTTATGATATGCTGAAAATTAACTTCTTTAAGCAAATCGCAAGCTCCATAGTGATCAGAGTAGACACCGTTACTGTATTTTACAGCTATAGCTTTTTTGCTGTTTATATTCAACATTACATGCAATTTTCTTGTCTGTTCATAGCCATGATATTTTCTGTTAGCGCTATTTTCCTTGCTGTGACCAGGGGTATTGTTGTAAATGCTGATACCTGTACTATCTATAGCAATTTCGATGTCTTCCATATTATTTTTATCAATTCTGCAATCATTGATCTTAATATTAAGTTTCTTAAACCTTCTTGATGCTTGTGAATAGCTGATAACTGCTAAATCTCTTCCTATTTGTTGCATATATCCTTTTATAAACCCCACCGTTTGTCTTAAACCAATTCTAAAAAGATTGACAATTATATGCACCAAAATCACAACTTTATCACTGTAAATATAGTTGCCGCCTTGCATTTTTGGACTATTTTCATACCAATTTTCTATGGCTTCATTGATATAATGAAAAATATTTCCTCTTTCCTGGAGAAATTTGTTATATTCATTTTGGTTACTGACTTTCATTTTCTGTGGCATATTTTTTCTTCAACAGTTAAATGGTTATTTATAATGAATTTTGTCAGTAGCCACCAGATTTTTTCGGTTGCTATGCAACAAAGCCCACTGGAATCCAGGAAAGTTTGCTTGCTCACAAGCAAACTAGCATAGAAAGTGGTTACAACGTTTTCGATGAGATTATATGGAAAACTGGATCCCAGTGTCAAGCACTGGGATGACACCCTTCACTACCCTTCACGGGCTCTTTTAGCTACAAATATTAAGAAATTTACCAAATGAAAAAAAAGGCAAAAGAAGCCCCGATTAATATCTATTTTAGAACATTGGCGTTTTTTAAGTCTTAAACACTGCAATTTAGCTGCTTTTAAATGCAACTCACCTTAGTTTGAATGTTTAAGAAATTTACTAAGCAGAAAAAAAGGCAAAAGATATCCCGTATTAGCTAGTTGTCACTCTCTAATCCTGCAAATTGGCGTGCTATACTGTCTTAAACGCTTTATAAGCGCGTTTCAGCTTATATAGGTAAAAACCCAGAAATGTTGTGAAGACGTAGGGTGCGCATAGTGCAAAAAATTAAAAATAAGACATTACGTAATACTGTTGTCGTTTAATCTGCACAGATTGAAGATAAATGAATACCTTCAGTATCATGATAAGGGGGCTGGCGAAGGGTGTCAAGTAAGTTTTTCGTTTCTATTCCCAATGTTATATGGTTATGCAAGAAGTCTAATAGCAGATTTTAAGTTTCTCTTTAACTCTTTAACCAGCGGGCTCCCATGAGGAGAGGAGAATAAAGGTCTTTTTTCATAGATATCTTAACACTTTTTTCTTTTTCTGTAGTTGGCGAACGAGTAAGAAAGTGAACCTTTGGTGCACCACTAATTATTGCCATTGGTGTTTGCTCTGCCCCTTCTCCCATAACTAAAACAGCAGATGTTGCCAGTGCATCAAGAAGATTGACTTGTGTTACTTGCAGTGGTTGATTATAAAGATCTGGCTTGCCTATATAGGAATAAAGTGGTTCAAATCCACACCAACCAAGAGCAACGCCCGTAACCCCAAGGCGCATAGGTGTTATGTTACTATCTGTAATCAAAATACCAAGATGTTTTATGCAGTGTTTTGTCTTGAGATAGTTCCATATCGACAGAGCTGTTTTCTGAACATCTTTTGGATATAGAATATACACCTCATTACCATTTGATTCATCAATACCAGCAGATGGAATTAAGATATTATCTTTAATCGTTAAACAGATACTATGAGGATTGTGGTCCACATCAACAATTGCATCAGCTTCTCTTTTGATTAGCTCTTCTTTAGAACAAGCAGTTTTGCAAACCACCTGTTTTTGACAAACAGAAATGATTTTTGATGTGATAGCAAGAACAACTTCCTCTCTTAGCAGCTCTGAAACATAGCGATCAAGAACCTGCTCTAATACTTCTCCACATTCAATGCGGTGGGTATAAATTGCTTTAACATACATACTATTACATCAAAAAGTTTCTCATAAAAGCCCTCTTACCTGTTGTTTTAGTTGGCATAATTTATAGTTAAGAGACTTAATGAGCTTCACAATTTTTTCTTCCATCTTTATCACGTATTAATCTACATATAGTATAATCTTTTGTTTTGGTGAGAATAGTTTTATTCCATCCACTAAGAAGTGTTAAGTTGAAATATGTATCACCCTTATAAGTTTTGTAAATTTCAGTCATAATAAACTCTGAGATTAGATTATATTCTAAAAAAAGGTGCGCTATTTGTGCTCCACCAATCATGAAGACTTTAGAACTACTTTGGATTGACAAAAACTCTTGCATAGAAGAAACAATAGTGCATTTTATGCCTTTATTAAAACAAGGACTTAATTTGTTACGAGAAAAAACAATAGGCTTTAATATGTTTTGGGGTATTATCTCAAACGTTTTTCTTCCCATAACAATAACTTATTTGTCAGTTACCTGACGAAAATGATCTAACTCACTTGGATAATGCCAGGGCAATCCATTATTTATTCCAATTACCCCCTTGGGATCAACAGCCATAATTCCGATAACTATCATCCCTGTAAAGCAGCTTGAGCTACAAAAAATCGCATGTGATCACGCACATTATGCACTCGAAGGAAATCAACCTTGTTGTGCAATGCAGATGATAAAGCAATTGTTTCTAAATCTCGGTTAAAGACAGGTTCTGTAGAAAAAGAAGAAATAAATGACTTTCTAGAATGACCAACCAGAACTTTGCAGCCAAAACTTTGCAATGCTTCTATATTGCGTAAAATCTGGATATTCTGGTACATAGATTTTCCAAAACCAATACCAGGGTCAATAATTATTGAATTTTTATCAAAACTTAGGGCAAATAACCTGCTAATGCTCTTCTCTGCCCAATTATTTATGGTATCAATTGGATCAGTGTCACTTGGGATAATGTTGTCTCTATGTGGTGGTATGGAGAGTGAGTGCATAATAACGATGCCACATCCACTGCTAGCGATTGCTTTTAAGGTATTATCATCTAGATCTCCCTTCTGATCGTTTACCCAGGCAATGTTGTAGTGCTCCAAAACGTTCAAAATAACATCTGGCCAGAAACTATCGATGCTGACTTTAATATCACCAGCTTCCATATAATGACTAAGATTATCAAGCACTGGTTTTAAGCGTGCATATTCTGCTTTTGGAGTTTGTATTGAGGAGCCAGGTCTTGTTGATTGAGCACCAAGTTCAACTATGCTTGCACCATCTGATAACAGCCGCAGTGACTGTTTGGTTGCTTGATCTGCATCATAATAAAGACCACCATCTGAAAATGAATCAGGAGTAATATTGACAATACCTACAAGCTCTGGTGAAAGCGTAAAACTCCTTAAAAAGCAATCCTTAATGTTAGGGTTAACAGTACCAAACGTTTTGTTAACTACTGCCATGGGGCTCAGCATTGCCATCAAGTGAAGCAAAAATGGTCTGTTTATCAATTCTGAGTGAGGAACCTTAAGGTAGGATGTATCAAGTGTCAGGTCATCCCATAACAAAATATCCAAATCAATAACGCGAGGTGCCCATTTTCCATAGACCTGCAGGCGGCCAATGTCGCATTCAATTTGTTTAAGGCCCTTTAACAGCTCTTCAGGAGAAGAAGAACAACTTCCATACACAACCATATTTAGAAATGGCTTATTCCACTGAGGTGGAGCATCATTTGGTAAAATAGCCTTAGTCTCCAGAATAATTGAAGATTTTAAATTTTTAAAATAGCGCTCCTTTAGTAACTGAGCAGCCTTTTGTAAATGGGAAAAGCGATTCCCCATATTTGAGCCAATAGAGATGTAAATCATTAGTCAGCTTCCTGTTCTTGTAATGTATTACAATAAGTAAAGAGAACACCTCCATGCACATCGGGAACGGGTGGTGCAACTTTGTGAGTAGTCACTCTCATGGAAGAAATAGTATGTTTTTTTTGCACCAAAAGATTATTAATGGCTCTGTATATATCATGGGTTAAGTGCTCGATTAAATTGAATTGCTTGCTCTGAACAAGAGATTGAATATTTTGTACTATCTCTAGATAGCAGACAGTATCTTCAAGCCGGTCAGTCATAAGCCCTAAAGGAGGAGATTTAAAAATAAAATCAACATCAATACTAACTAATTGGGAATGATACTTCTCTTCTGCACTATAGCCTAAATGAACCCAAAGCCGTAAGTCAGATATAAGAAGATTACATGCAGACATTGCATCCCAACATCACTGAGTTTTAATTCTTAAGCTACTTACAACTGCTAACACACGCTAGCATTCATCATTCCATCAAGAAAACCCCACAAGAGCTTTGCTCCCTTTTGAGCACCCTGCATAACTTTATCTTGCTCTTTTTCATCTAGATCTTCAATAAGATTTGCACACTCCTCAGAATGCCATTCATCAGCATGCATATGAACCGTAAAAAATTGAAGAGAACGCTCATCACTTATTGAATAGTGTTTTTTTAAACCTTCAATTTTAGACTTAGAAACCTCTGGAGTTTGACGTTCGTAAGCGTACAAGGCTCCAAGACCTGCTGCAAAACCTGATCGTATAATATCAAAGTAACCGTCAACTAATTCTTGTGTCTCCTTAACTTGTGCATCTTCAAGAAGATCAGACCTTGCTACTCCCAGTCCTTCAGCAAAACGCTGCCATAACTCTGGATGATTTTCATCACCTTGTTCTTCTTCTATCAAATTACCAAGCAAAACCTGTCGCATTTTTAGATCTGGGCACAAAAAATGTATACCACTGATATAACGAGGAAACGCAGCAACGTGGTGATAATATTCTTTAGCATAGGTCTGTAAAGCTTGCAAGCTTAAGCTTCCTGTATTCCATGATTGGTAGAATGGATGATTTAGTAAGTGCAACTCATCTAACTTATTATTCAAAGATTTAGTAAATTCCATTATTTCCTCTATTATATCAACATATAGTTCATATACTATAGTTTTCTCATTGTTACGATCATGCTAAGATCAATACAACGGTGGGATTGGTAGGACTCGAACCTACGACCAATTCGTTATGAGCGAACTGCTCTAACCGACTGAGCTACAATCCCTTTTATCAATATTTATAATACACACAAAAGCAAATTTGTCTATTAGCTTATTTCACTATCAACCCAACTTAGCAAATCATTTGTTGCACCAATTTTGCGTGCAATTTCCTTACCATCTTGAAATATGATTAAAGTGGGTATAGATTGCACTCCATACTTACTTGGCACTTCAGTTTCTCCATCTATATCGAATTTGCAGATCTTGATCTTGCCTTTTCTATCCTTAGCCAATTGTTCGATACGTGGCATTAGACTTTTGCATGGCCCGCACCATTCTGCCCAAAAATCTACCAGCACGAACCCTTTATAGTCAATGACTTCAGATTTGAAATTTTGATCATTTACCGATGTAATATCATCACTCATAAAATACCTAAATTTTTGTAAAATATAGCGCATCAATTAGCAACTAATCAACTAAATTCTTACCGCAGAGCCTGAAAAATTGCCCTAAAGTGTTTTGCACAAACAAAAAACTTCTCACAGATGATTACATCTGGTGGTTAAAGATATCCACGTTTTCCCACCCCATTAAATCCAACTCAATACGAGTAGGAAGAAATTCAAAACACTTTTGGGCCAATTCTTTTCTATTTTCACGTTCCAGCATTAAGTCTAGCTTTTCCTTTATCTTATGAAGATACAAAACATCAGATGCAGCATAACTTTTTTGTTTGTCTGTTAAATTTTCATTTCCCCAATCAGAAGATTGCTGCTGCTTATTTAGTTTGGTATCAAGCAGCTCTAAGCATAACTCTTTTAAACTATGATTATCTGTGTAAGTGCGAACCAAACGTGAAGCTATTTTTGTGCAATAGCACGGAAGTGCCCAAATTTCCAAGTAATGACGTATTATGCTTACATCAAATCGCGCGAAGTGAAATATTTTAGTTATATTTTTATCCTCTAATATTTTTCTCAAATTTGGCGCTGTATAATCGTTCTTGAGTTGAACTAAGTGAGCGTTGCCATCATTAAAAGAGAGCTGCACAAGGCATAATCTATCTATGCTATGAAGTAGCCCCATTGCCTCGGTATCAACAGCTATAGACCTTACATCATCTGGTATTGAACTAGCTGGCAAGTCGTCTTTATATAAAAATATTCCCATAAAATTAATACATTTTTTGGCACAATTGAAAACCTATGATAATCAAAAATGAGCCTTAAGTATACGAAAAGATCATAGAAGGAACCACACAAATTTATGGGCTCTCACATTTTTCGTGTACACGGGGTTTACAAATCGCTGTATATGCCTATAATTAAGTAAATTTAGGTTAATTTAATTGCGGGAGTAGCTCAGTTGGTAGAGCGCAACCTTGCCAAGGTTGAGGTCGAGGGTTCGAACCCCTTCTCCCGCTCTTTACTTTTAAAATCATTTCGTCAAAGATTCCTTGACAAACTCCGCCAGCGCCCTTATCATGGTACTGAAGGTATTCAGTTATCTTCATCTGTGCAGATTAAACAGCAAAAAAAACAACGTACTTGGCGTCTTATTTTTAATTTTTCGCACTATGTGCACCTTATGTCTTTATAAAACTTTTAGGTTTCTACCTATACAAGCCGAAACGCGCTTATAAAGCGTTTAAGACAGTATAGTACGCCAATTTGAAGGATTAGAGAGTGAACACTAATTACCACGGGATTTCTTTGCCTTTTTTTCTACTTAGTAAATTTCTTAAACATTTAAGCTAAGGTGAGTTGCATTTAAAAGCAGCTAAATTGCAGTGTTTAAGACTTAAAAAACGCCAATACTGAAAATAGATAGTAATCGGGGTTTCTTTTGCCTTTTTTTTCGTTTGGTAAATTTCTTAATGTTTATAGCTAAACGACAACCGTCATTCCCCTACGTGTTAGCGGCTGAGATACCGCGAATGAATCCACAACTGTACGAACATTGTGATTTGAGAACAATCTCCGCCAGGAAGGGTGTCATCCCAGTGCCCAGACACTGGGATCCAGGAAACTTAATTGCAAGTAATGCATTGGGTTTGGTGAGTATGGGTTTTGCGTTATAGAATGAAGCACTTTTGATGAATTTGTAAAGAAAACTAGATTCCAGTGTCAAGCACTGGAATGACACCGAAGGAGCTACTGGGATGACAGGGGAAGTTGACAATCATCATCCCGCTGCTTGTTAGCGCCGCGGCGGTATGACGGTCTGCGGTGGCATGACGATAACTTCGTCATCCCGCTGCTTGTTAGCGGGATCTAGAGATACCGTGACGGGATGACGTAGAGCTCGCATTAGCTATACTTTTATGCTCACCAACTTAGCTGGATCCAAGTATTCAAGCTACTCCGATGACAAAAGGTGATACTGAAGTAATAGAAGGTAATAGAGCGACAGGGAGTAGTGCAAAAAGTTTCGTTATCCCCATTGAATCGGCTTTAAAATCGATGTTCAAAGTTGAAATTTCCCTAGAAGATGCTGGGGAAATCAGAAAAGGTCAGGAAATTGTATTAAATAACTTGCGTAATTTAAAGAATTATGATACTTGTTGTACGATAGTGGGTAGTGTACCTATTGCAATCTGCAGTTTTATTTATGGTTGTGTGAAACCTATTCGTGTTTTTAATATTTAAAATGAGGTTTAGATGTCGATAACATCCGAAAAGAAAAAGAGTTTGATAAATATATATGCAATTAAAGAAGATGATACAGGTTCATCTTTTGTACAATGTGCAATTTTGACCGAGAGGATCAGTAATTTAACTGAGCATTTTAAAGTGCACAAGCATGACCATCACTCTAAGCGTGGTTTACTTATATTGATAGGTAGAAGACGCAAGCACTTAAATTATATAAAGCGTAAATTTGGTAATGAAGCCTATCAGGAATTAATAGAGAAGTTAGGCATTAGAAAATAATCGAGGAATTTAGTATGTTTAAAATTATAAAAAAATCTATAGAGTGGGGTGGTCGTACCTTATCTTTAGAAACAGGAAAAATAGCACGCCAAGCTCATGGTTCAGTAGTTGTAAATTACGGTAATACTTCTGTTTTAGTAACTGTTGTAAGTAAAAAGAAGGAAGAAAATGTTGATTTCCTACCTTTAAATGTACAGTTTATCGCAAAAAGCTATGCCATGGGTAAGATCCCTGGTGGCTTTTTTAAAAGAGAAGGCAAGCCATCTGATAGAGAAACTTTAATCTCAAGAGTAATAGATAGAAGTATAAGACCACTATTTCCAGAAGGATTTAATGATGAAGTTAGTGTGGTGTGCAATCTATTAACTTATGATACAGTCAATCCTCCTGAAGTGCCAGCATTGATTGGTACTGTTGCAGCTCTTACAATTTCTGGTGTTCCTTTTTACTTTACTATAGCTGGAGTGATGGTTGGTTGTGATGAAAATAATAACTATATACTCAACCCTTCTGTTCAAGAGATGAAAGCAAGCAGCTTGGATCTATTTTTGTCTGGTGATGAAAATTCAATTTTAATGATTGAATCAGAAGTGAAAGAGCTCTCTGAAGAAAATGTTTTTAATGCAATAAAATTTGGCCATGAACACCTTAAGCCTGTCATTGAGCTCATAAAAGAGTTTGCTGATACAGTTGGCAATAAACCTGAAAGCTTTGCTCCTGTTGATATATCAGATATAACACAAGAGCTTGAAAAACACGGTAAAGATTTTGAGAAAGCATATTCACAAACAGTAAAACAAGAGCGAGTTCAAGCTCTAGAAGCGATCAGAGATAATATATTGAATGCTCTTAAGGAAGCTGGAAAAGACGAAAAGTTAATTACGTATGCAGTAAAAAACTTCGAAAGATCTTTAGTACGTGAAATAATTAGAAAGAAAGGTGTAAGGATAGACGGTCGTAAGCATGATGAAATACGTCAGATAGAAATTGAAGTTGATGTTCTATCCAAGACTCACGGTTCTGCGTTGTTTACCAGAGGTAACACTCAGGCGCTGGTTGTTACTGCTCTTGGCACTACGCAAGATGAGCAAATCGTGGATGATATTGAAGGGGATAGACGTGAGCACTTTATGTTACATTATAATTTTCCTCCTTTTTCTGTTGGAGAAATTTCTACTGGACGTCCACCTGGAAGAAGAGAAATTGGTCACGGTAAACTTGCTTGGAAAGCAATTCATCCTGTTTTACCCGATAAATCTGAATTTCCTTATACAATAAGAGTAGTGTCCGAAATTTTGGAGTCTGATGGTTCTTCTTCTATGGCAACAGTTTGTGGGACTTCTCTTGCTTTAATGGATACGGGTGTGCCAATAAAGGCCCCTGTTGCTGGAGTTGCTATGGGCCTTATTAAAGATAAAGACGAGTATGTGATACTTTCCGATATATTGGGTGATGAAGATTATCTTGGTGATATGGACTTTAAAGTAGCAGGAACTAGTGAAGGGGTTACGGCACTACAAATGGATATGAAAATCTCTGGTATAAGCTTTGAAATTGTTGAAAAATCTTTAGAACAGGCAAAAGCTGGAAGATTACATATTTTAGAAAAAATGAATGCAGTGATTTCAGAACACAGTGATGATGTCAAAGACCATGCACCAAGAATGTTATCATTTTACATAGATAAAGATAAAATTTCTGCAGCTATTGGTGCTAAAGGAAAAAATATACGCAGTGTGTGTGAAAGAAGTAATGCAAAAATTGAAATAGGAGATGATGGTAAAGTTTCTGTTTTTGCCACGAGTGGCACTGAAGCTGAAATTGCAAAGAGTATGATGATTGATTCAATAACAGAACTAGAACAAGGTTCTATAGTTGATGTCAAGGTTGTAAGAATAGAGAAGTCTATTGTAGAGCTTGAATTTCTTAATGGCAGAAAAGGAAAAATGCACATAAGTGAAGTAGCTAATGAACACATAGATTCTATAGAGAGCATACTTAAACAAGATGATACTTTCAAAGCACTAGTAATTGACTTCGAAAAAGGTGGATGTCCAAAGTTGTCAAGACGTCGGGTTGATCAAGAGACGGGAGAGTTTTTTGAAGGTGAGCTTTACAACGAGGAAAGGAAAGATGGTTCAAATGACAGGGATAATTATTACAATAATTCATTTAATAGAAAACCTGGAGGAAGTCACCATAAGAGGCCTCCTCGTCCTCGTTCTGGTTTCAGCAACAGAAACAGGCCGAAATTTGGTAATAATGATTCATCATCAGGTTTTTATTAAGAGTAAACTTCTTGCGTTACCTCTCGTCATCCAAGTAGCTTGACTACTTGGACCAGAGACTTTTTCAAATTGGTAGATAATAGAAATGGGTATCTGTTCAGGGGAGTGGCTAATGTGCAAATATTGAGTATCTGTTCAGGGAAGTGGCTAATGTGCAAATATTGAAGCAAAAATTCCAGTGCTCCCTTTCTTGTCATCCCAGTGTTTGACACTGGGATGGCTTTGTTGCATAGCAACCGAAAAAATCTGGTGGCTACTGACAAAATTCATTATAAATAACCATTTAACTGTTGAAGAAAAAATATGCCACAGAAAATGAAAGTCAGTAACCAAAATGAATATAACAAATTTCTCCAGGAAAGAGGAAATATTTTTCATTATATCAATGAAGCCATAGAAAATTGGTATGAAAATAGTCCAAAAATGCAAGGCGGCAACTATATTTACAGTGATAAAGTTGTGATTTTGGTGCATATAATTGTCAATCTTTTTAGAATTGGTTTAAGACAAACGGTGGGGTTTATAAAAGGATATATGCAACAAATAGGAAGAGATTTAGCAGTTATCAGCTATTCACAAGCATCAAGAAGGTTTAAGAAACTTAATATTAAGATCAATGATTGCAGAATTGATAAAAATAATATGGAAGACATCGAAATTGCTATAGATAGTACAGGTATCAGCATTTACAACAATACCCCTGGTCACAGCAAGGAAAATAGCGCTAACAGAAAATATCGTGGCTATGAACAGACAAGAAAATTGCATGTAATGTTGAATATAAACAGCAAAAAAGCCATAGCTGTAAAATACAGTAACGGTGTCTACTCTGATCACTATGGAGCTTGCGATTTGCTTAAAGAAGTTAATTTTCAGCATATCATAAAAGCACTATATGCAGATAGGGCATATGATAGGCACAAGTTTTACAAATTGTGTCACGAATATGATATAAAGGCAAAAATTCCACCAATAAACAATGCGGCAGAACATCCAGAAATAGATTATATGTCTGACAGAAATGCTGCTATTAGGTTAATAAAATTATACGGTGAAGATGGCGTGAAAGAATGGAAAAAAGAAGTAAATTATGGGAAAAGATCTTATATTGAAGGGTTTTTCTCAAGATTAAAGCAAATATTTGGATTCAGCTTTAGGAATAAATCCGAAGTAAATCGCGAAAAAGAATTGCTGATTAAGTGCTATTTGCTTAATCAATTTACTGAAATTGGTATGGCTAAATTTGAAATGGCTACATGATATTTATCGTAAATTACTACCAGTATAAGGTGCGATGCAACAAAGCCATCCCAGTGTCTGGGCACTGGGATGACACCATTTATTGTAACTCACATTTACTCTATGATTATCTTTTTAGATCACCTTGTCTACCTATTTTGCCACTCTGCTGAACGGATACAGAAATGGTTTGTGTTAACTAGCTAAAGATCTTAGGTTTGCCAACATTCCGCTACGTGTTAGCGCCGCGGCGCATAAGTGTTGAAAGTGCTATAAGTGGCATTATATAAGGTGGTTAACGGCATAAATTTCAATGGTAATAAAATAAATTAAAAAAGCGCCTTTTTGCCTGTGGTTAGAAGGTTTAAGCGAATTTTCGACGTGGTTTATCTGCTTTCCCAACAACGAAGGTTGATATCAAGAGGAGATTTACATACCATTAATCACCTTGTGTGATTGCACTTTCAACACTTATGCGCCGCGGCGGTATGACGTAGCTAGCTATATAGGGTCACAACGATGGATTTTTAAGATCGTTTACGGCCTTCTTAATATCTTCAGCCTTGAATATCGCCGATCCCGCAACTAAAATATCTGCACCTGCTTTTATTATATCAGCTGCGTTAGAAAAGTTAATTCCACCATCTACTGAAATTTGTGTTTTAAGATTATGCTCCTGTATCATTTTTTTTATAGTAGATATCTTGTTCAACTGTGAATGAATAAATTCCTGCCCTCCAAAGCCAGGGTTGACTGTCATAATCAGTACAATATCTAGCTCATGTATTATGTATTCAAGCACACTTGGGGAAGTTGAAGGAACAATTGAAAC
This sequence comes from Wolbachia endosymbiont (group A) of Bibio marci, assembly GCF_947251645.1. Lineage (NCBI taxonomy): Bacteria > Pseudomonadati > Pseudomonadota > Alphaproteobacteria > Rickettsiales > Anaplasmataceae > Wolbachia > Wolbachia endosymbiont (group A) of Bibio marci. Next base: position 1,085,464 of record NZ_OX366364.1, read on the forward strand.
TCCAACTTGAATCGGTTTTTTTGCATCGTTTACATTTTTGTATGACTTTATCTTTCTTATCAACCTCTCAAGATGTATCTCTGCTTCTGCATGTACAGTGATAATATCAGCACCAGCATTTATAAAGCTTTCAATGTGGTTACCAGGAGATTTGACCATTAAATGCACATCAAAAGGAAGATTGCTATATTTACGTATTGCAGAGACAACGCTAGGACCAATTGTAATATTTGGAACGAAATTCCCATCCATAACGTCTATGTGTATGTAATCTACACCTAAATCGCTAATTTTTCTTACTTCTTCTCCTAATTTTGCAAAGTCTGCTGAAAGTATAGAAGGTGCAATTTTAATACTCATGAGCTGCCTTTTTTGCTAAAAAATAACTTATTTTTAAAACTCTGTCACCCTAAGCACCATCTGAATAACTAGAGGAACTGGATACCGATATCGGTATGCCTATTTAACTAGATCTTAAATTAGATAAAAAAAGGTAGTCTTGATAAAACTTATTTACAGCAAGTTTTTTTACATTTGGACTTTCTGTTTGTTCTTTTTTGTACCCTAATTTATAGCCTATTGAATCCTTATATGAGCTGATCGTTTTGTATGCTTTGTTCATCTCTCTAGGAAAGATGCCATTAGCAATTACGACGCATAACCCCGTAGCTGTTGCAAAAGCTAGAGTGGTAAATGCTAGATTTTGTAAAAAATTCCTTCCACTAACTTTTTTTTCCTGTATATTAGCAGAGTGCGATTTGTTTGACACTTCTTCTAGATATTCATGCCATATGTGATTGCAGTTCGTACATTTTACCTTCCTTCCAGACGCGCCAATTTGCTTAGGAGATACTAAGTAAGTTTTAGTACAACTATTACATTGTATTTTCATAGCACTTACATATAAGTAGTAACAAGCCCAAATGATACGAGCTATAAATTTAATATCAATATATATATAACAAATGGAAGGTTTGCAACTAAAAAAAACACAGAGTGAGATAAAAGATATTTGGAAAAATAGAGAAAAATTTAATGACTGTAATCTAAAGAAAACAGCAAGAATAGCAATTAAAGAGGTAATTGAGCTCCTTGATAGTGGCAAAATTAGAGTAGCAGAAAAGCTATCAAGTGGAGAATGGGTAGTACATAAGTGGATAAAGCAGGCAATATTATTACATTTTCTCACTGAAGAAAGCAAAATAATAGACAATACCAATTGCTGGTTTGACAAGATCGGTAACAAGTTTAGTGAATGGAATGAGGAAAAATTTCGCCGGTTAAAAATTAGAGCAGTTCCTGGGTGTTTTGTTCGCCGATCTGCTTATATAGGTACAAATGTTGTTCTAATGCCAAGTTTTATTAACGTTGGTGCATATGTTGATTCAGGAACAATGATAGATACCTGGTCAACGATTGGTAGCTGTGCGCAAATAGGAAAAAACTGCCATATTTCCGGTGGAGTGGGAATAGGTGGAGTTTTAGAGCCTATTCAAGCTTCACCTGTCATTATAGAAGATAATTGCTTTATTGGAGCACGTAGCGAGGTGGCCGAGGGTGTGGTAGTGAGAGAAGGATCAGTCCTTGGCATGGGTGTGTTTATTGGGGCATCAACAAAAATTATTGATAGAGAAACTAGCAAGGTATTTTATGGCGAAGTGCCGCCTTATTCTGTAGTGATACCAGGGTCTATTCCATCTAAAAATAACATTTCAACCTATTGTGCAGTCATAGTAAAAAAAGTGGATGAAAAGACGAGATCGAAAGTCTCTATAAATGAAATATTGAGGGATTAAACTATCTCACTGCTTGTCGTCACTTTTTTTATCATTATTACTAACCACAGTAATGGCATACGCGCATAGCTCTGAGAAAGAGACTCCATTTTCTTGAGATAATTTATATAATTTTTGTAGACTTTCTTTTACTTTATTAGGGATATTCCCTCCACGTTCTTTTACAAGCCAGGAATCTTGATGATGAATTGGATGAGCATCACTTTTTGGATTTCCTATATATATTGCAAAAGGTGAACTTTGCCCTTTGAAGTCACATTGTACAGTAAATTTTTTTATAGATTCAGCCATCTAAAGACCTCTACTTTTCTTTTTGGTCGATTTTATAGCAGGTGGAAGAGGTGGTTTCTTTATAAAATCTTGTCTATTGACAACACTTTCTTTACCTTCCAAAGCTCGGCGAACATCAGCTCTGCTTAATTGCGACTCTTTTGCTACCTTCATTCCATGCTTTGCCATAATATTAGCATATGCTAGTACTTTTTTTACCAATTCTAGATCACCATTTAGCATTTGAACTAGCACTTGAAATACCTCTGCTAAAGTTAACCCGTCAGCATTTATAACCTTGTTTTCTATAAAATTGACAGCTTCTTCAAATTTGTATTCAATACTATCATCTTGAGGTATAAGGGCAACATAATCGGTGTTTTTGTCGTCCATAACTGAAGCACTATTACTCACAAACTTAAGTTTATACTATATATATAAATACTCTACTATTTTATATTATGGCACACTATAGTTAAACATTTATTAATAACATGCTCACTTATATACACGAATTAATTGACAAAAGTCAAGGATCAATATCCATCAGTGATTTCATGAATGCCGTTTTGTACCATGAAAAATACGGCTATTATACGAATAAATTACCACTTGGTAAGGATGGTGATTTTACTACCGCACCTGAGATCAGCCAATTATTTGGTGAAGTAATTGCAGTTTGGATAATGCATACATGGGAAAAATTAGGAAAGCCATCAAAATTTTCTCTAGTTGAACTTGGACCAGGCAAAGGAACACTCATTCACGATATAATAAGAGTCACTAAAAAATACAGCAGCTTTTTTAATTCAATGTTGATCCACTTAGTTGAAATAAGCCCTACTTTACGGAAGATACAAAAGGAAAAATTAAAAGGCTTAGATGTTAATTGGCACAAAAATATTGACAACCTACCAGAACAACCAACCATTTTTTTAGCAAATGAGTTCTTTGACGCTCTTCCGATAGATCAGTTTGTATATCGTAATGAGGGGTGGTATGAAAATAGGGTGACAAAACAAGATGATGGCAGTCTCTTGGTGTCATGCCAGTGCGTGACACTGGAATCCAGAAAAAAAGAATCATGGATTCCAGTGTCAGCTACTTGCATGACAGGGGGTTTCGATGGTGCAGTGGTGGAAATATGTTCAACTGGGGTTGAAATATTAAAAAAACTTGAGAAGAAGATATATAATCATAAAGGAGCTGCTTTGATTATAGATTACGGTTATGTATACCCCGCGTATAAGAGCACTTTGCAATCGATAAAACAACATAAGTATGCTAATTTTCTTGAGAATGTTGGTAATAGTGATATTACCGCACTTGTAAATTTTCAAGCATTAAAAGATTCATTAAAACACGTAGATTGCGAGATTTTAACTCAAAGGGAATTTTTATATCTTTTTGGCATAAAAGAAAGAACCCAGGCTTTAATGAAAAGCGCAAGTGATGAACAAAGGAATAGGATCTTTAGTGAATTCCTAAGGTTGACTGAAAATATGGGCACTCTTTTTAAAGCAATGCTATTGATATAGCTAGCCCAAGAAAGGTTTCCCTACGTCATACCGCGATTCATTCGCGGTATCTCAGCCGCTAACTAGTAGCGGAATGACGAATTTGTTGTTTTTCAAATTGTAGGTAAACCTAAGTCACTTTAGCTATAGCATAGCTAAAGTAATTTATGTTATTGGGTAAGTTAAAAATATGATATAAATGAGATAATAGGGAGCTACTCACTATAGGAATAGAGTTGCGCGCGCGACCGAGGGTTTTATACCATTCTAGAAGTAATATACGGAAAAGGGGGGATTCGAACCCCCGACATATTTTCATATGTGCACGCTTTCCAAGCGTGTGCTTTAGACCACTCAGCCACCTTTCCATGCTTATTCATAATATTGAAAATTGTACTGCTAAACAATATAAAAACCTGGTATATAGGGTTCACCACGAAAATTTACAGTATTGTTAAACTTGCTTCTGCAAGTTGGAAATGTTTTATCGCAACCTGCAAGTATTGAATATTTATCTCCAGCAAAAATTTGGTATGAAGGCGAAGTAAACAATGTAACTACTTTATTTTTATATTCTTTTACTATACCTTCAAACGCTGTTGAGCCAAAGAATTTCACTACTCCGTGCTTATAATATTCATCACTCTCAGTTAAATTCGTGTCTTCAAATCTTCTTTCATCTATTACTTTAGTGATTGTACTTATTTTACTAAATTTTTTAGTATTGGCTTTACATTTATCATCGCAAAATTGTGCTCTGCATGCAGGAGAGTATAATTTTGCTATACTTCTCTCAAGCTTTGCTGAGAGACCTCTAATTTCAACAATAAATCTTCCACTACTTAATGTCACTTTACCAAAAGTTCCTGAATGTAGATTCATTGTCCCCTGGGTCAAGTCTTTATAATTCACAAGAAATATCTCAATATTTGCAAAGTCGTACTTTCCTGATAAAACATCTTCTTCTTTAATATCAACACTATTTAATATCCCTTCAATTTCTAGATTATCAGTTTTTAAATCGCTGTTTAATATTATACTACTGGCTGTAAATCCACTTGAAGATTTATAGAGTATATTATCAATATTTAAATCTTCATCATAGTCAGTGAATCCCATTACTTCTCCACCTGCGAGCTTTAATTTCCAGCACGTAGCGGTGGTAAGTAATTCTCCAGCTAAATGATTTTTTAGTGTGGTTTGCATAGTGGCCTCCTATAAATAATGATAGAGAAAGATAAGTAATAGCTACAATAATCGCTAATAAATCTCGTCTATATTCGTTTCTTCAAATCCCTATAAAAATTCTCATGTGGAGCAAGGGCAAGAAGTGTCAATTCATTATTTTGTTCATTATAAAGATAAGCCAACAAAGTAAGTTGATTAAAAATGGAAAATTTATACACACGAACATTTGCAAGGTCGCCTGATTTGAGCTCTCCAATATGTGGATTTCCTTGGACTTGCTTGATAGCTTCTTCAAGTTTAGGTAGTTGATTGTTATGCAGCTTTTTCATTGACCGCTTAAAAGTGTTGGTAAGAAGAACCTTCAAAATTTTGTAGATTTATACTCCTCAACATCACCTGATTTTGCATCTTCGATGCCTGAAAGGATTTCTTTAATGATGTTATAGCTTAGCTCAGGGTTATCTTCAACAACTTGACCAACTTTAGCCCAATGCTCGATTTGTTGTGGTACGGAACGATTTTGTAACATGGAATGAGACTGTACTATTTTCTCAAATTCTCCATCAAGATTTACTGTTATATCCATGATATTGTTACTTCTACTTTAAGCTATTATACCATATATTGGAAATTTTTTCAATATAAATAATTTTCATCTGGAAATACACACCACATTAAACTGTGGTGTGTACTAGCTGGTTAGAAAGAAAACTTCACACCAGTGAGCAAAAGAACTCCTTGGTTAAAAGGTACATCAACATTATTTTGATCTTTCAGCGCACCTTTTTCATCAGTCATAAAATAATGAAGAGCTGCGTAAGGAACAAATTTGCTCTTACTGCATGCAGGAGATAGATCATATTGAACGCCAAGTGCACCATCATGAAGCATATCTCCATCATTCATTCTGCTACCAAAGTACGTCAAACTTGTGTAGATATTCTCATGTTGATAACCAGCTCCTACAGTCCAATACATGGTGTTTATACTATCTTTACCAAATTGAGCTTCCAGCCCTTTCACTCTTTTGTCAGTATCAGGAAGCGGTTTATATTCTACAATTTTATCGTCAGCATCTATTTCTAGTCCTTTAATACCTTTTGGTTGACCAGATTTGCCCAAGTATGCAAAAGAAGCAGCAAATTTTACGCCTTGGTCTTCATTAATCTTATAATCAGCGCTTACACCCAAATTAACACCCATAAGGTCATTGTACTCTACATATTCATCATAAACACGCTTATCTTTATTTGGTTTTTTCGCTTGACCATACTCACCAACTGCAGAAGTTTTAACTTTTACATTATATTTATCAAAGTCATATTCATATGATGCACCAGCACTTACTATATGCTCATAATCTGGACCGACATGTTTTATGTCATCACCATCCTTTATAACAAATAAACTACTATCATAGCGAGGTGAATAGCTAACACCAAACCTTGCGCCCATATAATTTGGTGAGTAGTAAGCAACTCTAAACGGCAGTGTAGTCATAACGCCTTTGTTATATTTCCCTGCCATACGGAAAGAGAATTTTTCACTTTCACTCGAAAAACTTTCAGTGTAAAGACGTGGTGTTACATAAAATGGAAAGCTAGCAGCGCTTCCTTCTAAGTTCACTTTTCTGAACCAGTCACTATCTGCAGCTCCGTCAACAGTTGCAATTCTTGTTGCATCAAGTCTCATTAGAGCCTCAGGACCAAATTGGTAACCAAGCTTCACGTCACCATATTTTGAGTTAACAAACACATGCGCACTTCTGCCTTTTGCAGCATAAACACCCTGTGAAGCTCCCTTACCTTCGGTCACTGGAACATGAAACTGCACGTCAGCACCATAAAGAAGACCTAAATCTTCATTCTTATTTTCTGCTCTGAGGTGCAATATCGCGTCAGCAATCATACCCATATCGTTGCTGTAATCACCAATATTTCCTATTCCTTCATAGAATATTGGATTTGCTCCTTTTGCTATATCTAAAATGGCATTATAATACTCTGTAGATCTGTTTGGCATAACGTTATAACGTTCATACTCTTTACCACTTGGCCCAGCTTTACCATAACCTTGAGCATCAACAACACCGCCAAAAGTTATTCTTAAATTACTTTGCCCTTGGTTGGTATCGATAACATCAACTCCACCAACTGAAACAACAGGACTTGCCTTACCTTTTTTCTCTGTATTTTGATTAACAACTTTTACATCCTTCTTTACATCTTTAGCTTCAACTTTAGCATTCTTAGTTTTAGAACGCTTAGTTTTTGAAACTTTACCTTTTTCTATATTAGAATTCTTAGCGCTTAGAGCTTTCGCTTTTGAATCCTCTATAAGCTTTGCTTTTTTCTCATTTGCTAGCCTGATCTCCTCTTTTTTCTTCTGCTCGGCTGCTAATCTCATCTCCTCCTTTTTCTTAAGCTCTTCAGCTTTTTTTCTTGGATCAGCATTACATATTCTGTCCATCTTTTCTTTCAGTTTTTTATTTGATGTTTTCATAACTTCTGTTTTTCCAGAAGTTTTTGTGCTCTCTTGCTTTTTTATTTCCTTCATACTCTCATCAGGAAAGTCAGCTGCAAAGCCGCTGAAAGAATATAAAGTTAATAGAGAAGCTAGAGCAGTTCTAGTATAAATAGATTTTTTCATGAAGTGCCCCCAAAAAATTTCGAAATCATATCTTAAATGTAAATAGTATAAAAATGTTGAAAATTCAACTTAAAGCAACCTTATAACGAAAATAAAAGTAAAATGCAATACCTTAAAAGCAACTTTCTTAATACGCTCAACGTGTATATTAACCAAAATTTAGTACAGAGGTTCGCTTGTTAGTGCATTATAACTCTATATTTATTCTATGGAAGTAAAATTTTTTTATTCTAGCAATAGAAAGATTATAGAAAATACTATTGACAATAATATTAATCTACATTATAGTTAAATAAATTGTTTAGCTGATAGTAGATTAAGGTAGTTATGGATTTTAGTTTTTTACGCAATTGGTTTAGCACCACAGGTACTAGTGCAAGTAGTATAGATTCACAATTAGGTGATGTTGAACAATCAAGCTCCATCTTAGCAGATAACGGCAAATATAAGGTGGATGATGAGTTTGAGATCATTGAAGATTATGAATTTATAAATCCTGCTGACCCAAATGAACCACATTCTTTACCTTCTTCTTACCAAATAGATGAAAGTATTGCAGAAATTGCAGGATTTAATAAAGAGAAATTATTGGAAATGAGTAATTTCTGTAAAATAAGCTATGGCGATGACGACAATAAGCTAAGTGAAAAAAGATGTCACAACTTAGCTGAAGGAGTATACAAAACTGAATTTAAAGTTGTAGAAGATTTTGAAATTATTCCATCCACTGAAAAAATGTATAAAACTAGAGCTGAACTTATTAGTGAAGGTTATGAAATTATTCCATTTGGTAATGGATTCGAAAAAGATGCTGGTCATGTTTTTATAAAAGATAAAGAAATAACAATAGCTTACCATGGTACTCGTTTAAAAAATCCATTAGAATATGGCTTATCGGGCTTAAACGATGGAATCACTGATCTCAATTTGTTTTTTACTCCCTCAGAACTTTTACCTGAAGGTGGAAGAATGCATCGTGGCTTTAATAATTCGTTTCAAGATTCATGGCCTAATCTTTATGGCATTTTGAAATCTCATGCTGAAAAACAAAAATCAGAAATAAAAGATTTTAGAATTAATCTCACAGGTCATAGCATGGGAGGAGCTATTGCTAAGATAGCTGCTTTATGCCTCAACAAAAAAGAAGGCGCTGAAGATGTTCATGTTGCAACTTTTGCTGATCCAAGGGTTTTTGACCTTACTGCTAGTGAAATTTATAATTACGCTCTTCAGGAAAAAACCATAAGGGTCACTCACCACAGGCAAGATCCAGTGCCAGCAGTATTACCTGGTTCGTTTGGTTATGCTCACGTAGGTGCACAATTAAGAGTACCAACACCAGAAGGATATTCTGGTATAGATTATTTTCATGGAATAGATGGTTATCATGAAGCTATTAAGATGATGGATGAAAGTGATTTCAAGTCAAATAATAACGTATCTCTCTTTTACTATCCTGCTAGAGCATTAAGTCGAATTAGCTGTGTGCTTGGAGGTAATGCTCAACATTATTTTGCCAATTTCCAAAATTATATTTTTGGCGAATCAAATTTTTTTGAGAAAGTAAAAAAGGAATATCAAGATAATAAATTAAAAAGTTCTTCTCAGGTTGAACAAGTAGAAGTTGAGCAGATAGCACATGAAAGTTTCCCAGCAATAGGTGGCTACTATTATGGAGCAATTGTTAGATTGCTCCATAATATCTGTTCATTTAAATTCAATACAAAACTTTCCACCACAAGTTATTTGCCACTCTTCTGTATCCGTTCAGCAGAGTGGCAAAATAGGTAGACAAGGTGATCTAAAAAGATAATCATAGAGTAAATGTGAGGTAAGTCCTTACAATAAATGGTGTCATCCCAGTGCCCAGACACTGGGATGGCTTTGTTGCATAGCAACCGAAAAAATCTGGTGGCTACTGACAAAATTCATTATAAATAACCATTTAACTGTTGAAGAAAAAATATGCCACAGAAAATGAAAGTCAGTAACCAAAATGAATATAACAAATTTCTCCAGGAAAGAGGAAATATTTTTCATTATATCAATGAAGCCATAGAAAATTGGTATGAAAATAGTCCAAAAATGCAAGGCGGCAACTATATTTACAGTGATAAAGTTGTGATTTTGGTGCATATAATTGTCAATCTTTTTAGAATTGGTTTAAGACAAACGGTGGGGTTTATAAAAGGATATATGCAACAAATAGGAAGAGATTTAGCAGTTATCAGCTATTCACAAGCATCAAGAAGGTTTAAGAAACTTAATATTAAGATCAATGATTGCAGAATTGATAAAAATAATATGGAAGACATCGAAATTGCTATAGATAGTACAGGTATCAGCATTTACAACAATACCCCTGGTCACAGCAAGGAAAATAGCGCTAACAGAAAATATCGTGGCTATGAACAGACAAGAAAATTGCATGTAATGTTGAATATAAACAGCAAAAAAGCCATAGCTGTAAAATACAGTAACGGTGTCTACTCTGATCACTATGGAGCTTGCGATTTGCTTAAAGAAGTTAATTTTCAGCATATCATAAAAGCACTATATGCAGATAGGGCATATGATAGGCACAAGTTTTACAAATTGTGTCACGAATATGATATAAAGGCAAAAATTCCACCAATAAACAATGCGGCAGAACATCCAGAAATAGATTATATGTCTGACAGAAATGCTGCTATTAGGTTAATAAAATTATACGGTGAAGATGGCGTGAAAGAATGGAAAAAAGAAGTAAATTATGGGAAAAGATCTTATATTGAAGGGTTTTTCTCAAGATTAAAGCAAATATTTGGATTCAGCTTTAGGAATAAATCCGAAGTAAATCGCGAAAAAGAATTGCTGATTAAGTGCTATTTGCTTAATCAATTTACTGAAATTGGTATGGCTAAATTTGAAATGGCTACATGATATTTATCGTAAATTACTACCAGTATAAGGTGCGATGCAACAAAGCCCACTGGGATCCAGGTTACTATATATGAAAAATTATTATGTTTATATACTTGCAAGTGAACGAAATGGAACCCTGTATATAGGTATAACATCAAATTTAATCAAACGAATTTGGGAGCATAAAAGCAAAGCCATTTCCGGTTTCACGTCAAAGTACAATGTTAGTAAATTAGTCTACTCTGAGGAGTTTCAAGACATAAATTTAGCAATTAGTAAAGAAAAGCTTCTAAAAAGCTGGCAGAGAAAATGGAAAATAAACTTAATTGAAAAAACAAATCAAGAATGGAAAGATTTATATGATGAAATCGTATCTGGATTCCAGACTGGAATGACACCATTTGTTGTGCAAATTACCTTTGCAAACAAATGTTCGTACAGCTGTGTGTCACGCACTTTGCTTCAATATTTGCACATTAGCCACTCCTCTGAACAGATACACTCTTCTTTAAATTTTTTTAGATGTTCTTTTTTCTCGCACTCTAAAAGCAGCTCTTCCACACTTTTGTTGTAGCTTTCAGTAGTAATCCTTCCCTGATGATGCATGAACCTTAAGTAAATTAAATAAGTGTTAATTACATCTGCTTCACAATAATCTCGAATCTCTTGTATCTTGCCGCTATCGTATAAGCCCATAACTTGTGACCCATCAACTCCAATCTTGCCAGGAAGATTAAATGCTGCACAAACTTCGTTCATTTTTACTCTCGCAGAAGCTCCAAAATCAGAGAGGGTTTCAAGCAAATCACAATGCCAATCACTGCTATATCTCTGATTGTAACTATTCCACTTATCGCCAGCTTTATGAAAATATTCTGCTTGAATGCCATGGACCATAGCACGATACTTCAGTACCGGTATATCAAAAGTGCGTCCGTTGAACGAAACTAATCTTGGCTTTTTCTCTGATATGTAGTTAAAAAATCCTTTCACTAGCTCCTTTTCACTGGAATTTAGTGTGCCTCCAGATCTTATTTCTTGCAGTGTGAACACCTCATAACCGCTCTGGTAGCTTATATTGCAAAGTAAAAAACTAATAACTACAATTTGGTGGAAGGGCTGACGCAAAAAAGAGTTTTGCCCGTTTGTTATTTCAAGATGATATTTTGTTAATGCATCCCTCTTCTCTTCTACACTACTATCATCACTAATATTGAGTAAATTTTTGCAGGAATTTACATCTGGTATAGTTTCAATATCAAATACCAATAAAGAATTAAGCATTGCCTATATACTCCTCAGGACGGTCGATCCAAGGTCGCACTTTCACAAATAAAAAGAGGTGTACCTTGCACTCAAATAATTTTTCTAGTTCAGCACGCGCTTCGATATTAATTTTTTTAATATTACTGCCATCTTTTCCTAGCACTATTTTTTTATGACTATCTTTCAACACGAATATGATCTGTTTTATGACTAAACTCTTATCTTTTTTTTCCTCAAATTGTTCAGTTATAACAGCTGTAGAGTATGGCAATTCTTCACGCAAGTTCAAGAATAATTTTTCTCTCGTAATTTCTGCTGATAAAAAATTTGTCGAGGAATCGGTTATTTGATCTTCTTCATAAAACCAAGGGCTCACTGGTGCAACTTCAGATAAGTAATTCACCAAATCAGAAAGTCCATCATTCTTTAATGCGGATATTGTAAAAACCTTTTCAAATTTATAAAGCAAATTCAGATGCTCATGCGCCATCTTTAATTCAGGCCTTTTTACCAAATCAGTTTTATTGATAACCAAAATGCATCTGCCTTTTGTGCGCTGCAGTCGTGCAAATATAGTCTTAATTCTTTCTATATTTTTCAAATAATTGCTTACATCAACAAGCAACAAAGTGATGTCATCACCCTTGATTGCTGACCATGCAGACTTGACTAAAGCTTTTTCAAGTTTTGTTTCTGCTGAGAAAATTCCTGGGGAGTCAGTAAAGACAATTTGTGTGTTGTTGCATGTTGCAATACCCCTTATTTGCGTCCTTGTTGTTTGCACTTTAGGGGTGACAATTGCAATCTTCTTACCTATGATGCTGTTAATTAATGTAGACTTCCCAGCATTTGGTAAGCCAGCTATGGTTACAAATAAGCACTTTTGTTCTTTCACAAAGGAAATTATAAAGAAAACTGGATGCGAGCGTCAAGCTACTTGGATGACATCATTCTCCTGTCATCCAAGTAGCTGACACTGGTTCACTCTATAATGGTATCACAGCAGTCCTACGTCATACCGCAGCGGCGCTAACAAGTAGCAACTGTTCTCCCTCGTCACGGTATCTCTAGATCCCGCTAACAAGCAGCGGGATGACGGTTGTCGTTTAGCCACAAATATTTAAGAAATTTACCAAACGAAAAAAAAGGCAAAAAAAACCCTAGTCATTGTCTATTTTCAGTATTGGCGTTTTTTAAGTCTTAAACACTGCAATTTAGCTGCTTTTAAATGCAACTCACCTTTGTTTAAATGTTTAAGAAATTTACTAAGCAGAAAAAAAGGCAAAAGAAACCCCGTGGTAATTAGTGTTCACTCTCTAATCCTTCAAATTGGCGTACTATACTGTCTTAAACGACTTATAAGCGCGTTTCAGCTTATATAGGTAAAAACCCAGAAATGTTGTGAAGACATAAGGTGCACATAGTGCAAAAAATTAAAAATAAGACGCCAACTACGTTGTTTTCTTGCTGTTTAATCTGCACAGATGAAGATAACTGAATACCTTCAGTTTCATGATACGGGGGCTGGCGAAGGGTGTCAAGCAAGTTTTTATGACTTAGATTCTAACGTTACGCGCTGCCATGTGGTATACAAATTTCCTTCGAATTACAACGTACGTGCACTCTATATGCACTTGATTGACAAATGCTCTCTTATCAAAATCTCAAGAATCTGCACTATATTTAGTGCTGCACCTTTGCGCAGGTTATCAGCCACTATCCACATATTTAATCCGTGCTCAACAGTATTGTCTCGTCTAATACGCGATACATATACAGCATTCTCCTGTACAACATCAATTTGAGTTATGTATTCACTGTCTTCACGCCTGTTGTATACTAAAACTCCACTATCTTCGGCTTCACTTAGCACTTCACGAGCTTGTTCTTCAGTGATATGTTGACCAAATTCCACATTTACTGCCATAGCGTGGCCGATAAAGACGGGTACCCTTACACAAGTTGCAGTAACTTTTATATCTTCCTCTAAAATTTTTTTTGTCTCCTCTTGCATTTTCCATTCCTCTTCTGTAGAACCATTCTCCATGAATTCTCCTACATGGGGAATGCAATTAAACGCTATTTGCTTAGGGAATATCTCAGGCTTTTTAGTCTCATTCATGAAGATTTTTTTTGTCTGATTATAAAGTTCATCCATTGCTGCTTTACCTGCACCAGAAGTTGATTGATAAGTTGAAGCAACGATTCTCTTTATTTTTGCTTTCTGGTGTAATAGATGTAGTACTAGCAACATCTGTATTGTAGTACAGTTTGGGTTGGATATTATGTTGTGGTTTTTATATTCCATAATTTTTTCTTTATTAATCTCTGGAATAATGAGCGGCACACCTTCTTTCATTCTAAAATGGGAAGTGTTATCTATTACGATGCACCCAGCCTTAATTGCAGTCGGTACGTGTTTCTCAGAAACATGAGATCCGGCACAGAAAATGGCTACATTAGTTCCAATGAAGTCATAATCCTCAAGGCATAAAACTGTTAACTCTTTGTCACCAAAACTCACCTTCTTCCCTTCTGATTTTTTCGACGCAAGTGCAATAACAGAATCTATCGCCTCATCTTGAAACTCAGCAAGCGTGCTTAACACCTCACGCCCTACTCTTCCGGTTGCTCCAATAACAGCAATTTTGTATCTCATATAGATAAACCTCTAACTTTAAAGTTATATTATATTTTTACTGACAAAATTTACAATTGTTTTAATATTTTCACCTTGCAATTAATTGTAATTTAGCTATTATTATGCAATATTAGTAATATTACATAATAAAATGAAAGATGAGTAAAGAATACGATGAAACTAAGGTTAAACCTGCAATGTCTACACCTCAAGAGCCTGAAAGAACCAATGGATTAAAGGCTCAAAATGTTCTTTCGAAAAAAAGAAAGCCTGCAATAAATTTTGATGATAAAAAGTATGGTGTAAAAAACCTTAAAATAGACCAACAGTTCCTAAATAAAAGACAAGAACCTTCAAAGCTAAGAGATTTCTTAAGATCAATACCAATAATAGGGAGATTTTTAGCAAGGATTTTCACACCTGAAAAAATAGAAATCATCAGTAACCCTATATATGACAACATGGAAGCATATGAAAAATCGCAAGCAGGTCACTCCAGTAAGATAAAAGATGAGACTAGTATAGATGATGAACACGCAAAAGAAGTAGATAGTAAACTTGAGAAGGGTAATGTCGAACAAGTGGACAATAAGAAAAGTCGTTATTAAATAAAAGGCCTTAAACTCTATTTTATTGTGCAGGAGCTCTGCGATACCAAAATAAATAAAGAGGTACGCCACTTGCGGTGAATAAGCTTGCGATCAGCAAAGTATTCACAGAAGTTTCAAATATTACCCAGCAGCAAAAGGTTGTTGCTATACTGCCAATTAAAAATTTGTAACAACTCTTTTCTTGCACAATAACTTTGAGAAAAGCAAGGCTGCATGCAAGGTAAACAAATAAAAATGAAACTACAGAAAAGTCGATAATTGATGTGATCTGTTTAGCAAAATTGTTGCTTGAAGTGAGAATTAGTAGAACTGAAGTGCCAACAGAGCTGATTATTATGCCCCAGAAAGGAGAACCGTGCTTATTTCTTTTAGCAAAGAACTGTGGCATCAGTTTATCTTCTGCAAGGCCAAGGGCCACTTGTCCACTAGCTAGTACCCAAGCATTTAAACTGCCAACACAAACAATAAAAGCAACAATAGAAATGATCAAATGCCAATTACCTGGAAACATAATTTTTATTGCGTCAACATACGGCGCTTTTGAATTAACTAGATCATTGCCGTTTATCAATCCCATGATTGCAAGGCTATTAATGAAATATATAACTGCAACAGAGATTGTGCCAAGCACTATGGCTCTTGGTATAGTCTTAGCTGGATCGTTGACTGATCCTGCAGGTGCTGTTGCTGATTCAAGTCCAATAAAACACCATAGAGTGAGTAGTGTAGAGCGAGCAAGGACTTGAGACATCGTGAGGCTTGATATTTCCTCACTTATGATAAAATTATTCCTATCAAAGAAAAACAACGCTGTTACCGGTATAGCAAGCAGTGCGGTAATTTTGACAGTCATCAATAAAAGCTCAACACATCCAGCAGCAGTGACACCTCTTAAATTTATTAGTGTAATGATCGTAAATAATAGTATTTCTAAAAATAAGCGTATATTTTGAATATCTCCATGAAAAAGCGAAGTAAGATAGCCAATACTTGCAACGATTACTGCTGTCGTGCTAACCCATGAAATTACCCAATATGTCCAACCAACAAAGAAAGCTGCAGCAGGGCCAAAAGCATGCTTTACATAAACGTGAGGACCACCCGTTTCCGGAAATTTTGCACAGAGTAAGGCAAAAACCAAAGCAAGAGATATAGCACCAAGCCCTGATATCACCCAGCTTACAAGGCTGTACATGCCATATGGAGCAAGGCTAATTGGAAGCATAAAAATTCCAGAGCCAATTTGGCTACTAATCACTAAGGCAAAAATAGCCCAAAAACCTATTTTATTTGACACAATAATTTTTATCTAAATAGATTAACGATATAACTGAAGCTCAGAAATTTCAATCGATCTTTATAAAAACTTGCATTTTTTTAATTTATGCATATAATGAAATAGATTATTAGGAGAAGGCTATGAATCCAAGGTTAAAAACATTTTTGGTTGTTTGTGGGTATGTTTTATTAATTGGTGCTGCTATTGGAACATTATTTTATCATGATTCTCTGCTTAAGATCTTTATTAATGCGCTTTATGCATTCCTTCTTGCCAAAACTTCAAGTGAGGTATTAGCTGCTTTTGGAACACTTGCAATTTCTCTTGCTGCCTGTGTTGCATGCTATGGCATACATAAGCTCTGTTCTATCTTTACAGAAAAAATTACAAGCAACTATCAGTCTTTCAAAAATAAAAACAGTGATGATAGTATTTTTTCTGAAGTATATAACGACCCAACAATAGGGTTGAAAGATAAGATTCTATTTTTCTCTATATATTTAATATATTACATTCAATTACCATTTTTGTACTGTGCATCGAAAATATCTGCCCTTAATGGGTGGCTGCTACTGAGTACTAGAAGAGAAATACCAAGTAATCACATATTTCTTGTGCTTATAAATGCTGTATTATTAATTCCAGTAGCACTTCTTGAATTGATAAAGTATCCATTAGTGAGGCTTTTCTCACCTTTGGGTTTGAATGTAAAGCAGCTAAGCTTTTTGTTTAATGTAAGTGATGTGGGCACTGGCAGTCAAAGTGTTCATACTAGAAGTTTTGAGGAAAGTGTTATAAAGTGTGCTGAGGAGCTAAAACAGAAATTTGGAACTCAGTCAAATGCACTCAATAAAAAGTATGAAGATTATATAAACAACTCAGATGAGTTAACAGCTGAACAAAGAAATCAATTGCAGAATTATCTTAACTTTAATAATTCTAATATAGCAAATTGGCGAGAATCAAAAACTGGCCTAACTCTCACACAAGCTGCAAACTTAGTTTCTTTCAGCTGCTGCTGAGAATCAAAAATCAGATGTGAATTCACTACTATTAATGAATTTAAAGGATGGACTTGGTTTATGTCCTCTGGGAATGTTCGATCGTATTATTTATTCGCTTAGTTGTCTTGAAACGAAAAATAATTTCTTGGTTCAAATAAATGGAGCAGTGAACGTATTAACACCTAAATTTACTGAAAGATTTTTAAAAGAATATTGCAATTATAAAAAATTAAAAATTTTGGTAGACAAGTTTGAAGATTTTTACTCCGAAGATTATGCGGATAAAAATAATATAAGCGATGAGGTGAAGAGCAACATTAACCAATCAATAATAGAAATAAGAGAATTTGTCTTTAAAGAGCTTTACATAAAATTTTACGAAGAGTATGGAAAAAGTATTCAAAGAGGTGCCATAAAGCAAAAATTAAGGGAATTAGTTACAGATGATAGTATAAAGGAAGCAGTGTATTATTCAATGTATAATATAGAAATCCCTGCAGAACCACCTACTTATCTTGAAAGAGTAAAAGAATTTTTTGGAGGTCATGCAAGGTCTCCTGCTGCTTAGTGGTTTGATTCGTGCTATATAGCTAAACTGACTTAGATTTACCTACAATTTGATAAGTGTGAAACTCGTCATTCCGCTACTAGTTAACGCCGCGGCGGTATAGCTATAGCTTTGTCTTCCCTTTTCTGAATGGCTTGCAAGCTGCTATCTCTACAAAAACTATATTTTTCTTCAGAAGAGAGCTATATTGTAACTATGGACAAAATAATCATAAAAAAATTTGGTGGGACTTCGCTAACTGATTTAAACCGAGTTGCAAATTTGATAAAAAACGATATTGAGAAAGGTTGTAATGTAATCGTTGTTGTATCTGCTGTTGCAGGATTTACTGACCAAATGGTTTTTCAGGCTAGGCAAATCTCAAATTTAAGTTGCAGACAAGAGTTATCAGAGTATGACGTTATGCTTTCAGCAGGAGAACAAATCTCTTGCGGTCTATTAGCTATCACTCTCCAATCGATCGGAGTTAATGCTAAATCGTGGCTTGCCTGGCAGTTACCAATTGTAACTGATGATTTTTATTCTGAGTCTAAAATAAAAACAATAAAGATTGAACGTGTGAAAAGATCTTTTGCTGAGGGTTATACTGCTGCGATCATCGCTGGTTTTCAGGGTATAAATGATGATAGAATCACTACTTTTGGAAGAGGAGGCTCTGATATATCAGCAGTTGCCTTCGCGGTAGCCTTTGGTGTTAGAACTTGCGAAATTTTTACTGATATTGATGGAATATATACAGCAGACCCGAGAATTGTTCCAAAGGCACGCAAGCTTAAATTTATCTCTTACGATGAAATGTTGGAAATGTCGTCATCTGGTGCTAAAATATTGCATAATCGTTCAGTACAACTTGCAATGAAACATGACATTAAAGTGCAAGTGCTATCCACTTTTAAGGAAGTAGAAGGCACCACAGTGCTACACAAAAGGGAGGTACTAGAGAGATACTTAATTACTGGAATAGCTTATAGCACTAATGAAGCTCTTGTAACTTTCACTAACCTTGCAAATAACTTGCGTACTTTAAGAGATATAGCAGGAGCAAACGCTAAAATTGATATGATACATGGGTCAAGTTTTGTTATCTCCAAATTTGATATTGATTTAATGGAAAAGTTACTGAATAAGAATGAAAATTATGCTATAAATGGTAATGTAGCTAAAATTTCAATAATTGGTATTGGTGTTATGTCTAACACTGAAGTGATGCACCGCACACTCAAGGTTTTAAGCGAAAAAAAGATAGAAGTACTTGCTATCGCAACATCTGAAATCAAAATCAGTATAATTGTTCAAAAAGAATGCGCTGTAGCTTTAGTCAAAGATTTACACACTGAGTATGAGCTTGATATGCAGCACTAGGATAGGCTTGACGTCCACAACTGGTATCCGTTCAGCCAATGGCGTCAACTTAAGAGTCCTCATTAGCAAACCCTCCTATGGATCTTCTGAAAAATTTTTGAGTATATTGTATTTTTAATTTGTAAAATAAGATTTTTTCCTTTCTGCATGTCTCCTTATAGAAAGGACACATTTTAAACTTTTTTATAGAAACAACAGCGTTTTTTTTCACTCTTTGGATAATTTTATGATAAAAAATTTAGAGAGAAATTTTACACACTATCGCTTATATTTTTCCTTAAGTTGACGCCATTGAGTGTACGGACATTGTGATTTGAGTCCACCAGGGAAGGGTGTCATCTGAGTAGCTGACACTGGTTCTTTTTTTTTGGATTCCAGCGTCACGCGCTGGAATGACACCAAAAAGCGAGTTTTTTCAATAAGTTGCTCAATTGTCACTGATTCATTTTCTCTAAAGTCACCTACCATAGTTCTTCTTAATTTTGTAATGTGTCCAAAACAATTTAATGCAATTCCAAGATCACGAGCAATTGATCTCACATGTACACCACTACCGCACATCATAGAAAAATTTGCACTATTATTTATGGTGTCCACAGATATCAATTTCAGTTCATGTATTTTGACTTGTCGGGCTTTATATTCACCTTTTGCCCACTTCTTGCCAATTTATACGCCCTTGCTCCTTTAATTTTTATTGCTGAAAATTGAGGAGGAGTCTGCTTGATCTCACCAATAAAATTTTTAATTGCACAATTTATTTGACTATATTGAGGTTCTATAGTGCTAGTTCTAATAATATCACCACCCAAATCATCCGTTGTTCTTTGTTCACCCCATTTTATTGTGAAATCGTATGCCTTTAAGTCGCAAGATAAATACGGTATAGTTTTTGTTGCTTCGCCAAGAGCAATTGGCAACACACCTGAAGCTAAAGGATCAAGTGTTCCCAGATGACCAGCTTTTTTTATCCCAAAAATCCCTTTGACTTGGGCTACAGCCTGTGCAGAGCTAATTCCTATTGGTTTTATCGAGATTCAGCCAACCATGTTTCATAGTTAATTATATACAATTGGTAACAGTTTAGCTTGAAATATATACTTTATGTAAAAAATGGCTTGACCAACATGCATTATTAACACATACTTAATCCTTTTATTAACCTTACTTTAAGAGGACTATTATGACTATAAAAAACATATTGAAGTGGGAAAATACTGCACATATAACAAAAATGAGTATTGAAGGTTTAGTTGCAGTTGCATCTTTAGCGGGAGCAATAACAGCAATATTAATTGCTACTAAAGTAATTGCTGGACCTGCATCTTTAGCACTTGTTGCTAGCCCTGCTGGAATTGCAGTTCTATTTATTGCAGCTGCATATTTTGCCGCAGCAGCTTACTGTTCATATCAGCAAATGAATGCTACTAAAGGACCTCAAGGTGAAAAAGGGCTGGATGGTGATAAGGGACCTGAAGGTGATAAAGATAACGTTGTAAAAACATTACTTAATGGACTTAGTGATGATGATGTTAAACAGCAATTTAAGACTGCGCTTAATATTTCAAACTAATTAAATAAATTAGCATAACCAGAGGTAGATTTTCTACCTCTTTCTTTTTCCTTTCATTTGAATATGTAAAGGTTAAGGCAATCTATCCCACACCTCAGCTACATCCTCACTAAACTCTATTATCTCTGTTTTTTTGAACTGGTAACATTTGTTAATAGATTGAATTCCTAAATTTCCTATAAAAGGAGTGGCGTCATTACCTAAAATTTTACCACTGCGGCAGATTATCAACCTATCGATTAAATTGCACTTTAATAGTTCTGTGATTAACACTCCTCCGCCTTCAACTAATAATCTTGTTATACCAACTTCTGAAACAAGTTTTGATGCCATGTCTTTTAGGCAAACCTTACCTGCGTTGTTTGAATTAACTATCAAATAGTTAATGTTTTTTATTTTTTTCTTTACTTTGTCGTTTGTAATCACCCAAGTTGTTACTTTATCTGCAGTCTTTGCAATATTGTGCTCTTCCTTCAATTTTGCTTGGCTATCTATAATCAGCCTTATTGGCGATCTACTTCCGAGTTCTGGTAATCTGCAAGTTAAGAGTGGATCGTCATTAATAAGAGTATTGCTGCCGATCATAATTGCATCATATTTTGCTCTAAGCTCATGTACCCAGTTTCTCGTATCTTCACTTGTTATCCATCTGCTATCGCCTGTAAATGTTGCAACTTTTCCGTCAAGAGTTGTTGCGATTTTGCAAGCTATAAATGGTCTATGTAATTCTTTAGTGGTGAAAAAACCGACATTCAGTTCTTCTGCCTCTTTTTGCATAATACCTTGCTCAATCTCAATTCCTGCTTCTTTTAGAGCTTTAATGCCTCCACCTAAAACTCTACTATCTGGGTCAATAGTTGCAATTACTACCCTTTTTATTCCAGCTCTTATAATTCCTGCGGTGCAAGGTTCTGTAACTCCAAAGTGGCAACATGGCTCGAGCGTGATATACATAGTTGCATCTTGAGTTGAGCCTTTCGCGTTTTGCAAAGCGACTACCTCCGCATGCGGACGCCCACCGATCCCTGTATATCCCTCACTAATAATTGTACCATCCTTTACAATAACACACCCGACAGCAGGATTTGGTGCAACATTTCCAAGATTTTTTTCTGCAAGTCTTAATGCAATTGACATGAAATGATCATCAGTCATTAGAAAGAAGTCATTTCATATGAGGTATCAAAAATTCTTCTGTGCTCGTGTATGGCAAATCTATCTGTCATACCCGAGATATAGTCACATATTATTACTGAACGCTGAGATTCACAAGCGAGTTTGCTCCACTCTGTGGGAAGTAATCCTGGGTTTTCATAAAAACATTGAAAAAGTTCCTGTATTATGCGTTTTGCTTTGTTCATCGTTCTACTCAGTTTATAGCTTCTGTATATTTTCTCCATATTGAATCTTTTCATTTCTTTTGTAGCATTCGCAACTTCTGGTGAAAATGTGACTAGCATTTTATTTAGACTTCTTACGTCTTCTACGCTTTTTATTTTGTGATCTTCAATATTTCTTTCAGTCTGAGAAACAACATCGCTTATCATAGTTCCTATAGTTCCACTCAGTGATTCATGTATGAGTTTGCTCTGAGGCAATTCTGAATATCCGCTCCTTACGTCTTTAAACATTTTTCCAATTAAAGGGACATTCAGCAAATCTTCGATGGTTACTAAATTTGCCCTGAGTGCATCATCAAGATCGTGAACACTGTAAGCAATATCATCCGCAATTGAGGCAACTTGCGCTTCAATGCTTGAAAATTCTTCAAGTTTTAGATCATATTTTTCATTATATTCTAATAACAGTTGATTATTTGTAGAAGACTCTGCGTTTTGACCAAGCAAGGGACCATTATGTTTTGCAACCCCTTCAATCACCTCCCAACTCAGATTCATACCATCAAAATCAGCATGTTTCTGTTCAAGGTAAGTTAAAATCCTTATAGCTTGAACATTATGACCAAACTCATACTTCTCATTATCAACTTGAACTAGAGCATCCTCACCTGTGTGACCAAATGGGGGATGACCAAGGTCATGTGCAAGCGCTATGCATTCAGTGATG
This sequence comes from Wolbachia endosymbiont (group A) of Bibio marci, assembly GCF_947251645.1. Classification (NCBI taxonomy): domain Bacteria; kingdom Pseudomonadati; phylum Pseudomonadota; class Alphaproteobacteria; order Rickettsiales; family Anaplasmataceae; genus Wolbachia; species Wolbachia endosymbiont (group A) of Bibio marci. Next base: position 1,108,159 of record NZ_OX366364.1, read on the forward strand.
TCCTCATTTAAGCCGAGTCTGCGTGCGATGGATCTTGCAATTTGTGCAACTTCAAGGCTATGAGTCAGCCGAGTGCGATAGTAATCGTGCTCGTAATTGATAAAAACTTGTGTTTTGTACCCCAATTTCCTAAACGCATTAGAGTGAACAATGCGATCCCTATCACGCTGAAAGCAGCTGCGATTCTCATCTTCTGGCTCTTTGAAGTATCTCCCTTTTGTTTTGCTTGGAAAACATGCATAACTTAATAGAAAATTATTGTTTGACATGTAAAATTTCTACTATAATAAGTTATCAATAATAAACGGTGGTTACTATGTCAACAAATTACAACATCAACTTAACTGATAACGCACTAAAAAAAATCCACTCTCTTGCAGAACAGGAAGGGGATAAGAGTTCCGTTTTGCGGGTTGCAGTTTCAGGTGGTGGATGTTCTGGCTTCAAATACAATTTTCTTATGGATCAAATGAATAAAAATCTATCTTTGGATGATGAAGATGATGATTACGATGATGAATTTGATGACGAAGACGAAGATGATGAAGAAAGCGAGGACTATAGAAGCCACTCCAGTTTTAGCGAAAAAGGTAAAGATATAGTAATTAATGATGAAAATGGCAATCCTGTATTAATGGTTGATAATTGTTCAGCAAAATTTTTAAATAACTCAGTTATAGATTATACTGAGAATCTCAGTGGTTCTGGTTTTCAAATAAAGAATACCCTTGCTAAGTCTCAATGTGGTTGTGGTAACAGTTTTTCGGTTTCCAAAACTTAGATGCCTTCTGGGTCTTTTAAACATGGGTGGTAATGTAGCACTAGAACTAACTTCTGTAGATAAAAGCTTCAAGGACAATTCTGCTGTTGTAAAAGACATCAATCTAAGTGTCACAAGAGGGCAAGTAGTAGCGCTGATTGGCGATTCAGGTACAGGGAAAACAACTATATTGCAAATCGCAGGCTTGTTGGATAAGCCAACTTCAGGTATAGTTACGATAGATGGAATAAATTGCACACAAGCCAGTAATAAGCATAAAACCCATGTAAGAAGAAATTTTCTTAGTTTTGTTTATCAATTTCACTATTTGTTACAAGAGTTATCGGTGTTGGAAAATATTATGCTTCCTCAACTCATTGCAGGAAAAAGCAAAGCTGAAGCAAAAAAAAATTCGCAAGCAACATTGGAAAAATTTGGTCTGGAAAACAAAGCAAGTAGTATGATATCTGAAGTTTCAGGTGGGGAAAGGCAGAGAGTTGCAATTGCAAGAAGCATTGTAAATTCTCCAAAGCTTTTACTTGCAGATGAGCCAACAGGAAATTTAGATCCAACAAATTCTTTTAACGTGTTTTTACTGCTACATTCATACGTAAAGGAAAATAACAGCTCTATGCTTATAGTAACGCACAATCATCTCCTTGCAGAAAAGGCAGACTGCATTTTCCAATTGAGAGATCGATCATTAGTGAAGTTATGAATAGGAAAAATAGCACAATTTAAAACTACCTATGCCTTATACTTATCTAACCAATGATCATTAACAGAGTACAACTCGCATGAAATGCTTTCATTGCTTTTTATACACGGACTTTTTAACTTACGCTGTTTACTTAGGGAACACCCCGATAACATAAACACAGCTAAAACAAAAAATAATAGCTTTTTAAACATAACAAAACCTTTTCATTTATATTACTACACTCATTTCTCTTGTTTGTAAAGATTAGGCATATTCTTTTACCCTTACCTCTTTTTTGACCTTTTGAGAAGAAATAGTTGCACTATTCAAGCGCAGTTTTATATAATCGTCTACGATTTGAGTCACTTCCTCTTCTTTATCCCTTAGAAAGTGATTAGTCTCATCTATTATATGGTATTTCATGTGATCACTTTTTACTGAATTTATCAACCTTTTTGCTAATTCTGTTACATCGCTTTCTTCTGAGATTGTATCATTACTGCTTTGTATTATAAGCCCAGAAACTGGACAGGGAGAAAGAAAAGAAAAATCGTACTTAGTTACCGGAAGAGAAAGAGCAATAAAACCCACTATCTCAGGGCGGCGCATTGTTAGCTGCATAGCCACCCATGCTCCAAAAGAAAAACCAGCGATCCAAATTGGAACGTTGCTAGAATTATGTTCCTGAAGCCAATCAATAGCTACCGCAGCGTCAGTTAACTCTCCTATACCCTTATCAAAAGTTCCAGTAGATTTTCCCACACCCCGAAAGTTAATTTTCAATGCAGAAAAATTGTTATCGATAAAAGACGTATATGTACTATGTACAATTTTACTATCCATATTACCACCATATTGAGGATGATGATGTAAAACCAGCACAACCGGCGCGTTGGCATCTTTGCTTTGGCGGTATTCACCTTCTATCTTTTTTGTTGCATTATTCAAAAAAACTTCAACCATGGTAACCCCTAATAAGAACCTGCTTGACAGGTATTGATGACGTGAGTTATTAATTATGTATTAATTTCGCTGTTTTTGCAATAAATTTTTTATCGTATTAAAGCTAACGTACATAGTTATGGTTATAGTTGATGGTAAACTTATTTAAGTGACAGATGAGTCCATTCTCTTTAGAAAATAGTGGTTGCGTATATGCTGATTACAATGCAACTGCTCCAATTAGTGAAAATGTAAAAAAAAGTATATTTGAGGTCTTGTTAAAACAAACGCTCAATCCATCATCACTACATAAAAGAGGACAAGAAGCGAGGAAGATTCTTCAGGAGGCAAGAGATAACGTACGTGGTGCTATTGGCGTCTCAAGTGATAAAGAAATAGTTTTTACGTCTGGTGCAACTGAAGCGAATAACCTTGTTATGAGAGGAATAGCAGGCTACCTGCATGTAATTTCAGCTATAGAGCATCCTTCAATTCTTAATTCTGCATGTAATCCATATATAATACCCGTTGATCAGGAGGGCATTGTTGACTTTTTAGAGCTAAAAAAAATTCTAAGCGAACTTAAAGGAAACAAAGCAATAGTTTCAGTTATGATGGCAAATAACGAAACCGGAGTTATTCAACCTATTGAGGAAATAGCTGAAATAGCACACAAATTTGGAGCAATTTGCCACACTGACACTGCTCAAAGTGTTGGGAAAATTAAAGTTAATATGGAAGATTTAGGAGTGGATTTACTCACTTTATCCGCCCATAAATTTGGCGGTGTAGCAGGCAGTGGAGTTTTAATATTCAATAAAGAACTTGCGATAGAACCTATTATAATAGGTGGTGGACAAGAGAAGGGATTTCGTGGTGGTACGGAAAATATTGTTGCAATTGCAGGCCTTTCTGCTGCACTGCAAAATATTCCAGATCTTCTATCAAAAATGGATGAAGTAAAGGAGCTACGTGATCAATTAGAGTGTGAATTATTAAATCTTGCCAGTGACATAAGAATCTTCGGTAAAAACTCTAAGAGGCTGCCAAACACAAGTTTTATTTATATGCCAGGAGTAAAGAGTGATGTGCAGCTCATGCATTTTGACTTGAATCATATTGCAGTTAGTAATGGTTCTGCATGTTCTTCTGGAAAAGTTGAGCCTTCCCATGTTTTGCTTGCAATGGGGGCAACAAAAGAGCAAGCAGAGTGTTCAATTAGAATCAGCATAGGTCCAGAAACTAAACCACAAGACATAAAAAAAATAGTGGATTGTTGGTATAATATCTACAAGAAGAACTCCTTGGAATATATGGCAAGTAGCTCATAAAAACGGATTAAACGCAAAACCTACTTGACAAACTCCGCCAGCGCCCTTATTATGAAACTGAAGGTATTCAGTTATCTTCATCTGTGCAGATTAAACAGCAAGAAAACAACGTAGTTGGCGTCTTATTTTTAATTTTTTGCACTATGTGCACCTTATGTCTTCACAATATTTTTGGGTTTTTACCCATATAAGCTGAAACGCGCTTATAAGTCGTTTAAGACAGTATAGTACGCCAATTTGAAGGATTAGAGAGTGAACACTAATTACCACGGGGTTTCTTTTGCCTTTTTTTCTGCTTAGTAAATTTCTTAAACATTTAAACAAAGGTGAGTTGCATTTAAAAGCAGCTAAATTGCAGTGTTTAAGACTTAAAAAACGCCAATACTGAAAATAGACAATGACTAGGGCTTCTTTTGCCTTTTTTTTCGTTTGGTAAATTTCTTAATGTTTGTAGCTAACATGAACAAACATTTGAGAGTAACTTCCGCTAGTAGGGTGTCATCCCAGTGCCTTGACTACTTGGGTCCAGGAAAGTTTGCTTGCTCACAAGCAAACTAGCATAGAAAGTGGTTACAACGTTTTCGATGAGATTGCAGAAAGGCTGGATTCCAGTGGGCTTTGTTGCATCGCTAGCTATGATGGATTAAAGATAAAAAAGATAGAGAATATCAGTAGCTTATTATTCTGGTATTTATAACAAGAACGGTCAGTGAATACCTAAATTCGAGTAAAAGAAATTTCACTACCACTCACTAATCCGGCTAAAATTCAAGAATTTCAATGCTTTAGCTATTTTCAATAGAATTAAATTTATTAATACAAATAACAAATTACTATTCTTAAATTTGATCAGATTGATTGCAAAAAAACAAGATTTTCTATAGGTTGCTTATAATCCTAACTATAGTTAGCCTTTCATAAATAGCGATGCAACAAAGCCATCCCAGTGCCCCTATGATGTCATTCCAGCACTTGATGCTGGAATCCAGTTTTCTTTACAAATTCACCAAAAGTGCTTCATTCTATAACGCAAAACCCATACTCACCAAACCCAATGCATTACTTGCAATTAAGTTTCCTGGATCCCAGTGGGCTTTGTTGCATAGCAACTGAAAAAATCTTGCAGTTACTGACAGAATTCATTATAAAACAGCTATTTAAGGAAAAATATGCCACAGAAAATGAAAATCAGTAACCAAAACGAATATAACAAATTCCTTGAAAAAAGGGGAAATATTTTTCGTTACATCGATAAAGCTATCGAAAATTGGTATGAAATTGGGCCAAAATGCAGGGTGGCAACAATATTTACAGCAATAAAGTGGTGATTTTGATACATATAATAACCCATCTATTCAGAATAGGTTTGAGTGGGATTTTTAGAGGGATACATTGAATAAATAGGAAAAATTTTGCAGGTTATCAGCTATTCACAAGCATCAAAAGAAACTTGATATTAAGATCAATGATTGCAGAGTTGATAAAAATAACATGGAAGATATCGAAATTGCTATAGACAGTACAGGAATTAGTATATACAACAACACACAGCAAAGAAAATAGCAAAGATAGAGAGTACCGCGGCTATAAACAAGTAAGAACAATTGCACATAATGTTGAGCAAACAAGTCATAGCTACAAAATACAGTAATGGCGTTTACTCTGATCACTATGGAGCATTGGGGAAATTTGATGTTAAATATGCTATAAAAGCACTATATGCAGATAGGGCATATGATAGAAAAAAGCTCTATAAGCTGTGTAATCAATATGGCATAAAAACGAAAATTCCTCCGAAAAACAACGCAGCAGAGCATCCAAAATTGGATTATATGCTTGATAGAAATGCCGCTATTCAGTTAATGAAATTATATGATGAAAATGGTATAAAAGATGGAAAGAAGAAGTAAATTACGGAAAAAGATCGTATATTGAAGAATTTTTCTCAAGGTTGAAGCGAATATTTGGGTTTAGTTTTAAGAATAAATCTGAGACAAATAGAGAGAAGGAACTACTTATTAAATGCTACTTAATGAACAAATTTACTGCAATTGGTATGCCTAAATTTGAAATAGTCGCATAAAATTATTTACTCTGGAAAAAACTTACGTTGCTATGCAACAAAGCCATTCCAGTGTCAGCTACTTTCATGACACCACTTACTACGCAAATTACCTGCAAATTGCAATGTTCGTACAGCTGTGTGTCAAGCACTGACCACTTTTGCTTCAATATTTGCGATGCCCCTGAACAGATACACTCGGATTTTTTATATAACTATATTTACTATCTTATTTGGTACAGCATATACAGTGCGAACTTTGCTTTGATCGATCTTACTGGACACAGAGTCTATCGCTATTTTCTTCAATTCTTCTTGAGGTAAGTTAATTGCCACCTTTATTGTTGTACGTAATTTTCCATTGATTTGCACTGCTATAGTTACCGTATCGTCAACTAATAATGATTCATCAGCTTTTGGCCAAGGTTGACCTCCTATTTCTTGCCATAGGCTTTCAGCTAGATGTGGTATAAATGGTTCGATTACTCTGATTAGTATGCATATACCTTCATCAATAAGAGATTTTCCAGCTTCTACGTCTATTTCAGCTATTAAATTCGTCATTTCGCGAAATTTTGCCACTACACAGTTTAATCTGCAGTTTTCCAAGTCATCTGTAAGTCCGTGTAAGAGTTTATGAATTTTTTTTCTGTACTCTAGAAGTCCACCCGTAACACTTTCATTATCATAGTGTATATTTACAGGTCTCAGCTGCATTACCATACGCCACAATTTGTTTATATAGCGAGAACAGCCTTCCACGCCATCATCGGACCATTCCATATCTTTTTCTGGAGAAGTGTCGGATAACACAAACAAGCGAGCAGTATCAGCACCATACTTTCCTATGATAAAGTTTGGGTCAATTGTGTTCTTTTTCGATTTGCTCATTTTCTCGACTTTTCCAACTTGAACCTTAGCTCCTTGTGCAATCAACTCTTTTGCTTCTTCGGGAAACAGCCATTTGCCATTCTCGTCTTTGTAAGTTATATGGCAGACCATTCCTTGAGTGATTAAAGTAGAGAAAGGCTCTTTAATAGCAAAATAGCCACATTTGGTTAAAGCACGGCAGAAAAATCTTGAATAAAGCAAATGCAAAATTGCATGTTCTATTCCACCTATATAATAATCAACAGGCATAAAACGATTACATGCATCTTTGTCTATTGATTTATCTTCACTACAGAATGCAGCAAAATACCAGGAAGACTCAAAAAAGGTGTCGAATGTATCAGTTTCACGCTCTGCTTGCTTTCCGCATTTTGGGCAGTCAACAAATTTCCAAGTTGGGTGTTTATCAAGCGGATTACCACCACTTGCAAATTCCACATCTGTTGGTAGAACTACAGGAAGGTCTTTTTCTGGTACTGGAACAGTACCACAGTCTTTGCAATATATGATAGGTATAGGGCATCCCCAATAACGCTGTCTTGAAACTCCCCAATCGTGCAAACGATAGTTTGTTGTTTTCTCACCTATCCCTTTTTCTTTGAGCTTTTTAATGATTACTTCCTTTGCTCTACTTACCGTTAATCCGTTTAAGAATTCAGAATTGAACATTACCCCATCGCCAGTATACGCCTCCTTTGTCATCCCAGTGCTTCGACACTGGGATCCATTGTAAGAATTCTGAATTCCAGCGTCACGCGCTGGAATGACACCTAAGTGGGCTGAAGAAATAACGGGAATAATCGGCAAATTGTACCTCTGCGCAAATTCAAAATCACGCTGATCGTGTGCAGGGCAACCAAAAATCGCGCCTTCTCCATATTCCATCAACACAAAATTCGCTATGTAAAGTGGCAATTCCTTATCAAGAAATGGATGTTTTACGTTTAATCCGGTGTAAACTCCAATTTTTTCATCAATTGTCATTCCAGCGCGTGACGCTGGAATCTCATCTTTTTCCTGGATCCCAGTGTCACGCACTGGGATGACAGCAAGCCTGATATCCTGCACAATAGGGTGCTCTGCTGCCACTGCACAAAAAGAAGCCCCAAACAAAGTATGAGGATAAGTCGTAAAAACTTTTAATTTCTTATTCAGGCCAACGATTTCAAACTCTATAGTTGCTCCTTCAGATTTTCCTATCCAACGCTCCTGCATTGTTTTGACTTTTTCTGGCCAATTTTTCAAACTTTGCAGGCACTTGAGTAAATCTTCAGCGAAATCAGTAATCTTTAAAAACCATTGGGACAACTTACGTTTTTCAACAACTGCACCTGATCGCCATCCTTTTCCATCAACCACCTGTTCATTTGCAAGCACTGTTTGGTCCACTGGATCCCAGTTAACCCATGACTCTTTTCGATAGGCAAGCCCATGCTTTAAAAAATCCAGGAAAAATTTTTGTTCGTGTTTGTAATAATCAGGCTCACATGTGGAGAGTTCACGCTCCCAATTATAAGAAAGACCTATAGATTTCAACTGTGTACGCATATTATCTATATTCTCTTTTGTCCATGTTTCAGGGCTAATATTGTTGTCCCTTGCTGCATTTTCAGCTGGTAATCCAAACGCATCCCAGCCAATTGGATGCAAAACCTCAAATCCATTAGCTCTCTTGTAACGTGCTATCACATCCCCTATTGCATAGTTACGTAAGTGTCCCATATGAATTTTACCAGATGGATATGGAAACATTTCCAACACGTAACACTTTTTTTGTTTACTATTCTTGCTTACAGAAAAATCCCATTTATCTTGATAAAATTTTTCAACACTTTTAAAATCATATTTCATATAAATCCAAATTCAATTACAGTTCACATGCATCAAAGGATCAACCGCTTGGCCATTATGCCGTATTGTGAAACACATCTGTGGATCTTTATCTTGTGTGCTTGATTTACCTGCAGATCCAATTACTTGACCTTGCTTTACTTTATCGCCAATTTCAACATGTATGTTTTTTAAATAGGAGTACACAGTCATGTAATTATCTTTGTGTTCCACTATAATTAAATTCCCATACCATCTCAGCCCTTTGCCTACATATACCACTTTGCCAGGTGCAGAGGCAACTACGTTCGTTCCATTTTGAGCAGCAATTTTTATGCCATCCTTACACATTTCATCAGAAGAAGTAGCTGAAATAACTGTACCTTTAACTGGCATTACAAATTTACAATTTACCCCATTAATTTCCACGTTTTGTGCATTATTGTTATCTTTGTATATCCTGTTTATGATGGCTTTTCTACTTTCTTTTTGCACTGAAGGCTCCCTAGTTAAATGGTACTCTCTTGTATATTCCAGCTCTCTTTTTCCGTAAAATCCTTCGCCTTTAAGCAGCACAGGTGCAGGTTTTTGCAGGCCACAGCCTATTAATATTGCTAATAACATAAGAAATGAGGCTATATGCCACATTTTAGATATATCAACTCTCACAAAACTCCAAAATTCTAGCGAGACGTAGTGTTTCACGCCTGTTCGTTACTTTCTTCGTTATTTATTTTACTAGTTAAATAGTCCCTCAAATCGGTAAGTTCTTGCAACAAATTCTTTGGATCACGATTGACTTTTATATCATTACCAAATTCCTTTCGCACTCCTTTTATTGTATATCCTTTATCATATAGCATGTACTTTACTTTCTTTATGGCCTCTATACACTTACGATCATATAGCCTTCTTCCTTTACGCTTTGTAGGCTTAATTTGATGAAATTGACCTTCCCAAAATCTCAAAATATGCTGTTCCAAATGTAGCTCTTCAGCTACTTCCCTAATCGTATAAAATAATTTTTCCTTATTCATTAATTATTTATTGATTTTTTTATAGTTTTTGAAGGCCTAAAAGAAACTGAGTTTCTTGCTTGAATCATCACTTTCTCTGATGTATTTGGTATATTTCCTGGTCTTTCCTTCTTTTTTTTGACCAAGAATGTTCCAAATGACGATATTTTCACTATTCCATCCTTTGCCAAGCTCGTCTTCATTTCGTCCAATATATCGTCTATTATCGAAGCAGAGTCTTCCTTTGATAATCCTATTTCTTGGTTTATATTTTCAGCTATCATTGCCTTAGTTACTGTTGTGTCTTTTGTTGTAACGTGATCCATAATTGAGTAAGTATTGCAATATGTAAACACAATATAGCAACTGACTTAAGGTTCAGCTACTTTATTTTTTAGGGTATGTCTCTTTTGTAGCATAATTTAAAATACTGGCAGTTGCCAACGTTACGAATATTGCAAAAAGCGCCATTTGATAATCTGTAAAAAGTGCTAACATTGACACTATAACTCCACTGCCAATAAACATAAATCCATTGATAATGGATGATGATGTGCTAATGTATTTTCGTTTCACAATCTCGCTGCCGACAGTAAAATTAAGCATATGTCCTCCCGCAAAAAACCCGAACATTAACATACAAAAGTACACAACGTGGACTGTTAAATGGCTGCATAGTAAAATAATAATTGAGACGCCTTGCAATAAAGCAAAAGCAGAAATTACATGTTTCCTATTTTTAAATAAGTTTGAGATTCGATCTGCAATTGGAGCACCAACTGCAAGACCAAGCCATAGTATTGCGGTTGCTATACCTGACTCCATTGCATTGAGTTCTGAGTTGCTCAGTAACCTTGGAGCCCACAAGGTATTAAGTGCTAAAAATGTTCCAAAAGTAATAGCACCCACCACTGAAGTTATCCAGATATCTCTTAATTTTAGCACCGTTAGTACAGAGCACATTACTGTTCTTATAGAGCTTTTTATTGTGCACTTTTCTGAGCTGCTTTCTGGAAGTGTGTTTGGATAAAAAAGCGTAAGTACAAATATCAACACACCAAACAGTATTATGCATACAATCAGATTCTTCCAATCTGCACCTTCAGCAAGCAAGCTAGAGAACAATATTTGAATTATCAGCGCAGAAAGACTTGAAATCGTTTGCACTAGTGAAAACATCAATCCAAATTGGGCAACAGGAAAACATATGCTACTTGTATGAGCAGCACCAATAAAACCAAATGATGCTCCAGTTGCAATAAACACTTGAGATAAAATTAAATGGGAAAAATTGTTACCGTTAACAAGGACAAGAAACCCGAGGATTATAGTTGATAATGAGAAAGAATAAATTTTTTACTGGAAAAAACATTAAACATTGCCCCACTAAAAAATTGTAAGATGGCAAAAGTCCAAGTATATGCTGAATTAGCCAGTGCAACTTGCGTGATTGTGAGCCCAAGTTCTTTTTCAAGATGCACACTTATAAAGGTGTAGATTATCTGCATGTTGCTGAATATAACAACCAAGTTACTAATCAGCCAAATGAACCAAGCCTTAGTTCTACTTTCCATAAGATTTATTTTTATAAGTAATTTTCTAATAATTTAACACTAAACCTTTTTCGAAGCTATAGGTCCTGATGATAGACATAAGTGTTGAAAGCAAGAACCTTTGATTTCCTTTAGCTTTACTGTATACTTAAAGGGTTTTATTCTAGAGGTTAGTAGTATGCCACCACAAGATATGTTTCAGCTTGGAAAATTCAATAATATGCTTGCAAAAGTAAGTGATAGTATTGACTCCGGTCAGGGCGACCCAACTAAATTTATTGATGAAGTAAAGCATAGGTTGCAGTTGCAAGAAGAACTTAAGGCAGTATATGAAGAATGGGAAAGAAGCGGATTTGATATAAATTTTAGGTTCAGGCTAACTGATTGTAGTCCAATTAGAGAAACAACGCTACTGCACATTGCCATTCTATGCAGAAAAAATAACGTTTGTGTACCAATAGTTCGATGCTTGTTGGATAAGGGGGCTAATCCCAATGATATTCTTGAATTTACTAGTTTTCGGACAACCTCTAAAATCATTCTAAACTGATACAGTTAAATAGCTTTATTAATGTTCACTTTTAGTTCCTTGCAAATTTATAAATTTGTTAAGTGGAATTTTTATATTGAGTAATTGTATTTATAATACATTATTTTGTATAATTAATTTTTTAAATTATTATATTAACTCTAATGTTTTTGGTTTAATGAAAGATAATATTATTTATCACTCTCACTTAGGCGTATATGGTTTAATTTTAAAACCTAAAAGTATAGTTTTGGTGAAAAAAAGTCGAGGTCCTTATAAAGGGTTGTTTGATTTACCAGGTAGAAATTGCTGAAACGCTTGAAGAGGCGCTTGTAAGAGAAATTAGAGAAGAAACAGGTTGTTTAGTGAAACAATACGACCAAATCCGAACAGTTACTAGCCTATATCATTATAATGAAGACAATGTAAATAAATGTCTAAAACATATAGCAGTTTTATACAAAATTGAAATCATAGGAGAAATAAAGCGAGAATCTGATGGAAAAGATTCTGATGGTTGTATATGGCAAAATATAGATACTATAAACTATAAAAAAATTTCTCCGATGGTTCATATAGCAAGTAAATTCATAAAATGAAGACTATTATTTTTATTGCAGGTGTATCCACGGTTGAAAAATCAAGTTTAGCTCATATATTAGGTTCAAAGCTTTTTGTGCCTAGAAACTTTGCGATTCCACTAACTGCTTGTAGAGAAAAAAGAATAGATGATGATCCTAAATATTTAATAAATTTGACTACTGAGGAATTTCAAAAATCTCAATTTTTTATTAATTGTGAGATGTCTATCTTCATACAGCTTTCCTCTTCATACCTCAATTAATAAAATTAGAAGCATCAACTCCCTTCTGTAAGCAAGCAGCAATGGCAGTGTTCATCATTAGAAATGCAATGGTCATTGGGCCAACGCCCCCGGGTACTGGAGTAATAGCTTTGGCTTTCCCTTTTATTCCCTCAAAGTCAACATCACCTACAAGCTCTCCTACGTTAACGCTATTTATGCCAACATCTATCACTATTGCACCTTTCTTTATCCAGTCTGCTTGAACAAAATTTGGCTTTCCGACTGCTGCAACTACTATATCCGCTTTAGAGCAATATTCAGCTAAATCCTTGCTTTGTGAATGCAAGATGGTAACAGTGCAGTTTTCTTGCAATAGCAGGTGAAACATTGGTTTACCCACGATATTTGACCTACCAATTACCACTGCGTTTTTACCGGAAAGGTTCTCTTCAATTGATTTAATTAAATGCAAAGAACCTTTAGGAGTGCAAGGTATAAGGCAGTTTTTTTCACCTTTAACTAATTTGCCAACGTTTTCATCATGGAAGCCATCTACATCTTTTTCAATACTTACTGCGTTAATTACTCTGCTTGCACTAATATGATTTGGTAAAGGCAACTGTACTAAAATGCCATGCACAGATGGATCTTCATTTAATTCATTAATTTTTCCAATTAACTCATCTTCTGATGTCTCACAAGATAAAAGAATTGTTTCAGAACTTATGCCTATTGATTCTGCTTTTTTCTGTTTGTTGCGAACATAAACCTGACTTGCTGGATTGCTACCAACGAGAATTACTTTTAGGCAAGGAAAAATATTATACTCCCTCTTTAGGGCATAAATCTTTTGTGATAGCCTCTCACACAGGTCGTTCGCTATTTTTTTACCATCAATAATAATTGTCACTTCCTTGCCACTCCTTAAAGTCAGGTAATTTGATATCAAATAAATCCAATACTTTGCCAACAGAATGATTAATAATATCATCCAACGATTTCGGTTTAATATAAAAAGCAGGCACTGGTGGAGCAATAATCGCTCCCATCTCCGTTAATTTTAACATATTTTGTAAATGCCCAAGATGCAGTGGTGACTCTCGCACCATAAGAACTAACTTTCTTCTTTCTTTTAGTGTTACATCTGCAGCTCTTGTCAATAGATTGGAAGTAACACCTGATGCGATTTCAGACATTGTCTTCATAGAGCATGGTGCTACAATCATTCCTGAAGTTTTAAATGAGCCGCTTGCTATTTTTTCTCCTATTTTTTCTTCAGAATAGTAAAAATCTGCAAGTGATGTAATATCTTCAAGTTTTTCTTTAATCTCATGAGCTAGAGTTATTTTCCCAGCACGGCTTATCACTAAATGAGTTTCATAGCCAGGTTTGGTGCCATTTGAGTAGCTGACATTGGAATCTATACACTTTTTCTGGATCCCAGTGTCAGCTACTCGGATAAGAGATCTATTAATATTTCTTAACGCCTCTAAAATACGTACACCGTAAATAGAACCAGATGCTCCACTTATTCCAATTACAATTCTGCTATTCACTTAACTCTTCTTCGTAGCTCATTCCCAATGCACGTTTATAGGTATCAAGCAATATTTCCTGTTCCTCTCTGTCATCATCATCCATCTTCCTCAGTCTAATAATTTGTTTCATCATTTTTGTATCCCAACCTTCATCTGCGGCTTTTGCATATACATCACGAATGTGATCTTGCACATCCCTCTTTTCTTGTTCAAGTTTTTCGATTCTCTCTATGTAACCCTTCAACTCTTCAGCCGTTATTTTTACTGTATCTTCCATGAAACTCCACCAATTAATTGCTGCTACTAGTATTACCAGTTTTTACTTGCACTTCAACAACAGTAATAATATTTTTATCTTTTTTTAAAATCTTAAAGCGAAAACCATACATGGAAAACTCCTCGCCTTCGTCAGGAATGCGCTCTATTTCATTCACAATCATACCTGCTAGAGTTGTAGCTTCTTCATCAGGGAGATTCCAGTGTAACTGCCTGTTAATGTCCCTAATAGTAGATTTTCCTTCTATGTGATACATATTATCAGATATTTTCTTTATGAAATTCTCCGTAATCAGGTCATGCTCATCCGAAATTTCTCCAACTATTTCTTCCAGTATATCCTCAAGAGTTACAATTCCCTGCAGTGCTCCATACTCATCAATAACAAATGCAAGGTGTTTCCTGTTCTTACGGAAGTTGTGAAGTTGCACGCTGAGCGGTGTACTTTCTGGTATGAACCAAGGCTTTGACATAACTTGGGTAATGTCAACTTCTTCCGCTTTATTATTCTTTTCACGCAAGGCATTTATTAGACCTTTCACGTGAATTACACCTACAATTTTTTCTGATTCTTCTTGCCACAAAGGAATTCTACTGTGACTGCTGGTTAAAATCTTCCTTATCAGCTCTTCTTTATTTTGATTTATATCAAGAGAGAACAAATTTTTCCTGTGAGTCATGATTTGTGATATCTCTGTTTCAGCTAAATCAAGTATGCTGCTTAGCATATCTAAATCCTGTTGTAACATAGTTCCTTCACTGCGGTGAAGAGTAATCATATTACGCATTGCATCCGCTGCAGATATCACTTCCTTATCTTTATGCAGCCCACATAATTTCAGGATGAGGTTAACAATAAATTGAATACCTAGCGTCAATGGAGAAAAAATCTTTACAAAAAACAATACAAAATAAGCAGAAAATGATGCAAATTTTTCAGGATTTTGAATAGCATAAGTTTTTGGTAGAACTTCGCAGAACAATAAAATACAAAATGTCATTATAATTGTTGATAGGAGAATGCCCTCATTTCCAAAAAGATTGATAAATATTGCTGTAAATAAAGCAGAGCAAGTAATATTAATAATTGTATTGCCGAGCAATACCGTTCCTATTGTCAATTCTTTCTTATTTAATAAGCGGTCTATTATCCTGGCTCTTTTGTTACCGTCTAGCTTTAGCTTATTAACTCGAGAACGGCTAATTGAGGTTAAGCCTATTTCTGCTCCTGAGAACAAAAACGATAAAATTAACAAAATAAAAATTGCTGATGATACTAAGACCAATAACCAATCCATTAAAGTACGATGTTATTGTGATAAAAAACAAAGTTAATTTTACATGTTATGAAAGGCATTTGCAAGCTTGAATTTATATTACCGAATTTTATATATCTTTAATCTTAAAAAACAAATCATAAAGCATATTACAAGCTGCGTTCACATGCTCATCCTCAATGATAAGTGGTGGGGTTATCCTTACTACTTTGTTGTTTAAAACCCTAGTTATTATTAAACCTTTATCAAGAGATCGACTAATAATTTTATCGGCTACAGGAGTTGCTAGTTCTATTCCCATTAGTAACCCTTCTCCACGAACTTCTGAAATCATCTCAGGAAATTCTTTAGCTAAAGGCAACAGCTTTTCTTTTAAATATTTACTAATTCTCTTAACATGGTCAAAAAAGCCTTCTTTTAGCATTATATCGAGTACCGCATTACCAACAGTCATGGCAAGTGGATTGCCACCATAGGTTGATCCATGAGTTCCTGGAGTGATTGCTTCTGCTATGTAATCTTTTACTAAACATGCAGCTAGAGGAAAACCGTTACCCATAGCTTTTGCACAGGTTAGCATATCAGGTTCAATGCCGACATTTTGATAATAAAATAAAGAACCGATGCGTCCATATCCGCATTGCACTTCATCAAAGCACAAAATTATCCCTTGAGCTTTTGTTATTTCCCTTACTTTTTGAAGATATTTTACGTCTAGTGGATATACTCCACCTTCGCTTTGTATGGGCTCTAAAAACACAGCAGATGTTTCATTATTGATTTTTTCTTCTAATGCTTTAATGTCATTTCTTGGAACTTTATCAAAACCAGAAAGGAGCGGAGCAAAACCTTCGCGTGATTTTTCATTGCCTCCAGCAGAAATTGCAGCAATACTGCGGCCATGAAACCCTCCTTCAATTGTAATAATACGATTACGTTTTGCTTGCCCCTTTGAATAAAAGTAACGACGAATAAACTTAATTGCAGCTTCTGTTGCTTCAAGCCCACTTGAGCAGAAAAAAACTTTATCTGCAAAAGTAAGGGTTGTTAAACGCTCGGCAAGCCTTTCTTGCTCGGGAATAGTGAAAATGTTAGAGCAGTGCCATAATGAGCTCAATTGCTCTTTCAGCTTATCTGTAATGTATGGATGACAATGCCCTAAAGAAGTTGTAGAAATACCTGCAGCAAAATCTAAATATTTTTTACCACCTCTATCAAAAAGATATACCCCTTCTCCCCTGACTATAGGAGTGTCAAGTCTATTATACGCATTAACAACATGATCCATTTTATAAGTATTGTGGTATTATCTATACTATACCTGAAATGAATCCATTAACACAAAGCTTTTCCTTTAACCTCTTATGCTACTTCAATTAAAAATTTAGCCAATGCAAACCTTTTTTGTCATTCTATAGCTAAAGTGACTTAATTTTACCAACGATTCGCCACTTATTAGCGAAATCCAGAGATATCGAAAATAAGCACAGTATGGCGTCTGTGTCATCCTGTAAAGGTCATCCTTCTTGGCGAAAATTACTCTTAAATATTACAACGTTCGTACAATTGTGTATTAAGAGAGAGCTTATTGTTCAAGAAGTTCTAGGCTCTGCGGACAAAAAATAAGGGAGGGAAGAAAAAAAGTGGTAGTTTAACCTAATAGATATAAAAATGGAGAAACTACCGAATGGAATATTATAAAAAAGAAAGGAATTGGAAACAAGTTTTAGAGTTTATAAAAGGCGTAAAAGGAATGCATAGTAAAGACGAAAAACGTCTAAGAATAGCATTTTTGCATGATATTGGGCTCATAGAACACAAAACTGTCCGGTTACCACTCAGCACAGAAGACTTGCCTTCTATTGAAATGCTAAGGCAAGTGAATGCTTGGGTGGGAGGAATTGATTAGTGACTAGGACAAAAACTGGGAATGTTCAAAAAAGTGTGTCAAACCGCATTTTTAGTTCAATTCAATTTTCAATCTATCTGGAAAGAAAATATCAAGTTGAGACATAGTCAAAGCCCAATTAGGCAGAGCCATAGTCCATTTTTGCTCTACTTTTTTTATAGCACAATATACCTGTTTATACAAGGCATTTGTGCTGGTAAATGAGCCCTTGGTTTTAGTGAATTTTCTGATCTGTCTGTGCAGCCCCTCAATTGGATTTGTGGTCCCTCCTAACTGGGCTAGAATACTTGAAATAACCAGATAAATTTTCCCAATTGTTCTGCCACAATTTTATAACCAAAGGATACTTTTCTCCCCATTTTTCTTCCAGTTCAAGCAAGTAATTTTCAGCAATTTCTTTACTTGTAGCACGATATATTTTTTTCAAATCATTCATGAAAACTTTCACATCTTTGCTAGATACATATTTTAGTGAATTTATTATCTGATGCACTATACATAGCTGTACTTCTGCTTTAGGAAACGCACTGTTTATAGCTGCAGGAAAGCTTTTTAGCCCATCTACACATGCAATCAGAATATCTTCTACTCCTCTTTCTTTGAGGTCATTTAGCACTCCCAACCAAAAGTTAGCTCCTTCACTTTCAGCCAAATAAAAGCCCAAGACTTCTTTTCTGCCATTTTGGTCTATTCCTAATATGTTGTACATACATTTACTCACGCAATGCCGGTCTTCCTTAACCTTAAAAAACATGCCATCCATGAACACTATTGGATATACAGATTGCAGCGGGCGACTACGCCATTCGTTGATTACCGGTAGCAGTTTGTCAGTAATACTTGATATCTCTGCCACCGATATTTTGTGATCGTAAATTTCTTCTACATGTGATGCTATATCTCTATAGCTCATACCACTGGCAAATGTGCTCAAAATCTTTATTTCAAGCTCTGGATGTAGGCTTGTTTGCCTTTTTTTGATATTTGTGGTTCGAAACTTCCCTCCCTATCTCTTGGTGTTAATAGCTCAAATGAGCCTGCACTGGTACGTAAAGTCTTTCCATTTCTCCCATTTCTTCGATTATTCTCTTCACTTTCAGCTAATAAGTGATTTTCTATTTCACCTTCCAAACTTGCCTCCAGCAGCTTTTTTATAAATGGTGTTAATGCTCCGTCCCTTCCTGTCAGCGGCCTTCCTTCTCGTATAGACGACAGGTTTCTAATTCTTTATAATCTACCAATCCGGTAGTTCTGTTTACTACTTTCTGACTCATTGTCAAACCTCCATTTTTTTATATCAATTTATTACTTTTTTTTCAGTTTGACACACTTTTTTGAACATTCCCCAAAAACTACGCTTATTAACACCATCAACGTTCTCTGGAGTTTCTATTTTCAAATTACGTATTTCTTCTAGATCGGATTTTACCTTTTCTAATAACGTTTTTTTTGTGTTTTTTTCTAAAAGGCTATGATAATCCTTTAAGAGCTTGTCCGGAAACTGGTAAACTCAAGCATATTCCCTCCTTAACATAACCCTACTCATAGCCAGGTATATGAAATTTTCAGTGGATGTTGTAAATATTCCTTTGATAGCCTTCTATTCCTCAAGCAAAAGTCCTTTCTACAACCCATCTTCTTGACTGTACTTTAAACCCCTGTTCCCTCATTGGTAGTAGTTCAGGTGGTGTGTCTTTGTGTACCCAAAACCTACATGGAGGCCTTTTAACAATTTCAATGTCTATTCCGTACTCTTTTTCTATGTACTCCTTTAAATTTCTTCCTTGATACCCCATATCAGACCACATTTTCTTAACGTTAGTATATTTTTTCCTCATATTATCCAATGCTACCATCTCTGTCATTTTCACTAGCAACACCCACATAACAGCCTAATATAAAACCCTGAGATTATGTACCTTTTTCTACCTTTTACTTTTTTACCCCCATCATAACCTTTGACCCCCCTTTTTCTGTCGTTTTTACAGATTACTATGCAAGCACTTGGCTCCTCGTTTCTTCCCATTTTTGACCTACTATATTTAGTGATATCGTAGTTCATTTTTTCGAAAATTCCTTGCTTTTTCCACCTCCTAAATTGTTCATATACTTTCTTCCATGGCGTGCGGTAAATAGCGCCATTGACATCCTGTACGTAGTACATAAAAAATTGCCGATAATACTTCTCTTTTGCTATGTTTTAGCGGCCTTCCTCCTTTCTTGTATGATACTCTAAAGTGTTTCTCTATTAGCCGACCACTCTCTTTCACTAAGATCTGTAGGATACTTTTTTCTCATTTCTAACCCCATTTTTAAAACTCATATACTATACTTTTTTTCATTTGCGGATAAGCTCTAACTATTGCATTCCTGAACTTTTTGATTCATCATTTTCATGACAAAATTGTCTTAACTTTCTCTCCACTTTTTCTGGGTAAGATCACTAACTCTTTAGTAAGAGACGGTAGACTGTTTACTGAGGAATATAGTCCTAAGACTGCTTCTATATAATAATAGCGTAGCTGTGAATAAGTACACCCACACAAATTTTAAGTACTTATTCACAGCTACATCAATTTTTCTATTGACTTTTAACACAACTGCTCCACCTAATGCTTAAGCTTAAAAACACTAGATGCTTTTTTCAAGATACAAGATCCTTTTTCATAGCTATACTACGTTATACCAATTCCAGCGTCTGGGCACTGGTTTCTTGGTACTTATTCCGCAATAATTTTTTTTTCCTTCAATAAACTTTGCAGTTCGCCTTTTTCGTACATCTCGCGAGTGATGTCGCAACCACCGATAAACTCTTCCTTTATATATAATTGTGGAATTGTTGGCCAATCAGAAAACTTTTTTATAGATTCACGTATTTCATCATTCTCCAACACGTTAATACACTTAAACTTCACATTCAATTTTTTTAGGATTGACACGACGAGTCCAGAGAATCCGCATTGAGGAAAATCAGAAGTGCCTTTCATATACAATACCACATCATTTTCTGCTATATTTTTTTTTATTTGTTCAAAATTGTTCATAAATTCACCTTATTTTTAAGTATTAGTTTCTAGCTGCAAGGCATGTATAGACTGACCTTTTAGTGCTTTATATACCATTTTATGCTGTTCTATTTTTGTCTTTCCGAGAAAGCGCTTGGAGGTTATTTTTAAATAATAATGATCATTATCTCCAGCAAGATCATGAATCTTTATATCAGCATCGGGGAACGATTGTTTGACGATTCTTTCTAGTTCATGAATTGCAATAACCATTGATTTACTTTAAATTACAATACTTTTATTATAAATCTAAAACGATTGAGCACAATTGAATTATTGATTGTATAGTTACTAATATCGTGAAGACAGTAAATTCAGCATGTTAAGAGCACTAGTAAGGCGAGATTTTAATTGATTTTCATATTTGCTCCAATCTTGTATTGCCTTTCTTGCAACACCTGAGTAAACTGCAGCTTTTGCAACAGCAGGAGATACTATAGAAATTAATCTTGGGTCAAATGGAGTAGGCATTATATATTCACGTCCATAGCTCATTTTACGACCGCCATAGGCTGCAGATATCTCACCTGGTACTGGCTCACGGGCAAGCTTTGCTATTGCATCTGCAGCTGCAATTTTCATTTCATCATTTATTGTTGTTGCATATACATCAAGCGCCCCTCTAAATATATAAGGAAAACCCATTACGTTGTTGACTTGGTTGTTGTAATCTGACCTACCAGTTGCGATTATTGCATCTGGCCTCACAGATTTTGCAAACTCAGGCCTTACTTCTGGATCGGGGTTAGCGAGAGCGAAAATAATCGGGTCTTTGCCCATACTCTTTAACATCTCTTCATTTAACACATCTTTTGCAGATAGTCCGATGAATACATCAGCGCCTTTTATTGTATCAAGTAGAGAACGTTCGGAAGTATCAATTGCATACTTTTCCTTCCACTCATTCATGTCCTCGTTTCTACCTTTGTATATTACTCCTTGCTTATCGCACAGCACTATATTTTTAGCGCCCATGGACTTTAGTATTTCTAAACATGCAATACCGGCTGCTCCAGCACCATTCATAATGATCTTAACGTCCTCTAATTTCTTTTCAACAATATCAAGAGCATTTTCTATGCCAGCTGCAACAACCACCGCAGTTCCATGCTGGTCATCATGGAACACTGGAATATCCATCAGTTCATTCAGACGTTTCTCTATTATAAAACAATCGGGAGATCTTATATCTTCTAAATTTATCCCCCCCCAACTTGGCCCAAGATACCTTACTGCATTGATGAAATCTTCTATATTTTCTGTATCAACTTCTATATCAACTGCATCAATATCAGCAAAACGCTTAAATAAAACAGCTTTGCCTTCCATGACCGGTTTTGAAGCAAGAGGACCGATATTACCAAGTCCAAGCACTGCAGTGCCATTTGAAATGACAGCAACACAGTTGCTTTTTGCCGTATAATCATAAACAACCTCAGGATTTTTAGCTATTTCAAGACACGGAGCTGCAACGCCAGGAGAATAAGCAAGTGACAAATCATACTGGGTAGATAAAGGTTTTGTTGGCATAATTGAAATTTTACCAGGGTTACCACCTCTACTGTGATACTTAAGTGCTTCTTGTTTTGTGGTACTATCTAAATCATCATTCATCATTACATCCTTATATTTTAAGCTTGTATTTTTTAAGTATATGGAGTTTTTATAAATGTTCAATTGTAAACTATTAGCTTGTGAACTCTGTTGTACTTCTGTATAAGTTTACCTATTACGTAAGATGATATTACATGCTTAAGAAAAACGTGCCTAATTTGCTTACAATTTCTCGTGCACTTGCAATACCAGCAATAATATTAAGTTTTTATATAGAAAATAAATATGCAGGCCTGATAACAATATCAATCTTTGTGTTTGCGTGCATTACGGATTTTTTTGATGGTTACCTGGCGCGTGCGTGGAAAGTCCAATCAAAGTTTGGCAAGCTATTTGATCCAATTGCTGATAAATTAATAGTGGTTTCAACGATAATTATGCTAATTTATAAGCAAAAGATAAATGATTTTACAATAGTACCGTCAATTATCATCATCTGTCGGGAGATATTAGTCTCGGGTTTACGGGAGTTTCTGATAGCTACAAATGTTAGTCTACCTGTAAGCAAAGCTGGAAAAATTAAAACATTTCTACAGATGGTTGCTGTAGTAGCGCTAATAATGAACGATTATTATATGATTCAATATACAGGTGCGATTTGTTTATGGGTTGCAGCTATTATAACTGTGTGGTCAGGCTATAATTATATCCTAGCCGGCATCAAATAGATTGATTAAATCTCCTAGGAAATAGTTAATAGACAAGAGTAGTTAATATCTTAGTGATATTGACTCAGAAAGCAAAAAGGTGTATAATTGTATTAACTTACAACTAATTAGGTTAATATTATGAAAATACCTAGTGGCAAATTTTCTTCTACCAAAAAGGTTCCAGGAAAGAATAAGAAAAAAAGAGATTTTGAACCATTAGAAGAGTTTTTTTGGGATTTTTGGCCAACAGTTGATAAAGAAGTCAAAAGAGAAAGGCTAGAACAAGAGCTATTAACACTAAAAAAAAGAGAGCTATATAGACAATGTGCATCATTGGTAACAATGGTTCCATTTGCATTATTTATGGCTATTGAACTGGAAAAAATATGTAGCGATCAGGTATTACTTGGCGTGATAAGTGGCGCGCTAAGCCACACTATATTACCTTTCATGGTCCTATCTCTTATTTGTACACTATATTTAATTTACAATAATAGGAAAATAGCACAAAAAGAACGAGAGTTGAAAAATATTGAAAATGAAGAGGAAGTAAAGGAAAAAGAGCACAATATTTCTGATATAGGTCAGTGTTTGATCTATATTGAGGCTATAACAACTGCACTGGTTATTGTAGGTATGATAATGGGTGAAACATCTTCACTTGAAGCAGCAGAGGATGCAATTTTATTTCTTGCCAATGCAATTGCTCTTCTTGTAACTATTGTTTCTTATATTGATAAGCATGAAAAAAATAAGAAAAAGGAAACAGAAAAATCTAATCTTGATGAAAAATCTAGCAAGAAAACTAGCAATATGTCTGTAGCCGGATTGGCGCTTGCTGGTTCTTCTATATTTTTAATAAGAAGGATAATGTTAATGGCATTAGCATCGTCCTTAAATCCTGCTGTTGGGCCTACTTTAGGCTTGATAGGTATTGCACTTTTTATGGTTGTACAGATATTAACTATACGTTCCTACAGCAAGACGCTGAAAGATCCAAAAGTGGAAGGACGAGGTGAATCAAGAAATGCAGGTAGTTCTGACCGTAGTTATAAAGAAGAAGGGCCGGCTATTGCCTAAGAAATTTATTTATTTAAGTAATATTTAGGTCTATACTTTATTTTGATCGAAAAAAATCTTATGTATAAGACTTTAATCACGTGCTTTATTTTCCTAATTTGCTCCTTTACACAATCGTATGCGAATGATCTTGAAAAAACTGAAACTGAACTATATGAAGAAGCAGTTGAACTTTTTGACCAGAAAAAATATAAACAAGCTATTAGGGCATTTCATAAGATAGAGGATTTGTATCCTTTGTCTTATTGGGCAATGAAAGCGAAATTATTATCTGGGGTTTCTCACTATAATATGGGTAACTATAGCAGTGCTGCAAGTGATATGGATGATTATATATATGTTTATTCAAATGGTGAAGATTTACCATATGTATACTACTTAAGAGTATTATCTTATTACATGCAAATTAATAAAGTGCAACTTGGACAGCAAACTGCATATAAAACTTTAGAGCTGGCTACAGAGTACATTAATCTCTTTCCAGGCAGCGAATATGTAGACGAGATAAAGGAAAAAGCAAAGCTAATCACAGAGCATATATCAACAAAAGAGTATTTTATCGGTAAATTTTATCTGAGGCGTGGTGAATATTTGGCAGCAATTAAGCGTTTCCAGAATATGGCAAGCTATAAGGATTCTAAATATTTTTCTAAGTCTATTAACCATTTAGTAGCAGCCCATTCAGCTATTGGCCTTGACTTAGAAGCTAAGCAGTATGAAAGTATATTATTAGCAGAAAACCTGCAAGATGCCAAGCCGGAGGCTTGAAAATTTGCTTTAGTTTTTTCTATGCTTTGATATATAATTAGGTTTTTAACTATTTGAATATGGCTGGTCATTCACAATTTTCAAATATCAAACACCGAAAAGGTGCTCAGGATGCAAAGCGCTCTCAAAAATTTACGAAGCTGATTAGAGAAATAACAGTTGCTGCAAAGCAAGGGCTACCCGATCACGAACTCAACCCGCGCCTTCGCTCTGCTATATTTGCTGCACGCAAGGAAAATCTACCAAAAGATAAAATAGAAACAGCAATAAAAAATGCAACTGGTAACGTTGCTGGAGAAAATTATGAGGAAATCCAATATGAAGGTCATGGGCCTTCTGGCACTGCACTCATTGTCCATGCCTTGACTAATAACCGCAACCGCACTGCTTCTGAGGTGCGTTATATTTTTTCTCGCAAAGGTGGAAATTTAGGAGAAACAGGAAGCGTTAGTTATCTTTTTGATCATGTAGGTTTAATTGTCTATAAAGCAGAGGGTGTGAATTTTGACGATTTATTCAGTCATGGAATCGAATTAGAAGTATTGAATGTTGAAGAAAATGACAAAGAAGGGTTACACGTTATAACTTGTGAAATAAAAGATTTTGGTAAAGTACGCGATGCCTTTTATGCAAAATTCGGAGAACCAGAACTTGCTCGTCTTTCATGGCAGCCAAAAGATCTGATTGAAATTAGCGATAAAGAGTTGATTGATAAATTATCTGCATTGGTTGAAGAGCTAGAAGATAATGATGATGTACAGTATGTGGAAGGTAATTTTACTTTTGTTGATGCTGTTTAAATGATGAAGCTGATTGTATTTATGCTGCTCTTTATCTTACCGTTATATACCGCTGAAACATCAACAGATCTTGCGCAGTATGCAGCCAGTGCCTCTTTTTCTTGTCATCCCAGTGCCCAGACACTGGGATCCAGCAAAATTGATTGTAAACAGCACACTATACAACATTTTCGATTAAAAAACTGGATTCCAGTGTCAGCTACTTGCATGACAGAAAGCAACCTGACTCACTCTCCAGTGTCACTTCAGCAAAGAATCAGGAAAAAAAAAGATATTACTTTGATGGAGGAAAGCAACGTAGGAAACTTAGTACATGATAGAAAATTATTATTCATATCCAGCACCATAAAATCTTCCTTTTTTGCCACGGGAATTGAGCAAGGGTTGGCGCCAAATACAGTGGTGAAATTGATCAACATATATAAAGATTTCGGTGTTGATTTCAAAAAAGACATTGTGCCGAAGAGTAAATTGGAGGTTCTTTTTGAGAGATTGCCTAATAATCAGAAGACTGAAGAAAAAATTTTATATTCTTCACTGACAATAAACAAGAAAGCTATTAGTTTATATCATTATAAATCGCAAGACGGCAAAGAAAGGTATTTTAATAATGAAGGAATAAGCTTAAAAAATGGCGAAATTTTTGCAAATCCTTTAAATGGAGATTATCGCATATCCTCAAAATTTGGCAATAGAAAGCATCCTATTCGCGGTAAAATTGCTTTTCACAAAGGAGTGGATTATGCAGCTAAACTTGGCACTCCCATATACGCTGCTGCAGAGGGTGTGGTAGAATATATAGGAAAGAATGGTGGCTATGGAAATTACATCAAAATAAAACACAAAAATGAATATTCAACCTGTTACGCGCATGTAAGTAGATTTAGTGGCGATATAAAGTTAGGCTCTAAAGTAAAGCAGGGGCAGGTTATTGCCTATGTTGGTAGCACTGGTGTTGCAACAGGACCCCATTTACATTACGAAGTTATATATAACGGCAAACACATTGATCCGCTTACGATAGCGCATAAAAACGAAGTAAGGTTGCTTGATCATGAATTAAAGGAGTTTAAACTATTTGTAAGCAAGATAGATAAAACGATTAACAAGGAGGGTTCAAGTGAAAAAGAAGTTTAAAGACAATATGGATAAGAATACGATAAACGATAGAAATTTGAGTCAAATTCGGTTTTTTCCTGCATTAATACTAGTGATAATACTAATGGCAATACCGTTATCACTACTTGCGGTGTATGATACTCTGGCTTTAATACACAATAGCCTGGTTTCAATGGATGGTACTGCTTTAGTATTAATAATCCCATTTGTGATCCTATTCGTGATCCTATTCATAATTTTACCTACAGGGTTTTTTATCAATCATCCTAATGAAGCAAAAGTGATAGAATTTCTTGGTCATTATATTGGAACTTATTTTAAATCCGGAATGTTTATCACAATCCCATTTGCAAACAAACATGTCATTTCTCTAAAATTTCAAAATATTAACACAGAAAAAATAAAAGTGAATGATGCAAACGGAAGTCCAATAGAGATTTCAGCAGTGATTGTTTGGAGAGTAAACAGCCCTGCAAAGGCGTATTATAATGTTAACAACTATCACGAATTTGTTTTTGTACAAAGTGACTCAGTAATAAGAGAATTAGCTAGTAACTATCCGTATGACAGCGAAAGCGATGAGGAATCTTTACGTAAAAATTCTGATAAAATTTCGAGTGAATTGCAGTCAATGTTACAACAAAGATTAGATATTGCAGGAATTGAGATTACAGAAGCAAGAATATCACATTTAGCATATTCATCCGAGATTGCACAAGCAATGTTAAGGCGTCAACAAGCACATGCTATCACTTCGGCAAGAAGGCATATAGTGCAAAATGCAATAGGAATTGTCGAGGAAGTAATAGCTCATTTTGAAAAAAACAAAAGCCTACAATTAGATGGCAAGCAAAAAGTTCAATTGATAAATAATTTGTTGGTTGCCCTAATCTCTGAGCAAGATGCACAACCGACGATTAGTTTGGATAATAATTAGCTTAGGTATACTTTTAATTCTTTTTGGTTGATAGGCCAAACTATGTTATTATTATAATTTAGTAAAGAAATTTAAGATTATCAACATTTTAAGCTTGATATAGCTAATGCAAGTCAGGTTTCCCTCGTCATACCGCCACGAACCATCATACCGCCGCGGTATCTCATCCGCTAACAAGCAGCGGGATGACGAGCTTATCATCATGCCGCCACGAACCGTCATACCGCGATTCATTCGCGGTATCTCGGCATAGATCCCGCTAACAAGCAGCGGGATGACGAGATGCCACCGCGAACCGTCATACCGCGATTCATTCGCGGTATCTCTAGATCCCGCTAACAAGTAGCGGGATGACAGTTGTCGTTTAGCTATAAACATTAAGAAATTTACCAAACAAAAAAAAAGGCAAAAGAAACCCCGTTGGTGGTTGGCTATTTACTATGTACTAAAATATCGGCGTTTTTTTATTCTAAAACGCTTGATTAAGAGCGATTTAGTTACTTTTAACTTGCAACTAACCTACACCGCAAGTGTTTAAGAAATTTACTAAGCAGGAAAAAAGGCAAAGAAACCCCGTAGTAGCTAGCATTCAAATTCTCCCTTGTCAATTTGACGTTTTTTGCTGTCTTAAACGCTTTGTAAGCGCGTTTCGGCTTATATAGGTAAAAACCCAGAAATTTTTAAAGACATGCGATGCACGTAGTGCGAAAAATTAAACATGAGACGCCAAATACCCTAAGTTTTTTGTCATTAACCTGCACAGATTGCGAAGATAAATAAATAGCTTCAGTCTCATGATAAGGGGACTGGCGAAGGGTGTCAAGTAAGTTTTTTCGTCTCTATTCCCAATAAAAGTTCGTTATATGGTTATGCAAGAAGTCTAATGTTAGAAGGGTTAGTAATTCTTAACTACCACGAACATGTCCATTGCTGTGAGCAAAAGGTTCTACATTTTTCAAACAACTGCCTACTTTCAGTGAGTTGTTCAGATTATGCTCTATTTGTGTTTTTGTTTCGAACTTAAATCCTAACTTTTCACAAAATTTTTGGAAATATTCTTTAATAATGTCAAACAAACTCTTATCACCCTCTTGATAGTTTTTTAGCTCTTCAGGAGCAGTAAGTAACAATTTGCCGTCTTTATATGTTACACCATCTTTACCATCTTGAGACTCAAGTGTGAATTCTAATGAGCTGGATAGATCACATATTTTTTCTTCTGGATTGTCAAATGTGGTTATAGGTATTGCCATATCAGACTTAATTTTTATGTGATTGTGGTCAATGTAGTAGATATTTAGTGCTTTTTCAGGATCATGTGGAGTTAAGCTGTAACTGCTAAGCGCAGCGTGATACTCATTAAATATACCAGCTCCATATCCTGCTTGATTACAATTAGTGACTAGCTCTTCTAAAATGGGGTCACTTGGAACTTCTGCTCCAGCATATCCAAACATTTCCTTAAAAATTTCTTTTGCAATTGGGCGGTAATTTTTATCTCCCTTTCTTAGTAGTAGGTGATTATGCTCCTTTCCTATGTTGTAAAATCTTTCAAACTCTTTTCTATATGAATCAGTTTTCTGATGATCAGTAGTTTCAGGATTATTGAAGTGGTTCTCCCAAATTTTAGGTAATCTATTCTGATTAAGCTCTTTTAACACTGAATCAACAAAAACTCTACCCTGATCTGTATCTATTTCTCTTTCACCAACTAGAGAATCACTATAAATATCATTCTCACTAAGAAGCTTACTCTCATAGTCCTTCGCTCCTTCTTTCAGCGCAATAATAAGACTTTTATCTATTTTTTTTTCATTAATAACGAAATTCATCCTGTGGAAATCTAAGTACATTGTTTCGCCAGAGTTTGCTTCTTTATTATCCTCTGCAGCTCTTAATTTACTGAAGTCAAATTCTTTAGCTTGAGCGTTTAATGTAACGATTGGATTTTTCTTTGCTTCTGCCATAATCTTGCTCCCCATTAACATTCTGAAATTAATTGTATTACTGAATTATTAATAATCTAGTAATAGTGCCTGCTATGTAGCTAAAATAACTTGGGTTTACCGACGATTTGACAAACGATAAATTCGTCATCCCGCTGCTTGTTAGCGGTATCTAGAGATACCGCGGCGGTATGACGTGGGGAAACCTGACTTGCATTAGCCATGTATAATAAAGGGAATCTATGACGAAAGAATCATTGGTAAAAACTGATATAGTGAAAGTTGAAGACAAAAAAGCGGTAAGGAGCTTTTTTAAAATACTAGGTGGAGTGGCAGATGCTGTAAGATCATGGATTGGTAACATCGGTCCTGATTTAAGTAACAGTCGCGATATCGATAGTTTAGTCTTGAAGATGAACGAGTGCTTAAATCCAAAGGGAGGGGAGGTTTCAGCACGTAAGAATGCTGTATCTCTTGGTAATTTGTACTTAAGCTTATCAGAGAAAGGTAAAATAAAATTTCTGCAAACCCTGGCAGAAAAATTTAATCCGAATAAAGAGGAAATAGACGAGAAAATAAAAGAGTATCAAAAGAATCAAAATCCTGAATTAGGCTATAAGTTTGAGCAAGATTTGATAAAAATTCTTGAATCACCGCGTTCTAAAATATTGAAGCAATTTATTTCTTTACCAGAAGGCCTTAAGTTTATTGTTGATATGCGTTCTGATGTGCTTAAACTAAAGAACCAACATAGAAGCTTGAACCCACTAGAGAACGAATTAAAAAATATACTCTATACTTGGGTTGATGTTGATCTACTTGATCTTCGTCAAATCACTTGGGATTCACCTGCATCATTGCTAGAAAAACTTATAAAATATGAAGCTGTGCATAAAATTTCCTCTTGGGGCGACCTAAAAAACAGACTAAACTCTGATCGTCTCTGTTTTGCTTTTTTTCATTACAAGATACCGAACGAACCTCTAATTTTTGTAGAGGTTGCATTGGTGGATAAGATTGCAGATAGCATTCAACACCTTTTAGATGAGTCGGTACCTTCAAATGATCCAAGTAGTGCAAGCACTGCTATATTCTATTCAATATCAAATACTCAAGCAGGGTTATCTGGAATCAGCCTTGGTAATTTTTTGATCAAAAGGGTTGTAGAAAAGCTGTCACAAGAGTTTAAAAGTATAAAAACATACGCAACTCTTTCTCCAATACCTGGCTTTACGAAATGGCTAAAAAACAATCTAAACCAAGATGTCACTTTATTGGGCAAACTAAATATAAAACAATCTAGTGCAGAAATTTTAGAAAGTGCAGAGCAATTAAAAACTAACGTTGAATGTACAAATGAAACTAAACAATGCATGCTTAAACTATGTGCACATTACTTGCTCAAGGTTAAGAGCAATAATGGAAGTGCCTATGATCCAGTGGCGCATTTTCATTTAAGCAATGGTGCATCGATAAAACAATTAAACTGGATGGCGGATACTTCTGAAAAGGGTATTAGTCAGTCGGCTGGGATGATGGTAAATTATCTGTATGAGTTGCCTAAAATAGATAATAATCATGAAAACTATATGGTTAATAAAGTGATTTCCTGCTCGAAAAAAGTGTCGTCTATGTTGAAGGAGTAAATAGTCTCTTAATAAATAATTGCCCTCACAACACTTAAAATGTAAAATAGTTCTACTTAAATAAAATAGCCATAAATGAACAACATAAGAAATTTTGCAATAATAGCGCATATAGACCACGGTAAGTCAACGCTTGCTGACCGTTTAATAGAGAAATGTAACGGCCTTGAAGCAAGAGAAATGATCAATCAAATACTCGATTCAATGGATATAGAGCGTGAACGTGGCATTACAATTAAAGCACAGACGGTAAAACTCAATTATACGGCAAACGACGGTAATCAATATTGCCTAAATCTCATGGACACCCCAGGTCACGTTGATTTTTCTTATGAGGTAAGTCGAAGCTTAGCTGCATGTGAAGGTTCGCTTTTAGTGGTAGATAGTAGCCAGGGCGTTGAAGCACAAACCCTTGCAAATGTATATAAAGCTATTGACAACAACCATGAAATAATAGTTGTGCTCAATAAAGTTGATCTTCCTGCTGCAGATCCAGAAAGGGTAAAACTCCAGGTTGAGGAAATAATTGGTATTGACGCAAGTGAGTCAGTTTTAATATCGGCAAAAACTGGACTTGGGATAAAAGATGTACTGGAAGCAATAGTGGCAAAACTTCCAGCTCCTCAAGGTGATGTAAATGCTCCACTGCAAGCAATTTTAGTTGATAGTTGGTATGACACTTACTTAGGAGTAGTAATTTTAGTGCGAGTTAAAAATGGAGTGCTAAAAAAAGGCATGAGAATTGTTATGATGTCTAATAATGCTACATATCAAGTGGACAATATTGGTATTTTCACCCCTAAAAAAGTTATGACGAGTGAGCTTTCAGCGGGTGAAGTTGGTTTTATAACTGCTTCAATGAAGGAAGTAGCAGACTGCAAGGTAGGGGACACTATCACTGAGGAAAAGAGACCTTGTAGTGAAGCACTTCCTGGATTTAAAGAAGTGCATCCTGTGGTATTTTGTAGCATTTTCCCTCACAAAACGGATGATTTTAAATATTTAAGGGAAGCTCTAGAAAAGTTACATTTAAATGATGCAAGTTTTACCTTCGAAGCTGAAACTTCAAATGCGCTAGGCTATGGATTTCGTTGTGGTTTTTTGGGAATGTTGCATCTTGAAGTTATTCAAGAAAGGCTCGAGAGAGAATTTGATTTAGACCTAACAGCAACTGCGCCGAGTGTTATATATAGGGTTACAACACAAAGTGGTGAAGTTTTGAATATTCATAACCCAAGTGATATGCCAGATCCAACGAAAATTGAAATTGTGGAAGAACCATGGATTACTGCAACAATAATGGTCCCCGACCAATACTTGGGAGAGATTCTATCTCTATGTGAAGAAAGGAGGGGAGAACAGGAAGATTTATCTTACATTGGTAACACAACAACAGCATTATTAAGATATAAATTACCACTGTCTGAGGTTGTTTTTGACTTTTATGATCGATTAAAATCAATTTCCAAAGGGTACGCAAGTTTGGATTGGGAAATCTCTAGTTATCGGGAAAGTCAAATAGATAAATTAAGCTTTTTAATTAATGGAGAGCCCGTAGATGCATTAGCCTGTATTGTTCACAAAAGTAGAGCAGAAAAAAGGGGGCGTGAAATATGTGCACGCTTGAAGGATCTAATATCACGTCAGCAATATAAAATTGCGATTCAAGCGGCAGTGGGCGGAAAAATTATTGCCAGAGAAACGATTAACCCATACAGAAAAGATGTAACAGCTAAACTCTATGGTGGAGATGTAACGCGAAGAATGAAACTACTTGAAAAGCAAAAAAAGGGTAAAAAAAGGTTACATTCTATAGGGAACGTAAATATTCCACAGAATGCTTTTATTCAAGCCTTGAAGATAAGTGATTGATCTTAAAAGACTTCTTGTATAGTTTTTGGCAACAACCGTTAGAAACAAAAAACTTCCTTTACAAGCTTCGCCAGCCCCCTTATCATGAGACTGAAGCTATTTATTTATCTTCGCAATCTGTGCAGGTTAATGACAAAAAACTTAGGGTATTTGGCGTCTCATGTTTAATTTTTCGCACTACGTGCATCGCATGTCTTTAAAAATTTCTGGGTTTTTACCTATATAAGCCGAAACGCGCTTACAAAGCGTTTAAGACAGCAAAAAACGTCAAATTGACAAGGGATAATTTGAATGCTAGCTACTACGGGGTTTCTTTGCCTTTTTTCCTGCTTAGTAAATTTCTTAAACACTTGCGGTGTAGGTTAGTTGCAAGTTAAAAGCAGCTAAATCGCTCTTAATCAAGCGTTTTAGAATAAAAAAAACGCCGATATTTTAGTACATAGTAAATAGCCAACCACCAACGGGGCTTCTTTTGCCTTTTTTTTTGTTTGGTAAATTTCTTAAATATTTATGACTAAAAGAGCCCGTGAAGGGTGTCATTCCAGTGCTTGACACTGGAATCCAGCTTTTTCATAATCATCAAAACATTGTACTTTAACATAAAACGGCTACTTTTATGCTTACCAACTTAATAAAATTCCTGGATCCCAGTGGGCTTTGTTGCATCGCTACTTATGAAAGGCTAACTATAGTTAGGATTATAAGCAACCTATTGAAAATCTTGTTTTTTTGCAATCAATCTGATCAAATTTAAGAATAGTAATTTATTATTTATATTAATAAATTTAATTCTATTGAAAATAGCTAAAGCATTGAAATTCTTGAATTTTAGCCGGATTAGTGAGTGGTAGTGAAATTTCTTTTACTCAAATTTAGGTATTCACTGACCGTTCTTGTTATAAATACCAGAATAATAAGCTACTGATATTCTCTATCTTTTTTA
Organism: Wolbachia endosymbiont (group A) of Bibio marci; assembly: GCF_947251645.1. NCBI lineage: Bacteria > Pseudomonadati > Pseudomonadota > Alphaproteobacteria > Rickettsiales > Anaplasmataceae > Wolbachia > Wolbachia endosymbiont (group A) of Bibio marci. Next base: position 1,142,018 of record NZ_OX366364.1, read on the forward strand.
TCTTTAATCCATCATAGCTAGCGATGCAACAAAGCCATCCCAGTGTCTGGGCACTGGGATGACAAGAGAAGGTACTGGGATGACACCCTGACAACCGTCATCCCGCTACGTGTTAGCGGCTAAGAGATACCACGGCGGCATGACGTAGAGCTCGCATTAGCTATACTTTTATACTCACCAACTCAGCTGGATCCAAGTAGTCAAAGCACTGGAATGACAATGTGGAGTGTCTGCTTCTGTCATCCTATGATAGGATCCAGTCTAAAAAAAAAGACCTGGATTGTATCTTAAAAAGAGTCAAAAGACTATAATAAGCAAAGGAGTGATACTGTGTCTGGGTAAAAACCGTTGGAATCTTAGTACACTCCTGGCTTAAAGCAAAATGTAGTATGAACGGTAGGTGGATCTAAAAGATCGAATTACAATCCTGTATACAACATTTGCATTGATTATATTTATAGGTAAAAAAATGGCTAGAATAAATTTTATGGGAGTAGATGTTTCCAAGGGAACATTGAATTAACGGCAAGCATAAGCGCATAGCAAACATGAATGGTGCTATATCTGGGTTTATAGAAACAAATATAGTCGATTTACCCATCAAGTTATGTGTAAACCGGCGGCTATGAAAAGCTCATTGTAAAATTGTTGCAAGGTAACTGTCCATAAAGCTCACCCGAATCGGGTATATGCATTTGCCAAAGCTTGCAATCACTTCGCAAAAACTGACAAATTGGATGCTAAATTACTGGAGAAATACGCTGAATTTATCAGTAAAAACGGTGAAGTAAAAGGATGTACAAAAGCAAGAAGAATTAAAGGAGCTAGGAGCAGTTGAGCGTAATTTAAATCATGCAAATAAGTGTCGTCTGCAAAATGCAACGGGAAAAGCTAGAGAATATATAGAAAGACAAATAGAGTTTGCTGAAAAACAATTGAAGGAAATTAGGCAAGACATAGAAGACGTGATAGCTGAATTGAAAGGAAAAAATGAGCTTTTAATCAGCTATAAAGGTATTGGGTCAAAGACGGCGAGCGTTCTACTGACAGAGGTTTGGTAGATTAGAGAATAGAGAAATTGCATGCTTGGTTGGAGTTGCACCTAAAACTAGCGAAAGTGGAAGAAAAGTTGGCAAAGCTCAAATCAAAGGAGATGCAAGGAAAGCACTATACATGTCAGCTCTTGTTGCTATGCGCCACAACAGAAAAATGAAAGCAGCGTTTGGTTGATTCTGGCAAAGCTGCTAAGGTTGCATTAGTTGCTGTCATGAGAAAAATTATCGTTTGTTTAAATGCCATGATAAAAAATAACAATTTTTATCTTGACTCTTAAGACGGTAGATTCCAGTGCCCATTTTCTTGTCATCCAAGTAGCTCCTTTCTCGTCATTCAAGTAGCTGACACTGGTTTCCATCCAAGACGGCAGTGCCCAGACATTGGAATCCAGAAAAATTGATTGTGCACTATACAACATTTTCGATCAAAAGCTGGATTCCAGACTGGAATGACAGCAGTCCTACGTCATGCCACCGCGAACCGTCATCCCACCACGAACCGTCATACCGCCGCGGTATCTCTTAGCATAGATTCCGCTAACACGTAGCGGGATGACGAGGCTTATCGTCATGCCACCGCGAACCGTCATACCGCGATTCATTCGCGGTATCTCTTAGCATAGATCCCGCTAACAAGCAGCGGGATGACGGTTGTCGTTTAGCTATAAATGTTTAAGAAATTTACCAAACGAAAAAAAAGGCAAAGGAAGCCCTGGTCATTGTCTATTTTCAGTATTTGGCGTTTTTTAAGTCTTAAACACTGCAATTTAGCTGCTTTTAAGTGCAACTAACCTTAGCTAAAATGTTTAAGAAATTTACTAAGCAGAAAAAAAGGCAAAAGAAACCCCGTGGTAATTAGTGTTCACTCTCTAATCCTTCAAATTGGCGTACTATACTGTCTTAAACGACTTATAAGCGCGTTTCAGCTTATATAGGTAAAAACCTAGAAATGTTGTGAAGACATAAGGTGCACATAGTGCAAAAAATTAAAAATAAGACGCCAACTACGTTGTTTTTTTGCTGTTTAATCTGCACAGATGAAGATAACTGAATACCTTCAGTTTTATGATAAGGGGGCTGGCAAAGGGTGTTAAGTAAGTTTTTTCGTTTCTATTCCCAATAAAAGTTTGTTATATGGTTATGCAAGAAGTCTATTGACAGGTGATTAAATTATGATGTAGCCTATCGCCGTATATCCTGGGGTGGGTTGTTGTGAGGCTTTTTCACTTTTTATTCTTGTTAATGTGTTTTTCTCTGTATTACTATGCGGGTTTTATATTTTCGCCCTGCCCAAAAGCTACGGTTTGCTTTTCACCTGGAGAAGACTGTGCTATGCCGATAATCAGCGTAATAGATCAGTCTAAAAAATCTATCTTAGTTCAAGAATATACATTTACTCTTGGAACAATTGCAAAATCTTTGATCAATGCTAAAGAGCGTGGCGTTGATGTTAAAGTCATTTTAGATAAATCGCAACTCTACTCAAAATATAGTGTTATAAATGAATTATTTTCAGGTGGAGTACCAGTTTGGATCGATGATAAGCCAAAAATTGCTCATAATAAGATAATGATTGTTGATAATCAAAAAGTTATCACAGGGTCGTTTAACCTGAGTAAGACAGCTAAAAAAGGAAATGCTGAAAATTTATTAATTATTACAGATTATCCTGAATTGATTCAGCAGTATGTGAAAAACTGGGAGGCACGAATGTCACAGTCTTATAAATATGCTCCCAACTAATCAAGAGCACTTGCTTAAAATCAGTTCTAAAAACAGCAAGAGAGAGCTTTTTTGATTGATTGGCATGATGATTATGATATAATAAACCAAAAGTTTAAGGAATCAGGTAATGGATTATATAAACGATGCTGCCGGTAGCTATACTGCCATTCATGATTTTTTTCAAGACAATGGTGTTGGAGATTACAAAGTTCAATGCAGTTATGGTGGTGTACCGTATGCTACTGACGAATACGTACATTCTGGCGATAAATTTTGGAGTAATAATTTCATAGACTCACATTTTGGAAGGGAAATAAAAATGTATCCTCAAAGTGAACTTTTAGCTAAAGAATATGCTGGAAGTACGCTGCCAGTTTCAATATCACTAGATAAGGATTTAATAAAAATAAAGGAATGTCAGAAAAAAACGAAATTTGTGGAACTAGAAAGGGAGTCAGGCGATTTAGTGTATGATAAGCAAAAGCATGTAAAGTGTTACACAACAAAGCTATCATATGATGATGTGCATATTTACAATAACGATAAAGTTTCAACATTTAGCATAAAATACGACGTGCCAAATGATCCGAAATACAGTTTAAATATAACATTTACAAAGGTTAATGATAATAAACCAGGATTTTGGCAAAAATTTAAAAACATGTTTTAACCTGACCGTTCACTGGTTTTTACTCAATCAACCAACTACATTCTGTAATATTTGGGACGTCAAAAATTGACTTTATTTTTCTTGAGCTTTTTTTAATTTAAAATAAATACAGAAGCTTGTATCTTGAAATTTGCTGCAAGTGCAATTGCTTTCTAGCTATCTTTTATGGTATCTGTTCAGCTAAGCGGTGTGAGAGATAATATAGCTAAACTGACTTAGATTTACCGATAATTTGAAAAACAAAAATTCGTCATTCCGCTACTTGTTAGCGGAATCTATGCTGAGATACCGCGGCGGTATGACGTAGGAAAACCTTTCTTGGGTTAGCTATATCAGTTAATATTAAATTTTATAATTAAAAAATATGCTATTTTTTAAAACTTTCATTCTCCTTGACTCTGTCAACTTCACAAAACAACTCTTGGACCAAATGTATCTGGCATAACACCTTTTGGTAACTTGCTACTTCTTTTTTTTCCGCATCTCCAACAACGGCCATTGATATTCCACCACATAAGGCTTAATTTTTGGTAGATCAACTTTTTTATGAATAATACTATGCTTCTCCTTAAATTGACCATTTCCCCTAAACGCTATTAGCTTCCTTAAAACTTACATTAATGCCTATTTTGCCTAAACTGAAGCGTTTTTTCCAATTTTTTCTAGCATCAACTCAGCAGCTTTTTGTTCAGCAATCTTCTTACTAGAAGCGCATGCAGAAACTTTACCATAATCTTCTATGCAAACTGATATAGTAAATTCAGGATTGTGTGCTGGTCCAGTTTGTTTTACAAGCTCATATTCTGGTAAAGGCAATTTGCTTTTCTGAGTCCACTCTTGCAGTGAGGTTTTAGGATCTTGAGGGGGGTCAAGCATACTTTTAGCTAGCTTTTCCCAATATTGGATAATAAATTTTTCAACATTTTCAAGCCCGCCATCAATATAAATTGCACCTATTAGTGCTTCAAGCGAGTTTTCTAAATTTTTTAGGTTACATCTTCCTCCATTGCAGCGTTCACTATTATTCATGATGATAAAACTGCCTAATTTTATCTCTTTAGCAACATTAGCAATGGTGTTGCCACAAACTAAATCCGTTTTTCTTTTTGCCAATGCTCCTTCTTTTTCTTCAGGAAATAGTTTATACAATATAGCAGACACAACCATATTCAAAACACTATCGCCTAAAAACTCTAGTCTTTCGTAGCTTACGATCTGGTTTTTGCTATTCCTTTTATTTACGCTTGGGTGAGTTAGTGCCTCTTCTAATATTGCATAATTTATAAATTTATAATCAATGATTTTAGATATTGCATCATTCAAATTTTTCATACCCATTGTTTAAAAGAAAAGCACTTCCTACCACACCTTTATATCAGAGAATTAGTTTAGTTTTACTAAAATAATATCAACAATTTTCAAAATTAATGTATACAACCCACCACCTCACTAATGTTACTAAATCCATCCCTTCTTACTAATTCTGCAAGTTCCAGATTGATTTTATCCACAACTTGAGGCCCTTGGTATATGAGAGCAGTGTACAGTTGCACTAAAGAGGCTCCTGCCTTTATTTTTTTATATGCATCAGCACCACTTGAGATTCCTCCGCACCCTATCAATAATATTTTGCCCTTAGTAAATTTGTACATATCGCCCAATAACTCGGTTGAAAGTTTGAACAGTGGTTTGCCACTCAATCCGCCACTTTCGTTGTGGTGGGAATGCAGATTATCTCTACTTACCGTAGTGTTGCTTACTGTTAATCCGTCAATCTTATATTCCAACGCAAGCTCAGCGATATTTTCTTTCGTTTGCTGATCTATATCTGGTGAGATTTTTAATATTATTGCGGAATTATCAATTGATTTCCGGGTTAGAGTTATGGATTTCAACAATTCCGATAATTCTTGCTTATTGTGCAGATTGCGTAAATTAGGCGTATTTGGGGATGAGATGTTCAGCACTATATAATTGCTTTTTCCATATACCATCTTTATTAAATTAACATAATCACGGATTTGGTCTTTCGATGCACTATTTTTTCCTATATTTATACCAAAAATGCAGTCATCAAGCTTGGTTTCATCTATTTGTTTAAGAAAATAGTCTATTCCTTTATTGTTAAATCCCAATCTGTTAATTACCCCTTGATCTTTAATTAACCGAAAAATTCTTGGTTTTTTGTTTCCATATTGTGGATTACGAGTTACAGTACCAGTTTCAATAAACCCAAAACCAAATGAAAGCATAGGCCTTATAACTTCTGCATTCTTGTCAAAACCTGCAGCCAAGCCTACGGGGCTTCTGAGCTTACTACCAAAAAAATTCACACTCAAAGATTCTGGTAGCTCTATAGGATTCTTATAAGGTATTTTCTTTAATGCCATGATTGCCAAAGAGTGAGCAACTTCAGGCGGCAGTAAAAACAATAAATTACGTAATATCATTTTGTAAAACACTTTGCTTATTTTTAGTTTATTTTTTACCATGAAACGCTATAAGAGTATAACCATAACTTAAAAAGAATTGATTTTACTTATGAATAATTTTCTCTATAGGTTACACACTTAAAGCTACTGTTGAATTGAGCAACTTTTACAAGATATAGAAAATGAAAGAGGCCGGGACCGGAATTGAACCGGTATAAAAGGATTTGCAGTCCTCCGCATAAGCCATTCTGCCACCCAGCCGTTTTTTATGTGTAGATATCCATTATATCTTTTAGCATAGATAAAGCTTCCTCCCTTTTGCGTTGAAAAGTGTTACGTCCAATGATTGAACCATTACCACCACCCTGCTTAATTTCTTTCGCTTCATTGCATATGTCATCTACTTCCTTCGATTCGCCACCAGAAAAAACTACTATTCTTTTCCCTGCAAAACAAGATTTTTTAACATATTCAATTCTTTTAGATAATGATTCAATATTTTCTGTTTCTATCTTTTCTTTTTCCAAATATCTAGTTGGAAGCTTTACTTTGATTATATTAGCGCCAAGTAAAGCTGCTATGTGTGCAGCATAGGCAATAACATCAACTGCTGTTTCACCTTCTTTGGAAATTCCTTCACCACGTGGATAAGACCATAGCACTACTGCAAGCCCATAAGATTTGGCTTCAGCTACGATTTCACGAGCTTCTTCCATCATATCAAAACACTTGGCAGAACCAGGATATATAGTAAATCCAACAGCCAAGCAGCCCAAACGCAGCGCATCTTTCACAGAAGAGGTTATTGCTTGATCAGAAGTCAGATTTTTTGAATGTAAGGAGTTGGAACTATTAAGTTTCAAAATAAGTGGGAGCATTCCAGCATAAGTCGAAGCACCAGCTTCAATCATACCAAGTGGAGCAGCATATGCACTTACTCCCGAATCAACCGCAAGCTGAAAATGATAATGTGGGTCATAAGCATCGGGATTAACTTCAAAGCTTTTTATTGGCCCGTGCTCAAACCCTTGGTCTACAGGCAGAATCACTAACTTGCCAGTGCCACCAAGCTTTCCATGCATGAGAATACGAGTAAGGTTTGCTTTTACCCCGGGGTTTTCACTTTCGTAGTAGCTTAGAACTTGTTTTACTTTATCACTTATCACTATAATTCAAATTAAATTTAAGTTATAAATTGTAACAAAGATGAAGTTCAATACAAGGATTTTAAACTATATCAAAAGCAATTTTATTTGCTACTTTATTCATATAAATTCTTAATTTATTTTTTTTTGTTAATTTACGATTCAGTATTTCTTCCGCTAAGTAACTTTTTATCTCTTTTTCAATAAGTCTCTCTATCGGACGTGCTCCCATTTCTTTACTATAACCCATTTGTACAAGATAAGATTTCACTTCATCCTCTACCAAGCAGTTTATGCCTTTTTGCGTCAGTTGCTTTTTCAGTTCTAGGACAAATTTGTCCACAATATGCAAAATCACATCCGTACTTAAGTCAGAAAAAGAAATAATCGCATCAAGACGATTACGAAATTCAGGGCTAAAAACCTGTTCTATCGCTTTTTCACTATCACCAATGTTAAAATTTTTATGCCCAAAGCCAACAAAACTTTTGCTGCGTTCAACTGCTCCTGCATTAGTTGTCATAATTAAAATTATATTGGAAAAGTTAACTTTACGTCCGTAAGTGTCTGTAACACAACCATAATCCATAATTTGTAGCAATATATTATAGATATCGCTATGGGCCTTTTCAATTTCATCAAGCAACACAACACTATATTGATTGTTAGATACAGACTCTGTGAGTAATCCACCCTGATCATAACCTACATATCCAGGAGGAGAACCAATCATCCTTGATATCGTATGAGATTCAATGTATTCGGACATATCAAAGCGTATAAGATTCATGCCCATGCTTTCTGCTAATTGTTTTGCTAGCTCGGTTTTACCAACACCGGTTGGCCCTGCAAAAAGATAATTTGCTAAAGGCTTATTGTAATTTCTCAACCCAGATTTAGCAATTTTAATAGAACTAACAAGAGATTCTATTGCCTGCTCTTGGCCAAAAATCACCTTCTCTAGATTAGCTTTTAAAGACTTTACTTTCTGCAAATCATCAGATTCAGATCCGCAAGGCACATTTGTAATTCTAGTAATGGTATTCTTAATATCTCTACTATTTACAATTTTACCCCTGTTTCTTAGCAATTTACAATATGCTCCTGCCTCATCAATAACATCAACCGCTTTATCAGGTAATATTCGCCCAGTAATATACTTATGCGAAAGTTCAGCCGCAGACCTAATGGCATTCTTTGTATAATATACTCCATGATACCCTTCATAGTAGTGCTTTATACCATCTAGTATCTTTATCGTTTCATTAACAGAAGATTCTTTAACATTAATTTTTTGAAACCTTCTCGCTAGTGCTTTATCTTTTTCAAAACTAGTGCTGTATTCTCTATATGTAGTTGCACCTATACAACGCAGTGTACCTCTTGCAAGCGCAGGTTTGAGTAGGTTACCTGCATCAAGAAAGCTACCACTTGTAGAACCTGCTCCAATGATAGTGTGTATTTCGTCAATAAAAAGGATAGCACCTGGTTTTGCCTCAATCGCTTTTATTATAGATTTTATTCTCTCTTCAAAATCACCTCTGTAGCGTGTCCCTGCAAGGAGTGATCCTAAATCCAAAGCATAAATTACACTGGACCTGAGCGCACTCGGAACACTGCCTTCAATGATCTTCAATACCAAACCCTCAACTATTGTTGTTTTGCCAACACCTGGGTCTCCAACATATAAAGGGTTGTTTTTTCTACGCCTCAATAATATTTCTATAGTGCGATTTAATTCATAATCACGACCAATAACATAATCTATTTTTTTGCTTCTTGCATAGTCATTTAAATTTTTACAATAACTTTGTAGAATTTCCTCATCTTTTAGTAGCTCACCTTTATTTACTGTAGTAGGAGCGTCATTATTTTTATCAAGTTTTACTTTATGATCGGTGGTGTATTCATCTATATCGTTAGAGTATTTCATATTAGATATATGGTAAATCAAATTGGAATCTTTTGCACTTTGTTTCTGCAATAGATCTTCAACGTAGAAATCTTGCCCAGACAAAATTTCTACTAGAACACTTGCTCCATTTATTTCTTTTTTCCCCAAGCTATGAGCCCGTATTATTGCTCTGTGTATTATGCATTGAAACATTGAGCTAGGTTTAACTCCACTGATAATCAATTCAGAACTGCTTTGTAAAAACCCTTTTATATTATTATTATAATCATTAGCCTTAATATTGCATCTTGATAGAATGTTATCCATATTGATGATTTCATCGGCTCTGATATTACATCTTGATAAAACGTAATTTACGTCCACGTCTTTAGTTAACGCCAGCAATAAATGTTCTACTTTCGCATATTTTAGATTAAAATTAGAAGCAATGAGTAGCGCTCTATTCAAACTTGCCTCTAAGTTTTTGGAAATCATCTTCTATTCTCTTTAAAAGTGGGAACTCATATATAATGAATAGCACACAATTATTAAAAAAATTGAAATCCAGGAGTTCGCTGTAGCCAATTTGAATCCCCACTATGGATCTACGTCATAGCACCGCGATATCTCAGCATAGATTCCGCTAATGAGTAGCGGAATGACGAGTTTTACGCTTATCAAGTTGTAGGTAAATCCTATTTAATACGCTTTTTCTAGTACTCTGCTTTTCTTCTTAAATGCATTGATCTTTTTTCTACCGTATTTAGTCTTTAACGTACTTGGCCTTTTAAAGACCTTTTTGCTGTTACGTTTTTTAAATTGCACACTACAATCAAAATTTGGCTCTCCTTCTTTGTCTGCCAGTGCAGGCAGTCTTCTCTTATCTTGAGGTGTAACAAAAGATAGCGCATACCCTTCAGCTCCAGCGCGTGCAGTTCTACCTATACGATGAATATAGTCAGCTTGCGATTGTGGTGCATCATAATTGATAACATGTTGAATGTGGGGAATATCAAGGCCGCGAGAAGCAACATCTGTTGCAACCATGATTTGATTATGGCCACGACGAAAAGAATTAATGACCCTTTCGCGCTTGTGCTGCCTTAAATCACCATGAATTGCTAAAGCGCTATAGTCATCTTTGTGCAATCTGCTAGCTAGCTGATCCGCTCCTTGCTTTGTTTTGACAAAGATAATGATTGATCCTTCGCGCTGACATAGTTGTGTAACAAGCTTTTCATATTTTTCTGATTCTGATGCATAAACAATTTCTTGCTTAATTTTTACAGAAGTTGTAGTCTCACAATCAACAGAAATACGTTCTGGTCGATTAAGGTACTTCTCAGTAAGTTTAACTATATCACTAGGAAGAGTTGCAGAAAACATAAGAGTCTGCCGTATTTTTGGCAGATATTTCATGATCCCTTCAATTTGAATTCCAAAGCCCATATCAAACATACGATCCGTTTCATCAAGCACAAGAACGCTAACATTGCGAGTAATCAAAGTTTTACGCTCAATATGGTCTATAATACGACCAGGAGTACCTATTACAATTTGTGGTTTTTTCTGAAGCTGATTTAGCTGCTTAAAAATAGGCTCACCACCTATCAGCAAAGCGACCCTTAGTGCAGAATTTTGAAATAAGAGTTTTTTTATCTCATTTGTTACCTGATGCGCAAGCTCCCTGGTTGGCACAATGACTAAAGCTGAACCAGCGTTAGGCTCATTCAGCAACTTAGCAACCAACGGAATAGCAAATGCCAAAGTTTTTCCAGTTCCCGTTTGAGCAGATCCGAGAATATCTTTACCTTGTAGCGCTAAGGGAATCGCTTGTATTTGAATCGGAGTTGGGACGAAAAGATTATTTTTATCTAGAGCTTGTGTAAGCGAAGCTGGTAGACCCATCTCATGAAAATTATTCACAATACGTTAATCCTGTTAAAAGATTTCATAATAGATTAATCTTCCAATCTTAAATTTATTGCAGATTTTTTATCTTCTCCGTTTCTACCGCGCTCCTCTTTAACCTCATAACTCACCCTTTCTCCTTTTATTCCCTTCTCTTTATTCTCTCCTTTAAGTGTCTCAGGCCTTATTCCTGAACGTTCCAATGTGCTAATATGTACAAAAACATCACCCCCTTTACCTTCTGGCTTGATGAAACCATAGCCTTTTTCGGCATTAAACCATTTTACATTACCAAATTCCATTTAAACAACTCCTAAATTATTAACTAACATTACTAATGTGATGAAAAACTTTGAAATTACGATTGAGAATGCTTTAAGCTTAGCTATTGAAACTAAACCTTTATACTCCATAGTCTATTCTTAACATTACATGACAATAATACACAATTGTTGTACTTGATGCAAATAAATTTTTTAATCGTTAAGCGAACCTGCAACCGTCATTTCGCTAACTTTAATTGTCGGTGAATTAAATTGCCCACAAAAAGTTAGATCATCTGCAACGACTAAATTGCTAAACATATCCTTCAAATTGCTAGCAATGGTAATCTCATGTATTGGATACGTTATTTTTCCATCTTCTATAAAAAATCCGGAAGCGCCTTGGCTGTAATCACCATTGATTAAATTGATACCAAAACCAAATAAATCAGTTACATATACTCCCTTTTTCACTTCCTGAATTAATTCTTCAAACGATACATTACCATTCTCAATATAGAAGTTACTAGCTGCAGGAATAACTGCAGCATTACTTGCACGAGTTGCACTTCCGGTTGTTTCTGAGTTTAATTTTTTAGCCGAGTATAAGTCTAAAATCCAATTTTGTAATATTCCGTTTTTTACAAATATATTTTTTTTGCTAATTATCCCTTCTCCATCAAATGGTCTCGATGCTATGCCTCTTGGCAACAATGGATCATCGATAATATTAATTCTATCGTTGAAAATCTGAGCGTTTAAACTACCCCTCAAGAAAGAACTGTTGCTTATAATACTGCTCCCATTTATAGCAGAAGCAAAACTTTTTACTAGCCCTTTTGCTGCTCTTTTTTCAAAAATAACTGGAAATTTACCAGTTTTAATTGTACGTGAATTCAATTGATCAACTGCTCTTTTTGCTGCTTCTTTTCCTATTAACTCTGGCAACTTTAAATCACTAAAATTACATGCTATATCATAATCGTAACCAACCTTCATTTCACTTTCTCTTCCAGCAACAACAGAGACCTGATTAGCAAAGGTTGATTTACTAAACGAGCCAATAAAACCAGAAACAGTCGATAATACTGTATTCACTAAAGCGTATGAAGAAGAGGCTCCTTCAGAATTAGTGATACTCTTATGTGCAAGGGCTGAATTTTCTGCAGCTTCAGCAATTTCTTTTAGGTTATCAACGGTTACAACATTATTATCTGAGATACTTAAATCTGCAGAAGAGATATAATTACTACCATTTACAGCAAAATTAATGCAAGGATCTTCTGGCGCATTCTTTGCCATTTCTACCACTTGGCTTACCGTATCACTAAGATTATTCAAATCGTTTGTAGAAATATACGCAGCTTTGTTTTTACCTGCTATAGCTCTGATTCCTACAGTGCAATTTTTAGATTGTGATATTTGCTCAATTTTTGATAGACGCTGAGAAACTGAAGTTTTATTAGTCTCATATATTGTAACTTCCGCGTCTTGATTCTGCTTTTTTATTAATTTAGTGATATCTGCTGCAATATTTAATATATTCATTTTCTATTCCTTAGATTTTTATAAAGACTCTGCACCACCTATAACTTCAATTAAATCAGTTGTAATTGCTGCTTGACGAGAACGATTATAAAGCAATGCTAGTTTGTTCAGCATCTCTTTAGTGTTTCTGTTTGCTGATTCCATAGCAACCATTCTAGCACTATTCTCACTTGTTGCACTTTCAAGCAAAGCAGAGTAAAGAGCAATTACAACGTAATCTTGAACCAAAGATTTTAAAATAAATTCAATATTTTGTGGTTCATACTCATAGCCGTAATCTATTGTTGGATCAGCCAGAGAGTTGTCAATCAAGGATGAGTCTTCACTCCATGGTTTTATTGTTTCCAACATTGGTTTTTGCGTGAAGGTATTATAGAATTTACTATAAAAAACTTTAACTTTATCGTATTTACTTAAATCTATACCATCAACCAAAGCTTCTACGTGCTTTAACGTGATTCCCTTACTATTTTCAATTTTTAAGATACTTTTAGAGTCAAATCTATTTTTACCTACATCAAAAGCTTTTTTACCAAGAAATACAATATCTACTTTTTTGCCATTTGCGATTAACTTATTTTGACTAAATTTGACAATAGAAGAGTTAAAGTTGCCGCATAAGCCACGATCAGACGCAACAATGAATACTAGATAAGAATTGTCGTTACTGACATTTAGAATTTTTGCCAGTAATTTTTGATCAACTGATAGCATTAATGAAGAAATAATGCTATGCAGCTTAGATATATATAATTTTGAATTTGATAATTTCTTTTGGCTTTGTAATAACTTTGCTGCAGAAACCATTTGCATTATTTTCGTGGTTTTCTGGACAGACCTAATATTCTTAATTCTTAAGGATAATTCCTTTAAGCTCTTCATTTTGTATACAACTCTATTTATTAAAAATATATAACTGTTAGTGTCTAAAAGCAAGTTTTTTTGACATTAAAACCAAGTCTAACTAAGAAACTTGCAGGTTTATTGTTTGAAGATAAGGATTATATTAAGAAAGTGTTCTAACTTCAGCAATATCAATGTGAAAGTAGCCTAATGGTAATTTCTATACCATCACACTTTGTGGAATCTTATAATACATAATAAATACAATTAAAACTATTACAACTTGAACACTTATAATCCCATTGCTTTAGTTCTCTGTTACAATTTTTACACTTCCAGCCTGGATCAGGCAAAGCTTCTGAGCCCATCTTGTTTAGCCAATAAATTACCTTGTCGTGTTCTTGCAATGTAACCTTGAGCTGTATTACAATAAAGTAGATTGACATGTAATTAGCTTTTTTGATAGCAGTGTCTAAATATTGACTTGCAAGATCATATTTACCTGAACTCATTGAGGACAAAGCAAGTAAACAGTAACTAAAATAATAATCAGGGCGTAAGTTGTATAGTCTTTCAGCACCTTTACTATTTAAATTGATGTACATTCTAGCTGACTGAGGAGTAGGATTTACTGCATATTCTATCTCTAGCACTGCAGAAGCTTTTCTGATTTTTCCAAGTTTAATATATAATTCTGCCTTTAAATAATTGATGGGCCGAAAAGTTGCATAATAACTTTGTGCTCTGAATAAAGACTTTATAGCCCCTTTAAAATCCCCTTTACTTTCATATTGTTTTGCCAAAGCACAATAAAAAACTGCAAACATTTCTTTATGGTCAAAGGGAAGAAAAATATTGAACTTAACTGCTTCCTTTAATCTCAAAATTGCATTAATCCAATCTTCTTTCAATATGCAATGCTCTATTTGAAAGGGAATAGATAGCATTTTATCGTTGATTGAGCTAGAGCAATATTCTATAAATTTTTGAAAGACTACCTTTTCTTGTTTGAGGTAAACAATTAGCTTATTGGCTAGAAGTAGAGCTAAGTTACGATTTTTATTTGCAATGTCTGTTAAACCATTACTGAAAAAGCTGTAATTTCCCGTCTTACCTGAGTTAAAGAGCTTTATTAAAGACAACCTATCGCTCTTCTCATTTAGACTTTTAACTACCTTTTGGGCGTTCTCTATATTGTCTAAGTCTATGCTAAAGAAAGCTTCAAAGAGAAGCAATTCTTCCCTATCCCTTCTTCTATTTCTTATGTTGGCAAATGTTGATGAAATGGAGGAAAAAAAGCATACAAGTGTAATTAATAAAAATAACAAAACTACACAAGTAAAAATAATGAAATATAGATCAATACTTATAGTGTAATTGCCTAATTCTAATTTTATTACTTCACCACTTACCTTGACCCATATGCCAAATAAAAACGAAAAAGCGAAAATTATAAAATAAATCATGAGATATATTGTAATAAGTGATGATATATTGTTGAAATATTCTTAGAAGCTACAATAAGACCATTCAATTTATTCAGCCATGGCTTGAATTCTGGGTGTGCTAAATCTCCTATTGTAGTAGCTATGCTCTGCCAATCATTATCGTTTATTGACTCCTCAATTTCCGCAAATTTTACTCTTAATGGATCATTCCGGTCGTCTACCTTTATCCAGTTTGAAATGATTTTTTTTAATAATGTACTTTTATTGTAGTTAATAACAGCAATGGTTTTTTCAAAAGATAATTTTAATTCATGTAAAGTATTTATCTCTTTCACATTTTCTAATTCATTCATTGCATTTTCTATCTCTGGATCGTCAAGCTCTGATATCAAAGGCTTTATTGAATTTATATGATTATCAAATTTTGCTTCTCGCAATAACGAATCCTTCATTTTAACCACAAGTAATAGCAATTTTGCAAGGTTCTTACATCTTGAGTTATTATCACCTTGCTCACACTGAGTATGCTGACTTCTCTTTAAGTCAAATATCCTTTTTTCCGTTCTAGATTGATTAACTTCAAGCAACATTCTAAGCTCATCCACGCCTTCCATTAAAATTTTCACATTATTTTCACTCTCTTGCTGATTTATTTTAAAAAAGATTATGTTATTTATTGCGATGTAACCGGTAAATAACAATACAATTAAGAACCAACCTATGTACTTTTGCTGAGTATCATTCATAACGTAGTATCTCCGCAGGATCTTGTGCAGCTGCCTGCAATGCAGGAGCAATTGTCGCTAAAAATGATAAGAATAACGCAAGTGCAGAAATATTTACTACGTCTTGGGGTACTAATATCACTGGCAAACTTGAAAAAAAGTATATCATAGGATCAAACAGCTTGACGTTAGTAACGTTTTCTAAAAATACTCTAATACTTTCGATATTGAGAGAAAAAACGACACCTATAATACAGCCAAGACAAGTTCCCGTAAAACCGATTAATAGACCACAAGCACAAAATATGCGCATAATGCTTCCACTTGTTGCACCAAATGTACGCATAATTGCAATCGCGGATTTCTTTTCTTGCACTATCATCATTAAATTTGAGATAATATTAAACGCTGCTACAACTATAATCAAAGTAAGAATTAAAAACATCACATTTCTTTCAGTTTCTAAAGCACTAAAATAATGGCTTTGCTGTGATTGCCAACTTTCAGCTTCCATTCCTATTTCTTTTTCTATAGCATCTGCTAGCTTATTAGCTCTAGTAACGTCGTCTACAAGTACTTCTATATTTTTTATACTATTTTCATAATTAAAAAAGGCTTGTGCTGATTTTAGAGGCATATATATCAAGGTATTATCATACTCAAACATACCCATATCAAATATTGCTATAACTTTATATTTTTTCATTCGCGGCATTTCACCAAGTAATGCATCAAATTCTTCAGATGATATAAACGTAATTTCGTCGCCATAGTCAACGTTCAAAGCTTCTGCCAATCGTGCTCCTATTATTATCCCTTCATCAAATTTTTTTACATCACCTATAATTACATTATTTGTAACGGCAGTACTATCAAGCAAATCTTTAGTTGACATACCTCGCACTACGCTACCTGCAATTTTACCATTTGCTACAATAATAACTTGATCATTGGTCATAGGAGTAGCTTTTAATATACCAGGAATTTTCTCAATAGATTTCGAAACTGTGCAGTAATCTGAATTTATGTTCCTATCAAAATAAACATTAATATGGCCATCAATGCCAAGTATTGAGTCAAGCAACTTTGCTCTGAATCCGTTCATCACAGACATCACCACTATTAGCGTTGCAACTCCAAGGGCAATGCCGATAATAGAGAACAAAGTCATTATAGAGCAAAATCTGGCATTTTTCGCTCGCAAATAGCAAGCAGCCATAGTAATTTCAAAGGCAATGGACATTACAAAATATTTTGAGGTTAAACATTATATTTTTGAAACTTCGTATAATTGTAGACTTTTCTTTATTTGAAAACTAGAGATTTTTGCTTCCTTAAATTTAGCAGACTTATAGAGTATCTTTAACATTAGAATTTCAAAATCTTCCATATACATCATCCAACCTCACTATATCATTATCAGATAAATGCTCTCCTATCTGAAATTCAACTATTTCAAGTGGAGAGCTTGTGCTTCTATAACATAAAAGAAATCAAGAATATTATTGGCTTTATTCAATAAGTTATGATACTTTCCTTCCATAATTTTCAAATTGTACAACTAGTTGCTTTACATTTACATCTGTGAGAAGAGCATTTTTGCTAACATGAGGTCTCGGATCAGATTTTGCTGATAAGGGATTCATCTGAGATATTTCATCCCTCATTGGAAATAAGCAAGATTGGAAAGCAACTTTTGGTGATGGCCTAGTTTTTTTCTCCACATCTATATTCACTTGCGCAACAGGAGTAGTCCTGCTTTCAATAGTTTGCGCATTAGGATTTTCTTTTGCTTGATTTTGTTTGAATTTTTTTCTTATCTCTTGTACTTTAATATCGATATTATAATTAATTTCTTTTTCCATAGAAGATACTACCATTCCTAGCTTTGTGCTTGATTTTTGATCAGCATGACCTAAATTTTTAAGTTTTGGTGGTAATTCAGGTTTATCTTTAGTTGATTTAGGAACAGTTTCTACTACTTTTGGTTTTTGTCTAACTTCTTGACCAGCAGCAAACATTTTTTTTGGCAATGGGGGTGCTATTGATGGTTTTGGCAATATTGGAGGTTTAGATTGTTGTTTTTGTTTAAGTTCTCTTTTTGCTTCTATATGTTTTTTAGGAACTGTTGCACAAATTGGCTCTTCTTTAGACGATTTTGAACTTTGTGAATTTTCTGTTAAAATTTTACTCTTCTTCTCTTGATAATTTGATATCTCTTTGTATCCAGGCTTTGCATCTAATGAATTTCCATGGCCTGAATCATTATAATTAACATCCACTTGTCTATCTTCTTTTAGAAAACTGCGTTCTGGCTTTTCTGGAGCTATTGCAATATTTCCTCTTTCAACTTGCTCCAAACCTGAAATTTTACGACAAGCCTCTAGATATTCAAAGATTGTCATTGAAGTAGGAGGAGGTAATTTATCAATAAAACTACTTATATTCTTAACTGGAACATTTCTTCCGAAGATTCTATTCAATATTCCCTTTAATATCTTAAGAATTGATGACCTTCCATTTATCGATTTTACATAATCAATTGAGTCACCACGTATAACAAACTTAGCTACATCTTCTGCCTTATCTGTAAAACGCTTTAATGCCTGAGATAAATCCCTTACCGTTTTATTATAATGTCTAATAGTTACTAACTCATCTCTTGCTTTTATAGCTTCTTTAAGGAAACCGAGATTTTCTCTATAATTGTCACTTTTAAATGGATCCTTCATATTAATTACAACTCATTATTTATTAAAATATGGGTATAGGTTTAAAATATTAAGATTTAGTAAATATTATTTTTTACATAAAGAAGCTATACCCATATTATAAATTGCCAACAAATGCATTTATGGCGTTACCATATTCTTCCATATACATCATCCAATCTCACTATATCATTATCAGATAAATGCTCTCCTATCTGAAATTCAACTATTTCAAGTGGAGAGCTTGTGCTTCTATTTTCAATCCTATGGGAAACTTCCCTTGGGATTTCTATCATATGGTCTTTTGCTATAGCATATTCTTTGTCTTCTAAACTAACATACCCAACTCCTGATAGCACTATATGGCATTCATCTCTATAGTGATGAAATTGCTTAGAAGTGCAGCTTAATGGATTTATAAAAAGATATTTTATAAGAAAATTTTCGCTCATTAAAATTATACTACAAAATCCCCATGGTTTAACTTCTTTCCTTATCGCCTTTACTTTCTTAACTTTATGAATAAATGAAATTAGGCTTTTGTTTAGTTGCTTACAAGCTCCACTTAATAAATTCTTTGCATTACTTTCTGCCACCCAAGTAACTGACACTGGTTCTTTTTTTCTGGTTACTTGCTGAAATGATGCCGGTTCTTTACTAAACTTCTCACTCAATTCTAAAACTGAATTCCAAGTTCCAACATCCAACCAATCGAAATTAGCTTCTATCATTGCAACGTTTTTTGCTTTTTCCATTACCAAGTAATCAATAGATATGCCTTCAATTCCTGCAAAATCTCGTTGTTTTAAATATAGAAATCTCTCTTGCGGTGTGAAATGTTTCACACTTGCAAAACATGAATTGTAAAGATTCGGGGCAGATTTTTTGATCTCATCTATGTAGCGTTTTGCTTTAAATACAAATATTCCAGAGTTCCAATAATGATCGTTACTTAACTTACGCTCGGGTTTTTCTGTAAAATCTTTCACTATATGACATTTTTCTTTCTGATCATATACTGCATTTATATAGCCGTATTCAGAATTGAATTCATGAGGCTTAACCCCAAAAGTTACTATAGAGTTAGTTTCAGAGGCTAACTTAGACGCTTTCTCAATAGAAGCATAAAAATTATTTAAATCGCCTATGAAATGATCTGAAGGCAGAATTAACATTGTCTCGTTTTCATTGCAGAGAAGTGCAGCAATTAATATCGCCGCTGCTGTTCCAATTTTCACTGGTTCGAAAATCACTTTATATTCTCGCAGCGCATGCAACTCCTTCTTCACTAACGACTCGTACTGTATATTTGTGGTAATTATGGGTGGCATATAACTACTTTTTAGCCTCAACAAAGTGTTGTGAAACATAGTGTTCTGACTAAATATTTTCTGAAATTGCTTTGGCTTAGATAAAGGCCAAAGTCTACTGCCACTACCACCACACAATATTACAGGACGCATTTAGTTAAGATATTAATTAAATAATTAATATCTTATACCGAGGATAAAATGCATGCAAGTTTTTGTTGTGGAATAGTTAAGATAGAGAGTAGATATTCAGCAGAGTAATGGCTAACTAGCGAGAAGATGCTTGAATTCTTTCATCTTGCAATGAATTTCGTTTGCTTAGTACTTTATCAGCATGGTTGCTCAATTTCTCCTGAGCAATAGCCTTTTTTCTAGACTCAGCTATGCTTTCATTATTTAAGCTTTTTCCAACACCTGGTTCTCTAGATTTATCTATACTTTCACTACTTTTATTTGACGGCTTCTCCAAGCCTTTTTCAATACCTGGTCTTCTAGCGTCAAGCTCATCCCACGTACCTATAATTGTATCGAGATTAGGGCACTTTTCTTTTTGTTCTGCTTCTCTTTCTCCACCTTTAATAACATTAAAGTCACTTTTTGCTTCTTCCCAACATCCTTTCAATTGGTGTTTCCACATAGTAAAGTAAGCATCACCATATTTTTTCTCATTTGCTACAAACAATAAAATTGGAGCCTTAAGTATTGTAGCTACCATATTTACTGAATTCTTCACTGCCATCGCAGGGGTGAACAAAAGATAGCCAAAAGACTTTGCAATTGGGTTTTGTTTGCTTATTAAATGCTCCCCTAATTTTATAGGAAGAGAAGTCAACAATTTAGTACAAACTTTAGCCAAGCTTGCAACGAAAATAATAGGAACAGATATAAGACTTTTATCTAGCTCCAAGTTATTATTCTGATCTCTAATTTCTGAAAAATGGGTGCTTAGCTTCTTGTAATCACTAGTGTATAGTAATTTTCCATTTCTTCCTTTTTCATCAACAACTTCCTGAACTTTACCTTCTTTATTTTTTACCTCTTTAGTTAGCACAGAAGAGTTAGTTAATTCAAACGGATATTGAGAATCCTTAGTTTTTTCAGCTTCAAAAATTGGAATATGTTTTTCAAGATCGATTTTTAAAAACCCAAATGGTTTATAATATTTACTATAATAACTACGATTGCTACTGCGAAACTCGCGTGCATCTTTATCTGGGTCAACTAAAAAGTTAATAGTGAAGTAGTGAAATTTTACACTTTTCTCTTTACTTCCAGTGCTTTCAACAGGAGCTAAATCAAAACTTGGTTGTCTTCCATCTTTGTCTTCCTCGCCATATAAAAGTTTATATATAGTCTCATCCTTGCTATTCTTAGCTTCTATAATTTTCCCAGATTTTGCAATTTCATCGTAATTTTTTGGGTACTGACATTTCCTTCTATCATACGTAATTACCTTTCTAAGGTCTTTTACATAAGTTGTGCTAGGCTCAGATGAAGTAAATAGGCTCCTTACTCCTAGCGTAAGACTTGCAAGCATATTGTTAAACCAGAATCACTATAACTTAATAATAAAATGAGTATGTTAATAATATGTTAACACAGAACCGGTGATTTTACAAAAAAATATGCCTGTAGAAGATAAAGATTGTAAAAGCAAGAACTATATAAGTAATGCTTGATAAGTACTTTATGCATGTAATTGTAAAAATCCTTAGAGATACGCTGTGTATATAATCTTCACACACTACCTGCATTCCAAGAACTGCGTGCCAAAAAATGCAATACAACAATACAACAAAAAATAAAAGCTCTAAAGGGTGATTAATAAATTTTTCACTAAAAGACAAAGAGCTATCAGTATAAAATGCGCAAGAAAATGAATAGATAAACCAAGGAAACAGGAATAGTAAAATTACCGCAGAAACACGCTGGACCCACCAATGATGTACTGAATTTCCAGATTGACTCATATAAACATAAATAAAAAAGCCATAGTAGAAAGAAGTAGCGTTACTGTCAGCAGTATAGCACTCCTTGAAACGCCAGTAATTTCTAAATTAAGCCCAACATCCCACAATAAATGACGAATACCATTAAGAAAATGATATACAAAACTTATAAAACATAAGACATAAGCTAATTTAGCAACAGGAGTGAATAATAATGCATTTAAGTACCTTACTATAAGTAACTCAGGAAAGTAAACATGTAATATGAAATACCAAGAAAGTATCATTAATAAAAGGAATAGCAAGATACCAGTCAATCTGTGCATAATAGAGAAAAAACTAGTAACTTGTACTTTATATATTTGTAAATGTGGAGAAAGAGGTCTATCACTCATAAAATTCCGTTATCGGGAAATTAAAATAAAGTAGAAGTAAAGACAGCAGTATAGCACATAACAACACCATCATTAAAAATGGTAAGTTATGTGCAAAGCCTAAGGAGGTAATCCAGCTGCAGATTCCCCTACTGCTACCTTGTTACGACTTCACCCCAGTCACCGATCCCACTTTAAATAACTCCCTCCTTGCGGTTAGGTCGTTAGCTTCGAGTGAAACCAATTCCCATGGCGTGACGGGCAGTGTGTACAAGACCCGAGAACGTATTCACCGTGGCGTGCTGATCCACGATTACTAGCGATTCCAACTTCATGCACTCGAGTTGCAGAGTACAATTCGAACTGAGATGGCTTTTAAGGGATTGGCTTAGCCTCGCGACTTTGCAGCCCATTGTAGCCACCATTGTAGCACGTGTGTAGCCCACTCCATAAGGGCCATGATGACTTGACATCATCCCCACCTTCCTCCAGTTTATCACTGGCAGTTTCCTTAAAGTCCCCAGCATTACCTGATGGTAACTAAGGATGAGGGTTGCGCTCGTTGCGGGACTTAACCCAACATCTCACGACACGAGCTGACGACAGCCATGCAACACCTGTGTGAAACCCGGCCGAACCGACCCTATCCCTTCGAATAGGTATAATTTCCATGTCAAGGAGTGGTAAGGTTTTTCGCGTTGCATCGAATTAAACCACATGCTCCACCGCTTGTGCGGGTCCCCGTCAATTCCTTTGAGTTTTAATCTTGCGACCGTAGTCCCCAGGCGGAATGTTTAACGCGTTAGCTGTAATACAGAAAGTAAACTTCCCATATTTAACATTCATCGTTTACAGCGTGGACTACCAGGGTATCTAATCCTGTTTGCTCCCCACGCCTTCGCGCATCAGCGTCAGATTTGAACCAGATAGACGCCTTCGCCACTGGTGTTCCTCCTAATATTTACGAATTTCACCTCTACACTAGGAATTCCTCTATCCTCTTTCAATCTCTAGACTAGCAGTTTTAAAAGCAATTCCAAGGTTGAGCCTTGGGATTTCACTTTTAACTTACTAATCCGCCTACGCGCCCTTTACGCCCAATGATTCCGAATAACGCTAGCCCTCTCCGTATTACCGCGGCTGCTGGCACGGAGTTAGCCAGGACTTCTTCTGTGAGTACCGTCATTATCTTCCTCACTAAAAGAGCTTTACAACCCAAAGGCCTTCTTCACTCATGCGGCATGGCTGGATCAGGCTTTCGCCCATTGTCCAATATTCCCCACTGCTGCCTCCCGTAGGAGTCTGGACCGTATCTCAGTTCCAGTGTGGCTGATCATCCTCTCAGATCAGCTATAGATCATTGCCTTGGTAGGCTATTACTCCACCAACTAGCTAATCTAATATAGGCTCATCTAATAGCAATAAATTTTTCCCCCGTAGGGCGTATACGGTATTAGTTGCCGTTTCCAACAATTATTCCGTACTACTAGGTAGATTCCTATACATTACTCACCCGTCTGCCACTAAGTTATATCATAGCAAGCTACAATATAACTCCGTTCGACTTGCATGTGTTAGGCCTGCCGCCAGCGTTCATTCTGAGCCAGGATCAAACTCTCAAATTTAGACTTCAACCTATAAAAGGTTGAGGGTACATCGGATAAATCCGATAAAAAACAATTTAGCTTAATACTGCTGTCTTTATTTCTACTTTAGAAATATTTTAATCTCCAACTATTCAAACAACTTTGAGAATATTATTATGTGATATAATCACTATGTCAATATGTTTTTGCAAATCAAAAGCATTAATGTATAAATATATAACTATTTGGAATACTACCATGAAAAAATACATCTTTCTGCTTGCACTCGCACCAATGTTAATTGGCATCACATTATACTTATTGCGCAACATTGATAACACAAAACAATCTATAACTGCGGGTGACAAGTTTTACGAAGTATTATTCTTTAAAAAAGATAATAAGCCGCTGCTAGAAGAAATAGATTCAAATTGGGAGTATTTAGCAAATTTTGAACGCGCATTCAATCATATCTCAGATTCAATGCCAACAGACACAGCATCTATTTATAATGATTTGGCAGATAATAAAGATGCTCCTAATGTTTTGCGTGAGTTAGCACAATACTTAGAAGTAATGAGCTTACTTCACTCCAACGGTGAGAAAATAAATAAAGATAAAATTGATAATTTAGAATCAAGCACAGTGTATCCTTATTCAAGCCAAGAAGCTATCGCTGTAGTAAAGATACATAATAACGACATTAAAGGTGCAACTGAAATATTGCGTTCCCTATTAAATGACAGAAAATGCCCTATCCTAATCAAAGCTAATGCACAAGAGCTACTCAGGATATATGGGAGTTAACTCATTAGACTTTTTGCATAGCTTTTGGCAGCGTGTTGAGAAACGAAAAACTTGCTTGACAAGCTTCGCCAGCCCCCTTATCATGAAACTGAAGTTATTTATTTATCTTCTCTGTACAGATTAAATGACAAAAAAACTCAACGTATTTGGCGTCTCATGTTTAATTTTTTGCACTATGTGCACCTTATGTCTTTATCAAATTTCTGGGTTTTTACCTACACAAGCTGAAATACGCTTATAAAGCATTTAAAACATCAAAAAACGCCAACTTAAAAAATGGATAGTGAATAACTAGCTACCCTAGGGTTTCTTTTGCCTTTTTTTCTGTTTAGTAAATTTCTTAACGTTTATAATTTAGATTAGTTGCGGTTTAAAAGCAGCTGAATCGCGGTTATTAAGCGTTTAGAATAAAAAAACGCCATACTTGAAAGTATAATGTAAGTAATTAGCCAACCACGGGGCTTCTTTTGCCTTTTTTTTCGTTTGGTAAATTTCTTAAACATTTATAGCTAAACGACAACCGTCATCCCGCTACGTGTTAGCGGGATCTCTTGTTAGCGGCTGAGATACCGCGGCGGTATGACGGTTCGCGGCGGTATAGTAACTCGTCATCCCGCTACGTATTAGCGGCTGAGATACCGCGGCGGTATGACGGTCTGCGGCAGTATGACGTAGGACTGCTGTCATTCCAGTCTGGAATCTAGTTCTTATTGTACATTTACTTGGTGTAGAGTTAAGTTTCCTGGATCTAAGTAGTCAAGGTACTGGGATGACAGTGCGCCGTAGAAACACGGGAAGTGTTGAAGCTATGCAATAGATGAAGGTAGGTCCTTCAAAGCCGGTTTGCAAGAGCAGGCTTTAAACTACCATAAGCTGCTTTGGCAAGGTGGTGAGCGTTATGGAAAAGGCGCAATTATGCGTCATGTGTGAAATAGAGAGATGAACGTAAGTGAACCACTGATGAAGTGTCGAAACCTGTTGTATGGCGTCAAAACCAGGGGTTTGTTGTAACCTGGTATCGGGAGCTTGCTTACTGGGTAGATAACGTCCGGCATAAAGGTGGCATGAATCTATTTTAGGCTATTGTGTGGAACTACGGGAACCTGTCGTTTCGATGATAAGGGAGAAGTCCAAGGAGCTGATCTCTGAGGATGAGAGTACCGATGCGGAAAACAGAGCTCGTAGTAGTGAAGAAGTTTCTGTAATGGAAATGGAGCAAAGGAGCTGAGTTATTCAGTTTTAATTATTTGTCAACTGAAAGGGAGGAGTAAATGAATAAAACAAAGTCTTTTGATATACCGAAGCAACTTATTTGGAGAGCTTATAAACAAGTATCGAAAAATAAAGGTGCTGCTGGTGTGGATGAGGTTTCGATAACAAAGTTTGAAGAAAATCTAAAAGATAATCTGTACAAGCTATGAAATCGGATGTCATCCGGAACCAGAGCCAGTAAAAGCTGTAGCAATACCGAAAGATACGGGAGGAGGACAAAGAATTTTAGGTGTTCCTTCAGTATTCGACAGGATAGGGCAAACGGCTGCTTCTATGTATCTTGAGCCGCTAGTAGAGCCAAAATTCCACGAAGATTCATATGATTATAGACTAAATAAATCAGCACTGGATGCGGTAGATACAGCACGCAAAAGATGCTGGAAGTACGATTGGACGATAGATCTTGATATATCCGGATTTTTCGACAATCTGGATCACGAATTAGTTTTGCAAGCTATCAAGAAACATACAAACTGCAAATGGGTCACACTGTACATTGAAAGGTGGATGAAAGCCCCTATTCAACAAGCAGATGGCACTAGGGAAGTGAGGGATAAGGGAGTTCCGCAAGGAGGTTCTGTAAGCCCAATCATTTCTAACATATTTATGCATCATGCATTTGATATGTGGATGAGGCAAAACTACCCCACAATACCATTTGAGAGGTATGTAGATGATGCGATAGTGCACTGCAAAACTAGGAGACAGGCAGACTTTATGAGAGTAACGATCGAAGAAAGATTGGCACAATGTAAGCTAAAACTGCATCTTGAAAAGACACAAATTGTGTACTGCAAGGATGACAATAGGAGAGATGAGTTTCCAATACAAAGTTTTGATTTCCTGGGTTACACATTTAGACCCAGGTTAGCAAGAAATAAAATAGGAAAGCATTTTGTTTCATTTCTTCCTGCGATTAGCAACAAGGCCAAGAAAAATATCACTACAACCATAAGGTCATGGAAAATACTACGCAATACACACAAAACATTAGAGGAAATATCAAAGATAGTGAATCCAATAGGGCTTTGTTGCATCGCTAGCTATGATGGATTAAAGATAAAAAAGATAGAGAATATCAGTAGCTTATTATTCTGGTATTTATAACAAGAACGGTCAGTGAATACCTAAATTTGAGTAAAAGAAATTTCACTACCACTCACTAATCCGGCTAAAATTTAAGAATTTCAATGCTTTAGCTATTTTCAATAGAATTAAATTTATTAATATAAATAATAAATTACTATTCTTAAATTTGATCAGATTGATTGCAAAAAAACAAGATTTTCAATAAGTTGCTTATAATCCTAACTATAGTTAGCCTTTCATAAGTAGCGATGCAACAAAGCCATCCAATAGTCAGAGGCTGGCTATGGCAAATTCTATAAAATTGAGATATACAAACCTCTAAAGAACATAGAGCGGCATCTAGAAAAGTGGGTCAAAAAGAAATATAAGAGACTCAAGAGTCACGGAAGACTAGCAAGAAAATTTCTAGGAAAGGTGAGAAAGAGGTCACGAATATTTTCTATCACTGGACACTAGGGTTAGGTCAAAAGGCTGAATAATGGAAGCTGTATAAATCGAGAGATTTATGTACAGTTTTGCAAGGGACTGGTGGGGAAGTTCTGCCGGTCTACTCTCCTGCCAATAAAGCCTAAACTTACCAAATACATTTCTGTAGATTCAGATCTACTTGACTTTGGTTTAAAGTATTTTACTGTTTTAAACATTTTTTTTAGCTCGTTACAAAAATCTTTATCAGATTCCCCTTGGAAAATTTTTACTACAAACGTGCCACCATGGCTCAAGAAATGCTTTGCAAAATTGAGCGCTGCTTCGCATAAAAGCATAATTCTGATATGATCCAACGATTTCAAACCACAAGATTCGGGGGCCATATCAGATAAAATTACATCAAATTTTTGATCCTTGAATTTTTCTCTTAAAATTTCAAGCTCATTGATAATATCGCATTGTATAAACTCTACTCCATTAATTGCATTCATTGGTTTTACGTCAAGAGCAACTACATTTGCACCTTTCTGAGATGTAACTTGTGACCATCCACCAGGAGAAGCACCAAGATCAATAATTTTTTGCCCTTCTTGGAATAATTTAAATTTATTATCCATTTCTACCAGCTTATATGCTGAGCGTGACCTATAACCATCCTTGCTAGTTTTTCGCACATACTGATCATTCAAATGACGATGTAGCCACCTTGTTGAAGATAATTTTCTACCCCTTGCCGTCTTTACTCTAATTTTTATTGCTAATACCCTACTTATTATTGATTATATCTTTGAGCTCTTTTTCAACTACTTCTTTTACCAGTGCATGTAGATATTTATTTAGCCATTCTGAGAGCTGAGGTTTTAAAAGAGATGTAACTAATTCTTCAACAGTAAGGTTGGCTCTTTTTTGTTGTTTATGCTGCAATTCGTTTTGCATTTTTCCAAGCAACGCTTTGATCTCTTCCATATTCTCTTTTAAAATTAGATGATCGTTATTTTGCACTTGTAAGCCGCTATTACTCGCTTTGTTATTACTCATTTGGATATCATCGTACAAATAAATATCTTTTTTTTCTTCTGAATTGTAGCTATGGCCATTAAATTGGTTATTGTTGCAAGCCATTTCCTCACTTTGGTCATCATTATCAATGTCCTCTTTTTCACTATTTTCTTTTTTGCCATCTTCTTCCATGTCTTCTGGATACTCTTCCTCAAGATATAGCACATCATCACTTTCATCCTTTATTTCTGCTTTATCGTTACTTGCGTTTTTACCCGATATAGCTTTTTTTATATCTTCTAGGATATCTTTTACAGATTGATTGCCTTGTTCATCATACATAGTGCTAATACCATTAAATTTAGAGATTTATACTATTTATCATAAAAAGCAAATGATAAATACTCGTTACATAATTGCTTTTTGCTTCAACTAAGTCTGAACGTGCTTTAAATAATGCATCTTCAGTGTCCAAAAGGTCAGATGTACTCTTTAAATTTAAGTTTACCTCTTGCTCAACCCCTTCCAATGCTAGAGCTGCTGCTTTTTCCGCTTCTTGACTTGCTTTGATAATGGCCTTTGCTGTCAGCACATTATTCCAAGCATTTACAACTGCTTGTTCTATATTTTTTACCGTTTCATAATAATCATAGGTAGATTTTTTTGCATCCATTTTAGCTTTACTGACACCAAAAGCATTAACTCCTCTTTTAAAGATTGGAACATCAAGAGTAAAAACTACATGAACATTTTCTAATAGCTTGTCTAATTTTGTACCATCCTCCCCAAAATTTTTGCTTGCGCTTAGATTTAAAGAAGGAAGCCACTTGGAGCTTTCAGCAATCACTTCCATTCCGGCTGCTCTTTTTTGATAAACTGCTGCTTTTAGAGATAAATTATTGGTTTTTGCTAACTGTAAACATTCATTTAGCTCTGGAACAGAAGGTAGTTTATCATTAGCTTCAGAAAGGTCATCAGCATCTTCGCCAATCAAATGATAATAAGCAATATTTGCCAACTTTAATTTACCTTCAGCATCAACTCTTTCGGATATAGAAGACGAAAATTTTGCTTTTGCTAACAAAACTTCAGCATTGGTTACCTCTCCAAGAGAAAAGCGTTTTTTCATAGCTGACAAATGTTCCAAAGAAACGCGTTCTTTATGTTCTCTGAGCTTTAATATTTCTGTCTTTTGTAAAACACTAACATATGCTTTCACAGCATTAAGTGCAAGCTCTTGTTTTGATTGCTGAAATCGTATTTTTTCTGCTTTGAGAAGATGACTTGATCGACTAAATGTGGCAAAGGTGCCGCCGCCATCTATTATCTTTTGGGTTAATATCAGGCGTTTTCCAGATAAATTAGGTTGATTATAAAGATTAAAATTACTATCAAAATTGTACTGCAAACTAATGTCAGGTAAAAATCCAGCTAACCCAGAGGATTTATAGTGTTTTTCTGCGCTTTTATATTGGTAAAATTGAGACTTTATTTTTGAGCTATTTTTGATGGCTTTGCTTATAACTTCTCCCACATCGGTTGCATAGCAACTTATAGTACTAAAAATGATCGCAAGTGTGATAATCAATCGAAACATTCTACTTCCTATGCATATTGGTTGCGCAGCTCAATTACTAACATAAATTACTTTAATAATCAATAACTAATATTGTTGACACTATTGAGAAATTAAGTATATCATAGCTTACTATTGTTTAGTTAAATTACAATGAAGACTTTTTTCTTAAAAGAGAAACAAATCGACAAAAAGTGGTTTGTCATAGATGCAGAAGGATTAGTAGTAGGAAGGCTTGCAGCATTTGTAGCGACACTATTACGTGGAAAGCATAAACCTGAGTATACACCTCATATGGATTGTGGCGATAATGTAATTATTATCAACGCAGAAAAGGTGCATTTTACCGGGAAGAAACTGAAAGATAAAATTTACTATAAGCATACAGGTTATTCTGGTGGTTTGAAAGAAACTACTCCAGATAACATTTTAAATGGCAAATTTCCTGAGCGTGTAATAGAAATGGCAGTGAAAAGGATGCTTGATGATGGCCCTATGGCACGTAGACGCTTTGAAAATTTGTATGTTTATTCTGGTTCAGAGCATAAGCATCAAGGGCAGCAACCTGAAAAGATAGATTTTGCCTCTTTGAATCGTAAAAATAAAAAGTAATGGAGTAAAAATGAAGAGTTCTACAATAAATAACAATGATTGGTCAGAAGAGACAATTAAATCAGCAGTTGATTCGCTTGGTCGTTTATATGCTACAGGCCGAAGAAAAGAATCTGTAGCAAGAGTATGGATAAAGCCAGGAAGTGGAAAATTTAGTGTTAATAAAAAAGGCGATCTAATTTCTTATTTTAAAAGAGAGTCGGTGTGCCAAATAGTGAAAATGCCATTTATAGCAACTTCTATGTTAGACAAATATGATGTATTTGCAACTGTAAAAGGTGGAGGGCTATCTGGTCAAGCAGGTGCTCTAGCTCATGGAATAAGCAGAGCTTTAAGTAGCGTAAGCCAAGATTTGCATTCTATATTACGTAATGGTGAGTTCTTAACTAGAGATTCACGTGTTGTTGAACGTAAGAAATATGGTCAACATAAAGCTCGGAAAAAGTGTCAATTTTCTAAGAGATAGTTATTTCATAGTGGTGTTTTTTTGTAAGTATTATACAAATATTTGCAAAAGTGTATGATATCCTCTATTTTTGTGATGAATTTAGTTGACTATCGGTGTCAACATAATATGCTATTTGTGTGATTTTTTCAATATTAAGGTAATTTATGAGTAAAGAAGATATAATAAAACAATTAAAGGAAGATTGTTCTGGTCAGAATATAGATATAACAAAATCTGATTTGAGCAAGATTCATGATGCGTTTATTAAAATAATAAAGGATGAGCTGCATGGGAAAGGTGAAATACGTTTGCATGGAATAGGAACATTTTCTACTGCTATAAGTCAGGAGAAACAATGTCGCAACCCCCAAAATGGTGAGATCATGACTGTTCCTAAAAAGACAAGGGTAAAATTTAAAGCAAGCCAAACTCTTTTAAGTATTTTAAATGAGAAGGAAAAAGCAGCAGTTAGTTAGACATTATCATTTTCATTGTTTTTACTACGCTGTGTAAGCCATAAAATACAGCTTCGCTAATTAAATAGTGGCCTATGTTAAAAGCTGAGATGTGAGGTATTCTTGTCATCTTCTTAGCGTGTTTATAAGTTATGCCATGTCCTGCGTGGCATTCTATTCCTAATTTATTGACGTACTCTGCAGCATTAGTAATTAACTGTAACTTTTTCTCTGATGGATTATCACAATAATCCCCTGTGTGAATTTCTATTATGTCAGGTTTTATCTCTAGCTTCTCAAGATATTTTAGTTGATTAATATTTGGATCGATAAACAGTGAGACTTTTATGCTAGAGCTATGCATTTTCTCTATTATATTAGAAAGTTTACTGTGCATATTCACGATATCCAGGCCACCTTCGGTTGTTAATTCTTCTCTTTTTTCTGGTACTATACTAATCGAATAGGGTTTTACCTTTTTTGCTATTTCAAGCATTTCTTCCGTGGCTGCAATTTCAAGATTTAGCTCAGTGCTAATGCTTTTTTTTAGGTTAAATACATCTTCATCTCTAATATGCCTTCTATCTTCTCGTAAGTGTACAGTAATAAAGTCTGCTCCAGCGTCAATGGCTATTTCTGCTGCTTTCAATGGATCTGGGTAGGAAGTTCCGCGTGCGTTGCGGAGGGTTGCAACGTGATCGATATTAACACCTAGTTTCACAATCTACCTCAAAAATTATTTATGGATTATACATGTTATTAGGTCTTTTGCATAGTCATTGTTTGATTAGCAATACCATAGCCGAGAGAAGGGGCTGGCGAAATTTGTCAAGATGGCCTAGCGTCACGCGCTGGAATGACATTTGGGAGTATGTTATCCGTTTGTCACTTCTAAATGATAAGAGCCTCAATGAATTTATTAGTTTATTATATGTCTCTTTTCATGTATAAATCTATAGAAAGTTTTATACGGAAGTTGTTTTATGAGCAAAATTATAGAAATCAGAGCGCCAAAAACTCTTGGTGGTGAGTCAGTTACGGAAGGTATAGTAAAAATAAAGAAAAATATTGGCGAGGCAGTAAAAGTAGATGATCTGATTTTTGAAATTGAAACTGACAAAACAGCACTCGAATTAACTGCAGAAACTTCGGGGCAAATAACTGAATTTCTTGTAAAGGAAGATGATGTGATAAGTCCTGATCAATTATTAGCGAAGCTTTCCGTGGGAGAAGTAAAAGAGGAAGCGAGAAAAGAAGATAAAAGCGAAAGTTCTGCTAAAAAAGATGCTCCATCAGCTCGTAAAATTATGGAAGAAAATGCAATTAATGCAGAAAGTGTCAAAGGAACTGGCATGGGAGACAGGATAACCAAAGCAGATGTGATAGGCCATATAAACAAAGATGTAAACGTTGCACAACCCTCAACAAGACAATACGAATTGCCAAAAAGTATAGCAAGTGGAGAGCAAAGAGAGGAACGAGTAAAAATGAGTAAAATAAGGCAAGTAATTGCCGCTCGTTTGAAAGCATCACAAAATACTGCCGCAATACTGACCACGTTCAATGAAATCGACATGAAAAATGTCATGGATCTAAGAGCAAAATATAAGGACGCCTTTGAAAAAAAATATGGAATAAAACTTGGTTTTATGTCGTTTTTTATAAAGGCAGCGGTGCAAGCACTGAAAGAAATTCCTGAAATTAATGCTGAAATCTCAGGCGATGAAATCATATATAAACATTACTATGACATAGGTGTTGCTGTTGGCACTGACAAAGGCCTTGTTGTACCAGTTATTCGGAGTGCCGATCAGATGTCATTTGCAGAAATCGAGTTGACTTTAGTTGCTCTTGGCAAAAAAGCTCGCGAGGGTAAATTACAAGTATCAGAAATGGAAGGTGCAACATTTACCATCTCAAACGGCGGAGTATACGGTTCGCTTCTTTCTACTCCCATAATAAACCCTCCGCAATCTGGAATACTGGGAATGCATTCAATACAAAACAGGCCAGTTGCTGTGGGCAACTCAATTGAAATTAGACCTATGATGTATATTGCTCTCTCTTACGACCACAGAATAGTAGATGGCAAAGGAGCAGTGACTTTCCTTGTTAAAATAAAAAATTATATAGAAGATCCAAGCAGATTAGTTTTGGAAGTGTAGCTCAAATGAGTTGCTGTTAGCCTAGTATTGCTAAAAACCTAAATATCATCTAGTTCTGCCAGTAGTTTAGCAACTTCTGGATGATCAGGGCCGTAATGTTTCGTAAAGATAGATGAAGCCCGTTCAAACAACTCCTTTTGTTTCTTATGGTTACCTAGAGCACCATAGGCGTCGCTTAGGTTTATCAGTAGTGTAGCAACTTCAGGGTGATCAGGGCCATAATGTTTCTCAACAATAGGCAAGGCCTGTTCAAACAGCTCCTTTTGTTTCTCGTGGTCACCTAAGTCCCCATGAGAGATGCCGAGGCTTATTAGTATAATAGCAATTTCTGGATGATCAGGGCCATAATGTTTCTTAAAAACAGGTAAAGCCCGTTTAAGCAACTCTTGATTTTTCTGATGGTTACTTAAAACACCATAAGTAATGCCAAGGGTTACCAGTAGTTTAGCAACTTCAGGATGGTCATAACCATAATGTTTCTCAAAAATAGATAAAGCCCGTTCGAACAACTCTTTTGCTTTTTGAGGATTATCTAAAGCATTATGAGCAATACCAAGATTTACCAGCAGTATAGCAACTTCGAAATGGTCAGACCTGTAATGTTTCCTTTTGATTGCTAAAGCCCGTTCAAGTAACCTCTTTCTTTTCTTATGATAACCTAGACCCCCATAAATGACACCTAAGTTTGACAACAGTTTAGCAAATTCAAGATGGTCAGGACCGTAATGTTTCTCAAAAATAGGTAAAGCCCGTTCAGACAGCTCCTTTGCTTTCTGAAGATCACCCAAAGCATAACAAACAAGACCGAGGTTTGCCCGTAGTTTAGCAACTTCGAAATGATCAAGTCCATAATGTTTCTCTTGAATTGCTAAAGCTTGCTCAAACAACTTTTTTGCTCTCCGGGGATTATCTAAATTCTCATAAGCGTGGCCAAGGTTTGTCAGTATGACAGCAACTTTAGGATGATCAGAGCCATAATGTTTCTCAAAAATAGGTAAAGCCCATTCAAACAACTTTTTTGCTTTCTGAGGATTACCCGAATCCTCATAAGCGTTACCAAGGTTTGTCAGTATGACAGCAACTTTAGGATGATCAGAGCCATAATGTTTCTCAAAAATAGGTAAAGCCCATTCAAACAACTCTTTTGCGTTCCGAGGATTGTCTAAAGCATTATAAGCAATACCAAGACTTACCAGCAGTGTAGCAATTTCATAATCAGGGCTAAAATGCTTCTGAAGAATAGGTAAAATCCGTTTGATCAACTCCTTTTGTCTTTTAGGGTTACCTAAATCAGAGTATCCATCATTCATCCACATTAACAAATCTAAAAGATAATCCTTTTCTATTGTTTGCTTTTCTGAAGAATTTTTTTCTAGTAAATTATCCATGTGTGATAAAAATGCTTCTAAATGTGGTAATAATTGTCGTTTTTTAGCATAATCTTCTAATTTATTACTGTCGTAAGGAAAACCCTTTTGTAGTAGTTGAAAAACAATTTTTATGTCTTCTTTAGTTTTTCCACTTTTCTCTGACTTTAGCCTTGTCACCTCCTGAACCAAGTTGTGCACTAACATGCTATGATCTTTTTTGACAGTTAACATAGAATAACTTATTAATATTCCAAACGCTTCATGGAAAGTTTCTAAGGAAGGATTATTCTCTTGATTATCAGCAAAGACTTCTAGTAGAAATTTAGGAATAGAGCTACCGCCTAAGTAAGCACAAGCAGTAAGCCAGTTAGCCGCCAATGAAGATTCTCTTTTGATTGCTTCTACTGTAATGTCCCATGTAACATACACTATTGCTGCAGTCTCTCTATTAGCACCAGGTGGAAATGTTTCGAGCAATGTTTTATCAGATAATAAAGTTCGTTTTCTATCATTATATAATTTCAAATAGTCTGAAATACTTATAACTGTTTTCTTTATATAAGTGCTTGCTTGGGCTAAAGCTAAAGGTAAATGACCTAATGTCTTTGCTAATGCATCCACTTGAGTTATATCTAGCTTTGTTCCTTCCACTTCTAGTATCTTACGAATGTAGCTCCTTGATTCTCCAGATTCAAAAATATCAACAGAAATAGTGTTCTGTGGTTGTGGCCAGCCAAATGTATAACGAGAAGTTAATAATATCTTTCCTCCTTTTATAGGAAGTAAATCTGCTATATCTTTGTAGTTAGGAGCGTTATCGCATATCAGTAGCCACCCAGCACGTTTAGGGTGTTCTAGCCAATACTTAACATTTAACATGCTTGGCGTGATCTTCTTCACGAACGTTTTCTCTGTAACCATGAATAACGTTTAGTCCACGTCCTAACTTGATGTACTCGTTAATTAAAGTATTTCTATCTCGTGTATCAAGCCAAATTATCCATCTATATTTTTGGAGCTTACTCCAAATAAATTCTAATGCTAATTGTGTTTTACCTATTCCACCTATTCCACCTAGTCCATGACAAGCAACTAGTGTTGCTGTATCATTAGCTTTCAGGCATTCTTCTATTTTATCTAGCAGCGCTTCTCTGCCGACAAAGTTATAATTTCGAAGAGGGACTTGCCAAAATTCAGGTAGATCTTCCTTAAGTTTGAGACTATAAAGATGTTCTATAGCTTTCTTAAAATAATCGTCTTTTCTTGTTAGGTAAGGAACTTTGCTACCTTTTGCCAAGCGTTTCTTTACATCTTGATATACAGAACCAAAAACCATATTAGCGCCTTTTTTTCTGATGTTTTGTATTTTTTTTCTATTTCTACTTCTATTTCTCTCTTAATAATACTCTCTAGTTTTGGTTGACTAGGTTGATTAACTACAAACCTTAATCTAAGTAAAAAATCTTCTATTTCATCGTCACTACCACAACTGAAGTATTTTTTCAGTTCAGTATGATTTTTTATTTTGTAGCACGTTCCTCTGTGACCTTCATAAATACTTAAAATGTTATCATCTGTTAACCTTGACTCTTCCAGATACTTCTCTAATGTTTCTACTTTGCCTTGCTTTTCTGTACCTTTTTTTAAGTTCACATTAACATTAGCATGAATGACAAGTGTAATATCACTGTTCTTATACTCAGGGTTTTGCTTAATCTTGAGATAAGATTCAACAAAGTATTTGTTTAATCCGAAATTCTTTTTTTGTCGCTTTTTATCGTTTCCATCAACAAACAAATCTCCAAATGTAATATTTTTTGAAAGTCTAGGCTTATTGCAATGCTTAACTTGAACCAAGATAATTCTCGATTTGTTCTTCTGATCTTTATACTCAAAAAAAATATCATCAAAGGCTCCAAAACCTTCTATATTTGATGCTAACCAAAAGTCACTTTCACCTCTTAACCCATGAAGTAGGTACAACATTGATAATGTTATTTCGTAATCATAGCCATAAATGCCTTCTGATGCACCATCTCTCTTCTTAAATGTACGATTACTAAGTACTTCAGATTGTTTGTTTTCTACATTCACGGCTCACCACCTCATCAAACACCACCAACAACTTCATTCGATAAAAGTCACCAAGTGCCTAAGATAATGCAACAGATTCTTTAATATTTCAATAACAGTGCCTGCAAGAACAGGGTTGGAAGTGTTCCTTTGTTTATTACCTTAGTATATGAATAAGGATTCCCCGAATCTAATATGTAATTGCCGCAGGCTGCATTTAGTAATATAATCTCATATTAAATAGACGTTACTTAAGTTTATGTTAGATTCTCCGCTAATTTTGACAGCCATTCTTATATTCTCCATTTTGACATTGTCGCTCTTTTTTATAAGAAAGATATTTGGTTCTACAAACAAGAGGATAATAAAATCCTTTAGGAAAATTGTTCAGCAAATAAATGCATTAGAAACAGAAATGCAGAGCTTATCTGATGAGGAGCTTGCTGGTAAAACTGAAGAATTCAAACGAGAATTGAAAAATGGGAAAACGTTAAATGATCTTCTCGTACCTGCATTTGCAGTTGTGCGTGAAGTCTCCCGAAGATTTCTTAACATGAGGCACTTTGATGTTCAGCTGATCGGTGGAATGGTGCTCCACAATGGTATGATATCAGAAATGAAAACAGGAGAGGGAAAGACACTCGTTGCAACTTTAGCAGCATATCTAAATTCCTTAGAAGGGAAAGGCGTACACGTTGTAACTGTTAATGATTATCTTGCAAAACGAGACACAGAGTGGATGAGCAAGTTATATAATTCTCTCGGAGTTTCTGTTGCATTTATTACGAATAATTTGACAGATGAAGAGAGAAAAGAGGCTTACAGTGCAGATATCGTGTATTCCACAAATAACGAGCTTGCCTTTGATTACCTGCGAGACAATATGAAATTTTCTCAAGAAGACATGGTTCAGAGAGGCTTTCACTACGGAATAGTTGATGAAGTGGACTCAATACTCATTGATGAAGCTCGCACTCCGCTCATTATTTCTGGCCCGGTTGAGGAAAACAATCAGATATATAAGCACATCAATAAAATAGTGACCAAATTAGTTGACTCTGATTATGAAGTAGATGAAAAAGGTAGAACGGTATTCTTGACTGAAGATGGTATTTCACGAGTGGAGGAACTACTCAGGTCATACAATCTCATTCCTGAAAATTCCTCGCTCTATGATACTGACAGCATGATAATGACTCATTATATAGACCAAGCATTACGTGCACATAAGCTGTTCACTGCTGATAAAGATTATATAGTGAAAGATGGAAAGGTAGTGATTATTGATGAATTTACTGGGCGTATGATGGAGGGCAGGAGATATTCCGATGGTCTTCATCAGGCACTTGAAGCGAAGGAGAATCTTGAAATTCAGCATGAAAACCAAACTTTAGCATCGGTCACATTTCAGAATTACTTTCGTATGTACAATAAACTTTCTGGAATGACTGGAACAGCAGCAACAGAGGCAGAAGAGTTTCATGATATATACAGACTAAATGTAGTAAAAATTCCAACCAATGTACCTGTAAAAAGAGTTGATATTGATGATGAAATTTACGGTACAGAAAAGGAAAAGTTTAATGCTGTGTTGAAGTTTATAGAAGAATGCCACAAACGCCTTCAACCGGTCCTTGTTGGCACGGTAAGCATCGAAAACTCTGAGAAGCTTTCTGCGCTTTTGCAAAGCCATTCTCTTAAGCATTCAGTATTGAATGCTCGTTATCATGAACAAGAGGCGTACATAATAGCACAAGCTGGAGTGCCAGGTAGTATCACTATAGCAACTAACATGGCAGGACGTGGAACTGACATTCAACTCGGTGGAAACGCTGAAATGATCGCAAAGGTAGAGCTAAAGAAGATAAAAAATGCTGATGAAAGAGAAAAAAAATACCAAGAAATAGTCGAAAGAGTAAAAAAAGATAAGGAAATTGCTATAAAAGCTGGTGGTTTATGTGTGGTTGGAACCGAAAGACATGAAAGCAGGAGAATAGATGATCAATTACGCGGCCGTTCTGGCCGTCAGGGTGATCCTGGACTTTCTAAGTTCTTTTTATCACTTGAAGATGACCTAATGAGAATATTTGGTTCTGATAGAATGAGAAGCTTTTTACAAAAAGTAGGGTTAAAGAATAACGAAGCTATTCATCATCCATGGATCAATAAGGCACTCGAGAAAGCGCAAAAGAAAGTTGAAGCTAGAAATTATGATGTGCGGAAGTCTTTGCTTAAGTTTGATGACGTAATCAATAACCAACGTAAAGTTATTTTTAAGCAGAGAAACAATATCTTAGGCAATGAAATCAATGATTTGTTTGAAGTGTATAGCGAAGTAAATGAGAGCGTAGTAGAAGGTATAATCCAAAGTGGCTATTATGAGGATTATATTGAAGATATAGCCAAAGAATTTCATACAAGGTATGGAATAACACTTGATAAAGAAGATTTAGCAAAGTTTTTAAACAAACAAGAAGCTTTGAATTATATAAATGATAAGATACAAGAATTTTTTACTGAGAAAGAAAAATATTTCAACAGTCAGCACACTACAGATTTGTGGAATACGATCGTGAAGCAAATGATGATAATGACACTTGATCATTTATGGAGGGAACACCTTTCAACTTTAGAAAGCTTAAGACAGAGCATAAGCTTACGTGCCATGGGGCAGAAAGATCCACTGAATGAATTTAAACGCGAAGCTTTCTTGATGTTTGAGTCAATGCTTGAAAAGTGGAAAGAGCTTACCATTCACCGCCTAGCACACTTTAAGTTGGCAGACAACCAAGAGATAGGCAATAGGTTACATTCTGCTAGAAATAGCAGACTTCCCAAAGTCTCAAGAAACGATAAGTGCCCTTGTAATTCTGGGAAGAAGTACAAACACTGCCACGGCGCGGTTACTGTGGTGAATTAGCTGTGGTCTTACGTACTTTATTACAGCTAATCTCTTTTAACTCGTTCGATAAATTCTGTAACTCCTCTTCTGTTAGTCGAGAAGGCTCTTTCTCTGATGACTTCATTAGTCTTTTAATTTTATCCAATGCAATAGCTATTCCAATTGCAGCTACAATTGGCAGTACTGGTGCTGTCACTCCTATCATCAGTAAAGAATTCATCGTAGTTGATAAAGACGATAAAGAATTTACTTTAACTATTGGAGCAACACTACCAAGGCCAACTCCAACTGCAACACTCCCAATAAACAAACCAGCTAGACATGCAATTTCTTTTAATGTTAAATCACTTACACGACGATCATTGTCGGATAAGGGCGCTTTTATGAAAGTTACAATTAATGGCGCTACAGAAATAGCACCAACAATTCCACCTATCATCAGAGGTGAAAGACTAGTCAAGGTACTGAGTGCAAGACCTGTTAAAATACTTACTATAGCCCCTATTACTACAGCTATTCCCAGAATTGCTAAATAAATTATCCCTAGCATTTTGCTCCTTTTTATACTTGCAGTCTTTCCAGACTTCAGAATTTTATCATGGCGTATGAAGTGGATTATGTCAATGAAGAACTAAGAAACTGGTTCTTCTTTTTTTCTATAGCTTTAGGTTTACCTACAATTTGAAAAACAACAAATTCGTCATTCCGCTACTTGTTAGCGACGCGGTGGTATCTACTTGGATGACAGATAGTAGTGCGAAAGCCTCTTATAGCTTACTTTTAATTAGTCTAACCCATGCGTGCCAATCTCTCTCACCAAGATTGCTTTCAAAAGATAGGAGATCCTTTACAGCTTTTGAGCAAATTTCTTCACTTGGAATTGATAACTCCTTATTCATTGCTAACGTTAAACATTGAGTTTTGCACGCTCGTTCTAAATGATACGTGTAAAACATTGCTTCTTGTATAGTCCGACCACACGTTATGGATCCATGATTACGCATTAACATCACAAAATTCTCTTTCAGGTCAGCCATTAACCTCTTTCCTTCTGTATCGCTAAGTGCTAGGGAATTATAATTATGGTAAGAGATTTTATTGTAAAAGTGCAGTGCCCATTGACTTATAGGAAGCAGCCCATCCTTGAGAGAAGAAACCGCTACAATAGAGGGTGTATGCAGATGAAAAATTGCTTGAATGTCTTTTCTTGCTTGATAAATAAAACCGTGGATTATATAGCCAGTTTTATTATATTGATATTCTGTACCCTCAATCACATTTCCATCAAGTGATACTCTCATCAATGAATTTTCATTCACTTTGTCAAAGCGTATACCAAATGGGTAAATATAAAACGACTTTTGATCTTCAG
Source organism: Wolbachia endosymbiont (group A) of Bibio marci (assembly GCF_947251645.1). Taxonomy (NCBI): domain Bacteria; kingdom Pseudomonadati; phylum Pseudomonadota; class Alphaproteobacteria; order Rickettsiales; family Anaplasmataceae; genus Wolbachia; species Wolbachia endosymbiont (group A) of Bibio marci. Next base: position 1,183,176 of record NZ_OX366364.1, read on the forward strand.
AACGTACCGAGAGGTGAGTGTATGTATGGTCATCCAGCTTAAGGTAGGACAAAATTTGATAGGCGTAAACCAGATCCCTTTTTACTCTGCTCTTTGTTAACAACACAATCCTCCGTTAGAATATCTTCTGAAGGTTTATACGCGAAAAGAGGCTTGTAGTAAACTAATAAGTTTATGCCACTCTGTCTTGCTTTCTGAATACCAAACACTTTTGTGTTGTAGCTTGCTTAAAAATAGTTATCATTATTATAGAGTTTATATACAGAATTTATGTTTCTAAATTACATAATATCTTAACTATAAAAATAATTTTCTATATAATATTTCATATGTTTTAAAGCTTTATTTTTATGTTATTATAAATGTAGGTTTTAAGATTGAAAATAATATGGTAAATATTAACACAAAAAAGCAGCCAGCAGGATTTTTCATATATCTCTCTGGTCTTTCAGGAAGTGGTAAACTTTCCACAGCAATAGAATTATCCTATATGATAAACGCATTAATTGTAAATAGTAAGTTCTATAACAATATTCAAGTTTGCTCTATATACAATGGTGTCTTTGAACGTGATCAAATACCTAAAGAAGTTCAAGATAGAATATATGGCATTATGCAAATTATGCTTCAGGTAATAGAAAATTATCCAATTCACTCAAAAAATTACATATTTATTGATGAGTTGATGGAAAATAATGACCAGAACATGAGGATGTATGATTCAATAGTAAGGCTTAGTAAAAAAATGAACACAGAAATCCTTCCTGTGGTACTTAGGTGTGATCTGCCGACATTACAAAAGCGTATTGCATTAAAAAGGCAAAGAAAAAATAGGAAGGCGATTAATGTAAATAGCATGATAGAGCAATGTAGAATTAACAATTTATTTATACCACCGAGTGCCATAGAGATAGAAAATTCAGATATGAGTATAAAAGAAGTAGCTCAAGAGATAGTAAACCAGATGCACAGGCTTTACGCAAAAGAATAGTCTATAGCAATTTCATATACTGAGGCTCATTTAAATATAGAGCTTCAACTTCTTTTAATTTTTGCTTGTTCTTCAGTCTATAATGAACTAATAGTCCTGCATGGCTAGCATTTAAATTGTAGTCCATATATGTAATGCAGTCACTGCTTGTAGCGTGACACTGGGATCCAGGGTCACGTGCTGCAGTTGGACCAGATAGCGGCAATAAATTGAAATCAAATAATTGCGTATAAAACCCTTGAGCATTTTTGATTATAGCTCTGATATTTTTTTTGCTATTCGTACAAAGCAAAGATATTGTGTAAGCTTGAACTTCCAGCGCATTAACTCCGTATAATGGCTTATCTGTAGCAAGATTTATACCTTGTGCAGCTGATATACCAACTCTAATTCCAGTGAAACTTCCTGGTCCAACTACTACCGCCAAATGATCTATTTTATCATAATTATAGTTGTGCTTATCAAACAAAGTATTCAGTATTTGAAAAAATGATTCTGCATGACTATTGCTGGCGGAATTGCGCTCTACAAAACAGTTACCATCATAATCAACTATTGCTATTGAACTACCAATACCTACAGTATCAATCGCCAAAATAGACATTACTTAAGCTCATCATGGAGTTTTGAAAATATTATAGCAAAGGCACCATTACCCATAACATTTGCTGAAGTGATTATTGGATCAAACACTATATACAATGCTGTGATTAACGAAAGCATTTCTGGAGAGAATTTAAGATATTTCTCAAGAATAGGTAGCATTACCATAATTCCTCCTGCCGGCACTGCAACAATAGCAAACTTAAATAACAAAAAATAGAGAAGGAAAGTCACATAGTCTGTTGTGCACAATGAATAACCGGAGGCAATTATCATCGATAATATTATGATAAAAAAGCAATCACCTACTAAATGAAAGCTAGCAGTTATTGGTACAACAGACGATGCTATGTCAGGTTGCTTTACATTTTTTTTGCTTCCTTCAAGAGTAAGCGGCATAGTTGCATTACTAGACATTGTGCTCATTGCAGTAATAAATGCCGGTATCATATTGCCTATACTAGCTATCCAGCTTGTGATCTTGAATGAATTTGCTGCTCCATATAAGAGAAAAACATAAAGGTAGGTTGCAGATGCTATAATAATGAAAATTATTGAGTAATCCTTAAATATTATAGATAAAACTTGATCATGCTGCATTTTTAAAGCAAGCCCAAGTACGAATATTGGAATAATCGGCGTCAAAAACGTCTTCAAAATAAAGAGAGTTAAATCTAACGTTTTGTTCGAAAGCTCTTTGCTTTTCTTAGGTAGCAGTATAGACACTACTATGCTGGACACAAATCCACAAGCAAGGGCATAAAAATTAGAAAGGAGTAGCGGCAGCCTAAATGACCATAAAGGAACAATTGTTTCTTCATACGTTATATCTTGTATTGAATAAGTGTTTTGTATGATAAAATGCCCAACAGAATAAGCTATTAAACTTGAAGCCAGATTCGATAAGAAGATCATTATAATAAGTAACAATATAAACTTTATAGCTGACTGCTTAAGATTGTTAACACTGCTAAAGATTAACGCAAAAACAATAAAAGGCATTATAAATAGCAAAACCTCTTTTATACTCAGGCTCGTTGAGTACAAAAAGGTTTTTACTTCCATTGGAACTAAATGACCAAAGAATGCAACTGAAGTGATGACCGTGAGTAAGATTAATAGTTGTAGCACGTTCTTATATACCAATGTCCTATGGACATATATATGGTAAGTTAGTTGTTAAGTAAAGCACAACTGTCTAAACTGCTGTGGAACACTATGAAAAACCAGCTGCTTTTGTTGCTCCCGCGCGTACTGTACGAATATTGTCTATCAGATCCCAGTGCCCTCTTCTTGTCATTCCAGTGCTTGACACTGGAATGACAAAGAAGAGTGAAATTAGCACTCACTTATTATTCGTGTCGTTTTCAGTAAAAGCCTCCTCCCATGTGCCTTGAGTTGCTGCACGGCTATACTCTGTTACTCTATTTTCAAAGAAATTCGTATGTTCCACGCCATTTAGTATTTCATCGAGCCATGGAATAGGATTATCATTGACATCATATATGGATTCAAGACCTAATTGCATTAACCGTCTGTTTGCTACGTAGCGTATGTAATTGCGCACTTCTTCTGCGGATAGTCCTTCAACATCTCCGAAATCAAAAGCAAGCTTTATAAATTCATCTTCAAGTTCAACGATAGTGCGGCATGCAGAGTATAATTCCTCTTTAAATTCTTCGTCCCAAATTTCATTATTCTCTTTAATAAATGTATTAAATAACATAATAATTGAATTGGTGTGCAAAGTTTCATCACGGGCTGACCAGGCGATTATCTGCCCCATGCCTTTCATTTTTCCAAAGCGTTGGAAATTGAGCAAAATTGCAAACGATGCGAATAACTGCAACCCCTCGGTAAATGCACCAAACACTGCTAGAGTTTTAGCTACATGTTTTTTATCGTGTTTTTTGCTTTCCTCAAATTCTAGCATGTACTCATACTTCTTTCTCATAGCATCATACTTTAAAAATGCTTGATACTCGCTTTCTTGCATGCCAATTGTGTCTAAAAGATAAGAATAAGCTGCAATATGTATAGTTTCCATATTGGAAAAGCTTGCAAGCATCATGCATATTTCTGTTGGCTTAAATATATTTGAATAATGCCTCATGTAGCAGTTATTTACTTCAATGTCCGCTTGAGTAAAGAATCTAAAAATCTGAGTTAGTAGATTTTTCTCTACGTTTGAAAGTTTAGTTTTCCAATCTTTCACGTCATCAGCAAGCGGAACTTCTTCAGGTATCCAATGGATTCTTTGTTGCTGCAGCCACGCATCATACGCCCAAGGGTAATTAAAAGGTTTGTATATTGGATCTGCTTCTAACAATGACATAAGACACCTATTATTTTCTAAAGTAAATATTATATTAAGTGATATTGAGAACTAGTCAATTTAACTTTTTGAAATTTGACGTCAGGTAGTTTATTAGTGTATTATAGCTTCAAGTAATTTATCAACAGAAATGCGAGTATTAATATCTTTTATTTTATTATTTACAGTGAGCTGCACTCACACTATTCACAATCACGGAGCTCCTGGCATTAGTGTTGAATTGTGGAGCAAGATAAAAGTAGGTGACGATAAAGAAAAAGTGGTTCACACTTTAGGATCACCAACATTAGTATCAAAGTTCGATGGTAACGTTTGGTACTATGTCTCATATAAAATTAAACAAGCTAACTTCTTAGGAAAAAGGAAGTATAGCAGTAAGTCTCTGCAAATTTCATTCGATCAGAACAGTAAAGTTGCAGATACAAAAGAAACTGACATCTTAGAGAGATCTTTGGCTGTTCCTGATTGAAAATCTGCTCAGATCTTCCTACGTCATACCGCGGTTCATTCCATAACTGTACGAACATTGCGATTTGGGCCTACCAGAAGGGTGTCATGAAAGTAGCTGACACTGGTTCCTTTATGACGGTGTCATCCCAGTGCCCAGACACTGGGATGGCTTTGTTGCATCGCACCTTATACTGGTAGTAATTTACGATAAATATCATGTAGCCATTTCAAATTTAGCCATACCAATTTCAGTAAATTGATTAAGCAAATAGCACTTAATCAGCAATTCTTTTTCGCGATTTACTTCGGATTTATTCCTAAAGCTGAATCCAAATATTTGCTTTAATCTTGAGAAAAACCCTTCAATATAAGATCTTTTCCCATAATTTACTTCTTTTTTCCATTCTTTCACGCCATCTTCACCGTATAATTTTATTAACCTAATAGCAGCATTTCTGTCAGACATATAATCTATTTCTGGATGTTCTGCCGCATTGTTTATTGGTGGAATTTTTGCCTTTATATCATATTCGTGACACAATTTGTAAAACTTGTGCCTATCATATGCCCTATCTGCATATAGTGCTTTTATGACATGCTGAAAATTAACTTCTTTAAGCAAATCGCAAGCTCCATAGTGATCAGAGTAGACACCGTTACTGTATTTTACAGCTATGGCTTTTTTGCTGTTTATATTCAACATTACATGCAATTTTCTTGTCTGTTCATAGCCACGATATTTTCTGTTAGCGCTATTTTCCTTGCTGTGACCAGGGGTATTGTTGTAAATGCTGATACCTGTACTATCTATAGCAATTTCGATGTCTTCCATATTATTTTTATCAATTCTGCAATCATTGATCTTAATATTAAGTTTCTTAAACCTTCTTGATGCTTGTGAATAGCTGATAACTGCTAAATCTCTTCCTATTTGTTGCATATATCCTTTTATAAACCCCACCGTTTGTCTTAAACCAATTCTAAAAAGATTGACAATTATATGCACCAAAATCACAACTTTATCACTGTAAATATAGTTGCCGCCTTGCATTTTTGGACTATTTTCATACCAATTTTCTATGGCTTCATTGATATAATGAAAAATATTTCCTCTTTCCTGGAGAAATTTGTTATATTCATTTTGGTTACTGACTTTCATTTTCTGTGGCATATTTTTTCTTCAACAGTTAAATGGTTATTTATAATGAATTTTGTCAGTAGCCACCAGATTTTTTCGGTTGCTATGCAACAAAGCCCACTGGGATCCAGGAAACTTAATTGCAAGTAATGCATTGGGTTTGGTGAGTATGGGTTTTGCGTTATAGAATGAAGCACTTTTGGTGAATTTGTAAAGAAAACTGGATTCCAGTGGGCTTTGTTGCATCGCTACTTATGAAAGGCTAACTATAGCTAGGATTATAAGCAACCTATTGAAAATCTTGTTTTTTTGCAATCAATCTGATCAAATTTAAGAATAGTAATTTATTATTTATATTAATAAACTTAATTCTATTGAAAATAGCTAAAGCATTGAAATTCTTGAATTTTAGCCGGATTAGTGAGTGGTAGTGAAATTTCTTTTACTCAAATTTAGGTATTCACTGACCGTTCTTGTCATAAATACCAGAATAATAAGCTACTGATATTCTCCATCTTTTTTATCTTTAATCCATCATAGCTAGCGATGCAACAAAGCCATTCCAGTGTCAAGCACTGGAATGACACCTTCCTAGTGGAAATTGCTCTCAAATCACAATGTTCGTACAGTTGTGGTCTGGACATTAGGATGACAGGAGGTAATATAAGAGGTCTATTGTAAGATTTTACCCATTTAGAATAAAGTCTAGTGTTACTTCACGCCAAATGTGGTGGTGCTGAGTAGGCAAGCCAGTCAATGGGCTACATTTATATACTGCACGCATTGCGTTATCTGCTATCGACCTGAAAAGTGGATTATTTCGATAGGAATCACTGTCTGCTACATCGGCCATAATTATCTCGCCTTGACTGGACAATAATAAGTTAATTTTTATATTAAAATTTTCTTTGTAAGCTATGCTTTCAGGAATGCTCCAGCATTTTGTAAGTTTGTCTCTTATAGAGTTAATAATTTCTGTTACAACTAATTCATCCTTTTTACTCTCAACGCTTTTTTCATTTCCTATTTCATTTTTTGCCTCTCTAACATCCCTTCTTAGTTTTTTCTCTACACTTTTTTTTCTTTTTGGAATTGGAATGAACTCTTTACCCTCGTTAATAATGACTTCTTCTTGCATTTCGATAATTTGCCTCGGTTGTGCTGTTTTTTTCACAACAGTGTGCTCAACTATTTCTTTTTTCCTTTGTGGTATAGGAACAGCTGACGTATCATTCGTTTGGGCTTTTGTTGAAGATAACGAAAAAAGCAAAAAACAACATAAAGACAAAAAAAGAATATAATTAGAATAGAAAAAACGCATATGTTAAGCAGCTTGTTTTACTGGTTTAAAGCTAATATTGCACGTAAAGTCAATATATTTTAGTTGATGGACGAGTTTGAAGTAAATAAGGAATCCCTTCAAAGCTGAAGGCAAGCGAAAGATTGCCTTCTCGACAGACAAAGGAATTGTATAATGGATTAAAAGGAACCGTATGACAAAAATTATAGCAAAAGAATATACAGAACTTTTAGAGCAGTTGAAGGATCGTATTGCAACAAGCCGTTATAAGGCAGCAAGAACAGTAAATAAAGAACTGCTACTGCTTTATCATTATATTGGAACGCGGATTCTAGAAAAACAAAAGAGTCAGGGTTGGGGATCTAAAGTAATTGAGCAGTTAAGTAGAGACTTAAAGGCTGGATTCCCTGAAATGAAAGGTTTTAGCACGAGAATATATGCGCCAATTTGCAGTGGAGTATCAAGATATTGAATTTGTGCAACAACTTGTTGCCCAATTGCCGTGGGGACATAATGTATTTCTAATGGACTTAGTTCAGGACAAAGAAGCGAGGCTATTCTACATAAAAGAAGCTATTGAACATGGCTGGTCACGTAACATTATGGTGATGCAGATAGAGCTTGGTCTACATAAACGTCAAGGGAAAGCTATTACTAACTTTGAAGAAAAATTACCATCTCCACAATCCGATCTAGCACATTACACATTAAAAGATCCATATATTTTTGATTTTTTAAGTATAGGTAAGGATGCTCACGAAAGAGAAGTAGAAAAGGGACTTGTAGGGCATATGGAAAAATTTCTGTTAGAACTCGGTGAGGGATTTGCATTTGTTGGTAGACAATTTCATTTAGATGTTGGTAATAAAGACTTTTATATTGATTTATTATTCTATCATTTAAAGTTACGTTGCTTCATAGTAATTGAACTAAAAGATAAAGATTTTAAACCAGAGTATGCAGGTAAAATGAATTTTTATCTTTCCGCAGTTGACGATTTACTGAAGCACTCGACAGATCAACCTTCTATAGGGTTAATCTTATGTAAATCTAAAGACGATGTACTTGCTAAATATACACTCAAAGACATAAATAAACCAATAGGATTAGCGGAATATCGAATAACTGAAAATCTACCAGAAGAGGTAAAAACAGCTCTGCCAACAATAGAAGAATTAGAAGCTGAATTATCCAAAATTTCAGATAAGAAAAAGTAATGTTACTAAAATCATTCAAACAATTATTTAGCAGACCAAAAACCAAAAGCTCAGCATGGAGGCTCAGGAAGAAGAGTGGCAGCCAATAACTTACTCTCTCATAGCCTTGAAACTTTGGAAGCAGACAGTGACGGAGTAAGTAATTTTTATGGATTACAAGCTCTAGGTGCACTATCCTATAATATCATACGGTCAATATACTCTAAATGAGATGGAAAGATGAAGGCATCATTATAGCTGCTAAAAAATACGGCGATAAAAACTTAATTCTTTCTCTGTTTACAAAAAATCATGGAAAGCGCAGGGGATTAACTAAGCTAACAAACAATAGCAATTATAAGTTTCAGATAAGTAATCTATTACATGCAGAATGGAGTGCTAAATTACCTGAAAATCTAGGTTTTTTTAAGTGCGAATTAATCGAATCTCCATTCCATCATTTCTTTCAAGATAGGTTAAAAAGCATTACTATTGTTTCTTTCTCCTCTATTTTAGAAAAAGTGCTTCCAGAGAGTGAACCTTGTGTTGTACTGTATGATAACTTTCGATATTTCATCGACATAATTAAGCACAATAATGAACTTTGGCAAGGCCATTACCTCAACTTAGAGCTTCTGCTTCTTACGCAATTGGGATTCAAGTTAGACTTATCCAAATGCGCTGTAACAGGTGTTAAGGAAAATCTACAATTTATTTCTCCAAAAACTGGCAGAGCAGTGTCAAAAAAAGCAGGAGATTATTATGCAGATAAACTCCTACCTTTTCCACCAATGTTGCATGATGTATACAATAATAACCTACAAAACAGCTACTCATTCCAAGAATTTCAGTTAGGACTGAAAGTCACAGGATATTTCTTAAATAAGTATCTATTTTTGCAACTAAATATGGAATTTCCAGAGCTAAGAAATCTCATGCTTTCGCTTTAATCTTAGTTATCATTTTTTTGAAAGAATTTTAGAATTCAGCCAGTAATCACTCTATTTCTACCACTGTTTTTTGCCTTATATAAATATTTGTCAGCACGTACTATAAATTTTTTAATATCGTCAAGGTCAGATTCTTGCATTTCTGCAATTCCAATGCTCACAGTTACATTGTGGGTTGTATTTTTATCCGCAAGTATAAAAGGTTTTTTAGCAATAATTTTGCGTATTCTTTCCGCAATAGTATACGCATCTGATGTATCGGTATCTGGCATTACAACAACAAATTCCTCACCACCAAATCTAGCTAACAAATCTGTCACTCTAATATTTTCAGAAATTCTTCTCTGTATTTGCTTTAAAAGTTCATCTCCAGCACTATGTCCAAAATTGTCATTCACCATCTTAAAATAGTCTATATCAAGTATCATAAGAGACAACCTTCTATCTTTTTCTACAGAGTCCTTAACAATGTTTCTTAAGTGTGCATCAAAATATCTTCTATTATAACAGTTAGTTAATGGGTCCTTTATAGACATTTCCGCATTATTAAATAAATTCATTCTCAAGGCATCTTGATATCTTTTGCGTTTCACTTGCGAATTAACCCTTGCTATTAACTCACCCTCATCCAAAGGTACTGTTAAATAATCATTAGCACCTACATCAAGTGCTTTTACTAAATTGTTTTTATCATAATCCTCAGAAAGAATTAGAATTGGTGTATAACGTGTTTCCGCCTTACTACGAAACCCAGAACACAAACGCAAGCCGTCAGTTTTTGAAAACTGCATATCAGAAATGATCAGGTCGTAATTATCCTTAATACCAACCTTTAATGCCTCTACTGGATCACTCAGTATTTTAATTGACCTAAAGCGGTGCTTTAGTACATTATATATCTGCTCTGCTTGAAAGACATCTTCATCTACAACAAGTATGTTAGCATCAAAAATCTGATTAGAATAATCCATAATACTGTTTCCTGCTACTCCGCCAATCTCAACGTTGGTTTCTCCTCTTAAACGCAATTCATCTATAATCATTTTTAAGCGCGTGAGAGACTTGATCCTTGCAGATAAAGCAGTTTCGTCTATTGGTTTAGTCAGAAAATCATCTGCACCAGCATTAATGCCCTGTACTCTATCATGAGCGTCATGCAGCGCAGTTACCATAATTATTGGAATATGAGTCGTTAAGGGATCACTCTTTAGCTTCTTACAGACTTCAAAGCCATTCATTTTTGGCATCATGATATCGAGCAATATAATATCAGGCTGCTGCTTTGCTACTAAATCCATAGCTTCCTCACCATCATAGGCTACGATAACCGTATAGTACTCTGCTTTTAGTCGAGCTTCTAAAAGCTTGACATTAGATAGTACATCATCTACTACCAGAATCTTCGCTGTCATTATCTTTAGATGTATTATCTATATCGTAAGTAGGATAAAGCTTACCATTTTTACCAACTATGTAATTTACTTTCTCAGTATTACACTCTTTATATAAGTCTTCAATTCCGGCATCCTTCAATAACCTTTTGGCTTTTGACTTTGCAATTATAAAATACCTATATATAGTCTTAATAAAATCAATAAATACAGGTACCTTATTTTTATCAAGAACAATTATGCTCACTAAAGCTACAACTAAAATTTCTGAAAAACCTATATTAAACATTTTCCCTATGAAGCAAGTACTTTAGTTCTCCTGATTATAAATATTAATTTGCTTAAATCAAGTTTAGAAGCAACCATCTCATCTAAAAAACTATTATAACGTTCTATGTAGTCCTTATCATTACAAGCCCAGGTTTGAACCTTATCTTCGGGGTTATCAGTAGCTTTTATGACTTTAACAGCTAGCTTGTGATGGTAATTGCTTAAATCGTCCAATAAATCATTAACTAAGCTGCGATCCCAATAAGAGGAGCGGCTTTTCATCTTGATGGCAATTGTTCTAATCAGATCGAATCTTAACAGCGACTTTAACTCAAAGTATATTTTACCAGCATCAAGAATGGACAAAGATGTCTGTTCAGCAACAGATATAATGTCCAGTGCATAAGCAAGAACGCATAGATCAGCAACTTTTTTTGCTAGATCTTTATTTATATTAAGTTCTACTAAAGAAGTTGATCCATGGCTATAGACCTTTAATAGGTGTTCATCTAAAACATCAGTTAAGTTCTGGCCTAAAGTTTCAATTGCATCTTTAAATTTTGTAACATCATCCAATTCTACAAAGCTAAGCTTGCCAAGATTTTTCACTAACCAAAATGATACCCTACCAATAAATTTCTGCACGTTCCTCACTATTTGTAAGTATGAGTTAACATCAATTTTTCCATCCAATTCATCAATTTTCTGCCACATACTATTTAAATCATATAGGTGGTTAACAACAATATATATGTTAACCGCTTCTTGTATCTTAATTCCAGTGTTCTCAGCCAAATTATTGATGAATATACAGCCCATTCTATTCACTACATCATTTGCAATGCAAGTAGAGATAATTTCTCTACGAAGTTGGTGTTTTAATATGAAATCCTTAAATTTTGTTACCATCTTTTTAGGAAAATAACCTAGCAAGTAGTCATTAGATATAAGATCTTTTTCAGGCAGATCGGAATGTATAATTTCATTTTTTATTGCCGTTCTAGCATAAGACATTAGAACAGAGAGCTGAGGAGAACTGAAACCTTCTGCACCAGTTAACATCCTTGCTATCTCTTCTTCAGTTGGAAGAAATTCTACGCTTCGGTTTAACAGTCCAGATTTTTCTAAACTGAGCAGTAACCTGTGGTGCTGCTCCAATCTCTCTTTAGCTTGCAAACACTCAAGAAGTAATGCTTTTGTTTCAATTTTGTTGTGGTTCTCAAGCACTTTGGATGCAACTTCATCCACCATACTTGCCAGTATTTCATTCCTTTTTTCTAAAGAAATACCCCCTGCTTTCATAGCTGAAACAAATGCAATCTTGATGTTGACTTCAAGGTCCGAACATATCACTCCGGCTGAATTATCAACAAAATCTGCATTGATATATCCACCTCTTTCAGCATATTCTATTCTTCCAAGCTGTGTGCATCCCAAATTTCCGCCTTCTATAAACATAGAAGCTCTAATATCTTTACCATTTATTCTTAACTCATCGTTTGCTTTGTCACCGACCATGCTATGATTTTCACTCTTTGCCTTAACAAACGTGCCGATTCCTCCATTCCATATGAAGTCCACTTTTGCTTTCAACAGATATCTAATCAAATCACTTGGAGGTAGCATATCTTCTGTTATATCAAAGCATTTTTTTATTTCTTGAGAAATGTTTACTTGCTTGCTGCTACGCTCAAATACTCCTCCACCCTTAGAAATCAAATCTTTGTTATAATCCATCCAAGTTGAAAATGGTAACTCAAAGAGGCGTTTACGCTCTGTGAAACTCTTTTCTGCATCAGGGTTTGGGTCAACAAAAATATGCATATGGTTAAATGCGCCGATTAAATGTATATTTTTTGAAAGCAGCATACCATTTCCAAATAAGTCGCCAGCCATATCCCCAATTCCAATAACAGTTGCATCCTGGTAAATATCCTTATTCATTTTCCAAAAATGCCTCTGCGCTGCAATCCATGCACCTCTGGCTGTAATACCCATCTTTTTGTGGTCATAACCTACTGATCCACCAGATGCAAATGCATCACCAAGCCAAAAATTGTATTCAGAGGCTATTTGGTTGGCATAATCAGAAAATGAAGCAGTGCCTTTATCAGCAGCAACCACGAGATATGGATCATCTTCATCATACCTAATCACATTCTCTGGTGGAATTATTTTGCCATTAACTACATTATCAGTAATGTCAAGCATTCCCCTGATAAAACTCTTATAGCATTCAACACCTTTCTCTCTTAAAGTATCTTTGTCTTTATAAACTTGCTTAATTACAAACCCACCCTTTGCGCCAACAGGTACAATAACCGCATTTTTTGTCATCTGAGCTTTTATGAGCCCCAAAACTTCAGTGCGAAAATCTTCCGTCCTATCCGACCACCTTAAGCCACCACGGGCTAATTTCCCTCCTCTTAGATGTATTCCCTCAAAAAGGTTTGAATAAATATATAATTCACGATACGGGCAAGGATCAGGCAAACCATTTATTTTACTTGAGTCAAATTTTGTAGATAAATATGGTTTATCGTCTTGATAATAACTGGTCCTTAAAATAGCCATTATCAAGTAAAATATCGAGCGCAAAACGTAATCATGTGAAACATTGCTGATCTCTTTTAGAAGTTCCTCAATTTTTTCTATGAAAATGTCCGTGGTTTCTGCTCTATCAATGTCTATGTTAGGATCAAATCTTGCATGAAATAGTTGTATCAAATACTTTACTATTTTTGGATACTCTGAGACTACCTTTTGGATATATTCTGGGTTGTAGTTAAATGACGTCTGCTTTAGGTAAGCACTTAACGCTCTAACCAGAAGCACTTCTTTCCACTCCAGCCCAGCAATAATGACCAAACTATTGAAATAATCATTTTTAATTTCCTTTCTAAACACTTTCGCAAGTGTTATTTCAAATTGCTCTTTTAGAGTAATGTTGTCTATTAATTCATCGACTCTTGACAACACAAAATGGTGTATCCATATTCCGCCGTTGATTTTTATGTAATAACCATTATGAGATAGGATCTTCGCTCCCAAATTCTTAGTAATTCTTAATATCTTCGATAATTCAAGACCTCCATTGCTCGAAGTGTAAACCTTTAATTGATAATTAAGATTGTCACGAGTAAGTCTTAAATCGACCTCGCTAACTCCTTTTTTCCTCACTATCTCCAATTTTTTCATATCGTAATATGCGTCATGAGGTTCGAAACTCTCTTGATAGCTTATTGGAAATGCCTTGCAATAACGGATGAATATATCCTCAACAGTGCTAAAAGTATTATATAAATTGTCTATAAAACGATCTTCCCATTTTTCCGTAATGTTCCTTAATTTGTTTTCGATACGCAAAACTTCATCATCAGGAACACTAGCGTTTTTAGCCTTTAGCACCACGTGCAATTTCATTAAGTCATATTCGTTTATAATGTGGTGGTTATAAATATCTGAACTTTCTGCATTTATCTCATCCTTCAATATATTGCTTATCTTGAGCATTAGCCTGGAGCTAGCATAACGCATCGGTATCAGCACTATACAACTAGTAAACACTCCCTTACTTCTTAAGCATAACTTGACTCTTGGTCTTATTGCAAGGGACATAATAGAAGTACAAATTTGAAATAATTCTTCCTCATTAGACTGGAACAATTCATCACATGAGAATGCTTGTAAAATATAAATTAGAGCTTTGTTATTGTGGCCCCCGGTTACAAACTCTGCATTTTTTTCTATAACTTTAACTTTATCTCTTATTATTGGAATAGTTCGAATATCTTGGACCTCCGCTATAGAAGTAAATAATCCAAAAAAACGCCGTTCCTTTACCACATTACCCTGGTCATCAAATTCTTTTACTCCTATACAATTCATGTATGTATGCCGATGGACTATTGAGATTAGATCTGATCTCAATATGTATAGGGAATCAAGGTTTACAGAAGGAATCAACGTACTTTGACCTACTCTCATCAGGCCAAGGTCCTTTTTGCTATCACAGATGAGTTTTTCATCTTTACCAGCAATATATTCTTGATAACCTAGAAATACGAAGTTATTATTCTTTAACCAAACTAGAAAATCTTTTTGCTCTTGATTTCGGTCTGGTGTCACTCCAGTGCGTGACACTGGAATCCACGTGTCCTTTTCCTGGATCCCAGTATCAAGTACTGGGATGACAGAAAGACTTGCCTCATCAAGTTTCTTGAGCATTAAGTGCCAATCTTTCACAACGCAATTAACCGCTTTCAGCGTTTTCTGTAGAGATTCTTTTAATGTATCAACAAAACTGTCACTTATACCTTTGATAATTACATATATAACTGACTCTTTGATTCCATTGCTTTCTTCCAAAGGGTAAATCTCGTCTATTAGGCCATCTTTTCTTTTAATGTTAATTATGCTGTTGCTGTAATAGCATATGGTTAAATCGTGCGACTTAATAGTTGCAATAACGGAGTCAACCAAAAATGGCATATCATCGTTTGTTATCTTAATCGTGGTAAAATCGCCTTTTATTTCTGGTATATCATCTATATTGCTTACTACTAACTTACTTTCATCTTTCTCTTTTTGAGAAACAAAATTGTAAGCATCGTTTACAATATATAGCAAGAACTTATCGTTGGCTTTTAGGTCGCTTTTATAAACAAAACTATAAAAATACTTAATAAATTTTTTAATTTTTTCTTTATCTTGCTGATTTTCTTGATCAGCTAACTTAAATAAAGACTCAGTGTCAACATTATGATCTATACACATTTTTTTTAACAAAAATACACAGTGAACTTAAACCTTTTTAACTAAGATTTCATTATCAAGAGCGTACACTATTAGTTCATCATTTTCTACTACTTCCCCTGATAAAACTAATTTAGCTAAATTATTTTGAATACACTCTTGTATAACCCTTTTTAGGGGCCTTGCTCCATATTCAGGGTCATAGCCAGTTTGTGCTATTAGTTCTTTAGCTTCCTGTGACAAACTTATACTTAGTTTACACTTAGCAAGTGTTTTTTGTAAATAAGAAAATTGAACATCTATAATTTTATAGATGTCATCTCTGGTTAAACTGTGAAATATAATAATTTCATCCAGTCTGTTTAAAAATTCTGGACGAAATGTTGATTTAATTATTTGCATTACCTCATCTTTTACAGACTCAGCAATCTCCTTTAGCATTATCTCAGCGCCAAGGTTAGAAGTTAAAATCAGTATGGTGTTGCGAAAATCAATTAATTTGCCATGACTATCAGTGAGTCTCCCCTCATCCAAGATTTGCAACAATAGATTAAATATATCTGGATTTGCCTTCTCTATTTCATCAAACAGAATAACCTGATATGGCCTTCTTCTTACTGCTTCGGTTAATCTGCCACCTTGCTCGTAGCCAACATACCCTGGAGGCGAGCCAATTAGCTTTGAAACAGAATGTTTTCCATATATTCTGACATATCAAAACGCAGAAGCGCTGATTGATCGTCAAACAGAAATTCAGCTAAGGCTTTCGCAAGTTCGGTTTTACCAACTCCAGTTGGACCTAAAAATAAAAATGAACCAAAAGGCCTGTTGGTATCTTGCACCCCAGAGCGGGAGCGCCTAACTGCATTACTTATCGCTTCTATTGCATCTTTCTGCCCTATTACTCTTCTTCCTATTTCATTCTCCATGTTAAGGAGTTTTTCCTTTTCACTGTGCATCATATTATCAACTGGAATTCCCGTCCACTTTGAAACAATGTTTGCAATGTCATCTCCAGTCACTTCTTTCTTTAAGAAACTATCAGTAACCTTTTCCTGATTTTTTAATTCATTCTCAAACTGAGGAATCACACCATACATCAATTCCCCTGCCCTTCCTAAATTTCCACTCCGCTGAGTTAATTCCAACTCTTTTCTAGCATTATCTAATTTTTCGGCTGTTTCTTGTATTCTAGCTATTTTATTCTTTTCCATCTGCCATTTGCTGTTCAAGTCAGCAAATTTACTGTTTAGGTTTTCAATCTCTTCATTTATCTTTCTTAAACGCTGTTTAGAATTTTCATCACTTTCTTTTTTTAGAGCCTCTGCTTCAATCTTTAGCTGTATAACCTTTCTCTCAAGTTCATCAATAACTTCAGGCTTGCTATCCATTTCAATTCTCACCCTGCTTGCTGCTTCATCAATCAAATCAATTGCTTTATCAGGTAAAAACCTATCTGTTATATATCTATTGGACAACGTTGCAGCAGCAATTATTGCACCGTCTGTAATTCTTATACCATGATGCACCTCATATCTTTCCTTCAAATCCCTGAGTATTGAAATGGTATCAGTTTCAGTTGGTTGAGAGATAAACACAGGCTGAAAACGCCTTGCAAGTGCAGGATCTTTTTCTATATGCTGACGATATTCATCTAAAGTTGTGGCTCCTATACAGCGAATTTCTCCACGCGCAAGAGCAGGCTTTAGCAAATTTGAAGCATCCATTGCACCACTTGTTGCTCCTGCTCCAACTAAAGTATGAAGCTCATCTATAAACAAGATAACTTTTCCCTCCGCTTTCGAAAGCTCATTAATAACTGCTTTTAACCTTTCTTCAAATTCTCCTCTAAATTTTGTTCCAGCAATTAATGCGCCAAGATCGAGGGCTAAAACTTTTGCATCACGCAAACCAAGTGGCACGTCATTTGCAACGATTCTATTTGCAAGCCCCTCAACTATTGCAGTTTTTCCAACACCAGGTTCACCGATCAGCACTGGATTATTTTTTGTCCGCCTCAGTGACACCTGCATAGTTCTTCTGATCTCTTCATCACGACCAATTACAGGATCAAGCTTTCCTTGCATAGCAAGCTCTGTAACATCTTTTGTATATTTCTTTGCCGCGTTTAATTTTTCCTCACTGTTTGGCGAGTTCGCACTGCTGCCTTTTCTCATTTCTGCAATAACTGAGTTCAGTTTTTGTGGAGTAACACCATTCTCCGCCAGAATTTTGCCTACAGTATCATCTTTTTGTGCAGTGAGGCCCTGCAGTCAACGCTCAACGGCAACAAACGAATCTTTATTCCTCCGAGCAATACCAATTGAATCTTCAAAAACTTTTGCTATTTCTCTTGAAAGTTGAAGGCTCCCACTTCCTGGACCTTCAATTACTGGCAACTTTTTTATTGCGCTATCCACAGCATCGGAAATACTTTGCACATTTCCACCACAAGCGTTTATCAAATCCTGAACTAAACCTAATTCATCCTCAAGCATTACTTTTAGTAAATGCTCAGGCATAAAAATCTGATGCCCAGCTCCCAACGCTTTCATCTGAGCACTTTGAATTAGACTTTTTGCTTTTTCGGTAAATTTATTTAAGTCCATAACACCAGTTAAATCCGTATTTGCTGATGTATATAACAACTGATTTCATAAATTTAAACCTAAAGTTGTTTATTGTTAGGTATGAAATTTAAAACTTTTTTTTAAAAGAAACTATTATAGTAATTATAGCCCTACCCTTTACTTCATTAGACCATCTTATGGATAGTCTATACAGATCGACCCTTTTGTGAATCTGCGTTTCTGCTTTCTTCAACTTGTTTTGCAAAAGATGTTTCCTGTTTCTGAAGTGGTTTAGCAATTTCGCGTACAACGGCAGTAACTGCTGTTAAAAACGTTTTTAACAATGCACCTAAAACTCCACCAACTGCTTCCCTGCCATGTATATGAGCTTGCTTTTCGTTGTCGTCAGCAGTTTCCCCTGCCCTCCTTCTTGGATCCATCCTATGAGCAATCACCGAAAACAACACTCCCCTGATTGAAGACTTCACTTTTTCCTTTGCTTCGTGGACATCCCCATCTTTTGCTGTTTCATGTCCATGGCTTAAGTGTTTAGCGTTCATTAGCTCCTTTTGTTGCTGGGCAAACATGCCACTTAATACTTCTTCTATCACTTGCTTTCTTCTCTTCTCTCTAACTCTTTTCATAGATTCTGATTTATCGCGAGTGTGTTTGGTAGTTTCAAATTCTGCATCAATATCTTCAGACGCAGCCTGACTATATAAAGTCTCTATGAGCCTGTCTATACTTCGCTTTATTTGCATAGTCCTTTCGTAACTATCCGAATTATCGATTCCTTCGTCGATCTGATTTAGAATATCCTCAAAAACTTTTAAATAGTCTTGAGTATATTGTATTATATATTGTTTATCTTCCTCTTTGTGTTGTTCTTCTTGATTCAACTGATTTTCATTTTCCAAATTTCTCTCTCTTTTATCATCGTTATTTTCTTCAATATTATCACCGTCTTCCTCGAAAAGGTTTTCGTCGTTCATGATTTTTTTTAATTTAGTTAAAATTCTCACCAGTTATTATTGTATATGAAAAAATTAAATTAACATTAATGAAAAGCGTTTACAACTTCAGCACTAGTTAAAACTACAGTAAAGCTGTCAAAAGTAACAGGATCATAATATCTCTCATACAATTCAACTGAACACCTAAGCCTTATCTTTTCCTTAGCATTAAAACTAATTTCATAATCATTATTAGAGTTTAGCATAGCAGAATTACGTAATAATTCATCAGCTAATACAGAGTCTAAAATTCCATTAATTTTTATCGTAATGTGTCTGCTTCCAGCACAATCGAGCACTTTCCTCCAGCCAAAAGAAGAAATATCTTTCACCTCTTCTCTGTTATTACGCAAAGTAAACCTTAGGTTTCTTATATTATTTAACACAATAAAATTATTGTCATGACCTTTAATTTTTAGCTGTAATTTGCTCATTATCACCTCCTTTTATTAAAATATCAAAATTAATTGTTGAATGTAAAATTTCATCGTGCTGATCCATAGCACAATTACTTTCTAAAATGACCTCACTACTAAAACCTTCAATGCTCTTAAGTATCAAGTTAATATGCCTTATAATGGCAAACATACTGTCTATATGATAAGTATATATGTCGCATGAAAATCTTGCCTTTGTAGCAAAATTGGACAGCATATGCAGGTTATTATAATTCACTACACGCAATCTCAGGTAAGGAATGGTGACCTGTTTAGGTAAGTAGTCATAAATGTTAGTAACATATTTCCTTAAATCAGAGTTTGCTTTTAGTGCTGCATAAATACTATTGTACAACTCGTTTATAGCTTGAATTTTTTCCATGATTAATCCTCAGATTTACTCAGACGCGGCTGTACGGACATTGCAATTTGCAGGCAATTTGCGTGGCAAATGGTGTCATTCCAGTGCTTGACACTGGAATCCAGCTTTTATGTTGTATAGTGCACAATCAATTTTTCTGGATCCAAGTAGTCAAGGCACTGGGATGACACCCTTCTGGTGGACAATGTTTATACAGAGCTACTTGGATGACAAGAAAGAGCTACAAAACAACCTTTGGTTCGCGAAATGGAGAATAAACCTTCTTCACTTCAGATAAATGGCTACTTACCCCCGATTCACGATCTTTGTAAATAGCAGAAACATGCCGCATAATACCGAGTTTTATCTGCTCAGGAACATTGTCATAGCCAGCCTCGTATACAACATCAACTCTTATTGCATTCAAATAATTGAAAAACTCAACGTAGCCCCCTACATCGCTAAAATAATACTTAAGTGTTCTCTTCTCTTGATTTTTAGACATCATTGCAGTAGCCAATACTATCTTACTCACAGGGCCATAGCTTAAATAGATCCTACGAGGTACATAATCTTCATATGAAACTTGCCATGTTTGCTTTACTAGTGACTTTTCCATATGCCATTCAGCGTAATCAGTTGCCATAAAAATTAAACTTGAAATCAATTTATCATCCTGGTCGTTCTCAATGCGTAAAAAAGATTTAACCTCTTCTAAAGTAACTGGAAAAGATTCAGGCTTAGATTTACGTTGCACAGATATTCTTGGTGAAGTAGATCTTATTGACATAATAACCCTCCTTTTTGATATAGCTAGAATAAGTAAGGTTTACCTCGTGACAGCGTGGGGCAAATCTTACTTACTTTAGCTATGCAGCTTGCATGCAACATTAAGTTAAATTGGCGCAGCAACAACTCTGAGTGCTTTATCGTATGAATATATTAAGAAGAGAACGTATTAAAGCTGTTTCTCCTTTTTTGTTGATAAAATTTGAACTTATAGCATATTCAACTAGGCTAGATTTTAGTAGATTAACATTTTGAGAATGAATATTATTGAAGACGGAGTTTAACTCTTTAGCAAGCAGACTGCGAAATTTTTGTACACTGTCATATGCGATATTTTCAAGTTCATGTGCAAATTTATCTTGAGCTATAGTTGTTATATTTTCAATTTCCTTATTAAACTCCTCTAGCTTTTTTTCGTTATTTTTAAAATTTTTCGTAAAAGTTTTCATATCAATTAAACTCAACTACTATTATGATTATAACTGTAATAAAAAAACTACCGAAGTAAAAAATTCACACTACTGTGTAACTTGCAAATACTTTTACGCGCTAGGGCTATAGGTGTCATCCAAGTACCCCCTTCCCGTCATCTGAGTAGCCTCCTTTTCCTGTCATCCCAGTGCTTGACACTGGGATGGCTTTGTTGCATCGCACCTTATACTGGTAGTAATTTACGATAAATATCATGTAGCCATTTCAAATTTAGCCATACCAATTTCAGTAAATTGATTAAGCAAATAGCACTTAATCAGCAATTCTTTTTCGCGATTTACTTCGGATTTATTCCTAAAGCTGAATCCAAATATTTGCTTTAATCTTGAGAAAAACCCTTCAATATAAGATCTTTTCCCATAATTTACTTCTTTTTTCCATTCTTTCACGCCATCTTCACCGTATAATTTTATTAACCTAATAGCAGCATTTCTGTCAGACATATAATCTATTTCTGGATGTTCTGCCGCATTGTTTATTGGTGGAATTTTTGCCTTTATATCATATTCGTGACACAATTTGTAAAACTTGTGCCTATCATATGCCCTATCTGCATATAGTGCTTTTATGACATGCTGAAAATTAACTTCTTTAAGCAAATCGCAAGCTCCATAGTGATCAGAGTAGACACCGTTACTGTATTTTACAGCTATGGCTTTTTTGCTGTTTATATTCAACATTACATGCAATTTTCTTGTCTGTTCATAGCCACGATATTTTCTGTTAGCGCTATTTTCCTTGCTGTGACCAGGGGTATTGTTGTAAATGCTGATACCTGTACTATCTATAGCAATTTCGATGTCTTCCATATTATTTTTATCAATTCTGCAATCATTGATCTTAATATTAAGTTTCTTAAACCTTCTTGATGCTTGTGAATAGCTGATAACTGCTAAATCTCTTCCTATTTGTTGCATATATCCTTTTATAAACCCCACCGTTTGTCTTAAACCAATTCTAAAAAGATTGACAATTATATGCACCAAAATCACAACTTTATCACTGTAAATATAGTTGCCGCCTTGCATTTTTGGACTATTTTCATACCAATTTTCTATGGCTTCATTGATATAATGAAAAATATTTCCTCTTTCCTGGAGAAATTTGTTATATTCATTTTGGTTACTGACTTTCATTTTCTGTGGCATATTTTTTCTTCAACAGTTAAATGGTTATTTATAATGAATTTTGTCAGTAGCCACCAGATTTTTTCGGTTGCTATGCAACAAAGCCCACTGGGATCCAGGAAAAAGAATGGTGTCATGAAAGTAGCTGACACTGATTTCCATCCAAAAGGGTGTCATCCCAGTGCCCAGAAACTTGGATCCAGAAAACTTAACTCTACACTAAGTAAATGTACAATAAGAACTAGATCCCAGTGTCTGGGCACTGGGATGACAAAAAAAGGAGCACTGGGATGACATCATCCTTTTTTTGGGATTCCAGTGCAGCTACTTGCATCTGCCACCTGCAAACTGCAATGTTCGTACAGATGTAGGTGCTAAGTTTTACAAACACCATGTTGTGCTAAACCTTGAATATCCACTTCTTTCAATTCAGTGGTAGGCTTTGTTGATATTGCGTATGTAACGCCACTAGCTATCAAAGCAGCAGATGTTACAAAAACTACAATTATTGGTAGAACAGACAAGTCGAAAGCAATACTGAGAGTAGCACCTACTGTTAACATAGTTACAAGATTCACAGAAGCAACTTTTAAGAAACTCATTTGTCTTTTTCCTGCTTTTTCTAGCAACACTTCATTTGTTTTAGTTTTTGTTTTGCCTAGTTCACCCTTAAGTGTTGTGTTTTCATTTTTCAGATTTGCTATTTCTTGTCTTAGTGATTCATTCTCTTTATTGAATTCTTTCAACTTAGTCTCATGTCTAGCTATACAACTTTTTGATTCTTCTAGTTCCTTTTGCGTTTTTTCTAACAACGCTTCTGCTTTAGAATACTGACTTTCTGTTTTGTCTAATTTATCCTTAAGCTTTGTGTTTTCATTTCCTGGCTCTTGTATTTCTTGTTCTAGTGCTTCCAGCCTAGCTTCTTGCCCAGCTATGTCATTCTTTAGTTCCTTTTGCTTTTTTTTTAGTAATACCTCTTTAGTTTTTGTTTTGTCTAATTTATCCTTAAGCGTTGCTTTTTCACTTTCTAGATCTTGTATTTTTCGTTTTAGTGATTGATTCTCTTCCTTTAGTTGAGCACGTAATTCTTTTGACTTAACTTTACTTTTTTTAACCTTTTCTGCTTCTTCTGGAGTTTCCGTTGCGTTGGAAGAGGTGCTAGGTACGGCCTCTTTTGCAGCAGCATGGTGCAAAGGAGTCAATCCATTTTCATCTTGTGCATCAATGCCTTTTCCATCCTCTAATATAGATTGGCCTAAAGCTTTAGATTCATCTGCATATATTCCACTGTCGTTTGGTGTAGTTCTACTATTCTCTTTCTGATGTTTTGCACCCCATGCTTGCGCTCTTTGTTTTACTGATATGAACTTTTCTTCTTCAGTTTCACTACTATGCTGCAACAGAATGCCAACATTAGCTTTTATTTTAACACTTTCATTTTCAAGCCCATTTGTAGTACTCGGTACAGCATCTTTTGAATCTTTTACATAACCATATTTATTAGATGACTCAAGTTTTTTTGCTCTATCCTTAACACTAACAGGTGTATATTCCTCTATTGCAATAACCTTTCCTCTCAATTTATTTATTATTGCTGAACCATCTCACAAAAAAGTTAAGTTTGTCGAAATTCCATGTTTGATCTAAAAATTAGTCATAAACATTTTCTATGCAAGTAGCTAACACTGGTTCACTCTATAATGGTGTCACAGCAGTCCTACGTCATACCGCCGCGGTATCTCTAGATCCCGCTAACACGTAGCGGAATGACGATTGTCAGGCTAGCTGTCATCCCAGTTTGGAATCCAGGAAAAAGAATGGTGTCATCCCAGTGCCCAGACACTGGGATGGCTTTGTTGCATAGCAACCGAAAAAATCTGGTGGCTACTGACAAAATTCATTATAAATAACCATTTAACTGTTGAAGAAAAAATATGCCACAGAAAATGAAAGTCAGTAACCAAAATGAATATAACAAATTTCTCCAGGAAAGAGGAAATATTTTTCATTATATCAATGAAGCCATAGAAAATTGGTATGAAAATAGTCCAAAAATGCAAGGCGGCAACTATATTTACAGTGATAAAGTTGTGATTTTGGTGCATATAATTGTCAATCTTTTTAGAATTGGTTTAAGACAAACGGTGGGGTTTATAAAAGGATATATGCAACAAATAGGAAGAGATTTAGCAGTTATCAGCTATTCACAAGCATCAAGAAGGTTTAAGAAACTTAATATTAAGATCAATGATTGCAGAATTGATAAAAATAATATGGAAGACATCGAAATTGCTATAGATAGTACAGGTATCAGCATTTACAACAATACCCCTGGTCACAGCAAGGAAAATAGCGCTAACAGAAAATATCGTGGCTATGAACAGACAAGAAAATTGCATGTAATGTTGAATATAAACAGCAAAAAAGCCATAGCTGTAAAATACAGTAACGGTGTCTACTCTGATCACTATGGAGCTTGCGATTTGCTTAAAGAAGTTAATTTTCAGCATGTCATAAAAGCACTATATGCAGATAGGGCATATGATAGGCACAAGTTTTACAAATTGTGTCACGAATATGATATAAAGGCAAAAATTCCACCAATAAACAATGCGGCAGAACATCCAGAAATAGATTATATGTCTGACAGAAATGCTGCTATTAGGTTAATAAAATTATACGGTGAAGATGGCGTGAAAGAATGGAAAAAAGAAGTAAATTATGGGAAAAGATCTTATATTGAAGGGTTTTTCTCAAGATTAAAGCAAATATTTGGATTCAGCTTTAGGAATAAATCCGAAGTAAATCGCGAAAAAGAATTGCTGATTAAGTGCTATTTGCTTAATCAATTTACTGAAATTGGTATGGCTAAATTTGAAATGGCTACATGATATTTATCGTAAATTACTACCAGTATAAGGTGCGATGCAACAAAGCCCACTGGGATCCAGGAAAGTTTGCTTGTTTACAAGCAAACTAGCATAGAAAGTGGTTACAACGTTTTCGATGAGATTATATGGAAAATTGGATTCCAGTGTCAAGCACTGGAATGACATCACAGGGGCACTGGAATGACACCTCTCTTGGGCTCTTTTAGCTATAAACATTAAGAAATTTACCAAATGAAAAAAAAGGCAAAAGAAGCCCTGGGGTTATTATCCGCTTTAAAATATTGGCGTTTTTTATGTTTTAAACGCTTGACAAGCGAAATTCAGCTGCTTTTAATTGCAACTAACTTACGCTGCAAATGTTTAAGAAATTTACCAAGCAGAAAAAAAGACAAAGAATCCCCGAGTTAGCTAGTCTTTTACTATCTCTGTCGAGTATTGGCATTTTTTGATGTCTTGTAACGCTTTATAAGCGCGTTCAGCTTATTTAGATAAAAATCTAGATGTAGATGAAGTTTTGTAAAGACATACAGTATCTATATACTGCAAAAAATTGAACATAAGACGCCGATACATTAAGTAATCCTTACCTTTTAATCTACAGATTGGCAAAAGCAAATACAATAGCTTCAGTTTCATGATAAGGGGGCTGGTGAAGGGTGTCAAGTAAGTTTTTTGTTTCTGTGGGCTACCTGGATGACAGGATTGCTCTTGAATTTGTATAGCTACATTGTCGGTAAATCTAAATTGCTTTAGTTATAGAAATAAATTTCGAGTCAGATGTGTATAAATTCTATATAATTTTTATCCTACTACTAATTTAATAAGATGGATCACATAGATATTATAAAATCAAAATTATTATTATCTGAAATAGTAGGTAAAAAAGTCAGGCTAATAAAAAGAGGAGATAGTTTTGTTGGGCTCTGTCCATTTCATAACGAAAAAACCCCATCTTTTTCGGTAAGTAATACTAAAGGATTGTATTACTGTTTTGGTTGCTTAGCTAGTGGTGACGCATTTGAATTTATTTCACAAACTGAAGGATTAAGCTTTAAAGAAGCATTGGAAAGATTAGCACAAGTTACAGGTGTTGAGTTACCTAAAAACCTTAATGTTACCAAAGAAGACAATAAACTATTTTCAACACTAAGCTTAGCTGCAAATTGGTTTGCACAAAAAAATCAGGGCGTTGTAGATTATTTAAAGCAGCGCAAGATTTTACCTGAAATCATAGATAAATTTAAGATAGGTTATGCACCAAGCTCTGGTTTGAAAGAGTATTTAAACTCTTCAGGTATTGAAGACAAAATTTTAATTGATATTGGATTAGTAAACAAAAATTTTCATGATTATTTTTATGACCGGCTGATATTTCCTATATACAACATTGCAGGAAGAGTTATTGGTTTTGGCGGACGTGCGCTGAGTTCTGAGCAACAGCCGAAATATTTAAATAGCCCAGAGAGTCAGCTCTTCAAGAAGAGGGAGAATTTATACGGATTAAACTTTGCTTTAAGCGAAATACGTAAAAAACAGCACATATTTGTTGTTGAAGGATATATGGACACTATAGCGCTACATCAAGCGGGAATTAGTAATGCAGTTGCTCCACTTGGTACCGCAATTTCTGCAGAACAGATAAAAAATCTATGGAGATTTGCTAAAGAAATCTCCATCTGTATGGATGGCGATAGTGCTGGACGTCATGCTGCTACCCGAGTTGCAGAACTTGCTCTGCCAATATTAGAGCCTGGATACACGTTAAAGTTTGTGATTTTGCCGAGTAATAAAGATCCATACGATATATGTAACGAACTGGAATACAAGAAAGAAGACGTATTGACTGCTCTTGACCATTCAACAAAACTGCATTCTGAATATTTATGGCATCACATAATCGATAGCAATTTGCAAAATTATGAAAAACTTGCTCCGGAAAAATATTCAATTCTTGAGCACAAGTTCATGGAATATGTAAATACTATTAGCAACAGCAGTATTAGAAGGTATTACAGAGATTATTTTTACAATAAGGCTAGTGAACTAAGAAGTAGCTTCAAAAAACAGATTTTTAATAGTAAAGCTAGAGCAACAAAAGGTGAGTATCTTCATAGCAAATCTCCAGAGCTAATTGAAGCAGAGCAAAATCAGGCCGTAATTTTACGTATAGCCGTAGAATTTCCTGAAATCTTGAACCGTCCTATATTTTTTGAGCAATTTTCTCATTTTGAATTTACTAATGAGATGAAAAGATTACAACAGCGTATAATTGATGTAATAAGTAACAAAAGCAAACTTGGTAAAGAGGCTTTGTTACAAGAATTGAAACAGTTTAACGTTATAAAGTATGTATTTGAAAAAACTAGCATACTAAGTAGCCAACTGAACGAGAGAAAATCTGCAGAAATTGTGTGGAATAATATAGTGTTACTAAAAGAATTAAATGCATTACGAAAAGAAAGAACCGAAGCGAGGCTGAGCGGTAATCTTGACTTAGAAGAAAGGTTGATAGAACAAATAAAGCAAATAGAAAGTAGTATACAAGAAATGCAAATGAAGTTTATTGAAAAGTAGACTGCTACAGTTAATTATTTTTAGATTGTTTGTCATTCTGCTGCTTTTTAACGGAATTTATACTGCCTCTTAGCAATAAAAAACTTACTTATAGTAGGAAAATGACATATTCTTGTGTTTGTTCTCACATAAAACTATTTATGGAGTGACAATGGTGCATGTATTATACTTACGTTTCTGATTCGAAAATTTATGCAGTTGTTTCTAACAAGATTGGTCAACAAATTCTATTATTTAAAGGTGAGAAACAAAGCAATCATCCTTTCTAGTATTGCTTTTATTCTACTGTTTTTTATCAGCAGTGCATTTTTAAAAAAAGATCAGGCGGTTCATAGTGATAATGCAACTAGTAGCTTTTCAGTAAAAACTCAAGAATGTGCGCCGCAAAACCGCACTATATATTTAAATTTTTCTGGTACAGTAAATCCCTTACATAGAGCTAGCCTTGTCTCAAAAATAAGTGGTAAGATTATTGCTATTTATTTACCTGATGGTGAAAAGGTAAAAAGAGATGATGTAGTGTTAAAGATAGAAAATTATGACAGGATTGAGCAAGCTCAGAAAGCTAAAGCTTTATTAAAGCAGCGTGAAATTGAGTATGATTCCTCTCACAAACTGAATAAAAAAGGCTATGGAGCACAAATAAAAGTAGAAGCAGCTTTTACTGCGTTACAAAGTGCAAAAGCTGACCTAAAAAGGCTAGAATTGGATTTAGAAAACACTGCAGTCAAATCTCCTATAGATGGTTATATTGATAAAATCAATGCAAATGAAGGGGATTTTGTTAATGTTGGGCAAAAAATAGCTGACGTGGTTGATTTCGATCAAATTCTTGTAGTGTTATATGTTTCGGAAAATGAAGTAAGTAAAATAGAGCTAGGCAGCACAGCTCAAATTAATTTACTGGACGGAAAAGAATTGGCAGGTGAAGTAAGTTTTATTAGTAAAATTGCTGAGCCTAAAACTGGGTCTTATAGGGTAGAGGTAAAGGTAACTGATAATAAAATGATATCCTTGCAGGGACTAACTGCCAACGTAAGACTACCTTCAGGCGAAAGATTTGCATATAAAGTTCCTTCTTCAGCCCTGAGCTTAAGTGACGAGGGTGCTCTTGGAATAAAGATTATTGATGACAATAATTATGTAATATTTGCACCAATAGAAATTGTTGATCATGAGAGCGATGGGGTTTGGATAGTAGCAAATAACGAAGATAAACCCATAAAGTTAATAGTATTGGGCCACCTATTTGTTAAGTCTGGTGATAAGGTTTAAGACATAAGATACCGTCTTTATTGTCAACAAATTATTTAGCTACAAAGAATAAAAAATAATAAAAAGTTTTAATTTAGACTGATATCTTCTATAAATTAGTAACTCTGGATAAGTACTTTCAGTTTGTGTGGGCGTACTTATCCAGAGTTACACTAACTATAGTATTTCCCAAAACAAATGATAAAGGTATAATATGGAATTAATGAAATATGAGGTAAGTAATGGCATACAGTGTGGACTTAAGGGAGAAAGCTATCTCTTTGGTGGAAAGAGGGAAGTCAAAATCTGAAGTAGCAGATCTTCTAGAAATAGGAATTGCAACCTTGTACAGATGGCTGAAAAAGAAAGGAAATGGTGAAAGCCTGGAGGCAGGAAAGAATGGAAGTTTTATTCGAAAAATAGATCCAGAAGTACTCAAAGGATATGTCAAAAAACACCCAGCTAGCAGAAATGAAACAAAATCTAGGATTTGGAATAAATTCAATTTGGTATAGGTTAAAACAGCTAAAAATAACCTTAAAAAAAAGTCACAGAACGTAGTCAAGAAGATAGGCAGCGCTTTACCGATAAAATCTCAAAAATAGACCACTCTAGCATTTTATATATAGATGAAGCAGGAGTTGATAATAGATTATACCGAGAATATGGACGAGCTCCAAAAGGAGAAAAAATATATGCTCTGGAAAAAAGCGAGAGAGAGTAAGTATAATAGGCGGATGAGAAGTTCATTGCACCAATAACTTTCACGGGAGAAAGAAGTATTTAATGCGTGAGATATTACTGCCACAGTTAAAGCGTGGTACAACTATAGTTATGGATAATGCTATATTTCATAAGACTCCTAAAACAAAGTCATTAATAGAGTCTTTTGGCTGTCATTTGTTGTACCTTCCAGCATATTTACCAGCTCACTTTTACCCACAAATATAAAAAGTGAGTAAGCTAAATAATTTAGGATCAAAATGATAGAAACAAGTACAAGCGTGCAATATACAGATGGCTTAGGGGATAAATGGCTGGAAAGAGAGTTAAAACACATTAATTTGGGAGATATAAGGCTTAATAAAAGACTTATAAAAACAAGTTATTGCATAGAGGGTAAGGCATCTGAATCAAAGCTGTAGTGGGTGGAAAGAAGCTAAGGGTGCATATAAGCAATGAAAAGCTTGAAGATAAGGAAATTTATTCTTCCCATTATAAAGAAACTAAGGAAAGGATAAAAGGAAACCAGTTGGTATTTTCAGTTCAAGATACAAGTTATTTGGATTTTGACTCTCATATAAAGACCAAGAGACTAGGCAGTATTTCTAAAGCTTATACAAAGCATAAAATGGGTTTACTGTTGCATAGTGCCTAGCAAAGACGGATTACCTTTAGGTCTATCTTCCCAACAATGTTGGGCGCGTTCTATTAGGGAAGAAGAAACGGCACAAGAAAAAGCAAACAGAAAATACCGTACCTCCATAGAAGAAAAAGAAAGTTATAAGTGGATAACAGCTCTCAAAGAAACTATAAACAACCTTCCTCCAAATGTACAACTTGTTACCCTTGGTGATAGGGAAGCAGACATCTTCAAATTTTTATGGGTGGCTGAGACGTTAGGTAGTTTTTATGTAATCCGCAATCGAGCTAATAGAAGATTTATCTGTACTGAAGTCGGAAAAACAGATTTGCAAACACGCATCACTCAACTGCCAGTAAAAAAGAAAATTTCTCTAGAAGTTACTAAAGGTGGAAACCAGAGATCAAGGAAAGCTAATATTGAAGTTAAGTATATGAAAGGCTATATACCTATCAGATCTTCTTCCATTTATGGGTCAAAAGATACAATACATAAAATAAGTGATAAAATCCCTGTATATGTGGTAAGTGCAAAAGCTCCTGATGGATTGGAAGCTGTCGACTGGACTCTACTAACTAATGTACCATACTTTAGATGCCATAGAAAAGATAAATTGGTATAAGCTAAGATGGAAAATTGAAGAGTATTTTAGGATTTTAAAATCAGGATGTAAGATAGAAAGCTCTCGCTTAGCTACAAAAGAAAGATTACAGAAGTTAATTGCTATAAAAAGTATAATCGCGTTTAAAATTTTATATTTGACAAAAGTGGCTTTATCAAATCCCATGGAAACTTGTACTAAAATTTTAAGCAACGAAGAGTGGAAGGTCCTTTACATGCGTGAGTATCGGGTAGCAACATTACCCGAAGAACCTCCAAACATAAAACAAGCTATTATTTGGTTAGGAAAATTGGATGGATTTATGAATAGAAAAAGTGATAATTTACCAGGGTCTATGACTCTATGGCGGGGCTATGAAAACCTTAAGGAGAGCATTGTTATGCTTCACATCATAACCTCTCAAAATTGTGGGTAAAAGTAAGATTTGAATCCTATAGAACACTATTGGCATATCATCAAAAGTCGCCTCAGACCTCTAATGCACCACTATACAGACTTGCAGCTTTTAGTTGGTAGTACCATAATGGAATTTTATCATTCATTTTAGAAACTACTATAGTTAGCGGAATCTATGCCAAGATACCGCGGCGGTATGACATGGGGAAACCTTGCTTGGGTCAGCTATAGTAAAAAGATTACTAAACATTTCTCCTTAATTAATTTTATTAAATATTAGCATAATAAATTAAGTTTAATACTTTTTTATTAAAATACTAAATTAAAATATTGATTACTTAAACAGTATGAATTATGATATTATTAATTTATATAGTTGAAATTTTAGGAATATGTTTATGCCAAAATATGTTAAGGAGTATATTAAGGAATATGTTAGTAATATTGCTGAGTCTAATATATTAAAGGTTTATACTTTCAAAAATGAATCTCAAATTCAGGTATTTTTCAAAATTGAAAATGAAGAAATTGATAGAATTTTTTCAGGACAAGAAATAGTAACATTTTTAAATTACACTACCAAAAAGAACTTAAACCTGAAAAAAATATGATAGATCGTAAAAATAACTTTACCATTAGTAAAAACGTAAAACAAGGCATTATTAAAGATGTAGAAGGTATACGTAGAAAAAATGGTAAATATTCATATAAAGTACCAGTTTTATCACCTGAAGAACAATACGAGGAATTGTTTGAAAGCAAGCAAGCTATCCGATTTGATTTGAATCATTTTATGTCAAGCAACATATCAAAAAGCATGAACTTGAAGAATAGATTTGAAGAAACTTTGGGTTTTGATCCCATAAGTGTTGAAAGTGCAATCACACAAGGTGATTAATGGTATGTAAATCTCCTCTTGATATCAACCTTCGTTGTTGGGAAAGCAGATAAACCACGTCGAAAATTCGCTTAAACCTTCTAACCACAGGCAAAAAGGCGCTTTTTTAATTTATTTTATTACCATTGAAATTTATGCCGTTAACCACCTTATATAATGCCACTTATAGCACTTTCAACACTTATGGTTTTGACCCCGAAGAAGGGCTATGTCATCCGTTAAATTATTTTATTACTGCTATAGGACTAAAGAATAAAGAAGATTTTGCTAAGCTTCTCAAGCATGAATATGTTGTATCTGAGCAAGATTTTATAGCTTATGTTGATACAGGACAAGGACAAACGACTAAGTTATTAGCAATACAGGTTTTAGCGCAATGCTTACCTGTTCTTGATGTTCAGAGCATTGACAGGCGTGAAGGAGAATCATTTTATGATGAAATGATATACGATCAACTATGTAAAGATTCATTCTTGATGAGAAGACAAGTTAACATTGATCAAGAACAAGTCAAACGTGCTTTAAAGGATGTAGGAACAGAACGCTACTTAGAATTTATCTTTGCTTGTGGTACTTACTGTAAAAAGAATGGTACTGATAATTCCTATTACACCTCCAATAGTGATAGCGATTACCCCATAGATAATAATGATTATAACGTAAGCTCTGCACATTCCATGTTGGTGTATAAAGCAGAAAATAGTAAATATATATTTTTTGATCCTAATGAAGGGGCAGTTGGCTTTTGCCCCGATACAGGAGTTGCTAATTTAACCTCTGAAGAAATTTGTAAGACACTAGAGTTGGCTGTAAACCTTTATTCATACGATCAATATATTGAAGATTTTTTGATTGTTCCAGACAGTTTTTACACTTATGTTATGCTTGCAGATGCAACATTAATGTTAAAAAAAGCTGAACAATTTTACGAAACAGCAAAAGATCCAAGCTCAAAAATTGTAGATATATCTGTTAATAAAAATACTGGTAATTTATCATTTATACCTGTAATACCATAAAAGTGTATAATTGCTACAAGACTTGATTTTTAACCTTTCATGTAATACAAGTGCAATATAGTCAATTAAAGCAAAGCTATGCATCCAATCATATATCTACTCAACACGTTACTTGATTTTTATAGCTTCATTCTAATATGTTGGATTATCCTAGATTTGCTGATTAGGCTTAATATAGTGAACGTGTATAATGATACTGTCAATCGCATAATGCGCACCTTGAATCAGTTGACTTATCCACTACTAAAAATTATCAGAAGATACATACCACCGTTCAACGGATTAGATTTATCTATAATGATATTGCTAATAGCAATTCGCTTTGTACAATATACAATGAATTACTACTTTTAAGTAGATGCTAAAAAGATATCTAAAAGCAGCAGTATATCTATCACTCTTAATATATATATATATATCAGTTTTTAGCTACAACTATAAAGATCCTTCCTTAAACACAGCTACAAATGAGGAAGTGACAAATTTAGGTGGAATAGTAAGTTCATATTTAGCTGATATATTGGTTCAATTTCTTGGATTAACTAGTGTTACAATAGCTACAACCATAGTTTACTTGTTGATCTTCAGGCCATCAAAAAGGCTGCTAAAAATTCTCTATTTAATATTAATCAATTTAGGGATATGTGCTATACTACCACAACTTTCGCTAGGCATCACTGCAAGGTACAGACACAGTGGAATAATAGGGAATGCACTAATTAATAACTGCCCGTTTTATGTATTTGTGATAGTAACATCAATAGGTCTTATAGGATCGGTTGGTTGGAAGAGAACAATTTACTCTCTATTCTTCTTATGTAAAAAAATAGCTTGCTTATTTGTAAATGTTCCATTCTTCAGATCACATAAAACTGCTGAATATTCAGTTGCACCATTAGTAGTAGAAGAAAAACATAGAATTACTAAACAACAACCAAGAAAAAGACAGACCGAAGAAATTTTTAAACCTTCCAGTGAGTTCGAGTTTCCAAGCATTCATTTACTTTCTAAAGCAGAGGAGTCTTTGCAGAGAAAGCAGCTGAATAAAATGGAGAGCAATAAAAATTTATCTCTGCTGGAACAAGTCCTGAGTGATTTTGGCGTGCAAGGAAAAATTATCAGTGTATGCTATGGGCCGGTTGTGACTTTATACAAACTTGAACCACAAGCTGGCACGAAATCTGCAAGAGTGATTGGCCTTGCAGATGATATTGCACGTTCAATGAGTGCACTCTCTGCACGTATTTCAATAATTCGTGGGCAAAATGCTATGGGAATAGAGTTGCCGAACAAGGAACGAGAAATTGTAATGCTGCGTGATTTGCTTGAATCCCCAGAATACCAGAATGCAAACTTAAATCTTCCAATTGCGCTTGGCAAGGAAATAAGCGGAAAACCAGTTATTGCAGATCTGACTAAAATGCCCCACTTGCTTGTTGCTGGAACCACAGGGTCGGGTAAATCAGTTGCGATTAACACTATGATTCTTTCACTCGTTTATCGATTAAGTCCTGATGAATGTAAGATGATAATGATCGACCCCAAAATGCTTGAGCTTTCGATATATGATGCAATACCGCATCTAATAACGCCAGTGGTAACAGAGCCAAAAAAGGCTGTAGTCGCTCTTAAGTGGATAGTGAAAGAAATGGAAAATCGTTATCGCATGATGTCGTATTTGAATGTGCGCAACGTAATAAACTATAATCAGAAAATCACAGAAGCGATGAATAGTGGAATAGAATTGGAGCGCGTTGTGCAGATTGGCTTTAATTCAACAACAGGCAAACCTTTGTTTGAAAAAATACCAATCAAGATGGAGACATTTCCATATATTGTAGTGATCGTGGATGAAATGGCAGATCTAATGCTTGTTGCCGGTAAAGAAATAGAGTGCTCTATTCAACGTTTAGCTCAGATGGCTCGTGCTGCAGGAATACACATCATAATGGCAACACAACGTCCATCCGTGGATGTGATAACAGGTGTGATAAAGGCAAACTTTCCAACAAGAATCAGTTTTGCTGTTACTTCTAAGATAGATAGCCGCACAATACTTGGCGAACAAGGGGCTGAACAATTGCTCGGCATGGGTGATATGCTCTATATGGCCTCTGGTGGTAAGATCATTCGAGTTCACGGCCCATTTATAAGTGATAATGAGGTGCAAGATATAGTTGATCATCTGAAAATGCAAGGTGAGCCGAATTACATGGAGGAAATCACCAAAGAAGATGAAAATTCTTCTGTGGAATCAGAAGGTGAAACAGAGGATGAAGAAAACGACCTTTACAACCAAGCAGTGGCCATCATTCAAAGAGATCAAAAAGTTTCAACCAGTTACATTCAACGACAACTTAGAGTAGGCTATAACAGAGCTGCAAACATCGTTGAAAGAATGGAAAAGGAAGGTATTATCAGCGCTCCAAATTACTCAGGGAAAAGAGAGATATTGGTTGAATAACAGGGCTTCTTTTTTTGCAACCTTGTAAATACCTTAATTTAAGTTTCCGCACTTTCAAAAAGCAAGTCAAACAAAATTATTAAAAGGTCAATACATAATGACAGTTAATTTAATAATAATTTAAACATTGGGAATGTAAAATTATAATATATTAATTAACTAGGGGGTAAAAATGAGTGTAACTAAATGGGTACTTGGCTTTGATAAGTCAGATATAACAGCATTGCAGGGAAGTCAACAGATTGATGCTGAGCAGTTTCAAAAGGTATTTAGTGCATTAAAAGAATGGCAAGAAGCTCAAAAGATTGATGCTAAACAGTTTGAAGAGGTATTTAGTGCATTAAAAGAAAAGATTGGTACTGAGCTGTTTCAAGGTATGCAAGAGCACTTAAACGGCCTGCAAGAAAAAGTGGAAACACTTACAGAAGCAGTAGGAGAACAAGAAAAAACACTACTAATTTGTACCATAGCCACTGCTGTTGCTGTAACAGCGATAACTTGTTTTGTTGCATTCTGCATCTATCAGGGAGTTAAGCTTGAGAGGGAGAAAGAAAAGAACTCGCTTGATCAAGATACACCAAAAGCAAAACTTAGTAATGTAGATACTACCGATGGTACTGAAAAACTACAGAATAACTTAAAAGTGCAAACTATATAGCTGCATAACACTCTTCTTAAGAAGGTGTTACATAGCTTGTAACACCTTACTCTTCTCTTAGCCTATGTAGGTTTTTTGATAGCAAACATATCACTTTTTAGAAAAATATTTGTGACATATTATTGTAAAGTTAGTAAAGATTCTGGTTTACTTAAAGTTTGTTAATTGCTATCTTTTAAAACACGATATTTACTATAGCACCATATGCTTAGGATTTTTTCTAAAGTTTTGTTTATATTAATGTTTTTGGTTTCTAGCTTTTTTACTGTGCATAGTGCTGAAGCTAAGTCTAAGGTAAAGCTCAGTAAGAAATACATACCTCCTGGTAACCCTGGTGGTGCAAACTTTCATACAGATGAGGATTTTGCTGAGTCATATAAACTGTATGAGAAGCGTAGGGAATTGCTCAAGAAAAAAAAGTCACAAGATCGAGCTATAAATAAAGAAGATCTAATCAAAAAATTAAAAGAGAAAAAAATTGCTAGTCTTGATAATGAGCCAAATGACATGGA
Source organism: Wolbachia endosymbiont (group A) of Bibio marci (assembly GCF_947251645.1). Lineage (NCBI taxonomy): Bacteria > Pseudomonadati > Pseudomonadota > Alphaproteobacteria > Rickettsiales > Anaplasmataceae > Wolbachia > Wolbachia endosymbiont (group A) of Bibio marci. Next base: position 1,219,995 of record NZ_OX366364.1, read on the forward strand.
AGCTTGCATAGTCGACGATGAAGAGAGCGCTATGATAAATCAGCATGGTATTAATATCGCGCGTTTAAGGGGTGCTGTATTTATAGATCAAGAGCCAGTTTCCCAGTATGAAAATAAGCAGTATGAAAGTGAGCAGCATGAACAAGAAGGAAAAAAAATTACTTCAACACGAGAAAAAAAAGTTTCTCCTATGAATATCACTATAAAAAAAACTCCATCAAAAAGAACATGTTCACATGATTCTATTGCTAATTTGGATAACGTAGATGCTTATAGTTTGAATGGTTCGAGTTCATTTGGCAGTGTAGCTGACACAGTAAAATAGTATCACAATTAATAATATGTTAGATAAAGACCTAATATTGAATGATGATGCATATGAATTATCGCCGATTTCCAGGCACAAAACTCATGTTGTAGAAGTTGGAAAAGTAAAGATAGGTGGAAATAATCCTGTAGTTGTACAATCTATGGCGCTTGGCGTGCATATAGATTCTGATAATATAAAAAGTAGCGCAAAACATTATGCAAAAGAGATAACAGAACTAGCGCGTACAGGTTCAGAATTGGTGCGAATTGCCTTGAACTCAGAGGAGGTAGCAAGAGCAATACCTTATATAGTAGAAGAGATAAATAAAGAAGGTTTTGACGGTAAAATATTGGTAGGCTGCGGTCAATATGAGCTAGATAAATTAGTTCAAGATTATCCAGACAACATCAAAATGCTGGGTAAAATTAGAATCAATCCAGGCAATATAGGCTTTGGCCACAAACGTGATGAGAAGTTTGAAAGGGTTATAGAGTATGCAATAATGCATAATCTTCCGGTTAGAATTGGAGTAAATTGGGGTAGTCTTGATAAATACCTTTTACAAAAACTGATGGATGAAAACTCTTCGCTTAGTAATTCAAGGCCTTCTGATGTTATACTGCGCAAAGCACTTGTAATGTCTGCTCTTGATAGTGCAAAAAAAGCTGAAGAAATTGGTCTAAGTTCAAACAAAATAATCATTTCATGTAAAGTTAGCAAAGTACAAGATTTAATTTTAGTTTATACGGCACTTGCAAAATCTTCCAATTATGCACTGCATTTGGGTTTAACTGAGGCTGGTATGGGCAATAAAGGTGTGGTAAATACCGCAGCAGGGCTTACTTATTTATTGCAAAATGGCATTGGAGATACCATACGGGCTTCTTTGACTCAACGTCCTGGTGAATCGCGTACTAATGAAGTGGTGGTGTGTCAGGAAATATTGCAGTCTATAGGCTTGCGACACTTTAACCCTCAGGTTAATTCATGTCCTGGTTGTGGGCGCACGAGTAGCGATCGTTTTCGTATATTAACTGAAGAGGTGAATGGCTATATAAAAACTCATATGCCGATGTGGAAGAAAAAAAATCCAGGTGTAGAGCATATGAGCATTGCTGTTATGGGATGCATAGTAAATGGTCCTGGAGAAAGCAAACACGCAAATTTGGGAATCAGCTTGCCTGGATATGGAGAAAAACCTGTTTCAGCAGTCTACAAAAACGGCAAATATTTCAAAACTTTACAAGGTGATAATGTCTCTGAAGAATTTAAGGCAATTATTGATAATTATGTGAAGGAGCATTACACGTAACCTTTCACGGTTAATTAATAGATAAATCGCAAATAAAAAAGAAAATTAAACCTTGTTTTTCTTTTTTCGCTATTAATATATTTATAACACAATTGAGTTTAAATAATTGATATGAAAAGCTTTTTACTTATTTTACTATTAGTTTTGTCTCCATTTTTAGCATCATCTATAAGCATTGAGAACATCGAAGAAAATTGCAATTACGAATATTACCCTAAATTAGATTCTTCTTCTGCTGATGAGTTATACGTTATAAAGCGAAATTATTATAGATATGGTGAGAAATTAAAAATATTAGCAGATGAGAGGATAAAGGAGATCACTTTAGGCACTAGTGATAAATAATTGTAACCAGACTGCATTCTGTGATTTTTAGCAAAACACGATCTTTCATTTGAGCTTTCTTCAATTTAAAGTAAATACAGAAACTAGCTATTTTCAAAAATATGGTTGAATAATTGTTAATAACAGTGTATAATTATTAATAATTTCAAGCATTTTTGCCATGGCTCTTTCAAAATTTCTCGATCCTCGCAATGATTTGTGTTTCAAAAAAATCTTTGGAACGGAAAAAAATAAGAATATTCTTATCCACTTTTTGAACGATATTTTAGGGTTTACTGAGATAAATGCAATACAAGAAGTTGAGTTTCTTAGCACTATTATGGATCCCGAAGTTGCCTCTGATAAACAAAGTATTGTTGATGTTCTCTGCAAGGATTCTCACGGAAATAGATATATAGCAGAAATGCAGCTTGCTAGAGACAAGGGCTTTGAGAAACGTGCCCAACTGTATGCTGCTAAGGCTTATTCAAGACAATTAGATAAATCTGGCAACTACATTGATTTAAAGAAAGTCTTCTTTATTGCTATATCAAATTGTAACTTACTTCCTGAAGAAGTTGGTTATATCTCTACTCATAATATACGTGATATAAAAACCAACGGCCACTACTTAAAAGATTTTCAATTTATCTTTATAGAATTGCCCAAATTTTCAAAAAGTAAAGTAGAGCAGTTAGAAAGTATAGTAGAAAGGTGGTGTTTCTTTTTTAAATACGCAGAAGAAACAACAGAAGAGGACTTAAAAGAGATAGCAGAAAAAGCACCAATAATAAAGCTAGCATATGATGAGTTAGATAAGTTTCGTTGGAACGAAAAAGATTTAGTAGCTTACGAAGAAAGGATAATGGATCTACGCAAAGAAGAAGCTATTCTTGAATACAGACTTGATCTTGCTACTGAAAAAGGCAAAAAAATTGGTAAAGAGGAAGGGAAAATTGAAGTCGCAAAAGCAATGCTGGCTAATAATGTTGATGTCAACACTATTGTCAAGTTTACTGGCCTTTCTATTAGTGAGATTGAAGAATTAAGTGGAAATTTGTGAGCGGTTACAAATAATTTACCATTTCTTCTGGTTTCACTATCCTTTCAAACTCCTCCTCAGTGAGCAGTTGAAGTTTTGCTGCTGCTTCTTTTAGAGTGATATTTTCTTTATAAGCAAGCTTCGCTATTTTTGCTGCATTGTCGTACCCTATATGCGTATTTAATATAGTGACCAACATCAACGACTGATTCAGTAAATCTTTTATCCTCTCTTCATTTGCTTTAATACCAACTACACATTTTTCTGTAAAATTTAAACTTGCATCAGCTAAAAGTCTTATAGACTGCAAAACATTGTAAATTATCACTGGCTTAAACACGTTCAGTTCAAAATGACCACTTGAGCCACCAATTGTTACAGCAACATGATTTCCCATAACTTGAGTGCATACCATAGTCACCGCTTCACACTGAGTTGGATTCACTTTACCTGGCATAATTGAAGAACCAGGCTCATTTTCCGGTAACATTATTTCCCCAATTCCGCATCTTGGACCAGAACCAAGCAACCTTATATCATTTGCAATTTTCATTAAACTGACTGCTACTGTATTGAGTGTTCCACTGAGCTCAACTAAAGCATCATTTGCTGCTAGCGCTTCAAATTTATTGCCTGCTGAAGTAAATGGAAGGTTAGTAATTTCTGCAACTTGGCTTGAAAAATCTTCAGCAAAACCCTTTTTAGTATTGAGTCCCGTGCCAACTGCAGTGCCACCTTGTGCAAGCTCATATATATCACTTAAAGTTGATTTTACTCTCTCTATCCCCTTTTTAATCTGGGCTGCATAGCCAGAGAACTCCTGTCCCAGTGTTAGGGGCGTTGCATCTTGCAGATGAGTACGTCCTACTTTTATTATATCTTTAAATTCCTGAACCTTATTATCCAGCACCTTATGCAATTTTTCAAGATTTGGAATAAGCAAGCAGTTTATTTGCTCTGCTGCTGCTATATGCATTGCTGTTGGAAAGGTGTCATTTGACGACTGACCATAATTCACATGATCGTTTGGATGTATTGGAGATTTACTACCCAAATTACCACCTAAAATCTCTATTGCGCGATTGCTGATCACTTCATTCATATTCATATTAGTCTGCGTTCCGGATCCGGTTTGCCAAACAACAAGCGGAAATTCATTATTAAATTTGCCATCTATTACTTCCCTTGTGGCTGCGCAGATTGCGTCCCCTACCTTATTATCTATGCTACCCTGCTTCATGTTAACACGTGCTGCTGCAAGTTTTACTATTGCTAATGCTTTAATCAGAGGCTCTGGCATTTTTTCTGTGCCAATCTTAAAATTTTCTAAAGAACGCTGAGTCTGCGCTCCCCAGTAATGTTCACTTGGTACTTTTACTTCCCCTAAGCTGTCTGATTCTATTCTTACCATACTTTCTCCTTTGCATTAGAATTCTGTTACTCTACTACTTATAGCTGACCTAAGCAACATGTCATACCGCGAATGAATCGCGGTACCTCGGCATAGATTCCGCTAACTAGTAGCGGAATGACGAATTTGTCATTTTCCAAATTGTCGGTAAATCTAAGTCAGTTTAGCTATACTACATTTCTTGGTTAATTAAATCATATTGGATTTTAGTGTCAAGTGTACAAACATTGCAATATGGTACAATGTTACAACGATGTCATGCAAGTAGCCAACACTGGCATCCCAGTACCTTCATCCTGTCACTCCAGTGACCATGTAAGGAGGGCGTTATTCCAGTGCCAGCTACTCGTATGACAAGAAAGTAGCACTGGGATCTGGTAGACTCAAATCACAATATTTGCACAATTGTACGCTTAGTTCTGGTCGCACGCTACCATTCTTGTACAGCCACAGATAGAAAATTTACGCTTTAAAAGGATCATATACATCGATTTCCTTAGAATTACTCTTTTTCAATTTTTTACTTAATAATCTCAAAATAGGCTGTAAATCACCATTAATTGATAAGCACAGCACTTCTTTATTAAGATAATTGGCTAGGTGATTCTTCTTTTCCAGAATTTCTGCTTCCCTCAATAAGTCGCATTTGTTCAGTACTACAATTTCTTCTTTTTTAACAAGATCGCTATCGTAAAGCTCCAGCTCATTATGTGTACAATTATAAGCTGAAATAACATCATCGTGAGTTGCATCAATTAAATGAAGTAAAATTTGACACCTTTCTATGTGCTTTAAAAATTTATGTCCGAGCCCAACTCCAAGGTGAGCATCAGTAATTATTCCAGGAATATCTGCTATTACAACTTCGCTATCATCCACTTTTGCCACACCTAAGTGGGGTCTTACGGTGGTAAATGGATAATCGCCTACTTTTGTATCGGAATTTGAGCAGCGAGTCAAAAATTTTGATTTACCTGCGTTTGGCATGCCAATAATTCCAACATCTGATAAAACTTTTAGTTTTAACAATACATGTTTTTCTTCGCCAGGCTGACCGTAAGTAAAATGTCTTGGTGCCTTATTAGTAGAAGATTTAAAATTAGTATTTCCAAGTCCACCTTTTCCACCCTGTGCTATTAAAAATTCCATATCAGGCTTGTCAAGATCGACTATTATCTCTTCACTTTCTTCATCAATTATTTGTGCACCGACTGGAACTCGAAGTATAACGTCTTTCCCTGCTGTGCCAGATCTATCCCTGCCTGCACCATTTTTCCCACTATCTGCTTTAATGTGTCTTCTATAACGAAAATGAAGCAAAGTGTTGAGATTAGCGTCGCTGATGAAAACTATGTTTCCACCCTTTCCTCCATTACCACCATTTGGACCACCAAATTCAACGAACTTTTCTCGACGAAAACTTGCACAGCCGTCACCACCGTCACCGGCTTTTAAACACAATTTTACTTCGTCTATAAAACCCATGCTAACCCACGATAATATTTAGCATCCTTTCCTAATGCGCTTTCTATTCTCATTAGCTCGTTATACTTCGCGAGTCTATCAGAACGCGATAGCGACCCGGTTTTTATCTGCCCGCAATTTGATGCAACTGCTATATGAGATATTGTTGTGTCTTCTGTTTCACCTGAGCGATGAGAAATAACAGCTTTATAGCCATTTGATTTTGCCATTTCAATAGCAGCAAAAGTTTCTGTTAACGTCCCTATTTGATTTGGCTTGATCAGTACAGCATTTGCCATTTTTTCCTCTATTCCTTTGCATATCAGTTCACAATTTGTAACAAACAAATCATCCCCTACTAATTGAACTTTACTCCCCAATTTTGCAGTAAGTAATTTCCAACCTTCGTAATCGTCTTCACTCATTGCATCTTCTATAGAAATTATTGGATATTTTTCCACAAGGTCACAATAGTATTCAGCCAATTTCTCTGAAGTAAGATCTCTGTTTTCAAATTTGTAAATTCCATCTTCATAAAAAGTAGATGAAGCAACATCAAGGCCTAGTGCAAAGTGATTTTGTGCTGAATAACCTGCTGATTCTATAGCGTATATGATCAAATCAAGTGCTTCTTCAGTACTTTCAATATTTGGTGCAAAACCACCTTCATCTCCTACGTTTGTGCTATAACCTTTTTTCTTAAGAATGCTACGTAAGTTGTGGAACACCTCCGCAGATATTCTGATTGCTTCACTGAAAGTCTCAGCACCGACTGGAAGAATCATGAATTCTTGGAAATTGAGCTTATTGTCTGCATGTACTCCACCATTAATTATGTTAATGAATGGAACCGGCATAACACTCATCTGCTCTCCTCCCAAATATCTATACAACGGTATTTTGAAACTGTTTGCTGCTGCTTTTGCAACCGCAAGAGACACACCCAAAGTTGCATTTGCTCCAAGTTTAGATTTATTTTTTGTTCCATCTAGTTCAATTAATGCTTTATCAATTGCATTTTGATCTGTTGCATCCATGCCGATAATTTTATTCGCTATCACTCCATTTACAGCTTGAACAGCTTTCAGCACTCCTTTACCACAATACCTTTTCTCATCTTGGTCCCTGAGTTCCAAGGCTTCTAATTTACCGGTTGAAGCTCCAGAAGGTACAGATGCTCTGCCTATTGCTCCATCACAGAGCTCAATCTCTACCTCAACAGTGGGGTAACCCCTGCTATCTAAAATTTCTCTTGCAAATACGTTATTGATTATCTTATTCATTGCATTAAATCCCTACTGTAAACTTTCTGTACAAACGTGTGATCTGAAGATAATTCTAGTTGTCATCCCAGTGCTCCGACACTGGGATGGCTTTGTTGCATAGCAACCGAAAAAATCTGGTGGCTACTGACAAAATTCATTATAAATAACCATTTAACTGTTGAAGAAAAAATATGCCACAGAAAATGAAAGTCAGTAACCAAAATGAATATAACAAATTTCTCCAGGAAAGAGGAAATATTTTTCATTATATCAATGAAGCCATAGAAAATTGGTATGAAAATAGTCCAAAAATGCAAGGCGGCAACTATATTTACAGTGATAAAGTTGTGATTTTGGTGCATATAATTGTCAATCTTTTTAGAATTGGTTTAAGACAAACGGTGGGGTTTATAAAAGGATATATGCAACAAATAGGAAGAGATTTAGCAGTTATCAGCTATTCACAAGCATCAAGAAGGTTTAAGAAACTTAATATTAAGATCAATGATTGCAGAATTGATAAAAATAATATGGAAGACATCGAAATTGCTATAGATAGTACAGGTATCAGCATTTACAACAATACCCCTGGTCACAGCAAGGAAAATAGCGCTAACAGAAAATATCGTGGCTATGAACAGACAAGAAAATTGCATGTAATGTTGAATATAAACAGCAAAAAAGCCATAGCTGTAAAATACAGTAACGGTGTCTACTCTGATCACTATGGAGCTTGCGATTTGCTTAAAGAAGTTAATTTTCAGCATGTCATAAAAGCACTATATGCAGATAGGGCATATGATAGGCACAAGTTTTACAAATTGTGTCACGAATATGATATAAAGGCAAAAATTCCACCAATAAACAATGCGGCAGAACATCCAGAAATAGATTATATGTCTGACAGAAATGCTGCTATTAGGTTAATAAAATTATACGGTGAAGATGGCGTGAAAGAATGGAAAAAAGAAGTAAATTATGGGAAAAGATCTTATATTGAAGGGTTTTTCTCAAGATTAAAGCAAATATTTGGATTCAGCTTTAGGAATAAATCCGAAGTAAATCGCGAAAAAGAATTGCTGATTAAGTGCTATTTGCTTAATCAATTTACTGAAATTGGTATGGCTAAATTTGAAATGGCTACATGATATTTATCGTAAATTACTACCAGTATAAGGTGCGATGCAACAAAGCCCACTGGGATCCAGTTTTACTACACAATTTTATCATATAAATCCTCCCAGTCTGGATTCTCTTTCTCGATTAAATTCATTTTCCATTTTCTTTGCCAACTTTTTAAAAGCTTTTCTCTAGTAATAGCTAAATTTATGTCTTGGAACTCTTCGAAATAAACCAATCTATAAACACCGTATTTTGACGTAAAACTAGAAACAGTTTCACTTTTATGTTCATAAATTCGTTTTATCAAATTTGATGTCACACCTACGTATAAAGTTCCGTTGCGTTCACTTGCAAGTATATAAACATAATAACTCTTCATATATAGTTGACTGGATTCCAGTGTCAAGCACTGGAATGACACCGGTACTTGCATTTATTCTATCGTTTAACTAGATGTTTGTATAGTTTCTGCTATGAGCTTCGCAGCTTCCTTTGCCAATTTAGCTATATTACTACCAGCACCAATAAATAATACTATATCACCTGGACTTGTCGAATCACTAATAAAATGTGAAATGAGTAGAGAATCATTCATGATTTTTACGCTATCAAATCCATTACTGATTAAAGCTTCTTGTATATCATTAATCCCACAACCAGGAATAGGCTTGTCTTCTGGGGGATGAACAGGGGTGAGGATGACATAATCAAATATCATGAAAATTCGTATGAATTCATCAAAAAAATTACGAATGCGAGCAAAACGAAGTGGTTCGATAATTCCTATTACTTTTCCTTTAGTAATCGAACGTGCAGCCGTTAAAGTTGCATATATTTCATTTGGATGATGGGCATAATCCTCAATTAACTTAACACCTTTAATATCGGCAATCAAAGAGAATCTTCTTGCTACTTCTTGAAATTCCAAAAGGCCTTTTTTAATCTCTGCATCGCTAATCCCGAGTTTTATTGCAACCGATATTGCAGCTAAGGCGTTGCTGACTTTGTGAATTCCAATTGCGTTTGACAGCACTACATTTTTTATATTTCTGGATCCCAGTGTCACGCACTGGGATGACAGATGGTGATGGGATGACACCTGTTCTTCTGTCATTCCAGTACTTGATACTGGAATCCAGTTGTTCAATACATCAAATTCTATGCTGTTAGCATGCTGCTTAATATTAACAGCTTTAATATTGGCACCCTCAAATCCAAACATCATAGAGTTACTTGCATCATAATTAATGCCTACAGAATCAGGCAAAACTGCAAAATCTGCTTTGCTTATAAACTGAGAGAATGCATTTTTAATATCGTCGAATGTACCATAATGATCCATATGATCGTCGTTAATACTCGTTATGACAGCAATATTTGCAGGAATCTTCAGCATAGTTCCATCTGATTCATCAGCTTCGATTAAAAAAATGTCACTCCTTCCAAGTCTTGAATTACTTTGATATGAATTCAGTATTCCTCCCACAATTACAGTTGCATCGACATTAGAATGATCAAAAATGGAAGCAATCATTGCCGTTGTCGTTGTCTTACCACTTGAACCTGAAACCGCTATCACATATTTATCTCTTAAAAGTTCAGCAAGTATGTCTGATCTATGCAAAATGGTTTTATTGTTATTTTTTGCCGCAATTAACTCCACATTATCAGATTCTATCGCAGAAGAATGTACAACTATTTGAGCTTGGCTTATATTATCAGCATTGTGACCAATGTAAACTTCTATACCCAGCTTTTGTAACCTATCTACATTGTCGTTTGACTGCGCATCACTGCCTTGAACTTTGTAATTGGAATTATGGAGAATTTCAGCAATGGCACTCATTCCGATTCCACCTATACCAATAATATGTATTATTCCTTTTTGAGTTTTGTTAATATTTAGCAGTAGATGTTTACTCATTACTAAATTTATTATAGTATAATTTAAAATCCTCATAGTATCGAACCCTCTTACCGAATACAATGATAAAAAACCTAACCTTTCTATGTCTAACATTTGTTTTGATAAGTAGCTGCAGTTTTAGCAACAGGTTTAATTGCACTGCAGGTCATTATAAAATTGGCAGCAGCTACACAATAAATGGTATAACTTATCACCCAAAAAACTGTAAACATCACGAAGAAATAGGAATAGCATCGTGGTATGGAATAGAAGATCATGGCACGCTTACAGCAAATGGTGAAGTGTTTAACCGCCACTTGATCTCTGCAGCGCATAAGACTTTGCCTTTACCCTGCTTTGTTCTTGTCACTAATTTAGAAAATGGAAGAAAGCTTGTTACAAGAGTTAACGATAGAGGACCATTTATTAAAGGCAGAATAATAGACTTATCAGAAAAAGCAGCTCAAGTCTTAGGATTTCATAAAGTAGGGCTTGCAAAGGTAAAAGTCCAATACCTAAGAAAGATGTCAGAACAATTGATACAAAATACTCCTCATTATAGAAAGCAATATGAAAAAGAAATGCAGAAACATCACCCGAAACAAGACAGTGCAGAAAGTAAGGGATATGTTGCATTTTTTAAAAGTGCTCAGGCTGCTAAATCAGCTGCATCGAAGCTTCGTAATCAAGGAATGAAAAATGTTAGATTGCTTTTTAAGAACAATCAATATTGTGTGAAAGTGAGTTATAGGTAGCGGTGAGTGCAGAATTTGAAAGATTTGGTTAATGTAAGAAACGCTGGCTAACTATTGTAAGTTAAAAATGTGATATAAAAAAGATATCAACAATTTATAGCTATACCGCCGCGGCGCTAACTAGTAGCAAGATGACGAGGTTATCGTCATGCCGCCGCAAACCGTCATACCGTGATTCATTCCACAACTGTACGAACATTACAATTTGAGCCTACCAGAAGGATGTCATCCCAGTGCCCAGACACTGGGATGGCTTTGTTGCATCGCACCTTATACTGGTAGTAATTTACGATAAATATCATGTAGCCATTTCAAATTTAGCCATACCAATTTCAGTAAATTGATTAAGCAAATAGCACTTAATCAGCAATTCTTTTTCGCGATTTACTTCGGATTTATTCCTAAAGCTGAATCCAAATATTTGCTTTAATCTTGAGAAAAACCCTTCAATATAAGATCTTTTCCCATAATTTACTTCTTTTTTCCATTCTTTCACGCCATCTTCACCGTATAATTTTATTAACCTAATAGCAGCATTTCTGTCAGACATATAATCTATTTCTGGATGTTCTGCCGCATTGTTTATTGGTGGAATTTTTGCCTTTATATCATATTCGTGACACAATTTGTAAAACTTGTGCCTATCATATGCCCTATCTGCATATAGTGCTTTTATGACATGCTGAAAATTAACTTCTTTAAGCAAATCGCAAGCTCCATAGTGATCAGAGTAGACACCGTTACTGTATTTTACAGCTATGGCTTTTTTGCTGTTTATATTCAACATTACATGCAATTTTCTTGTCTGTTCATAGCCACGATATTTTCTGTTAGCGCTATTTTCCTTGCTGTGACCAGGGGTATTGTTGTAAATGCTGATACCTGTACTATCTATAGCAATTTCGATGTCTTCCATATTATTTTTATCAATTCTGCAATCATTGATCTTAATATTAAGTTTCTTAAACCTTCTTGATGCTTGTGAATAGCTGATAACTGCTAAATCTCTTCCTATTTGTTGCATATATCCTTTTATAAACCCCACCGTTTGTCTTAAACCAATTCTAAAAAGATTGACAATTATATGCACCAAAATCACAACTTTATCACTGTAAATATAGTTGCCGCCTTGCATTTTTGGACTATTTTCATACCAATTTTCTATGGCTTCATTGATATAATGAAAAATATTTCCTCTTTCCTGGAGAAATTTGTTATATTCATTTTGGTTACTGACTTTCATTTTCTGTGGCATATTTTTTCTTCAACAGTTAAATGGTTATTTATAATGAATTTTGTCAGTAGCCACCAGATTTTTTCGGTTGCTATGCAACAAAGCCCACTGGGATCCAGGAATTTTGATTGGGCACTAAGTTGATAAGCATAAAAGTGGCTGATCTTATGTTAAAACACAACGTTCTTGATGAGATTACGGCAAGGCTGGATTGGCTTTGTTGCATCGCTAGCTATGATGGATTAAAGATAAAAAAGATGGAGAATATCAGTAGCTTATTATTCTGGTATTTATAACAAGAACGGTCAGTGAATACCTAAATTTGAGTAAAAGAAATTTCACTACCACTCACTAATCCGGCTAAAATTCAAGAATTTCAATGCTTTAGCTATTTTCAATAGAATTAAGTTTATTAATATAAATAATAAATTACTATTCTTAAATTTGATCAGATTGATTGCAAAAAAACAAGATTTTCAATAGGTTGCTTATAATCCTAGCTATAGTTAGCCTTTCATAAGTAGCGATGCAACAAAGCCGGCTGGATTCCAGTGTCAAGCACTGGAATGACACCATTTGCTGTGCAGTTTACCTTCAAAAATGAATGTTCGTACAGCTATGGATTCATTCGCGGTATCTCATCCGCTAACACGTAGCAACTGTTCTCCCTTGTCATACCGTCACGGTATCTCTAGATCCCGCTAACACGTAGCGGGATGACGGTTTTTCAAATTGTCGTAAGTCAGTTTAGCTATAGCATTATAGAGACAAAGATCAAAATTTACTTATTTACGTCTCCAATTTCATTGTGTATAATGGAGACAAAGATTTATATTTTATGTCTCCATTATTTATTGGTAGGCAAAAAGCAACTACTGGAACTTACAGAAAAAAATACTGCTTCTTTTGTAGTAGTCAAAGGAAGACGTCGTATAGGAAAAAGTCGTTTAATTCAAGAGTTTGGTAAGCATTTCGAGCAGTATTACTCATTTATAGGTTTGCCACCAGAAAAGCATACTACAACATCCCACCAACTTAATGAATTTTCTAGACAAGTTGCTAGACAATTTTTTTGCTAGATATGATGACTGGAGTATGGGCAGTTGGTGAACGTCTACTATCAGGGAAAATATTATTGCTATTTGATGAAATTTCTTGGATGGGCTCAAAAGATCCAACTTTTTTAGGAAAAATAAAGAATTTTTGGGATACACAGCTATAACAAGCTAGTTTTTGTTGTTTGTTTCATCCTGAAAACATACTTAGTAGTACTGGTTTTGTAGGAAGAATATCGTTGACTTTAACACTCGGGACTTTCTGATTGCAACAGATTTTGGCCAAAAAATATTTCAGCATACGAAAAGTTTAAGGTGCTTGCAGTAACCGGCAAAATATTTGGAAGAGGTAAATTTTAAACATGGTGCTGAAGAAAATATTAAAAAGCTTTGTTTTACAAAAGGTGGGTTTTTAGTTGAGGAGTTTGACCAAATATTTTCAGATCTATTCATGCGAAAAACAGCTTTTTATAAGCAAATAGTGAGAGCTCTTTCTGCTGGAGCTAAAGAACAGGAAGAAATTTGTACTGCTTTAGATATTGCAAGACATGGACGCATTTCTGAGTATCTACATGAGCTGGAGCTTGCTGGTTTTATTGCAAGGGATCACACTTGGAATATAAAAACTGGTACTGATTCACGACTCAGAAGGTACAGACTTCAAGATAATTATTTAAGGTTTTATCTAAAATATATTGAAAAAAATCTAGGAAAATTAATCGTGACACCTATTCTATAGGGTTATTCACGTCCCTGCCAGAGTGGATTGGACTTCAGTTTGAAAATTTGGTGCTGAACAATAGAAAGAACATACATAATATCTTAGGAATTGACGAGCGAGAATCCATTTTTTCAGAGGAAGACAGGTGCTGGTTGTCAAATTGATTACATGATTCAAACAAGGTTTAACACCCTCTACATTTGCGAAATCAAATTTTCAAAAAATAAAATCGGTCATTCAATAATACAAGAAGTACAAAAGAAAATAGATACACTAAAGCGTCCAAAAGGCTTTTCATGTCGTCCAGTTCTTATTCACGTTAATGGTGTGAGTGATGACGTTATAGATAGTGATTACTTTTCAAACATAATTGATTTTGGAGAATTATTGAATTGTAAGTAATTCTTGCTCTACTTTTTCAACTTTGTGTCATTTAACATTGGAACAAGATTCCAGATGACATCTTTCTTGAACTCTTACTATAACAATGTTCGTACAGATATGTGCCACGCGCTGGAATGACATGGTGAGGCGTCATCCTGCTGCTCCTTTCTTGTCATGCCGCCGCGAACCGTCATACCGTCACGGTATCTCTTAGCCGCTAACACGTAGCGGAATGACGAATTACTTGACTTTTACAGGGATGACGGTTGTTGTTTAGCCGTAAATATTTAAGAAATTTACCAAATAAAAAAAAAGGCAAAAGAAGCCCTGGGGTTATTATCCGCTTTAAAATATTGGCGTTTTTTATGTTTTAAACGCTTGATAAGCGAGATTCAGCCGCTTTTAATTGCAACTAACTTACGCTGCAAATGTTTAAGAAATTTACTAAGCAGAAAAAAAGACAAAGAATCCCCGAGTTAGCTAGTCTTTTACTATCTCTGTCGAGTATTGGCATTTTTTGATGTCTTGTAACGCTTTATAAGCGCGTTCAGCTTATTTAGATAAAAATCTAGATGTAGATGAAGTTTTGTAAAGACATACAGTATCTATATACTGCAAAAAATTAAACATAAGACGCCGATACATTAAGTAATCCTTACCTTTTAATCTGCAGATTGGCGAAAGCAAATACAATAGCTTCATTTCCATGATAAGGGGGCTAGCGAGGCTTGTCAAGTAGTTTCTACCTGAAACCACAATATTCGCACAGTTGGAAAATGGTTGCGGGAGTAGGATTTGAACCTACGACCTTCAGGTTATGAGCCTGACGAGCTACCGAGCTGCTCCATCCCGCGTCGTTGCTTATTTAGTTATTATATATACAATAATAGAAAATAAAAGAATAAAATTACATTATGGTGTATATTTTGTGTATTTATTAACTTTTCTTGACATAATAGTTAGTTATATACGTCATAACCTACACAATGAAAAATATAACTTGATACTATGGTTTCCTGTGTGTCAGTGTGTAGGGATTTTAACCTATTTTTCCCTAAGTTTTGAACCAAGCTGCACTTTTACCATATCTATTTTTCTTTTGCTTTTACCCACACTAATTCTGATTGCAATATTGTATAAAAGGTACGCGATATTATGTATCGCTTTAATTGCAGTGCTCATAGGGTTTACAGCTAGTAAATTAAGAACAGCTTTAGTTGATACTCAAATTCTTGATAAAGAGAGATATGTAAAAGATATCGTTGCCACAGTGAAGGATATTAATGACAGGGGCTCATATAAACAATTTCTGCTCCATGTTGTAAAGCCCTCTGTCATCCCAGTGTCAGCTACTTGCATGACATCTTTGATTGATGATATATATCCAATTTATCACTCAACTGGACGTTCATGTAGTTATGCGTCACGCGCTGGCCACATTGCTCTAGATAACATCAGAATATCAGTTAGAACCAAAGTGGAAAAAGGCATTAAAATAGGCGATCAAGTAAAATTATCAGCAAAACTCTTCCCTCTAAAGATTGCGCCCTCGGAGTATGCATATGATTTTGCAAGAATAGCATATTACCAGAAAATAAGTGCAACAGGTTTTGCAACAAGCAAAATAGCCCTGCACAAAAAGGCTGAAGCAAGGAAATTTCTAGAGTATATAGAATCTTTCCGTCAATATATTTATGAAAACCTGCAGCAAAATATCAAAAAACCACATGCGGATATAATCTCTGCATTACTAATTGGTAAAAAAGATGGCATAGATCAAAAAATTATGGATGCAATACGAGATTCAGGTATAGCACATTTGTTTGCCATATCTGGTTTGCATTTATCATTCGTTGCTGGTCTGTTTTTTGTAGTGTTTCGTAATTTATTCGCAATATCTGAAACTTTGACTCTTAAGTATAACACCAAGAAAATATCTGCATTCCTTACTATCTTGCCAACCACGTTTTATTTGTTGATTACCGGTATGCAAATTTCTGCTCAGCGTGCCTACATCATGGTGATTTTAGTACTTGTTGCAATAATGATAGAGAGAAAATATCGAGGGTTAATAGCAATTGCGTTTGCTGCTTCAGTGATACTCTCAGTAGAACCAGAAGCAATTTTAAAGCCAGGCTTTCAGATGTCATTTTCTGCGGTTTTGGCACTGGTTGCCAGTTATCAAATTAATGCTAATAAATTGTTCAAAATAAAAATAATGAAATATTTTGTATCGATAATGATCAGCTCAGTAATAGCAAGTTTAGCAACTGTTCCGTACACGATATACAATTTTAATTATTTTTCAATTAGTGGCATTATCACAAATTTAGTTGCTATACCAATAGTTACATTAATTATTATTCCACTTGGAATAATTTATGTTTTGTTGATTCCTTTAGGTATTGAATGGATTATAGCGCCATTTATAGAGCGCCCAATTGACAGTATTTTGTATATAACAAACGCTATCGCTAGTCTTCAGTATTTGGTTATTCCCATTCACACTTTTCCTGCCTCATCAATTATTATAATAACATTTGGGTTATTATGGCTGTGCTTGTGGGAAAGAAATTGGCGCTTCTTCGGAATTTTCTTTATTGTGCTGGGTATTTTCTCTAGTGCTATGTATAGAACTCCTGATATCTTGATAAGTGCTGATAATGTTGCTGCAAAGGAGAGTGACAACTTACTATATTCTCTCACCAGAAAAAATAGGAACTTTGTTGTCAAAACATGGGCAAAGCAAAATGGGCAGAACCAAATTTTGAATCATAAAAAATACAATAACTCAGATAAAAGGCTAAAATGTAACGATTATGGCTGCATATATAACAAAGGAAATAATAAGTCAGTGTTGCTAGCTTATAAAAAAGAAGATATTCTAGAAAATTGTGATAAAGTTGACTTAATAATTCAATTAAGTGAATTCGACTATTCAGTTTGTAATACTAAAACTATCAAATATGCCGATTTAGAAACACATGCAATTTGGTTAACAAATCGTTACATAAAGATTAATAAAGTGCGCTCCAATAGGCCTTGGCACATGTTGAAAAATTAAGAAACTTGATTTTAAGGTTTGGTTAATGTATACCTAAATAAATTTAAACTAGAAAAATGTTATGGTTACAGACACTAAAGATCCTTTCAAAGACTATTTTGATTTTTTAGGATTTAGAAAACTTTCTGACCAGCCCAGTAGAATTTTGAGCTCTATAAGAAAGTATTCTGGTACTATATCGATAGCAAGTACCATTGCTACTCTTATAGCATTTACTGCCTTTTCTATTCAGCCTGTTATAGTGGCCCTACCCAGATGGTATGAATTAGGTATTGCTTGGTTGGAAGCAAGAGAAGATAATCACTTCTCAGAGTGGATAGGGTCAATCCAAAATATTTAAGGTTAACCATGCAAGTATCGATGATGAGAAAACAAGGGAACTGGGATCAAGCAAAACAACTGCGTCAATTAGTGCAGGGTATGCCATCTAAGGATTCTTGCGATCCAAATTATCGACGTCTTTGGTATGTTAGAACCTGTTTAAAATCTCAAAGAGATGAGCTAAAGTAGGAACAGGTAAATAATGAGGTATATAAATGAGTCAAAGGTATCCAAGCGACATAAGTCGTGAGCAATTTGAAAAAATCAAACCAATTTTAGAAAGTAGGAAAAAGAAAACAAGACCAAGATTAATTGATATATACAAAGTATTTTGTGGAGTGTTATACGTGCTAAAAAGTGGTTGTCAGTGGAGAATGTTGCCAAAAGAGTTTCCAAGGTGGGAAAACATATATTACTATTTTCAAATGTGGAGTAAAAAGAAAGGAAGAATAGTTGCTAATCTTGCAAATTTATTAAAGAAGTTATCTTCCTTACCAAATACAAGGCTTGGCCTAATTATTATTGCTTCTTGAAATGCTGAAGTTACAGCTTTTTCACCTTCCAATTTACTTTGAGCATATTTTGACAACTTGCTATTTTCTATTCCCATAGCAGAAAAATGTATCATCATAGGTACATTTTTCATTTTTGCAGCTTTTGCTATCCTTTCAGCTATTTTAACGTGAACAGCGTAAAAATCGTGCTTTTTTGCTTCATATAATATTCCCACTAAGTTTATGGCTACATCACATTCTTCCATACCCTCCAGAACTGATTTTTCATCAAAAAAATCGCCTTTAAATATTGATATTTGTCCCAAATTGCCACACAATTTTAAACAAGCAGCTTTTTCCTGATTACGAGTGAATATCTTTATTAAATATCCTTCTGCTGCCAAGCGTCTTACGATGTGTTTCCCTATAAACCCCGTTCCACCAAAAATAATTACACGTTTTGTCACAATTAAAGTTCCTAATAATTTGTTACTGTAAATTAATACAATGATTTTGCTTAATATTCTATTATGAATTCCCGTACAATAAGATCCATTTTCATTCCTTGTGAACCTTTAACTAGAATTGCGTCATTATTCTGAATAATGTTAGCTAAATCACTTTTCAATTGATTAGAATCATTAAAATGTGCGCCTCTTATATTATCTGGCAAAAGCTCATGTAATTCTAACATAGATTTACCAACTGTATAAACTTTATCTATATTATTTTCTGTGATAATCTTAACCAAATCTGTATGGAATTCTATGCTCTTATCACCAAGTTCCAACATATCACCAAGCAAAGCTACTTTTCTCTGATTAGAATATGTACTCAAAGTTTTTATTGCAGTTTTCATCGAAGTAGGGCTGGCGTTATAGGAGTCATCAATTAAATGTATATATTTTTTATTGTATTTGACCTTATGAATATTGCCTCTACCTTTCGTTACACTAAAATTCTTAAGTGCAAGTGGTAATTTTGATAAATCAAGTCCGAGGCTCTGCACAACTGCTGCTGCAACAAGTAGCGAATAAGCAAAATGCTCGCCTTGCACACGTAAATTACAGTTTATAGTTTGATTATCACTCAGCCTGATTTTTAAATTTAGCCCGTCATCATTTCTTATTAGGTCCAACAAACAAACTTCAGCATTTTTATCTTTACCGAAGCTTATTACATTTCTATTGGCATGTGATGAGAGATAATCATAATATTTATTATCTCTGTTCAAAATCAAAGTACCGTTATTTTTCATACCATACAGAATCTCTAACTTCGCTTGTGCAACGTCAAATAGTGATGAAAAATTTTCAGTATGTGCAGGTTCGATGTTGGTAATAACTGCAATATTCGGATTACTAATCTTTGATAATTCTTTTATTTCACCAGCTTTATTCATTCCCATTTCAAGGATTAAGTACTGGCAGTTTTTTGGAGCTTTTAGAATTGTCAAAGGCAATCCTATATTATTATTTAAGTTACCTTCGTTTGCATGGGACACTCCATATTGCGATAAAACAGTGTGCAGCATATCCTTTGTAGTAGTTTTCCCGACACTGCCTGTAATTGCAATAACTTTAGCGTCAACAAGAACATTTCTAATATAGTATGATGCCATATCGTGCAAAGCTTTCAGGGTATCTTGTACAATAACGAGAGGGAAACTTTTATATTTACCCTCACTCACTATTGCAGCGGCAGCCCCTTTTAAAAACGCTTCATGCAAAAAATTATGGCCATCAAAATTCTTTCCCTTGAGGGCAATAAATAAATCACCTTTTTTTATGCTTCTTGTGTCTGTTGAAATATTTGAGCTGTAACAACCTCCCTCTCCTCTTCCACCAGTTGCATCAATGATATTATTTGTGTTCCATTTAAACATAATTTAGAGAGTATTCTTTATAATAAATTGAACAATAAAAGTAGCGAAAATACTACATGTTTTAGATAATGTACAAATAATGGTTGCTATCTCTATAATTTCATCTTATAATAGATATAGAAGTTTAAATTTTTTCGTCTATAATTAGGTATGTTGTAGCACCTGGTTGTAGAAAGTACCTTGGAGGTATGTATGGCAGAATCTATTTGGGCTAAGATAGGCGGAGTAGTTAAAACAGGTGTAAAAGCTACAGGTTGGGTGCTTGCTCTTGTGCCTAAAGCACTTATTTACCCTATAGAGAAGCCGTTTGCTTCAACGGGTGAAATGAAACATGATGCCACAGTTTCGTTAAAGGAAGCTGTTGGTATAGATGTACCTAAAGAAAAAAGGGAATATGATCCACTTATAGAAACCACACAAGCTAGTGAGAATCTTGGTGTAGAAATAACAGAGCAAAAGAAAGGGACAGAAAAGGTAGCTTTTTTAGCGTCAAGGACTTTGACGGGAGATATACCTTATTTGAACGATGAACAATTGGGTAAAATAAAAGTAGATTTACCGAATGTAACTATTTTTAGAGAAGAAAACAAAATTGTAATTGAAGTTGATGTTAAAAAAATAATTGAAGACATTAAAACTGACTCTAAAAATAAAGGAAAGAGTCCAGAAGAGATAAAAGAGCTTGTTCTTAAAGGAATTGCTAATAAAGTTGACGAAGATCTTAAGAAACTGGCAGGAATTACTGGTGGAGAATTTAAAATTCATACAGACTTAAAATTGCTAAATGGTATTGCAGAAAAATTGTATAAGGAATATGATAATCAAAAGCAGCCATCAAACGAAGTTGTGAAGTCTGATGTTGGTCAGCCTTCAGAAACTCTGGCTTTATCTGCTGGTCAGGAGGGCGAGACATTAAAAAATGCTGGGGTATCTGTAGGGAGTGATAAAGGAAAGTCATCAGAGAAAATTGCAAATAATTGGCAAAATAGAGTTGAATCACAGGTTTCTGAAAATATAAAAGGAGTTAAGGGGTAAAGTTATGAATTATAAGGGGAGTATTATGAATGAAGTTAAAATAGAGGAAAGACATCATAGTCTAACTGTTCCTGGGGATATGTATCACTTACAACCAGGAGTTATTACTGGAAAAAGGGTGAGTGGAATAGAAACCTCTTTGAAAGAACAGCAGGACATGGTAAAAGTAAGGGAACTTGTAAGCTCTTTAAATCTTGAAGATGCTTCTGGTGAAACGATAAAACCACTATCTACACCTAGTGTAGAGAAAAACGAAGGAAGAGGGAAAGGTCGCTCTTAAAATATGAGCAATGAAGTTTATGATAGCGATAACATCTTTGCTCAAATATTAAGAGGTGAGTTACCTTGTGAGAAGGTACATGAAAATGAAAATGTACTGGCTTTTTGTGATAAGTACCCTGACGCACCAGTTCACATTTTAGTTATATCAAAAAATCAATATGTTTCATATGATGACTTCATTATAAAAGCTCCTGAAGAGGAGATAATAAGTTTTTTCAAAACTGTTAGAGAAATAGCACACAAATATAATCTAGAAAAAACAGGATATAGATTAGTCACTAACTACGGTGAAAATGGAGAGCAGGTTGTACCACACTTTCACGTGCATATTTTAGGTGGTAAAAAATTAGGAAAGCATGTAAATTCATAGTGTTATATGTTTTGTTAAATGAGCGAATACTTAACCATAGTAATTTTTATCTGCGTATCAATTGTAGTATCTTTTGCTTTAGGTATATTGCCTATGTTTCTTGCAGTGAGTAAGCCAGATGGTGAAAAGCTTTCCACATATGAGTGTGGCTTCAATCCACTATCCAGTGCAAGAAAAAATTTTGACATTAAATTTTACCTAGTTTCAATATTATTTATAATATTTGACTTAGAAATTGCTTTTCTTTTTCCTTGGGCTGTTTCTTTATCTAAGATAAGCTATGGTGGATTTTGGTCTATGATGGTATTTCTTGCAATACTCACTATAGGTTTTATCTATGAATGGTGTAAAGGTGCATTAGAGTGGGAGTAGTTTATGACAAATCAAATTCTATCTAATGATGACTGGGGTCGTTATAAAAAAGAAGGGTTTCTTGTTACTAAATTTGGTGATTTAATAGATTATGTAATGAATTGGGCAAGGTCTGGTTCATTGTGGCCAATGACATTTGGTCTTGCATGTTGCGCAGTTGAGATGATGCATACTGCATCCAGCCGTTATGATCTTGATAGATATGGCATAATGTTCCGTGCAAGCCCACGTCAATCAGATGTGATGATTGTTGCTGGCACACTAACTAATAAAATGGCAGCAGCATTGCGCAAGGTTTATGATCAAATGGCAGACCCGAAGTATGTTATTTCTATGGGAAGTTGTGCAAATGGTGGTGGTTATTACCATTACTCTTATTCAGTAGTCCGAGGCTGTGATAGAATTGTGCCAGTTGACGTGTATGTCCCTGGATGTCCACCAACTGCTGAGGCGTTGCTATATGGAATGCTATGCCTACAAAA
This sequence comes from Wolbachia endosymbiont (group A) of Bibio marci, assembly GCF_947251645.1. NCBI lineage: Bacteria > Pseudomonadati > Pseudomonadota > Alphaproteobacteria > Rickettsiales > Anaplasmataceae > Wolbachia > Wolbachia endosymbiont (group A) of Bibio marci. Next base: position 1,242,605 of record NZ_OX366364.1, read on the forward strand.
CAAAATAAAACGAACTCAGAATATAAAGCATGGATAAAACTGCAAGGCATATACAAAAAAAGACCAAGTGTGAGTGCATTCAAAAAGATGATGGCATTATTGTAATATATTCAAATTTAGATGAAATTGAAAAGCACTTACTCTTTCTACGTGATGATGAAAAGTGTAGGTTTGAACTATTAGTTGATATTTTTGGAGTTGACTATCCAAATAGAGAGAAGCGTTTCGAGCTAATATACAATCTGCTCAGCATTGTGCATAATATTAGAGTACACATAAAGCTTCAGTTATGTGAAAGCGACATACTTCCAAGTGTAGCGAAGATATTTAGCACAGCTTCGTGGTTTGAGCGTGAAGTGTTTGATATGTATGGAATAGAATTCTCTGATCACCCTGATTTGCGTAGGATTCTAACAGATTATGGATTCAAAGGTCATCCAATGTTAAAAGATTTCCCTCTCACTGGTTATGAGGAAGTAAGATATGATATAGAGGCAAAAAAGGTTGTATATAATCCTATAGATTTACCGCAAGATTTTCGTATGTTTGATAGCCTATCACCTTGGGAAAGTAAAACCATAAAAGTAAATACAAAGGAGTAGAAAATGACAGTACAAAGAAAAAAAATATCTTTAATCGGTGCAGGAAATATCGGTGGAACTCTCGCCCATATGATTGCACTAAGGGAACTCGGTGATGTTGTTTTACTTGATATTAGTGATGGAATACCACAAGGTAAAGCACTCGACATAGCAGAATCATCCCCTATTGATGGATTTAATGTCAATATTACTGGGACAAATAGGTATGAAGATATAAAAAACTCCGATGCAATTATAATAACCGCTGGCATTGCCAGAAAACCAGGAATGAGCAGGGATGACCTCCTGCAAACCAATGCTAAAGTAATGAAGGAGGTTGGCGAAAATATTAAAAAACATTCTCCAAACGTGTTTGTAATAGTGGTTACCAACCCTCTGGATGCCATGGTTTCAGTGGTGCATAAATTTTCAAACCTTCCAGCTAATATGGTTGTTGGAATGGCAGGAGTGCTTGATTCTTCCCGTTTTCGTTATTTTCTTGCAAGTGAATTAAATATCTCAGTTGAAGATATATCTGCTTTTGTGCTTGGAGGACATGGTGACACTATGGTACCACTCATTAATTGCACTTCTATCGCTGGCATTCCACTTACCCAAGTTATCGATATGGGTCTCATTACGCAGAAAAAAGTTGATGAAATAGTTGAACGCACTCGCAATGGCGGAAAAGAAATAGTTGATCTGCTTAAGTCTGGATCTGCATACTACGCTCCTGCATCTTCAGCTATATGCATGTTAGAGTCATATTTAAAAGATAAAAGGCGTATATTACCATGTGCTGCTTACCTTAATGGTGAATATGGCGTGAAAGATTTGTTTATTGGTGTTCCTGTAATTATTGGAAAAAATGGAGTTGAAAAGATCCTAGAAGTTAAAATGAATGATAGTGAACAAAAAATGTTTAATAAATCTGTAAACTCGGTGAGAGAGCTGGTAAAATCTTTAGGTTCATAAGCAAATTAATGGTTTTATAGAGTTTCTTTGAGCTTAAGTTTCGTAAACAGCCTAAAAAAGTTGCTTGTGGTTACCTCCGCTACTTGTTCTGGTGACTCATTCCATAATTCTGCCAAACAATCAACAACGTATTTCACCATTGCCGGTTCGTTCTTTTTTCCTCTATAAGGCTCAGGTGATAGATATGGTGCATCAGTTTCGACTAAAACACGTTCGCGTGGTACATTTTGTGCAATTCCTCTGAGTAAGCTCGCATTTTTAAAAGTAATAATTCCAGAAAATGAAATATATAATCCTAAATCTATAGATTGATAAGCAAGCTCCTTAGAGGAAGCAAAGCAGTGCATCACTCCATTAAAAGCACTTGCTTTCATTTCTGACTTTAACATATCAATCATTTCATTATCAGCATTTCTAGTGTGAATAACCAAGGGTAACCCAGTCATTCTTGCTGCTTCTATGTGTGATGCAAAACTTTTTTTTTGATTATCTTTGTTGCCAGATTTATAAAAATCTAACCCGGTTTCGCCGATACTAATTACCTTTTGATTTTTGGTAAATTCAACTAACTCATCAACATGAATACACTCACCGTTTTCTATGGCAGCATCAAGTGGATGCACACCAACAGAGGAGTAAACTTGATCATAGGATGAAGAAATTTTTAGTAATTTAGGAATATCATTAACGCTTATGCATATGTTATGCAAAATCTTTACACCATTTTGCTCTGCCCTTGAAATTACTTTTGGTATTTCATCATCGGAAAAATAAATCAAGTGGCAATGAGAATCTACTATCATGAGCTTATTGTTGAGGCTTTTATTGTAGAAGAAAACTCTTCTATCACTGTTTTATAAACTTCTTTTTTAAATGATATAGCACTGGCTACTAAACTATCTACATTTTGCCAACGCCACTCTTTGAACTCTGGATGATCAGTATAATTAATATCAATATTCTTATCTTCTCCACAAAACTTCATTAAGAACCACCTTTGCTTTTGACCAGAATATTTTCCATTCCAGCATATTGGTATAACTTCTTCAGGCAAGTCGTAGTATATCCAATCTTTGTTTTTAGCTATAATTTCTGCTTTATCTGTACCAACTTCCTCTAGCAACTCACGTAACGCTGCTTGTTCCAGTTCCTCACCATCATCAACCCCTCCCTGTGGCATCTGCCAGTAAGAGTCGCTATCAAAGCGTTTTCCAATAAAGACATGTCCTTGTTTGTTAAATAGCATTATGCCAACACAAGGACGATATTCACTTTTCTGCTTAATCACAAGCATCCCCTGTTGTTAAATTATTTGTTATGGAAGTTTTAATTAATTTTTCATTTTTTTCTTCCTTCATCTCTTCAATAATTTTCTTTGCAGCTTCTTTTGCACTTAAATTTGAGTTACCAATTTCAAGTGTACCTTCCGGTATAAATAGCCTTTTCCCTTCAATTCTTTTCATAGCAAAATCCGAATCAGTAATTTTATTTTCCTGGTACCTTTCTTCTGATTGAACACGCTTTACCAGTTCCTCATTATTACAATGTAATACTACAGGAAAAATTTTTACGCCCATTTTCTTACTTAAATTTATCACGGAGTTGTATATCTTCTGATCATAGGGATCACCCTCTATCAATTCATTTGTAAATATATAATGTTTTGATTTTACGTAATATTTTTCCAGTATTGCTAATATATTTTCTCTAACTGCAAAAATTTTTTCCCATAGGTCATCTGGAACTTCAGCATTCTGTAATTTAACAATATCAAATATAATATTATTGAATAGATTATTGCTTACTATCACCGCATCAATGATTTTACACAGTTCCTTTGCAGTAGTAGACTTACCACTGCCTGGAAAGCCGATTAAGTAGATGAGAGTCTTGCCCATAATGAATACTAGTAAAAAACTATTCTCAATTATATAAAAAGTATGTACATTGTACATGCTAAAAACATGATGATAAAATAGATGCAGGTAATACCTTTAACGAACAGTCGCGTTGAAAATAGATACTGTCTTTACTGTCAACAAATTATTTGACTAAAAAGATAAAAAATAACAAAACAATTTAAGATTACATCTTCTATAAATTAGTGTAACTGTGCTTTTAGTTTGTATAGGCGCACAGTTACACTAGCTTATCATCGTGTCTTCTTATACAATAAGGCTTATTTTGTAAGATAACCGAGTATCTCTATCAAAATGAAATGGTAGGGTACAACCTATATAGCACTAGAACTCTAAGCACGGTCTTTTATGTTAAATAGTATATATTTCAAAACCGTTGAGCATAAGCTCATGTTACTCCTTATTGTTAAAATTATTTCACTAAATCACTATTGAATGGTTGATTGTTTTTAAGAATACCAAAAAATACATGCATTAGTTTTCTCATCAACGCAACAATTATAACCATTGGGCATTTTCCTTTACTTGCTAAACGCTGGCAAAACTTTTGAAAATGAAAATTACGATTTTTGACTACTATAGCCGGCATATAAAGAGCTTTGCGAATATGCTCAGATCCTATTTTACATATTCGACTTTTTTCATTTACTGATGATCCTGATTGGTAGTGCTGTGGATTTAGACCAGCAAAGGCTGTGAATTGCCTAGCATGATCAAAATTATCAACTAATGGCATTTCCGCAACAACAGCAATAGCAGTAATATGTCCTACACCTTTCACAGTCTTAAGGTTTTCTATCATATTTTTTAGGTGTGGGTAATTATTGATATGCTCATTAATTTTTTTCTCTAGGTCAGAAATTTGTTTGTCTATTGTAGCAATGACCTCAAGTATGGCTTGTTGACAACGGGAATCCATATTTTTATTTTCCAAGCGATTCATCTGTTGCAACTTGTCATCTTTAAGTGCTTGCAAACAACGATAAAGTTCTCTTAAACGCTTGACTTCAGGAGGAGCAGGTTTCCAAAGATTAGGTTTATTAGCAATACAAAATCTAACTATCATAGCTGCATCTGACTTGTCTGTTTTGTTTCTAAGTAACTCACTTTTGCCAAAAGCTTTCTGGGTTTACTACACTTACATTATGTCCCAGATCATACATAAAGGTAACTAAATCTTCGCTATAACAACCAGATACTGTCTCTACTGTCAACAAGTTATTTGATTAAAAAGAATAAAAAATGACAAGAAAATTTAGGCTTACATCTTCTATAAATTAGTGTAACTATGGATAAGTACTTTTAGTTTGTGTAGTCGTACTTATCCATAGTTACACTAGCTTTTTCACCAAGCAACTCTGTCAAAGTTAAAGCAAAATGATACAATGTAATCTACTATAGTACCAGCATTCATTTGATGTTAAAACGTTGAATTATGTTTCACCAGAAATAAGACCTCTATACAATATTCCAGGCATTCTGAAGTCTGATAAAGTTATTTTGGTTGAAGGAGAAAAATGTGCTGAAGCGCTCATAGAACAAGGAATTACTGCAACAACAGCTATGTCAGGAGCAAACGCACCAATTGATAAAACAGACTGGTCACCCCTTAAAGGTAAGCATATTATTATTTGGCCAGATAATGATGAAGCAGGCAAACGATATGCTGAAAATGCTGCCAAAAAGCTGTCAGATCTTGGTGTTGCATCACTTGTTACTCTTAAGATTCCAACAAAATAAACCAAAAGGTTGGGATGCTGCAGATGGTGTGTTAGAAGGAATAAATGTTGAAGAGTTTTTAGCTTCAACCCCATGTATAAATTTACCTGCTACTAATACTCCAACTACTGATATTCTAAAGACGAAGAGATTTGTTTCATTTCCTGCAAGACAATATTTGAGTGACAAATCACCAATGCCGGAGGATACAATTGCCCCAAGAATCTTAACTCCAAGAGGACTTTTAGTCTTTGCTGGTGCACCTAAGGTAGGAAAAAGTGACTTTCTTATTTCTTGGCTATTTCATATGGCATCTGGGACTCCGCCAACAATATTGCAAGAAACCTGAAACTAGAGAAAACTATTTTCCGAAAGCTTCTACAAAAAGAACGGAGAGTTGAATTTATTTATAGAGCTAGTGACCAAATAACCATATGTCTCGATGAATAATAAATGGGAGAGCTCGTGGGCAACAAGAAATTAACAGTTCGTATTAATTGTAGTTATGAAGTTAATCGATTAGCAGAGTTGTATCTATTAGATGCATATGGAAAATTGGTGTTAAGTAAACCAATAAAAGTGAGCAAAAAGGAAGAAGACTCTGAATGTAAGAAAGTAGATTTGAGGAGGGTTAAATGGTAACAGTGAGTTTATATGCAAGAGTTTCTTCAGGGAGACAAGCACAAGAAGGTACAATAGCAAGCCAAATTGCTGCTATAGAGAATCAAATTAGTATGGATGGACATAAATTATTAAATGAATATAAATTTATTGATAATGGTTATAGTGGTTCTAACATAATCCGTCCTGGTTTGGAAAAATTACGTGATAAAATAGCAGAGGGTAACCTTGATAAGGTTTATATTCATTCTCCTGATCGTTTATCTCGCAAGTATGCATATCAGATGGTATTACTTGAAGAGTTTAAGAAATTAGGAGTAGAAGTCATTTTTTCAAATTATCAAATTAGCGATAATCCGGAATCTCAACTACTATTACAAATGCAAGGTATGATAGCAGAATATGAACGTGCAAAAATCATGGAACGAAGCCGACGAGGAAAGATTTATGCAGCCAATAATGGTGATATAAGTGTAATGAGTGCTGCTCCTTATGGCTATCGTTATATAAATAAAAATACAGATACAGGACAAGCATTATTTGAAATTTATGAAGAAGAAGCTGAAGTTGTTCGTAAAGTATTTTTTTTGGTAGGACGAGAAAGAGCAAGTATAGGAGAAGTATGCCGTAGGCTAGGTGCTATGTCCATTAAGACACGAACAGGAAAAGAGTATTGGGATAGAGCTGTAGTTTTGAGTATGTTAAAAAACTCTGCTTATAGAGGAAAAGCAGCTTTTGGTAAGACAAGGTTAGGCGTAAAATTAAAACATATAAGACCCAAAAAGAACTCCTGCGAGCAACCAAAAGATAATTATTCTACTTATCCTGTTCCAAAAGAGGATTGGATTTATATTAAAGTACCTAGTATAGTAAACAAAGATTTATTTGATATAGTTCAAGAACAATTAGCTGAGAATAGAAAAATAGCAAGAACAAGACAAAGAGGAGCAAGACATTTATTGCAAGGTTTAGTAGTATATAAGCTTTGTAATTATGCATATTACGGTGCTAGTATTGCAAGGAATAAGGAGGGAAAAAAAACTAATATTCAGGTGTATTATCGTTGTATTGGCACGCCGTTTTGGCGGTAATAAAATGTGTAACAACAAATTAATTCGTACAGATACATTAGACATGGCTGTTTGGGAAGAAGTAAAGCATCTACTAGAAAATCCGAATAGAATATTAGAAGAGTATAAACGAAGACTTTCAGAACTTACCACTAGATCAAAAAAGCGCTTTGCTTGAAGCACAAGAAGATAAATTGAAACGAGGTATTGCAAGATTAATTGATAATTATGCTCAAGAGTATATTAATCAAGAAGAATTTGAGCCAAGAATTAGAGCAATGAAACAAAACTTAAAAATGGTTGAAGAACAAAAGAAAAAGATATTTGATCAGAAAAAACTCACAGAAGAGTTCACTCTAATAGTAACAAATTTAGAGGGGTTTTCCTCTAGTATTAACTCAAGTCTTGATAATGCGGACTGGCTAACTAAACGTGATATTATTAGGACATTAGTTAAGCGAATAGAGATTAATTTCGAGAATGTGAACATCGTTTTTAGAGTAAAAGAGCTTCCAGATTCTTCTCATAGGGAAAAAGACCAATACTTGCAATGTTGTTGTAGGGGTAGGTATGACGGTTCGCGGCGGCATAGTAACTCGTCATCCCGCTACTTGTTAGCGGGATCTAGAGATACTGCGAATGAATCGCGGTATGACGTAGGATTGCTGTCATCCCGCTACGTGTTAGCGGATGAGATACCGCGGCGGTATGACGGTTCACGGTGGCATGACGATAACCTCGTCATCCCGCTACGTGTTAGCGCCGCGGCGGCATGACGTAGAGCTCGCGTTAGCTATACTTTTATACTCACCAACTTAGCTGGATCCAAGTAGTCAAGCTACTTGAATCTGCAAATTGCAATGTTCGTACAGCTGCGTGCTTGACACTGGGATTTAGTGCAGCTACCCTAAACTGGAAGCTCATCTTGCTATTCTTGGCTGAAAGGAACACATTTTTAGAATAATGAAAACAATCAGCACTTTAATTCAAGAAGGATCGGAGTTATTATCGTCACATAAAGTTGAATCACCACATTTAGATTGTGAAATCATCATGCAGCACATACTTGAAGTGGAAAGATCATTCATAATTATGAACCATGCTGATCAAGTGCCGATGGAGAAAGAACTTTTATTTTGGAAATTAACAAAAAAAAGAGCGGAAAGATATCCAATATCGCAAATAATAGGTAATCGTGAATTCTGGAGTAAAAATTTTATAGTTAACCAACATGTTTTAGATCCAAGACCAGATAGTGAAACATTAATCTCAACAGTGTTAAAATATTATCCAAACAAAAAGCAGAAACTAAAAATCGCGGATTTTGGTACAGGTACAGGTTGTTTATTGATATCCGTACTTAGTGAGTATGAATATGCTGTCGGCATCGGTTTTGAAAAAAGCTTGGAAGCATACAAAGTTGCCTATCAGAACACAAAAAAACATGATCTTCTCAGCAGAGCCAAAATATTTCCAAGTTCGTGGACAGAATGCAGCGATTTATTTGATCTGATAATTAGCAATCCTCCATATATTAAAAGAAGCAAATTAAAAGACTTACAAGCCGAAGTGCAAAAAGAGCCAAGAATTGCCCTTGATGGTGGTATTGATGGTTTGAGCTGTTATTTAAGCATTTTTCCAATATTGAGAAAGTGCCTTAAAAAAAATGGGTTTGCGATATTGGAGATAGGCGAAGATCAAAATGATATTGACAAAATAATCCCCTCATACGAATTAGCTTTTCAGGAATATGTATATGACTTAGCGGGAATGAAGAGATGCATTGTTGTGAAAAGAACATAGCTAATGTTTTCTTGTATTATCTCCTTCATCCCATATTATCCTATGTCATCCCAGTACCCTCTACCTCGTCATCCCAGTGCGTGACACTGGGATCTATATTTAACTAGATCCTATGGTCAAGCCATAGGATGACAGGAACGGTTTTGGTTAGCCATGCATTTTTTAAAGGGCAACATGTTTAAGCTTTGCTGGCAAAGTGGAAAGTAAGACCAGCTTCTATGCCGTGCGTATGAAAAAAGCTGTTCTGTATGGTAGTAGATACTAAATTCTTCTCATCTTTTTGTTTAGCCATTCCACCTTTTGGCTTACCTGCGCCATTATCAGAATTGGGATCCCACTGTAAGGTTTCTAGTTTGCACTCACTGCTACCAATAGCACCAAAACCTCTATATCCAATATGCATATTTACATCTTCGTTTATGCGATAATCAAGGCCAGCTTTTAATTGACCTGCGGGTCTTATTGACGATTTTTCAAACATTGTCATTCTTGTTGCACCGATTCCAATACCAACGTAAGGAGAAAAAGAGAAACGGTCACTTTTCCAATGATGATAAACATTTGCCATTATAGATGCGTTTTCAACTTGGTCATGATTAATAATTGATCCATATTTATCGCCGTCTTTTGTGTACGATATTGTCATCTGGCCGCTTGTTAAACCAATATTATCCACTTTTACAGAAGAATACATCCCTTCCAGTTCAGCCCTATAGCTGTTGTTACCCAATTCTCCTGTGTAACCAAATGCCACATTTGCAGCAAAAGGTGGATTATAATCTCCTTTATACTTACTTAGTGACTGACCTTCTGTGTTCTGAGCACTCCTGTCATTTACAGATACATTATTGGTAGCTGTAGCAGCAGTATCTCCAATTTTTGCTTTCAACTCACCCATGCCATTAAAAAATTGACCGTAATATCCACTACCAAAGTAAAACCCCTCTGTTTCACTTGCAAAAGATTGTTGTGACAACAACAAAGCAAGTGCTGTAACCGCTAATGTTTTTCTACTAATCATTACTACTCCCCTAGTTAAAATAGCTAATCTAATACTAATTAATTAAAAATGGCTTAATATGAAAAACCTAATTATTTGCATAACTTGCACTTTTCTAAGCTAAAAAATAGGCGAAGTCAACCTTTATCTTCGGCTTTATCATCATTTTTTAATTTATCGTCAATATCCTCATCTTCAAATTCATCCTCCTCTTCTTCGTCATCGAACCCATCATCGCTCCTATCCTCATCTTCTTCGTCATCATCTTCAAACTTATCGTCAATATCTTCATCATCAATATCTTCGTCTGCAAATTCATCTGATTCATCATATACTGCATCTTCTGTTTTAGTTTCAGCAGGATAATCAACTGAATTAGGCCCCTCAAGAGCATTATTCCCCTCATTATTAACCTTATCTTTGCTCGCAGCGGCAGAAAGAACTTTGTTTGGGTCATATGGTTCTTGTGTAGGCACACGAGTTTGTTTGAGCAGCCTTCTTGTGAAGGTGGTATCACTGTAGTACAAAATTTTCTTTGATTTAATTGGGTAAGTCGACTCTATTAAAATTATCTGATCGTCACGTGGCAACATAATAACTTCTTGAGGCAATAGCAATGCTCTCTGTGTTTCAGAGATATGTAATGACCTTGAAGCAGGATTTAAATCTAAAAATTTAGGCTTATTCAACGATTCTTGTTGTACAGTTTTGTTTCCTATAAGTTGCGATATTAAATTAGCTGTTTCAATATTATTGGCTGCAAAAGTTATTCTGTAAGTCGAGTTTGACAAAAAGGAGTTCATTCCTGCTTCTTCGTATATTCCTTTGAGCTGCTCAGTATCTTGAACAATTAAGAATAATCTAACTCGATAACCACGAAAATATGCAATACCTGTTTGAAATTGCTCCATTTTTCCAAGCGTAGGAAACTCATCCATTAAAAACAATACGCCATAAGGCTCGTCATCTGATGGCAATTTTCTACATAAAAACTCAGTTGCCTGTTGGTAAAAAACCTGCATTAAAGGCCTGAGCCTAGTCAAGTTGTCAGGAGTTAAACCAACATAAACTGTAATTTTCTTCCTTTTAAAATCTAGAATATTAAAGTCACTTGACGCAGTTGCAGTATCAATCAATGGGTTTGCCCACAATTCAAGCGATGAGTTCATAGTTGATACAACACCCGACCTTTCTTTATCAGCTTTTTGTAAAAAAGCTGCAATATTCATATATGCTACAGGGTGTAGTATTTTACCCATTGTATCAAGAGCAACAGCAAGATTATAAACTACGTCATCACTACGCATCGTACGCACAACTTCACCAAAAGATTTAACTTTCTCTGGTGCAGCAAGTAAGTATAATACCACTCCAACAAATAAGCTTCTTGCTTCATTTTGCCAAAAGTCTTGTTCAGGCATGATTAAGTTAGCTATTTTCTGCACATCGTCAACCATCTGCCCAGGTTTTTCACTAATCCATTGTAATGGATTGTAACAGTGACTTATTCCATCTGGCTGCGCTGGATTCCATACGTATACTTTTTGTCCTTGTCGTTCTCGCCAACCACTTGTTATTTCATAGTTTTCTAATTTTATGTCGTGTACAATTACCGAGTCAGTCCAAAATAATAAATTAGGAATTACAAAGCCAACACCCTTACCAGAACCTGTAGGTGCAAATAACAATGCATGCTGAAACCCATCAGCAATGAAGTATCCTCTTTTATCTTTACCAAGCAATAATCCCTTTTGGCTTCTTAATCCTGCTTTTCGTATGTCTTTCTCTGATGCCCACTGCGAGTCTCCATGAAGTGATTCTTTCTTTTTAAACGGTCGCCACTCAATTATCCTTTCTCTTAAATTCCACAAAATAATCATTAAAACAACGATAGGCAGTGCAGAAGATATAATTAATTTGATTTTGAGCTCAAGGCTATATAACTTTGGATGATGCCAACAATATTGTATATGATCAAAAATCGTTGGCCAAAGAGCTTGAGGGAAAGGCGTCAAACTAGGATTAATTGCCTTAAAATCCACAGCATCTGGACCATCAGCAAACAGAACAAACAATATACCAGATAGATAGAAGCAAAAGTCAAGTACGCTAAAAGCTACTACACCTCCTACGAGAATATTACGTAGGTGATTTCCATTACTCATAAACTACTCTTCCTTAACTTATGTATAAATTTAAGCATTTTCGCTCGCAGATCTAGTAAATAATATCTCAGAAATGCTTCTTTTGCCCCCACCGGTTCTTTTTAGCTGAATAACAATATCAATCACATTTCTAATGTATGGTATGATCTGATCTGGAGTAATGCCAAGATTTGCCTGCATAACCATCAATTTTATTTGCTCAAGGGCCATTGTTGGACTATCCGCATGAAGGGTTGATACTGATCCAGGGTGACCAGTACTTATTGCCCTGAGAAAGCTAAAAGCTTCCGCCCCACGAAGTTCACCAACTATTATTCTATCTGGCCTTAAACGTAAGCACGCTTCTATCAAATCTTGAGTGGTTACTTTTGCTCTGCCCTGCCCTCCTTTAGAGGCAATTAGATGGACTTTATTGGGATGTTCGTTCAAAACGATTTCCCTTGCATCCTCAACAGTAATAATTCTTTCCTCAGCTGGAATAGCACGCAAAGTAGCATTAGTAAAAGTAGTCTTACCAGTGGAAGTTCCACCGCTAATTATAATATTTTTCTTACTTATTACAGCGTATTCTAAAAACTCTTTTATTTTCTTTTGTTTTAACAGTAAATCCAAATGACGGTCAACTAGATTATCAGTTGCTTCTGTAACAGTTTCAGAAAAAGCCCCCATTTTTTCGTAATCATCGAGTGCTAATTGCATGCTAGAAGGCTTACGAATCGACATTACTACTTTATCAGGCTCGCACGCTGGCGGAAATACTATCTGTATACGATAACCATTTGGTAATGTTGCTGAAAGTAACGGCGCTTCTTCGCTAAGCTTTTGTTCTGTAGCTTGAGCAATCAGTCTGCCAAGAGATTTCAAATGGTTAAGATCGAATACTTCTAATTTTTCACACCTTATTTCACCGCGATTTTCAATCCATACTTCCTTTGGCTTATTTATTGATATTTCATTTACGCCTTCTTCTTGAAATATGCCTTGTAATGGCTCCAAATATGTATCAAGTGCAGCATAATTCATTTCATTGATTTAATATTGCCTGTGAAGGAAACACTATATCTTGGTTAACAAATACTTTCAATGCAGTGCCTTGATCAACATAAATAGTTGGTTTTTTATCTGTAGATCTGCCTACTATATCCCGCATGTCTTTAGAAAAATCATTGATTGATTTCCCGATTGCTTCATCATAAACAGACTTGCTTTTTCTTTGAAATTGTTGTAACAGTTGATTTACATTTTCCAGGCTTATAGTCACCTTGTCTTCCTCAATTTCTAGCGCTTTTGCTATTTCCTTTTTCATTATTTTCAGCAAATCTTGCTCATTTTTAGCATTACGAATTTCTCCAATAGCTCCAAGGCCCAGTTTCCATTTATCACTAGATTTACCATTTGCTGCTTCACCAATAACATCTTTGAATGAAGAAAAATCTATTTCAGTTACAGTGATGGATCTCACCGCATCCATAGGAGTTAGCGTACCAATAAGATTAGAGGCCTTTTGTCCTACAACAGCTGAACCAATTGAAACACCAGCAAGTGCCACTGAAGAGAATAATGCACTTACTATTTTATTATCAACTATTCCTGCAATTCCTGCTCTACCAAGCTCGTCAGTACTAAGTGATGAGATAGCAATATCTATTCCATGTGGCATAATCACTCTGTTCCAATTTATATTTACACGGGCTCTTGCAATATTCGAGTCAAATGAATAACTGCCTATCAATCTTGAGCCTTTAGGTATTAAAACTGTATCACCAGTTTCTGCATAAACATCTCTACTCACCATAGCACGCAGCATTCCTTGCAGATCAGAATTTATTGCAGTTTCAAGAACAGCATCAATAATTTTACCTTGAGTAATCATTAAACCAAGCTTTCCTACTCTGGTAGCTTTGCTCGATTGTGCTGAAGTAATAGCATCAGCAGCCTTGTTCTCCCCACCATCACTTGAAATTGTTAACATTTGTGCACTACGTCTGTCTCTAGGATAACCGCCACCCCCTATTGTAGGAAACGAGGTAGGTAAATTGCCCATAACATTACTAGAAGGAAAATTTTGCTTTGGCAAAATAGGTATATTTGACACAGAGGTTTCTTTTGGTTTCTCTTCTTCTTTTTTTATTGGTTTTATTTCTGGTATGATTTGTGGTGTAGGAAGAGGAGGTAAGGGTGGTAAGGGATCAGTTATTATTCTTTCAGGAACCATTACATTATCTGGAACTTGTTCCAACTTTCCTTTCAATTCTTGAACGTTTTGCTTTGTTTCCTCTTTTTTAATAACTTCTAAACCCTCTTTAGGAGAAGGACTAAAATAGAGATAATACACTCCACCAACCAGAAGCACTAAAATAACGACCATCAATGCCCTATGACCTTGATTAGAGCCAACTGTTACTACCTTGTTCTCTATTTCTGATTCATCTTCTGAATTGTTACGCCTTTCTTTATTCATATTGCATGTACCACAGCTAAAGTGACCTATTTATAATTTCAACTTCACCATCTTCATAACGCATAAATAGCTTTTTATGTACTCCTTTTATTATAACATAATCATCAAATAACAGCCTTTTACAAGGTTTATCCTCCTCTTCTACAAAAATCTGAGGTATTTTATTATTATTTCTAAATTTTAAATAGGTTAAATAACCATCATCAAATAGCTCAATCGGAACTATATCCACATTACCACCTTCATCAATATATGTATAATTGTACTTCGTATCATTTTCCTGTATTATTTTTTCTGGCTTGTCTGTAGTATATTGCATTTGAGTAGGTAAAGAAACCTCATCTAAATCAACATCAAATTCACCTTCTTCTTGAGGATAATAAAAACGTACTACGTAAGATATATCCTTTTCAGCAGAATAATCGTGATCCACTTTCTTAGCATCAGTATCCGGGTATTTATCGTAGTTTGGCCTTGAGATTAAATCGAAAATGTAATTTCTTTTTTTAGTTGTCGTAATAATCATGTTAGTGCGACTACTAACTTCAAATGGCATGATAAGCAATTTATTGTCATAAGGATTAATTTTCCAACTTGATGCATCACCAACAGCAATATTTTTAACTTTTTCTCCTTCCGCAAATTCAATATAAGAATAGTAACCCTGACTAAAAACCACCGTAAATACTTCATTAGGGCTATACACAAAAGTCTTTATTCTACTATCTACAGAAATAGGCTCATTATAATTAATGGATGCGTTCAAATTGCCACTTATAAGTAAAGCTAAAACTAATAATATCCTATACATATTCATCATCTACTCTATATGAAATAACTTGAAATCCTAATGGGTTAATATATCTTTGCTGATCATCCATTTCAAGCGATGCATATCTATATGACATAATAACTATCTTATTTTTTCTTGTGGAACTTCCATCTTTCCGTGTAAATTCCACAAAAAACCTCACCTGAAGAGCATCGTTACCCAATTTTTGAATTGAGCGAATTTTAAATCCACTTTTGGTATCTGAGTATAAATTAAAAAGATCATCCATATTCTGCGATCCTACATAATTTCTAAATTCATTATACACATTAGGTGAGGAAAACAACCTCACCTTTGTATAATAGTTATAATTATAATGATATGGATCAAAAACCTCCCTTGCTTTTATATACTCTGAAATAAAATAATCGTTTAGCGCTTCATCTGCAGAATACTGTTTTACTGTGACAGGATCAACCAATTGCACTATTCCTGATTTCTTGTCAATTTCTATAACAAATGGCTCAATAGTGCTACTTGTGCTAATTTTAAATATGACTAATATGCTGATAGAGATCGTTGCTAATAATATTAATGCAAATAAAAGTAGAATATTCCTTTGAGCAATAACTGTGCTGTAGCGGTTTGAATTCCAATTTATATCCTTATCTAAGGATTCAGTATTTTTTTCTCGCTTAAAAAATCTTAGCATTTTAGTATTCCTAAAAATCTTAACTTATGTTAATAAACATAGCAAATTAACAAAGTAGTTACAACAAAAAAGCTAAAAAACTCTTAATCTATGGCCTAGCTTACTAAACTTTGTCTCCATATATGAATCGTTATATTTATTACGTTCCACAATAAGTGGTAGACACTTTGTAACTCCTATACCACTACTTTCCAATTCTGACAATTTCCTATCATTGTTTGTAAGTAATTGGATTTTGTTAATGTTCAATTTCTTAAGCATTTTAGCTGCAACAGCAAAACTTCTTTCATCATCTTCAAAACCCAATATTCTATTTGCATCAACAGTATCAAGATTATGTCCTCTTTGCATACTGTACGCTCTTAACTTATTAGTTAAACCAATGCCTCTTCCATCTTGCATCAAATACAATATAATACCACTTCCAGAGTCAGCTATCATTTGAATTGCTTGATGTAACTGACTTCTGCAATCGCATGATAAGCTATCTAACAAGTCACCCGTATAGCACGAAGAATGAATTCTCACTAATGGTTCATCATCTTTATCTGGATTGCCAATGATAATTGCATGATGTTCTCTTCCGCCACTTTCGGTTCTATAAGATATGATATTTACTTCTTGAGTCTGTTTTAAAAATAATGATGTTTTGCACACTTCATATACATCCTGATTTTCTTGAAAATTATTTATGAATGACGTGTCCAGTGCAATAACGTCATTTTTCTCGCACCAATTTCGCATTTCATGGTTATTCTCAAAAATCATATCAGCCACTAACGCGTATGGCAATAATTCTGAGAACTTAAGCAAGGCAATAGCACATTCATCTATTGTCTTTGAGCATTGCAACTCTTTTATGCAATCTTCCTTTGAACAGTTTATTAAATGGAGCAATTCATCAAAATTATTCACCAACAGACGTTTGCTATTATGTTCTTTATTCTGAGATATGTATTTTACCTTACTTGAAGTTAAAGTAACATATACATTACTTGATATAAGCTTGTATTGATTAAATAAATCTCTTTCTAAAGCCTCAGCAGCAGCGAACAATAGGTAATTACTTTCATCATATATTACAATTGGCCGACCGCGTCTGATTTCGCTGATAGCTCTTTCTACCTTATTGCTACTCTGATTTCCTATAAACATTTTTACCCATATTAAACAGCGATAAAAACTGGTGCGGCCGAGAAGACTTGAACTTCCAAGGCCTTATGAGCCACAGCGACCTCAACGCTGCGTGTCTACCAATTCCACCACGGCCGCACTATATTCTAGTTTTTATATAATTATTTTAAATTACTTAATCATTTTAGAATTTTTCATCTAGAGTGTCAATCTGATACTAGAATAATTTAGAAATTACCTGTATAATTTGATTATGAATTTTGTGATTATAAATTTTAATCATTTAAGATAACCTTACTACTAATTTTTAACTTAGGTTTTTATACAAATGAATATAGCTAATATCTTTATTTTTTTAGCTCTCTCTCTTATAACTAGCTTTCATTTCGTCCATGCACAAATATTATACACATGGTCTCAAGTTATCCCAGAAAATAAATTAAGCATACGTGCAATTACAGACAATGACATGTGTCCCATTGTTTATGTCGATGGCGAGGAAATAGAAATGCTGAATCGCAGCTCAATTAACAATGGTGATCATAACGAAACAGTTTGTGAACTGACAGTACAAACAAGTGCCAAAAACATTAGTATTGAGGATCTACGAGTTCCTATATTACCAGAAAAGGTTAATAAAATTGCTTTTATTGGTGACACGGGTTGTAGAATAAATATGTTATTTCAGCAGGAATGTAATTCGGTAGATAGCTGGCCTTTAAAAAAAAATTTAGATTCAATCGCCCTTCATAAACCAGATTTAATTATCCATGTTGGTGATTATCATTATAGACAAACAAAATGTAGAAATACAAAAAAGTGTGGCGATATTTATGGATATAATAAAGAAGCTTGGTACGCTGATTGGTTTGAGCCTGCAAAGGATATTTCATTACAATCCCCTTTCCTTTTTGTTCGTGGAAACCATGAGAGTTGTGATAGAGCTTATGAAGGATGGCTCAGATATCTAGATTCATACCCTTTTTCGCCTGAAAAATGTGAAAATCTTGTTTCTAGTTGGTCTTTAGATGCTGGACCGATGAAATTTTTTATCTTCGACTCTTCATCCGGTGAGGATATTTTTACAACCCAAAGCACAATTGATGCTTTTGAAAGGCAATTTGATAAATTGATACAAGATAAGCCCACGTGGTTTTTAACTCATAAACCGCTTTGGAGATCTCCAAAAAAAGAATTTTTGACATTAAAAAGCCATGGTAATCTTACACAAATTGAAGCTTTTGGAGATAAATTTCCAAGCAATGTTACTACCATAGTTTCTGGCCACATTCATATAGCCCAGATTTTATTAATGGATAATGCTCCAGACCAGATTATAGTTGGAAACGGTGGTACATTATTACACGCTCAAGATCAAGAGCCTGTTTATCAAAATGTAGAATTTGACTATTCAAATGGTAGAAACTACTTAGCACACGAGGTTAGAAACTTTTTCGGTTTTGGCTTTGCAATACTAAACTTAGATGATCACAAATTTACCTTCTATAATCAACACAATAAGGAAATGTATTCTGCGAAGCTAACAGAAGATTTTAAACTTAAACGGATTAAAACTATAGTCAATTCATTTTAGGATTTGTTATTAGCTATTTTAAAAACGCTACTTAAACATCTTTTTTAATCGATTGATTTCATCAGCAAATTTTGAGTCGGTCTTTATAAAATTTTCTACTTGTTTTACTGCATGTATAACAGTAGCATGGTCTCTGCCACCAAAGTTTCTCCCAATATCTGGTAGGCTTTTTTGCGTAAATTTTTTGGCAAAATACATAGCTATTTGTCTTGGCCTTGCAAGACTGCGAAGCCTTCTATTGGATTGCATATCTGCAACCTTTATATTGAAAAATTCAGCTACTTTCTTTTGTATTTCTTCTATTGTGACTGACCTATGATTTGACCTCAGAAGATCGATTAGGGTTTCACTAGCTGATTCTACCGTCATACTTCTTCCAATTAATGAGGTATGGGTAATCTTATTTAATGCTCCTTCTAATTCTCTTATATTAGATTTGATGTTCCTTGCTAAAAACTCTAGGACATCTTTCGGAACATACATATTCATCTGCTCCACTTTTGCCTGCAATATACCAAGCCTTAATTCAAAAGTTGTTTCATTAATATCTGCCACCAACCCCCAACCGAGTCGTGATCTTATTCTTTCTTCCACTCCATCAAGATCACTAGGAGACCTATCAGCTGATATAACCAATTGTTTATTTTGGTCTATCAATGCATTGAAAGTGTGAAAAAATTCTTCTTGTGTACTATCTTTACCACTGATAAATTGCACATCATCTACCATCAATACATCTACTGATCTAAATTGCTCTTTAAACAACATAATATCTTTGCTTCGCAGCGCTGTAATATATTGGTACATGAATTTCTCTGCTGATAAATATACTACTTTTCTTTTTTCTGATGGGGAATTGACTATGTGCCAAGCTATAGCATGCATTAGATGTGTTTTACCAAGTCCCACTCCACCATATAGAAACAAAGGATTGCTGCCTAATATTGGATCTATAGATTCTGCCACACGCTTTGCCGCCGTAAATGCTAATTCATTTGACTTTCCTACCACAAAATTATCAAAAGTGAATCTGGGATCCAGTGGTGAACCAAGATTATGATTACTTTCCTCTCTGTTTTTTAGTATAACATTAGAATTTGAATTCCTTTCCTCAATTACTTGAATATCAATAGAACATATACTTTTATCTTCGCTTTGCCATAATGATAGTATTTTTTTCATGTAATGAACTGTAATCCACTCTTTTATAAACCTTGTTGACACGGATAAAAGAACTTCCTCATTTCTGCTACTGATAAATTTTAGCGAACTCAGCCAGCTGTTATATGTTGCTTCTCCATAAAGATTATAAAGACAATTTTGGATTTTTTCCCAAGTAACATTGTGATCCGTTACTGTAATAATCTGATCAAAAAACATAGTAAAAACCTTAGGGCTAGTTAAGTTCATATACCACACCAAGAAAAAAGCAATAATTAGAAAAATATAAGACAATCAATAGCTTACTGCAAAATGAAAAGCTAATACTACTTAATACATACTAAAAATTATGGTGATTTTTGATGGGTTGTAAAGGGTATAAAAACACTAAAATTGATCATTTTTATTTCAAAGAAATGAAAAATTTGTAAATGTCGCTTGTATCGAGGATTAGAAGCATGCTATTAAAAATAGTAATACATTATGTATAAATAAGATGTTAAATTTACTGGCAAATAAGTAAAGTATTCATATAAATATAGCTAACCTAATATAGATTTACTGAAGCAAATTTATGATTATATTAAGTAATTTGAGTTGTTATGCTGTATTCGGTATTGAACTAGAGTTTTACATTGAAGGAATAGAAAAAGAATATTTATTTCTGAATAGCATCAAAAATAAAATAGCATTTCTTGAATTTTCTTGCGAGAAGGAGAATTCTACACATCAATATGAGATAAAAAGTGGTTGTTATACGAACTCCGACAATTTAATTAAGCATTTTGAGTTAGCAAAACAATCACTTACTGAAGTAGCACAAAAACTAGGCGGGAATGTTTCTTTTAAAGCAAAGCCCTATTTGGATAGAGCAGGCAGTGCATTAAATGTGCATGTTAATCTCGTGAATTCAAATAACGATAACCTATTTTATATCAATGAGCAAAAGTACAGTGACTATCTGATTCACAGTATTGGTGGATTATGCACAATGATGAAAAAACATATGTTGTTTTTTGCTCCAAATGATGATTCATATTTAAGATTTCAGTACCCGGATATTCACACTCCAACTACGATTAGTTGGGGAGTAAATAACAGAACTGCTGCGATAAGAATTCCCTATTTTGGCAACGATTCCAAAAGATGCCGCCTAGAGCACCGTGTTCCTGGAGCAGACTGTAACCTTGAAAAAGTACTCACAGCAATAATTGAAGGTATAGTTTTTGGTATAGAGAACAAAATTGCTCCGCCAAATAGAGTGTATGGCATTGCATCTGATCCTCAATATGAGATGGAGAGTTTAATATAAACTCTAATCACGTTGGTTAACAACACCTTCCATAGTTAGCTGCTCTGGCATTCTCATTAAGTTATCACTGAAAAAAGTCCTCGGAGCCTTGGTAGGTTCTTTGACTTCTTGGTAACATCCATTCATATGCATAGGAGGGGATCGCATTAAATTCATATAGTTCGTTGCGTATTTAGTCTGACTTGTATCATCAGCCCCAGCAAGTGAGTTACCGTCAAGGTCCATATGTTTAGGTAATCCATTTTTCATTTCTTCTTCTGCTCTTTTCCTCATTATTTCTTCTAGCTCAGTTTCAGTTCTTTTTGGTTCTTTTTCGGATATTTCCATATCTTTTTCTTCACCTTCATCAACACTGCTATACCCTTCATCTTCTGAAACACCAGTAATTTCAGCAGGCCGTTCTTTTTTAGTTCTTATTTTATGAATCAGCGAAAGTAATAAGTAAGTAACCACAGCAGCAGAAATGATAATGGCTATCTTTGCGGCAATGTGGATTGCTGTTAAAAATATTAAAGCTGATAAAGCTCCAGCTAATCCAGACACAATAACTTTTCTCTTGCCTTTTGTTACATTTAAAATTGCCACCATAATAACCTCTCAAATGCTGTTCTAGAATTATTATACAGAAATTTTCTTATACTTGCAATTTTGCGAAAATTTTAATTATTTGCGTAAAGTTTTAAAGCTATACAAGGATTAATTAATATGCAATGTATCTCGACTATAATATTGTACAAACGCACATATTCAGTTAACATTCAACATGCAGAGCTTACTCATAGAGCGAAACAGGGCGGTGGTATTATTACTTATAGTAATTTTTATCTTCGGTTCATACGTTTATGTAAAAATGCCAAGGGAAAGTAATCCTGATATACAGATTCCTATAATCAGCGTGTTTGTTGGACTTCCTGGGATTTCTGCTCAAGATAGTGAAAAGCTATTAGTGCTTCCTATAGAAAACGAACTAAGATCCATCGAAGGTGTAAGAGAACTAAAGGCATTCGCGACTAATGATGGTGCTCACATGATACTCGAATTTGGAACAGAGTATGATAATAAAGAAGTGCTCGATAATGTCCGTTCAAAGCTTTCAAACATAAAATCGAAGTTACCTGTTGAAGCAGAATCTGCGATAATCAATGAAATAAACTTGAGCTTATTTCCGATACTCAATGTCGGCTTAATTGGTAATTTGCCAGAAAGAGCCTTAACTGAAATAGCACGCAAGCTAAAGAAAGAAATAGAGTCTCTGCCAAATGTTCTCAAAGTTGAAGTAGCGGGTATGCGTAAAGAAACAGTAGAAGTGATAGTTGAGCCCACAGTTCTAACAAAATATAACATTCAATCAAACGAAATATTCCAAGCTATATCAAGCAATAATAGACTAGTGGGAGCTGGGTCACTGGAAAATGATACCGGTAAATATTCGATTAAAATATCAGGGTTATTAAAAGATATAGAAGATATTATGAATATTCCTATTAGATCTCAAGGCGATGCAGTTTTGAGAATCAAAGATATAGCAAAAGTATACCCTAGGTTCGAGGATCACCAAGGATTTGCTCGCATTAATGGATTACCTAGTGTCGTGCTAGAAATTTCAAAACGTAACGGAAAAAACATAATGACACAGTAAATCAAGTAAAATACTTAATGGATAAGGCAAAAGATCAATTACCTGAAAATTTAAAAGTGGTGTACTTAAATGACCAGTCAAAAAACGTCCGCGATGTGCTTGATGACTTGGAAAACGGCATAATATTTGCTGTGTTGTTAATATTGATCATAATGATGCTTTCTATGGGAACAAGGATTGCTATTCTTGTGGCACTCTCGATAACCGGTTCCTTTCTCATTGGGATAATAGCTCTTTACTTTATGGGCATAACCTTAAATATCGTTGTGCTCTTCAGTTTAATCATGGCTGTTGGCATGCTGGTTGATGATGCAATTGTGATCAGCGAATATGCCGATAGAAAGATGATCTGCGGAATGGACAAAGTAGAAGCCTTTCACACTTCAGTTCGCGATATGTTTTATCCGGTTCTATCATCGACGTTAACTAAATTAGCAGTGTTTTTTCCTCTATTATTCTGGCCTGATACTGTTGGTAAATTCATGCAGTACATACCAATTACAATAATTCTAACTTTGACTGGATCGCTCATTATGGCTTTGGTTTTTATACCAACACTTGGTGCAATATTTGGTAAGCCTTCAATAACTTCAAAAAAAGAAATAAAAAAAATGAGTGCTATAGAAAGTGGTGAGATAAAAAATGCTGGGCCTATAATAAGAGCTTACATACGCATGCTAGAGAAGGTTTTAGATCATCCTAAAAAATTCATATGTGCTACTGTATTCGTCCTGTTTTCATTTAGTGTGCTGTACTTTACCTTTGGTCCTGGAGTGAAGTTTTTTCCGAAAGTGGATTCAGATAATATTTTAATCAGTGTTAAAGCAAAAGAAAGCTTATCAGCCAAAGAACGAGATTTGATACTAAAAGAAGTGGAAGAACGCATTTTGAGCGTTGAAAAAGAAATTCATGTTTCTTATGCCAGATCAGGAGCATTTTCAGACAACGTTATCGCCAGAATTCAACTAGAACTTATGGATTGGCGCTTCAGGCGCAAAGCTAAGCACATATTAAACGATATAAGAAGCAGTGTGCAAGACATGAAAGGAATAATAATTAATGTTCAAGAGGAAAAGTCAGGACCGTCGGCTGACAAGCCAATACAAATTAACCTCAGCGGAAGTGCATCCAATCTGAATTTAGCAGCAGAGAAAATTCTAAAAATTATGGACCAACCTTCATCCGGGTTTATAAATATTCAAGATAGCAGATCAGCACCTGAAATAGAGTGGAATATGAGTGTTGATAAGAGTAAAGCTACAAGTTCTGGAGTAAGTGTTGCAACCATTGGCGATTTTATAAAGATGGTTACAAATGGAGTGTTGATTGGAAAATATAGACCAAATAACACGGATGAAGAAATCGATATTGTACTCCGTTTCCCCAGAAGGGACCGCAACATGAAGACTATAGATAATCTTTTTATCAATACAGTTAATGGCCCGTATCCTATGAGCAACATAGTAAAATATGCTCCCGAAAAAAAGGTAAACAAACTAAATAGGATTGATGGATTACGTACAGTGACAATTTCCGCTGATGTGGATACTGGCTATCTTGTTGATGAAAGAGTAAAGTTCATTCAGAATTCTATTGCCCAGGATTGGGACAAGGGAGTAAAAATTGATTTTAAAGGCGACAAAGAAGATCAACAAAAATCAGGAGCATTTTTGTTAAAGGCTTTTATATTAGCGATTACACTAATGATATTGGTATTAGTGACACAGTTTAATAATGTATACCATACATTTATCGTAATGACAGCAGTGTTTTTATCCACCACATGTGTGTTTTTTGTTTTCTTTCTTATCCAACAAGTTTTCGTAGTTGTTATGTGTGGAGTGGGGATAATTGCTTTGGCAGGAATTATAGTGAATAATAACATACTATTGCTTGATGCCTTTCGTCACCAAATTAAGGTACACAAAAATGACATCAAGCGATGTGTAATAAACGCTGCAATTTCTCGCGTTAGGCCAATATTGCTTACCGTTGCAACCACAGTTCTTGGTTTAATACCGATGATTACCAGGTTAAATATCAATTTTTTTACGCTACAAATCACATATGATGCTCCATCAAGCCAGTGGTGGGTTGACATTTCAACAACCATAGCAAGTGGAATATTGGCTGCAACGGTTTTAACTTTATTCTTTACTCCTGCGTTGCTTGTCATACAAAGACATGAAAAAACTTGACTTAAATTAGCAATCATTTAACATTTAAGATAGCGTTCTTTGCCCGTTGAAGCTATAATTATAACTAATTACATTGGATTTATTTATTATGATTGCTAATCGTAAAAGCAGTGTTAAGCAGAAAAGTAACAAGAATAACATAGTTGGAAGCCTTGATGTAATAAAAACAGCAGGAGAGCTTTCACTTCAAAAAGGTTTGGCTTTTGATGTTGTAATAAAGGCACTAGAAAGTGCTATAGAAGCAGTGGCTTATCAAAAATATGGTAGCAAAAGTAAAATTGTAGTTAATATAGATAGAAATACAGGCAAAGTTACTTCATACAGAAAACTAAAAGTTATTGATGACGAATCAAATGAAGAAGAGAACACTGAGTATGAATCAATTACGCTTACACAAGCTAAATTAATAAAAGGAGATGCAAAAATTGGAGATACTGTTAGTGAATTGCTCTCTCTTAACACTGATCTTGCTTCAGCAAGAATTGCCCAGCAGAAGATTGCTCAAATAATTAAAGATGAAGAGTCAAAAAAGCAATATGAGGAATTTAAAGATAAGGCGGGAGAAATAAGGTATGGTATTGTTAAACAAGTAGAATATTCAGATCTTATTATAGACATAAATGGCACTAGGGCATACCTTCCTTTGCGAAATTTGACCGGTGGTGAATCATTTCGTGAAGGCGATAAGGTTAAAGCTTACATACAGACTGTTAAGCGCTCTGATGATGGACGTCAAATTATTCTTTCTAGGACTCATGAAGGCTTTTTAGAGGCATTATTAAATCAAGAAATACCAGAAATTGCTGACAGGTTAGTAACAATTAAAGGTATAGCTAGAGACGCCGGCTCAAGGTCTAAGGTCGCTGTTTTCTCTCCTGACAAGAACATTGATCCAGTAGGTGCTTGTGTTGGAGTTAAGGGAGATAGAATAAAAACTATTATACACGAATTAAATGGTGAAAAAATTGACGTTATAAATTACTCCTCAGATTTGGGTCAATTTGTTATTAAAGCCATTACTCCTGCAGAAGTATCGAAGGTTATTATTGATGAAAATGAAAATTGCATAGAGTTAATAGTTGCTGAAGATCAATTGAGTTTAGCTATAGGAAAAAAGGGCCAGAATGTAAGATTAGCTTCAGAGCTTGTTGGATGGAAAATTGAGATATTAAGCACTCAGCAAGAATCAGAAAGGCGAAGTAAAGAACTTAGTCAATGTTCAGCTTTATTTGCTGAAGCTTTAAACTTAGAAGAGATTATGGGTCAGCTATTGGTAACAGAAGGTTTTTCAAGCGTAGAAGATATATCCAGCGCTTCAATTAAAGAGCTTGCTTCAATAGAGGGCTTTAATGAAGATATTGCAAACGAACTTCATAATAGAGCAAACAAGTACCTGAAAACAGAAAATGATAGAAAAATAGAAGAGCTAAAAAGTTTAGGTATGGAAGATGATGTAATCAATTTAACTTTATCAATAGACAATAAAATTGCTCTTAGTAAACATGATATTAAGACTTTAGAGGACATAGCAGATTTATCAAGTTATGAGTTTTGCAGCATGCTCTCTTCCTCAGCTGATAGCAAAGAAAATCTAAAAGATACAGTAGATTCAATAATCATAGAAGCACGTAAAAAGCTTGGATTAATATAATAAAATAATATGAATAATGAAGATATCAGTAATAAAAAATTAACGCTCCAAGGCTTAAGCAAGCTTAAATTAGACCTCAATTTAAACTCTTCAGCTAGCCCAAGTACTGGAGCTACAGTAGTAAAAAAAAGAAGAAAAAAATCTCATGATGCAGAAGAACATAATTTATTTGACGAGAGTAAATTATGTTCTTTAACAGAGAAAGAACAAATTTTCCGCATTAATGCTGTGCAGAATGCTGCTTTGCTGAAAGAAAGAAATCAGAGAGAAGAAAAAGAGAAAACAGCAAAAGAAGACAGCAATAAAGAGATTGACGAGAAAAATGAAGCGGACGCTTTATCTAAAGAAATAAATAAGAAAGTTTTAAGTGATACTCACTTAGTTGAACTAAGAGAAGATAATATTGACTATGAGGGCGACGATAAAAAGTCTTCTAAAGTCAACAAAGATATATATTCTAAGCATTCTAAACTGGTAATTGCACAGGCAATAGATGAAAAAACTGAACAACCCCCTGTATTTAAGCAAAGATTTGGTATAAGAGGTAGAAAGTCAAAGTTTACTAAGGGTAAAAATATATCAAGAGAAGTTATTGTACTAGACAAAATAACTATCAGGGAGTTATCTATTCGTATGGCAGAAGATAGCAAGAGTGTGCTAAAAATGTTCAAAGAAGAAGTTGGTGAGAGTTATAGAGTAGATGATCTGGTGGATCCAGATATAGCATGTGAAATAGTGAAAAAATTTAATCATACGGCCAAACGAGTGAGCGATGCCAACAAAGAAAAGGATTTATTTTTTATAGAAGGCAGAGAAAGCCTGCTTAAAAAACTTAAACCACCAATCGTCACTTTTATGGGCCACGTGGATCATGGTAAAACCTCATTGCTCGATGCATTTCGTGAATCTAATGTTGCAGAAAGAGAGTCAGGTGGCATAACTCAACACATAGGTGCTTATCAAATAACGACAAAAGATAAGCAAAAAATTACTTTCATTGATACACCAGGACATGAAGCGTTCACTGCGATGCGTGCATGTGGTGCCAATATTACTAATATAGTTGTAATAGTAGTTGCAGCTGACGATGGAATCATGAAACAAACAGTTGAAGCAATAAATCATGCAAAAGCAGCAAATGTTTCTATTATAGTTGCTATTAATAAAATTGATAAATCTGAGCCTGGTGATGTAGAAAAAATAATTAATAGTTTGCCTCAATATGATCTCATTCCTGAAGAGCTTGGTGGTGATGTTATAATTGTGCCAGTATCAGCAAAAAAGAAAACTAATTTAGATAAACTAGAAGAGGCAATTTTGTTAATCGCTGAATTAATGAAGCTAGAAGCAATAGAAGATTGTCGAGCACTTGGATGGGTAATAGAATCCAAAATAGATAAAGCAAAAGGAATATCAGCTACGTTGATAGTTGAGGAAGGAACGTTAAAGGTTGGTGATATATTGGTAGTTGGTACAACATACAGTAAAGTACGTAGTATGGTTAATCACCTTGGTCAAAGAGAAAAAGCAGCGCTACCCTCCGCTCCAATTGAAATTACTGGTCTAAATGGTGTGCCAAATACTGGAGATAAATTTGTTGTTGTAAATTCTGAAAAGCAGGCGCGTGAAATTGTTGAATACAGGCTAGAGTTGATCAAGAAAAAGAAAGAAGATTTGGGCGACAATAATTTAGATATATTCAGTCGTAATGACAGTAAAACAGAAGAACTATCTGTAGTTTTAAAGTGCGATGTAACTGGTTCTATTGAAGCAATATCAAGTTCAATTGATAAACTCGGTAAAGACCAAGTGAAATTAAATATCCTACACAAAGCAGTAGGAGGGATAACAGATTCAGATGTGCTGCTTGCAGAAGCATCAAGTGCAGTAATTTTAGCTTTTAATGTAAAAGTGGACTCAAAAATAAGGGATTTGGCAAAACAAAAAGGTATAGAAATACATACTTATAACATAATATACGAGCTCATTGACGACATGAGAATGTATTTAACTAAAATGTTAAAGCCTATTACACGAGAGGTTCGTGTTGGTTCTGCATCTGTAAGGCAAATATTTAATGTACCTAAAGCTGGTAATATCATTGGATGTTATGTAAGTGATGGAGTCATAAAAAAAGATTCCTTAATTAAGGTAGTGCGTGGTGGCAAATTGGTGCATGAAGGAAAGTTAAAAGCACTACGTAGATTTAAAGATGATGTTAAAGAAGTAGGTGTAAACTTTGAATGCGGAGTATCACTAGAGGGTAATATCGATATTAAAGTTGGAGATATTTTGGAAGCTTATCAATTAGTGCAAGAAGAAAGGGTGTTATAGTAGCTGGATATGAAAAAGGAAATTAGAAACCTAAAAATAGCATCGGTATTGCATAGAGCAATATCAAGAGTCCTAATGGAAGGTAAGGTGTTCAATAAAAATGTAGCAGTATCTGACGTAAAATTAAGTAAAGATTTGAAAAAAGCAGATGTATATATTGTGTTATCTTTATTGAATATCCAAGTAGCTGACTACTTAGATCCAGAAAAAAGTACGTGGTCACACACTGGAGATCCTTCTGAGAATAACTGTGATATTAACACTGTTGTTAATGAAATGAACCAATCTGCATGGTCAATACGTAAATCTATATTGTGTTATGTTGATTTGCGATTTATACCTGAGTTAGTTTTCAAGCCTGATTTAGCGTTCGATAATTTTGTCAATGTAAGCAAAATATTACATAATCACACTTAATTAATGCATTTCAATCGTTACTTTTCATTAATGAGATTGCACAGTTTAACAGGTTTGTGGCTTGTGCTATTTCCCAGTTTGAGCGGTATTCTTTTAGCCTCAACTTCTCTATCGTATCAGGCTCTTTTTCTCCTTGTTTTGTTTACTATAGGTGCATTTTTAATGAGACCTGCAGGGTGCATAATCAATGACATTTTCGATAGAGAAATAGATGCGCACGTTGAACGAACAAAATATAGGCCACTTGCAAGTGGTGCATTAAACATAAAGCAGGCTTTAGCTTTACTTTCACTGTTACTGTCTATTGCCCTGGTAATCTTATTATTAACTAATAAAACTACACTCATACTTGGAATAATCTCAATGTGTATGATAGCTACTTACCCTTTATTAAAGCGGTATGTTTGGTGGCCACAATTGTTCTTAGGGTTTACCTTCAATATGGGATCGCTCATGGGCTCAGCAGCAATAACAAACCAGATCAGTATAGAATCCTTGCTGTTTTATATAGGATGCGTCTTTTGGACGCTTGGTTATGACACCATATACGCTCATCAAGATAAAAAAGATGATGAAAAACTCAGAATGAAATCTACCGCATTATATTTTGGTGATACAACAAAATCTTGGTTGAAAAGATTTTACTTAATATCTTTTATGGCATGGCTATACGCTGGCATTTTATCATCATTAAATAACATTTTTTATATTGCTCTACTTGCTGTAGGGTTCATATTTCACCGCCAATACAAAAATTTCAATCCTGACGATCCCAGTCAATGCATGTCCATATTTAAAAATAATTCCTACGTAGGGTTGCTTCTCTTTTTTGGCATCCTTTTAGATAGAATTATCACCTAGGTCCCAAGAGTTTTGGCTCTAATGAAGTCAATAAACTCAGGTAGCCCGCAGAAACGAAAAAACTTGCTTGACACCCTCCGCCAGCCCCCTTATCATGAAACTGAAGCTATTGTATTTGCTTTCGCCAATCTGCAGATTAAAAGGTAAGGATTACTTAATGTATCGGCGTCTTATGTTCAATTTTTTGCAGTATATAGATACTGTATGTCTTTACAAAACTTCATCTACATCTAGATTTTTATCTAAATAAGCTGAACGCGCTTATAAAGCGTTACAAGACATCAAAAAATGCCAATACTCGACAGAGATAGTAAAAGACTAGCTAACTCGGGGATTCTTTGTCTTTTTTTCTGCTTGGTAAATTTCTTAAACATTTGCAGCGTAAGTTAGTTGCAATTAAAAGCAGCTGAATTTCGCTTGTCAAGCGTTTAAAACATAAAAAACGCCAATATTTTAAAGCGGATAATAACCACGGGGCTTCTTTTGCCTTTTTTTCCATTTGGTAAATTTCTTAAACATTTATAGCCAAACAACAACCGTCATCCCGCTGCTTGTTAGCGGGATCTAGAGATACCGTGACGGTATGACGTAGGACTGCTGTCATGCCAGTGCTTGACACTGGCATCCAGTCTTTATTATGCAGCCACTTGGTTAGAATTAAGTTTTCTGGATCCCAGTGGGCTTTGTTGCATAGCAACCGAAAAAATCTGGTGGCTACTGACAAAATTCATTATAAATAACCATTTAACTGTTGAAGAAAAAATATGCCACAGAAAATGAAAGTCAGTAACCAAAATGAATATAACAAATTTCTCCAGGAAAGAGGAAATATTTTTCATTATATCAATGAAGCCATAGAAAATTGGTATGAAAATAGTCCAAAAATGCAAGGCGGCAACTATATTTACAGTGATAAAGTTGTGATTTTGGTGCATATAATTGTCAATCTTTTTAGAATTGGTTTAAGACAAACGGTGGGGTTTATAAAAGGATATATGCAACAAATAGGAAGAGATTTAGCAGTTATCAGCTATTCACAAGCATCAAGAAGGTTTAAGAAACTTAATATTAAGATCAATGATTGCAGAATTGATAAAAATAATATGGAAGATATCGAAATTGCTATAGATAGTACAGGTATCAGCATTTACAACAATACCCCTGGTCACAGCAAGGAAAATAGCGCTAACAGAAAATATCGTGGCTATGAACAGACAAGAAAATTGCATGTAATGTTGAATATAAACAGCAAAAAAGCCATAGCTGTAAAATACAGTAACGGTGTCTACTCTGATCACTATGGAGCTTGCGATTTGCTTAAAGAAGTTAATTTTCAGCATGTCATAAAAGCACTATATGCAGATAGGGCATATGATAGGCACAAATTTTACAAATTGTGTCACGAATATGATGTAAAGGCAAAAATTCCACCAATAAACAATGCGGCAGAACATCCAGAAATAGATTATATGTCTGACAGAAATGCTGCTATTAGGTTAATAAAATTATACGGTGAAGATGGCGTGAAAGAATGGAAAAAAGAAGTAAATTATGGGAAAAGATCTTATATTGAAGGGTTTTTCTCAAGATTAAAGCAAATATTTGGATTCAGCTTTAGGAATAAATCCGAAGTAAATCGCGAAAAAGAATTGCTGATTAAGTGCTATTTGCTTAATCAATTTACTGAAATTGGTATGGCTAAATTTGAAATGGCTACATGATATTTATCGTAAATTACTACCAGTATAAGGTGCGATGCAACAAAGCCATCCCAGTGTCAAGCACTGGGATGACACCATTTGTTGTACCTTCAGATTACATTTATACATGTTTTTAAACTTCCTCTAAAAGTTAGGTAAAGAGTACCAAAATAAACAATAACACTCAAAGCTATTAAAGTCGTTAAATAAACAATACGAGCCAACATTTTATCAAAAAATAATCCTGCCGATAAGGAATTAGCAACATAAAGAACTATTGACATAACTACCGTTGCTACAAAAATTTTCATGACATTTAACAATAACGCTTGGCTAACCTTATACATTTTATTTATTGTTAAATAACTAATTAATAGAATGGAGTTTATCCAAGTGGAAACGGAAGTAGCAATAGCAATCCCCGTATGCTGATACTCGTTCATTAACAAAAGGTTTAGCACTACATTAATTCCAAGGCACATTAGCGAAAATATGGTTGGTATTTTCAGATTGCCTTTAGCAAAAAATGTAGGTAGCAATACTTTATTTATAATAAATGCAGGTAAAGAAAAAGAAAATGCTATTAACGTGGGAGCAGTTTGTTGCACTGCATAATGATCAAACCGGCCGTAAGAAAAAAGCGTAAGTAAAATTATGTCGGGAATAATGATAAAGGCAGCAGTTGTTGGCATAATTAACATTAATCCTATGTTGAGAGCCTTGTTCTGTATTTTGACTATATTTTCAGTATTATTCACCTGTTTTGAAATTAAAGGAAGAAGCACTGTACCAATTGCAGTACCGATTATTCCCTGCGGTAGTTGATTTAGTCTATCGGCATAATATATATAGGACACCGCATTTGGTATAAAACTTGCCATGATTGTATCAATCCATAAGCTTATTTGAGTTACACAATTGTTGATAATTGCAGGTATCACACGCTTAAAAAACAACCTTATTTCATTGCTTAATTCAAGGCTAAAAGAAAAAGCTGCCTTTAACTTGTATGCACTAAACAGTATCAGAAGTAACTGTAAAATCCCTCCTATAAGGACAGCTATAGAAAGGTTGTGCGCTGGAGTTTTTACGTAAGGCACAAATAAACTGATGATTAAACAGAGATTCAAAACAATTGGTGCAATAGCTGTTGAAGCAAAATGCTGCTTTACTTGCAGCATTCCACCAATAAGTGATGCAATTGAAACAAAGATTATGTAGGGCATCATAATTCTTGATAAAGTAACAGTAAGGGTAAACTTACTTTGGTCAAATCCAGGAGCAAAAATTTGAATCATATAAGGGGAGAAAGTTTGCATGATAAGGCAAAAAATTACTAAGATAATAAACGTAATGGATATTACACTACTTGCAAAATTAAATGCCTTCTTATTATCATGTGATTCTGCTGAGTATAACGGTATGAATGAGGTAGTGAACGCTCCTTCTGCAAAAAATGCTCGAAATAGATTGGCAAAACGAAACGAAGAAAAAAATATGTCTGCAAGAGAGTTCGCACCAATAACCGTAGCAATCAATACATCTCTTATTAACCCTGAGATCCTTGAAATAGCCGTAAAAAAACTAAATGTGAAAATACTTTTAAACATACCACTACTTCATTAGTGTCAATACAATTAACTATAATGGTAAAAGTATCAATGAAAATATTTATTGGCTAAACTTAAAACCCTCTGCAAAAGGAGAGTTAAATAATCAATTGACTATTTGCGCTCTTATGTTAGAAATTTTATATCTTGGCGGGCGTAGCTCAGTTGGTAGAGCGTCAGTTTGTGGTACTGAATGTCGCCAGTTCGATCCTGGTCGCTCGCCCCACTAAAATTTTCTGCTTGACGGAGATATGAACAAATGGTAACATATCAAATTAATTAGGGAGGGTGTATGAAAGAATTTTTAATAGCCTGTGGTATAGTATCAGTAATAGGAGCATTGACAGGTTTGGGATTGAGTTTTACAGCTTTGTCACCTTTGGTTATAGGTGGAATTATTGCCGCCATTCCTGCAATATTAGTTAGTGCACATGGTATATATGATAGTGTAAAAAAAGGAGAATTCTCCAAAAAAGATCTTTTCATGCTTGCTGGTGTCTGCGTTACAAGCGCTGCAATCGGAGTTGGCCTTGCTGCAGCCGCAACTGCTATTTTTCCTGGTGCAATGGTTGGAATGGGATCTGCAGCTTTAGCAGGTGCAACAATAGGAGTAATTGCGCCAATTATAGCGTCTCTTGCAATGGAAAATATTATAGTACCAATAGCTGAAAAAGTGAATGAGCACATTATATCACCTATAATTGAGCACTTTTCTTCGAAAGGGAAGGGGTATGAGCCAGTTTAAGCTAATCAAGTAAGGTTTCTGTTATTCCAGTGTGCAACATTGGAATAACAAGATTTGACATTAACCGCTGATAATCGGAATATTAGTAGGGTACGAATTACTTAAAAAGCATGCATAAATATGATGTAGTAGTAGTAGGTGGTGGTCATGCAGGGTGCGAAGCGGCTGCTGCGGCAGCTCGCCTTGGTGCAAACACGCTGCTTATAACTCATAAAATTTCAACTATAGGAGAAATGTCCTGCAATCCAGCAATCGGAGGAGTTGCAAAGGGTGTTGTAGTTAGGGAAGTTGACGCTCTTAATGGAATAATGGGAAGAGCAATCGATCAAGCAAGCATACACTCAGTCATTTTAAATAGCAGCAGAGGTGCAGCAGTATGGGGACCACGTGCACAGGCAGATCGAAAATTGTACAAGCAAGCAATACAGGAAATTATTCTAAATTATAACAATTTGACGGTAAAAGAAGAGTCAGTTGACGATTTTCTTATAGAGAGTAATAACAATGGAGAATTGTACATTAAAGCTGTAATAACAAGTTCTGGTGAAAGTATACTAACAGGTAAAGTTGTTTTAACTACGGGAACTTTCCTGCAAGGTGTAATTCATATAGGAGAGCAAACAACTCCTTCAGGGAGAATGGGAGATAAGTCTGCCGTAGAACTTGCAAATACGTTGAAGAAATATAATTTCAAATTAGGTAGACTGCGTACCGGAACTCCACCAAGGCTTGATCGTAATACTATAAACTGGTCAATATTGCAAGAACAAGTGGGTGATAATCCACCTGTGCCGTTTTCTTACTTAACAGAAAAAATTAACCAACCCCAGGTACCATGCTTTATTACCCATACTAATGAAAATACGCATAAAATAATTCGAGAGAATCTTCACAGGTCAACTTCCTCATATTTAGATGACATTGTTGCACCAAGATACTGCCCATCCATTGAAATTAAAGTTAATAAATTTGCAGAAAAAAATAGTCACCAAATATTTCTAGAGCCAGAAGGGCTTGACGATAACACTATATATCCAAATGGAATTTCAAATTCATTGCCTATTGAAGTGCAGCGTGAAATGATAAATAGTATCAAGGGACTTGAAAATGCAGAAATACTAAGGCCTGGGTATGCGGTTGAATATGACTATATTGACCCACGAGAGCTATTTCATACTCTTGAAACTAAGAAAGTCAAAGGTCTATATTTCGCCGGCCAAATTAATGGCACTACTGGATATGAAGAAGCAGCAGGGCAAGGAATTATCGCTGGAATTAACGCAGCACTTTCTGCATCTGAAAAAAAAGAAAGCTTTGTTCTCCATCGTACAGATTCGTATATCGGCGTAATGATAGACGATTTGGTCACCAAAGGGGTGATCGAGCCTTATAGATTATTTACCTCACGTGCAGAATATAGGCTAGCTATCAGGTCAGACAATGCAGATAGAAGATTAACACAAAAAGGTTATGATATTTCCCTTGTTTCGCATGAGAGATACTCTGTTTTACAGAATAAACTTGAATCCATTAAGCAGCTTGAAGAGAAGTTAGGGAGTCTAACGATTACTCCTGAGCAGCTTAGGTCTTATGGTATCAAAATATCTTATGATGGGATAAGAAAAACGGCACTAGATTTACTTAGCTACCCAAATATCGACTGGAATAAATTACAAGAAATATGGCCGGAGTTAAGCAGCGTCACGCGCTGGAATGGCAAAATGGGACACACCAAAGCGGATAATGCAACTAAGAATGAAATATGCGAAGCGGTTGAAATTGAAGCAAAATACAAACCTTATCTAATAAGGCAAGAAGCGGATATGAAGTTTTTACGAGAGGAAATTAACACTCAAATTCCAATCAACTTCAACTATTCACAAGTTAAAGGCTTGTCAAGTGAAGTAATAGAAAAGTTGCAGACGATAAAACCAGCAACAATTGGCATTGCAAAGCAAATACAAGGCATCACTCCCGCAGCGATAGTTAGCATATTAGTGTACCTTAGGAATAAGAAAACGAAAGTAGCTGCTAGTTTTGCGTGAGGTATTCCATGTCAAAAATCGAAGAATTTCGTTCTTTTATGCACGAAATAAACGTTGACGCATTTATGTTGCATACTAAAGATGAATATTTAAATGAGTATTCAGAGGAGCTAACTAAGTTATGTGGCTTCACAGGAACAAATGGGCTGCTCATTGTCACAAAAAACAACAAGTGCCAATTTTTTACAGATGGACGCTATATCACACAAGCTCACAATCAGCTCGATCGGGGCAATTTTCAAGTATATAATATACAAGAAGAGGATCCACGCGAATGGATAAAAGCAAACTTAACATCGACTGCCTCACTAGGTTATTATTTGCAATATTTTACCATAGAAGATATAAGAAAGTATGAGAATATCTGTAAATTAATACCCTGTTTAGCTGGAAAAAAAAGTGACTATCGAAAACAAGCAGTGGTTTTACATTCTATTAAATATGCTGGTGAAAGTAGTAAGGACAAATGCGAAAAAGTCGCTAAAAGCATAGATAAAGAAGCTGAAGCAGTGCTTTTAACTGATCCAAATTCAATTTCATGGTTATTAAATTTAAGAAATGAAAATGCTAAATATACTCCATGTATATTGGGCCGTGCTATATTGTATAAAAGCGGTAATGTTGATTTGTTTATTCAAGATAAAAAACATTCGACTATAGAAGCAAATTTAGATAACCATGTAAATATTTTTGATATTAGTGAGCTAGAAAATTCGCTGCACAAGCTAAATTCAATAGTTATAGATCCAAACACAACTCCAATGAGTATTATGAATGCAATAGATCCCTTGCATAACCATTATTTGAGTGAAAAATCAGCTTCGGTGTCATTCCAGCGCGTGACGCTGGAATCCAGAAAAAAAGAAAGTATGGATCCAAGTAGTCAAGCTACTCGGATGACAAGAAGTAATGAAAAAGGTCTAGTAGAAAACAAGCAGGTAGCTGAAAGAGAGGATCCTTGTCTAATTTATAAAGCAGTAAAAAACCAAACTGAAATAGCTGGGGCTATAAATGCACACATTAAAGATGGAGCAGCAGTTACAAATTTTCTATATTGGCTTGAAAATAATGTTGGCAATGGAATCACTGAGCTCAAAGCTGAAGAAAAGATTTTAGAGTACAGAAAAGAGCAGAATTTGTTTAAACAATTGAGCTTTCCAACAATTTCCGCATTTAATGAAAATGGTGCAATAATTCACTATCGTGCAAGCAGTAAGACGAATAAGGTAATTCAGAAAAATGGACTATATTTGATTGACTCTGGTGGCCAATACCTTAATGGCACAACCGATGTGACAAGAACTATAGTAGTTGGTAATCCGACCAATGAGCAAATAACCCACTATACAATAGTGTTGAAAGCTCACATTGCTGTAGCAAGTGTCATCTTTCCTTCTGGCGCTACTGGTGGAGAATTGGATATATTGGCACGTACGCATTTATGGAAATTTGGAATGGACTATATGCATGGTACAGGGCATGGAGTAGGAAGCTATTTATCAGTGCACGAAGGACCACAAGCAATATCAAAAAGTAATAAAGTAAAATTAGTACCAGGCATGATACTATCCAACGAACCTGGCTATTACATTCCGGGAGAGTATGGAATAAGAATTGAAAATCTGATGTATGTTGATAAACATGAAAAAGGTTTCTTAAACTTTAAACAACTGACCTCTATTCCATATGATAGAAGGCTAATAGATGTGCAAATGCTTACTAAAGATGAAATTGAATGGATAAATGGCTACCATCAATTTGTCTATGAAAACTTAGAAAATAGCGTTAAAGATAAGGAGTGGTTAAAGAAAGTATGTGACCCTTTATAAGCAAAGGAGCATTTTTTATTGTTTAAAAAGTATTAATGCAATTGTGATAGGTATTTTGTATTGTTTTTAATTTAAAAACGATATATAATAAAGAATACGTATTTTAAGGTAGGCATATTATGATAGACAAAGGACAAGAAGATGAATTTATGAAGCAGTATATGGATACTTGCAAAGAGCAAATAGAAAAATTAGCCAAGGATCCTGAATTGCTTAATCAGACTTTAAAACCATTTATGCAAATGTCTCAGCAGCTTATGGCTGGCGGTATGTTAGAAGGGGCTATGCCTGGCATGATACCTGATTTGGGCAGTATGGATGTTAACAAGATGATTGCTCAGATGAAGGAAGTGATTGACTACATAAGAGGTAACTATAAGGAACTAATGAAAGAGCGCAGCTCGCAGATTCAAGAGCTCGATGAGTCCAGTAAAAAGCTAAGAGGCTTAGTTAAAAAATTGATAGAAAAGATCGAAAGTAAATAAATAACATCTGGATTTCTGTCATTCTATGTACAACTTTCTAGTTGGGCTATAAGTCGAGATCAATTATTGATGTCATGCAAGTAGTGTGACTACTTGCATGACATTATTATACCAATTTCCGTAAATAAATAAGGTACATTGCTTAAGGCTGTAGCTATAGATAATAAGGCATTCCTTCTAGTTTGTTTTCTTATTTCTGAGATTTGGTATCAGCACGATTGCACATGGGTTTTTACAAATTTGAAAATTAGTGTTAGATAAAAATATAAATGCAAAAGGAAAAGAGATGATTAAACTTAAAGGCCCAGAAATTTGTGCAGGCGGAAATAAGAAAAATTTGATTGTTTTTTTACATGGTTGGGGCTCAAGTGGCGATAATTTCATTCACCTTGCTAAAGTTATGAGCAAGTTTTTACT
This sequence comes from Wolbachia endosymbiont (group A) of Bibio marci, assembly GCF_947251645.1. NCBI lineage: Bacteria > Pseudomonadati > Pseudomonadota > Alphaproteobacteria > Rickettsiales > Anaplasmataceae > Wolbachia > Wolbachia endosymbiont (group A) of Bibio marci. The sequence continues at coordinate 1,281,535 of NZ_OX366364.1, forward strand.
GGGTTCATATTTTGCAGTACCCAATGCTCCGTTTGAAAGAGAAATAGGTGATGGTTATCAGTGGTTCAGCTTGGAAGATCGTAGTGAGGAAGCGCTATATAATGGAGTAAAAAATGCTACATCAATTGTAAATCATTTCATTGATACAAGATTAAAGGAGCTTAATTTAAAAGATACGCAACTTTCTTTAGTTGGATTTTCTCAAGGAGCAATGCTTGCAATACATACAGCTCTCACCCGCTCTCAATCCTGTGCATCAGTTGTTGCATACTCTGGTAGGTTTCTTTCACCTTCAAAAACTGTACCAGAGATCAAATCAAAACCTAACATATGTGTTATCCATGGTGATGCTGACGACGTGGTACCTTTTTCATCCCTCGACTTAGCGGTTAAAGCTCTGAAAGAAAATGGAGTAAATGTTGAAGGACACCCAATTCATGCATTAGGGCATATTATTAATGAAGAGGGAATAAAATTAGGTATAGAGTTTATCAAGAAAAATTTCAGCAACTAACTTCTATGCACTTGTTTTGCTTTGGTTATGGGTATGTAGCTAAATTTTTATCGAAAAAACTACTGAACTTAAGTTGGAAAGTCAGTGGCACATCAAGAAGTAAAAATATACAAAATGTAATCCTCTTTAATTATGAGAAAGTTAGTCAAGATCTGCTTAAAAGCGCAACGCACGTTTTAATTTCTATTCCTCCAGATGGTGATGATGTTGTGGAGAGATACGGTGATTGTCTGCAAAATATCAAATGGTTTGGTTATTTGTCTGCAACTAGCGTCTATGGTGATCACTCTGGTAATTGGGTGAATGAGGAATCTAAAACAAAACCTATAGAAATCAGAGGAGAAAAGCGCCTTAAATCTGAAAGGAAGTGGCTGAATAGCAGATTGCCTGTACATATTTTTCGTTTAGCTGGAATATACGGTCCTGGTAGGAATGTGTTAATTGACTTGCAGCTTGGCAAAGCAAGAAATGTGAAAAAGGAAGGGCATTTTTTTTCTCGTATTCACGTTGAAGATATATCGAATATTCTATTTTCTTCCATGCAAAACATAAAACCTGGTGAAATATACAATTGTGCAGATGATTTACCCACTACACAATCTGAAGTGATAATGTATGCAGCCAAACTTCTCAATGTTAGCCCTCCAGAGCCAATTGAGGTTTCTTCCTTACCAGATTATGCACAGAGTTTTTATTTAGGATCAAAAAAAGTAAGTAATGTTAAAATTAAAAAAGATCTTAATGTCTCTCTAATTTATCCTAACTACAAGGTGGGATTAAAGAGTTTGCACGTAAAAAAAACTGAAATCACATTAGAATGATAGATAGGCCTATTGCTTAGTTCTGTGATTGTGTCCGTTCAGACGAATGTTCTCTAGGGAAGATAGTGGAGTATTCGTTGCAGCATTTGGCTGTTCAATTACGCTAGTTGATTCTTTAGGTATACTATTTCTTTCAAAATTTCCATCTCGTATAGCTTCCCAAACACTTTTTCTTCCTAAAAGACAGCTTTCTCCTAAATTTTCCCCCTTATCTTCTAACTCGTTAAGCCTTGCTTCGCTCTCCTTATCAATCTTTACTTCTATTTCATTACTATTTTTCTTAGGATTTAGATGAATACTGATTTTTCCTGCTTCACTATCAAAAGATAATGTTACACCTTGCTTACAAACATCCAGATAATTTCTTTTTCCGTTGTAGCTTTCAACTCTTACTATACTTTTCCCAATTTGCAGTATACCAACTCTTAAGTTTAAACCTTCATTCTTTTCATTGCTTAGGATTTTTGCGACTTCAACAATACTATCTTGAGGATATTCTATATAAAAACATCCATTATCTATCTCTACTTCTAATTCATCCTTTTGGGTTTGCTTATTTTTGTTTACAATACTTTCATATGCTACATTTTTTAGATCGTTTTCAATTTCCTTACATTCCGCAAAGAGATCATTGACATAATCAAAATCAGAAGTTACATGTCCTAGCTCACCACCATCGAAAAGACCTCTTTCTACTTTCCCACCTTTTAACAATAAATCCCTAATGGTGTTTCTTATGATGTCTAAATTACCATCTTCCAGTGCTTCATTCGTGTTGTCATCATCTTGATCTTCATTGTTACAGGAAACATCCTGACCTCCAAATGCATGCGCTTTACTGCTAGGGCATAGGCCTTCATTCTTAATAACATCTATTATTGCTTCAAATATCAAATTTGTTACAGTTCTATAACGATCACCATAACATGAATTTAGTCTTATCCCTTTCCCTAAATATTCATTTGTTATGTATTGAGTAAGCCTTAAAGCACTTCCTTTGTTATTTTCTTCTTCCACCTTTTTCATCTTCTCACAAAATTTATCAATCAGCTTCTCTTCATTTTCAGTTAATGGTATTTCTAGATCCATTAAAAGTGAGCCATCTTCCGAAAAACAAGAATAATCTGAACTACAGCTCGAATTTGAGTTCCAATCACTTGATTCAGTACAAGGCATCTGATTACCATCAGCGGAACTATCATCTGAATCATGATCACTAGAGTTCTGTAGTCGATTATCACTTTCGTGTTCATCTGTTTTGTTTGACAAATCATTTTTGGCAAAGTTATACTCTTGATTAAGAGAGAACTTCGTCGGATCTTTTATATTACTTTCAAAAATTTGTTGATCTATTATTTGTTGCTTTTTTATCTCATAAGTCATGTTATATAACCATTACCCATACAAATACTATAATACATAGGCAAGTCAGTAAAGAAATTTAATTTACATTACTCTACCACGATTTTGAGATAGAGCAATGAATTATTTTAGTTTTGATATTTAAATGTTTTGTATCTGCTGTAATGATTTCACTTCCAATTTGCTATTCTTTACATATTGAATTGCAAGCACTAACGCTTTACTTCCAGAAGCTGTGGTGCTGTAAGCTATATTTTGCAAAATAGCAGTTCTGCGAATATTTTTGCTGTCTGAGACTGACTTTACACCTTTTGAGGTATTGATCACTAGATTTATTTTTCCATCTTTGAGCATATCAACGATGTGGGGTCTGCCTTCTCTCACTTTATTTACAGCTTTTGCAGCAATGCCGTTATTGTTCAGATACGAAGCTGTGCCTTTGGTGGCATATATTTCAAAACTCAGTTCTTTCAACATTCGTGCAACTGGCAATATATACTCTTTATCATCATCTTTTACTGAAACCAGAGCTGTTCCTTCTGTTGGTAACTTGTATCCTGCAGCCATATGCGCTTTTGCAAGTGCAGCTTTGAAAGATGAGTCAATTCCCATCACTTCTCCTGTTGATTTCATTTCAGGACCAAGTAAAGTATCAACTCCTGCAAAGCGGGTAAATGGAAAAACAGCAGCTTTAACTGCAAAATGATTGAAAGGCTTGTTTTCCTGATTCAATTTTTTACCCAAAATAACCTGAGTGGCAAGCTTTGCAACAGGAATGTTGATTACCTTGGAAATAAAAGGAACTGTGCGACTAGCCCTTAGATTCACTTCAAGTATGTATACATCACTAGACCTCTTGCATAATTCGATTTCTGAAGGCAATTTTGTCGTCAAAGCTTGTCTGCGCTCCTCAAATACATTCGAGTATTCTGTGGTGCTCATCTGCACTTTTCCTAAAAATTTCTCATCACAAACAGGTTCTGCAAGAGGTCTATTCTCTTGAACAGCAAACTGAATGTTTATCAGACCTTTCACTTTTAATGCTAATGCTATTCTCTCAGTTTGGAGCTCGATCTCTTTTATTACTTCGTCACTCAATGTATTTGTCGGTATTGAGCATGTTGAATCGCCAGAGTGGATACCAGCTTCTTCAATGTGCTCCATGACCGCTGCAATGAAAACTTTTTCCCCATCACATACAGCATCAATGTCAACCTCAACTGCATTGACTAAAAATTTATCAAGAAGCAGCGATCCGTGTTCAAAAATTTTGGTTTGATTCAAGACATACTCTTTAAAGCTCTGAGTATCGTGTCTAATCGACATAGACTGACCGCCGAGGACATATGATGGCCTGACTACTAGTGGAAACCCCACCTTTTCTGCATTGGTTAACGCTTCTTCTACTGAATGGCAGATAGAACTTTCAGGTTGTTTTAAATTAAGTTGCAAAGCAAGATTTTTAAACCTCATGCGATCTTCTGCAAGGTCAATAGAATCAAACGAAGTTCCCAAAATTTTGAAACCTCTCTCGTTAAGCACTTTGGCTAACTTTAAAGGTGTTTGACCACCTATTTGAACTATCATACCAACCAGTGTGCCATTTTCTTGCTCTTTACTTAGTATTTCAAGCACATCCTCTGCAATGAGTGGTGCAAAATATAAACGATCAGCGGTATCGTAGTCAGTTGAGACAGTTTCTGGATTACAGTTGATCATTATTGTTTCATACCCCATTTCTTTGGCGGCAGAAGCTGCATGTACGCATGCATAATCAAACTCAATACCTTGACCAATGCGATTTGGACCACTTCCTAAAATGACAACCTTTTCTCGGTCAGAAATATTCGCCTCACATTCCGTTTTATTTTCAACATCACCCTCATAGCAGCCATACATATAAGCAGTGCTCGATTCAAATTCAGCTGCACAGGTGTCTACACGTTTATAAACTTGTTTGATGCCAAATTTTTTTCTTATTTCTTCAATCTGTTCTATTTTTTTGTTACTTAATTTTGCCAATCTTGCATCTGAAAATCCCATTTTTTTCAGCTCTAACATTTCATATGCAGTCTCAGGAAGGCCGTTTTCCTTGATTTTTTGTTCAGCTAAGATGATTTGCTGTATATTTTGCAGAAACCATAAGTCATATCCTGTAATCGAATTTATTTCTTCTATGCTAATTCCGTGGCGCATTGCGTCAGCAGCAATCAGTAATCTGTTTGGCAGCAATTTTGCTAATTGAGATTTTACGTGATCAATATCAATGTTCTCAGGAAATACTTCATCAAGTCCTGTAAGATCAGTTTCAAGTGAACGGAAAGCTTTCTGTAGTGACTCATTAAAAGTGCGGCCTATAGACATTACTTCTCCCACTGATTTCATGGAAGTTGATAATTCACAATTCGTCCCCTTAAATTTTTCAAACTCAAATCGAGGAATTTTAGTGACGATATAATCAATCACTGGTTCGAATGCTGCTGGTATTATTGGAGCGCAGTCGTTACGTATTTCATCGAGCGAATAGCCAATAGCAAGTTTAGTTACAACTTTTGCAATAGGATAGCCTGTTGCTTTTGAGGCAAGTGCAGAAGAGCGAGAAACCCTTGGATTCATTTCAATTACAACGAGGCTTCCATCTTCTTTAGGATTCACTGCAAACTGAACATTTGCACCACCGGCACTAACGTCAATTTCCCTCAGCACTGCTATAGATGCATTTCTCATCTGTTGGTATTCTACGTCACGCAGAGTCAAAGCAGGAGCAACTGTGATACTATCCCCAGTGTGCACCCCCATTGGATCAACATTTTCTATTGAACACACTATTATACAGTTATCCTTGCAGTCACGGATAACTTCCATTTCATATTCTTTCCAGCCGATAATTGATTCATCTATCTGAACTTCATTTATTGGCGAAATTTTGAGAGCACTTTCTACGATATTGAAAAACTCCTCTTTATTATATGCTATGCCGCTACCTGCACCGCCAAGAGTGAATGATGAACGGATGATTGCTGGTAATCCAATGTAATCCAAAGCCTTTTTTATTTGTTCTTGATTTTTTATAATGACACTTTTGGGGTATTTTAGCCCTATTCTATCCATGGATTGGCGAAATAATTCCCTATCTTCTGCTTTTTTTATTGCTTCTCTATTTACTCCTATTAGTTCTACGTTGTATTTGTCTAACACTCCATCATCTGCAAGTTTTATTGCACAATTGAGCGCTGTTTGCCCGCCCATTGTTGGCAATATTGCGTCTGGCCTCTCCTTAATTATAATTTTCTCTATGATTTCAGGCAACACCGGCTCAATATACGTCGCATCAGAAAACTCAGGATCTGTCATTATAGTTGCGGGGTTGGAGTTAACTAAAATAACTTTATAACCTTCGCTTTTTAATACTTTACAGCTTTGCGTTCCGGAATAATCAAACTCACACGCCTGACCTATAACTATTGGGCCTGCTCCTATTACTAATATAGAGTCTATATCTGTGCGTTTTGGCATAATTACAATAACGGTCTTTATTCAAGTAATGTTACCAATCTTTCCTATAAATGTGAATTTTTATTAAACCTATTAGCTAACTACTTTTAGGCTTGACGCATAACTGTACGAACATTGCAATTTGCGTGGCAGATTCCAGTGCTTGACACACAGCTGTACAAACATTCATTTTTGAAGGTAAATTGCACAGCAAATGATGTCATTCAAGTAGCTGACACTGGTTCCTTTATGACGGCAGTGCCCAGAGGTGTCATCCCAGTGCCCAGACACTGGGATGGCTTTGTTGCATCGCACCTTATACTGGTAGTAATTTACGATAAATATCATGTAGCCATTTCAAATTTAGCCATACCAATTTCAGTAAATTGATTAAGCAAATAGCACTTAATCAGCAATTCTTTTTCGCGATTTACTTCGGATTTATTCCTAAAGCTGAATCCAAATATTTGCTTTAATCTTGAGAAAAACCCTTCAATATAAGATCTTTTCCCATAATTTACTTCTTTTTTCCATTCTTTCACGCCATCTTCACCGTATAATTTTATTAACCTAATAGCAGCATTTCTGTCAGACATATAATCTATTTCTGGATGTTCTGCCGCATTGTTTATTGGTGGAATTTTTGCCTTTATATCATATTCGTGACACAATTTGTAAAACTTGTGCCTATCATATGCCCTATCTGCATATAGTGCTTTTATGATATGCTGAAAATTAACTTCTTTAAGCAAATCGCAAGCTCCATAGTGATCAGAGTAGACACCGTTACTGTATTTTACAGCTATGGCTTTTTTGCTGTTTATATTCAACATTACATGCAATTTTCTTGTCTGTTCATAGCCACGATATTTTCTGTTAGCGCTATTTTCCTTGCTGTGACCAGGGGTATTGTTGTAAATGCTGATACCTGTACTATCTATAGCAATTTCGATGTCTTCCATATTATTTTTATCAATTCTGCAATCATTGATCTTAATATTAAGTTTCTTAAACCTTCTTGATGCTTGTGAATAGCTGATAACTGCTAAATCTCTTCCTATTTGTTGCATATATCCTTTTATAAACCCCACCGTTTGTCTTAAACCAATTCTAAAAAGATTGACAATTATATGCACCAAAATCACAACTTTATCACTGTAAATATAGTTGCCGCCTTGCATTTTTGGACTATTTTCATACCAATTTTCTATGACTTCATTGATATAATGAAAAATATTTCCTCTTTCCTGGAGAAATTTGTTATATTCATTTTGGTTACTGACTTTCATTTTCTGTGGCATATTTTTTCTTCAACAGTTAAATGGTTATTTATAATGAATTTTGTCAGTAGCCACCAGATTTTTTCGGTTGCTATGCAACAAAGCCATCCCAGTGGGCTTTGTTGCATAGCACCTTAAGCAGTGATGGTTTACGACAAATTTATGTAATGATTTCAAATTTAGCCATACCAATATCAGTGAATTTGTTGAGCAAATAGCACTTAATTAGTAATTCTTTTTCACGATTTACTTCAGATTTATTCCTAAAGCTAAATCCAAATACTTGCTTCAACCTTGAGAAAAATCCTTCTATGTAAGATCTCTTTCCATAAATTGCTTCCTTTTTCCACTCTTTTACACCATCTTGTCCATATAATTTTATTAACCTAATAGCAGCATTTCTGTCAGACATATAATCTATTTTTGAATGTTCTGCTGCATCCTTTTTTGGTAGAACTTTTGTCTTTATATCGTATTTCTTACACAATTTATAAAGTTTGTGCCTATCGTATGCCCTATCTGCATATAATGCTTTTATTTTGTGCTGAAAATTAACTTCTTCAAGCAAATCGCAAGCTCCATAGTGGTCAGAGTAGACGCCATTACTGTATCTTGCAGCTATAGCTTTTTTACTATTCACACTTAACATAACATGTAACTTTCTTACTTGCTCGTAGCTTCGGTACTTTCTATCTGCACTGTTTTCCTTACTGTGGCCAGGAGTGTTACTGTAAATGCTGATACTTGTGCTATCTATGATAATTTCAATATTTTCCATGTTGCTTTTATCAACCCTGCAATCATTTATCTTAATATTAAGTTTTTTAAACCTTCTTGATGCTTGTGAATAGCTGATAACTGCCAAATTTTTTCCTATTTGTTGCAGATATCCTTTTATAAACCCCACCGTTTGTCTTAAACCAATTCTAAAAAGATTGACAATTATATGCACCAAAATTACGACTTTATCACTGTAAATATAGTTGCCGCCCTGCATTTTTGGACTATTTTCATACCAATTTTCGATAGCTTCATCGATGTAACGAAAAATATTTCCCCTTTTTTCAAGGAATTTGTTATATTCGTTTTGGTTACTGACTTTCATTTTCTGTGGCATATTTTTTCTTCAACAGTTAAATGGTTATTTATAATGAATTTTGTCAGTAGCCACCAGATTTTTTCGGTTGCTATGCAACAAAGCCCACTGGGATCCAGCCTTCCTGCAATCTCATCGAAAACGTTGTAACCACTTTCTATGCTAGTTTGCTTGTGAGCAACCTGGATTCCAGTGGGCTTTGTTGCATCGCTACTTATGAAAGGCTAACTATAGTTAGGATTATAAGCAACTTATTGAAAATCTTGTTTTTTTGCAATCAATCTGATCAAATTTAAGAATAGTAATTTATTATTTATATTAATAAATTTAATTCTATTGAAAATAGCTAAAGCATTGAAATTCTTGAATTTTAGCCGGATTAGTGAGTGGTAGTGAAATTTCTTTTACTCAAATTTAGGTATTCACTGACCGTTCTTGTTATAAATACCAGAATAATAAGCTACTGATATTCTCTATCTTTTTTATCTTTAATCCATCATAGCTAGCGATGCAACAAAGCCATTCCAGTGTCAAGCACTGGAATGACACCCACTGGTGAGTCAAGCCAAAAACGTTTGTACAGCTATGTGTCAAGGCACTGGGATGACACCATGACAACCGTCATCCCGCTGCTTGTTAGCGGCTAAGAGATACCGCGGCGGTATGACGGTTCGCGGCAGCATGACGATAAGCTCGTCATCCCGCTACGTGTTAGCGGTATCTGCTGAGATACCGCGGTGGTATGACGTAGAAGCTATACTTTTATACTCACCAACTCAGCTGGATTCCAGCGTCAAGCACTGGAATAATATCGTTTACTATGTCTATATTACAATGTTTGTGCAGTTGTGTATCAACTACTTTTGTGGCACCGTTTGTTATTCAATCTTTATGCTAGTTTTACTAAAAATTATAGTATTTTAGATATAATTACAATATCTAAGTTTAAGGTATAGGGATGAACCCTACAATCAAGAGAATTTTCAATATTTTTCTTATAGTATTATTTATTTCTTTTTCTCATGTTGGGAGTGCTGCTGCTGACACTAATGCTGACACAACTGCTCAAGTAATATGTAATATTATTGGCTACGTTTGGGGAATAGGCGGACCGTTTATGACCGTAGTGATAATAGGTGCAGCTTTGCTTGCGATATTTGGTAGAATGCCATGGCCAGCTCTTTTTGCGCTAGGTGTATTTTGTGCTGTATTTTTCGGTGCTAAAGCTATTGTCACGAAAGTAATGGCTAGTATAAACACTACAGATGCTTCTTTTATGGAACGATGTGGAATAGGAGATATTACAAAAAAGAACTAATAGGGTTATTTTTTTCTAAAACAGACCTGATACACGGCTTCAACTATATCTTCCACTTGCGGTAATGCTTTTTTTTCCAGATTTGCAGCGTAAGGTAAGGGGATGTCCTTGCCAGTTACGCGTATAACTGGAGCATCAAGGTAGTCAAATCCTTGTTCCATGACAACGGCTGACAGCTCTGCTCCTATTCCTGCAAATGGCCATCCTTCTTCTACACTAACTAACCTATTAGTCTTCTGAATAGAGTTAATAACAGTTTGAGTGTCAAGTGGTCTTAAGGTTCTGAGGTCAATAACTTCAGCTTCTATGCCCTCATCAGAAAGTAAATCTGCTGCATTTAAGGCGTCCATTAATTTTAATGAGAAAGCAGTGATAGTTACATCCTTTCCCTCTCGTATAACAGCAGCTTTGCCTATCTCAAGTAGATAATCTTTATTTGACAGTTCAGAGTCAGAAACTTCATGTTCATGTCCGTAAGCTATTTCGTTTTCTAGAAATATTACCGGATTAGGGTCACGAATTGCAGCTTTAAGCAGACCTCTGCAATCGGAGGCAAAATAGGGTGCTATTACTTTTAACCCCGGTATATGCGAATACCAAGATGCAAAGCATTGAGAGTGTTGTGCAGCAACTCTTGCTGCAGCGCCATTTGGTCCACGAAATACTACAGGGCATCCAAGTTGTCCGCCTGACATATAATTTGTTTTTGCTGCGGAATTCACAATTTGGTCAATAGCCTGCATAGAAAAATTAAAAGTCATAAACTCGACTATTGGCTTTAATCCAGCAAATGCCGCTCCAACAGCAAGGCCAGCAAATCCATGTTCGGTAATAGGAGTATCAACTACTCTGTTTTCTCCAAACTCTTTCAGTAATCCTTTCGTTACTTTATAAGCACCATCATACTCTGCAACTTCTTCACCCATGATAAGCACATCAGGGTCGTTTTGCATCTCTTCTCTGATTGCTGTGCATAAAGCTTCTCTTACACTTAAGGTTGCCATTTATAAACTTTTGTAGACTTTAACTAAAGTAACTATATCAGAATTACTAGGAAGCGTACAAATTAAGTTTTACAAACATTATGTTGCTTGAATATCTACTTCTTTTAATTCAGTGATGGGTAAGGTCAGTGCTTCATTCTATAACGCAAAACCCATACTCACCAAACCCAATGCATTACTTGCAATTAAGTTTTCTAGATTCCAGTGTCAAGCACACAGCTGTACGAACATTTGTTTGCAAAGGCAGTATGTTAAGTGTTATAGCCGATTTTGCCTCAAACACAAAGGTGTCATCCCAGTGCCCTACTGCTAGATCTGTTCGAACTTTTCTTTATAATAGTTTTAATATAATACAAAACCAGCCATTTTAGCCCACTTTTACCATATTTAGATATGAACTTGTATCTTGAACTGAAAAAACAAACTGATTTCCTTTTATTCTCTCCATAGTTTCTTTATAGTGGGAAAAATAAATTTCCTTATCCTTAAGCTTTTCATTGCTTGTATGCACCCTTGGCTTCTTTCCATCTACTACAGCTTTGATTCAGATGCCTTACCCTCTATACAATAGCTTGTTTCAATAAGTCTCTTATTAAGCCTTATATCCCCCAAGTTAACGTGTTTTAACTCTCTTTCCAGCCATTTATCCCCTAAGCCATCAGTATATTGCACATTTGTACTTACTTCATTCATTTTGGTCCCAATTTTATTTAATATCTATCTTACTCACTTCTTATATTTGTGGGTAAAAGTGAGCTGGTAAATATGCTGGAAGGTACAACAAATGACAGCCAAAAGACTCTATTAATGACTTTGTTTTAGGAGTCTTATGAAATATAGCATTATCCATAACTATAGTTGTACCACGCTTTAACTGTGGCAGTAATATCTCACGCATTAAATACTTCTTTCTCCCGTGAAAGTTATTGGTGCAATGAACTTCTCATCCGCCTATTATACTTACTCTCTCTCGCTTTTTTCCAGAGCATATATTTTTTCTCCTTTTGGAGCTCGTCCATATTCTCGGTATAATCTATTATCAACTCCTGCTTCATCTATATATAAAATGCTAGAGTGGTCTATTTTTGAGATTTTATCGGTAAAGCGCTGCCTATCTTCTTGACTACGTTCTGTGACTTTTTTTTAAGGTTATTTTTAGCTGTTTTAACCTATACCAAATTGAATTTATTCCAAATCCTAGATTTTGTTTCATTTCTGCTAGCTGGGTGTTTTTTGACATATTCTTTGAGTACTTCTGGATCTATTTTTCGAATAAAACTTCCATTCTTATATGTTGAAATTAAGTCTTTATAAGTGTGACAAAGCAGTAATATAAAGATGTATAGAGAAGAGGAACCATTTCCTTTCTTGGTCATAGGGACCGTTGGAAAGCAAGGTTCTCTTCTCTTAAATTTATACTGAAAGTTCCGAACAACTGATTGAGCTTTTAGGCTCGTATATAAGACTGGAAAATGCAGTATATGTTATTATTATGGAGGAATTATGAATTCATCAAATATTATTGCTGGCATTGATGTTAGCAAAAGTAAATTAGATATCCACATTCACCCACTTGAGCATTATAAAATATTTGAAAACAATGTACAATCCATTGATGAAATGCTGGACTTTTTACGTTTGCATAATGTAACCAAAGTTGGTCTTGAGGCAACTGGTGGATACGAAAAATTATGTGCCTATACTTTACTAAGCAATGGTTTTGAGGTGTACGTCATTCAACCTAGATGGGTTAGAGACTATGCTAAAAGCCTTGGTATTACTACAAAAACTGATAAAATAGACTGCAGTATCATTTCACGTTATATCAATAATACAGATATGCGTGTTACTCCTTTAACAGTTGATAATGGTAATATTGATTGCTTGAAACAAAAATTATCTCGTAGAAACCAACTTGTAGAAATAGCAAAAATACAAAAAACCCAAATCCAACAGGTAACTGATACATCTATAATCAAACAAATAGAGGAGCTTCTCGCGATTTTACGTAATCAAATTAAAACTTTAGAAGATGAAATGATTACATTTATCGATCAAAACCAAGAGCTTAAAAGAAAATATATATCAATAACTAGCATACCAGGTGTAAGTAAAATCACAGCCATTACTTTGATTTGCTATTTGCCCGAACTTGGAACCCTTCAAGAAAAGCAAATATCTAGCCTTGCAGGACTTGCACCTTTTAATCGAGACAGTGGTTTCAGTAAAGGAAAGAGATGTATTCAGGGCGGTAGATCACAAGTTAGAACGGTTTTACACATGTGTATTCTCAGTGCACAAAAAGTTAATTCTTATATCAACCCTTTCTTTACTAGATTATATAATCAATATAAAAAGCCATATAAAATTGCTTCCACTGCTGCCATGAGAAAACTGCTTATTCTTGCTAACTCTTTGGTCAGAGACGATAGAGTCTTTACTGAGGAATATAGTCCTCAGTCTGTTTCTATCTAAGCTAATTTATGGCAGAGCTTGTGGATAAGTACGCTATACAAACTATAAGTACTTATCCACAGCTACACTAGATTAAGAATATTTAAATTAAGAGTCATAATATATTGATTTTTTATAAATCTACTAAATTGAAAATTTTTCGATATTTTTCATTTTTTTTATTGACTTTTAACACAACTGCTTTCCTGCCTCCAGGCTCTCATCGTTTCCTTTCTTTTTCAGCCATCTGTACAAGGTTGCAATTCCTATTTCTAGAAGATCTGCTACTTCAGATTTTGACTTCCCTCTTTCCACCAAAGAGATAGCTTTCTCCCTTAAGTCTACACTGTATGCCATTACTTACCTCATATTTCATTAATTCCATATTATACCTTTATCATTTGTTTTGGGAAATACTATAGTAGCGGAATGACGAATTTGTTGCTTATCGGATTGTAGGTAAATTTTTGGCTATAGGTTCCAGCATCACGCGCTGAAATGACAGGATTTCGAAGTAAATCTAATCTATTTTCTCTTGATGAATAAACCTGAGTGAAGTATAGTAGCAATGCGTTTATATAGATTCTAATGAATAGTTTAGTTTTGGTTTATACAACTTTTTCAAATTTTAAAGAAGCTAAAACTGTTTCTGAAGAATTGTTAAACGAGAAATTAATTGTATGTGTCAATATATTTCCCGAAGTGAATTCTCTGTATTTATGGGAAGGTAAAATTAGTAATAGTTGTGAAGTAGTAGCAATTATGAAGAGCAAAAATGATCAAGTTGATAAAATTGTAGAAAAAATCGAAGCAATGCATCCTTATGATCAGCCAGCTATTGCTGTGATGTCCATAGAAAAAGCAAATAAATCTTTTACTAATTGGGCTAATAGTGTTATTGATGTAAGTAGTATTGGGGTGTAGCCAAGTGGTAAGGCAGCGGTTTTTGATATCGCCACGCGAAGGTTCGAATCCTTCCACCCCAGCCATGTTGAAGTGGGTGTAAAATGATATCACTTTTCTATAGATTAAGATTATTAAATTATATATTAGGTAGTCTAAAAGATATAACTGTGAAACTGTTTCTCTTCACAATGTATCTTTATATATCCAGCATTATGCTCATGTTTCTCAGCAATGGTTTTTGGTATGCTGTAGAATTTGGCTCTTTCAAAAATGCGTTTTACCGTTTGTTTCAATATTGCAAATGGTATTATGAAAACAGGGAAGATCTCGGTTACGGAATTTCTATTCGAATATTAGTGGCGTTTCTTACTCCGCATTTTCTCTATAAGTTGTTCCTTAGCACAGGCTGGAAGTCCTTTTTAAAGGAAAAGATAGTGCAGATACTCAAGTTCATAATCACAAGAAGAAAAAAGGGTAGTGAGTTCAGTAACAGTAGTAAATCAAGTAGCAGTAGTTATAGTGATAAGAATAATTACAGCAATAACAGTGGTAACAATGAGCATCATGCTCAAGATGCAAAGCGGAAAGTAAACATGATAAAGCAGCTATTAGTCAAAGATATAGAGAAAACTATAGATAGGAGATTGCATGATATTTTTTTCGGTAAAAGGAGTAAACCTCATTGAGTATATAAAAAGGCTTTATCTAGTAAGGCTTTTTAAGATTGGCTGTATTTTGTTTTTTACGTATACCGGATCACAATCAGCCAATATACATGTGTGCACAAAATCTTGACTAAAGTCTGACAACCAAGAAATTGCTTTACGTTTTTCCACCAAGCTTTCTGTTTTTTTACAGTTACTTGCTGCATCAGTCATTGCCTGTGCTATCACTGATTTCCACAGTATACAGTACCGTTGTATATCATCTGACGTACTGTTTGCTTCGTAATGGTGAAAAAATTCTTTGAAATTGAAGTTGTTTGACATGATGATACCTCTTTGGATTGAAATTTGAAATGATTTGAGTTTATGTTGCCACAGCAGATTTCGCTAACAAGTAGCGGAATGACGAGTTACTATACCGCCGCGAACCGTCATACCGCCGCGGTATCTCTAGATCCCGCTAACAAGCAGCGGGATGACAGCAATCTACGTCATACTGCCGCGGTATCTCATCCGCTAGCACGTAGCGGGATGACGATTGTCAGGCCAGCGCCCCATAAGTGTTGAAAGTGCTATAAGTGGCATTATATAAGGTGGTTAACGGCATAAATTTCAATGGTAATAAAATAAATTAAAAAAGCGCCTTTTTGCCTGTGGTTAGAAGGTTTAAGCGAATTTTCGACGTGGTTTATCTGCTTTCCCAACAACGAAGGTTGATATCAAGAGGAGATTTACATACCATTAATCACCTTGTGTGATTGCACTTTCAACACTTATGGCCAGCGCCCCTATGATGTCATCCCAGTCTGGGATCCAGGAAACTTAATTGCAAGTAATGCATTGGGTTTGGTGAGTATGGGTTTTGCGTTATAGAATGAAACACTTTTGGTGAATTTGTAAAGAAAACTGGATCCCAGACTGGAATGACACCTTTGTGTTTGCATAGCTGTACGAACATTGTGATTTGAGAGCAATCTCCACAAGGGAGGATGTCATCCCAGTGCCCAGACACTGGGATGGCTTTGTTGCATCGCACCTTATACTGGTAGTAATTTACGATAAATATCATGTAGCCATTTCAAATTTAGCCATACCAATTTCAGTAAATTGATTAAGCAAATAGCACTTAATCAGCAATTCTTTTTCGCGATTTACTTCGGATTTATTCCTAAAGCTGAATCCAAATATTTGCTTTAATCTTGAGAAAAACCCTTCAATATAAGATCTTTTCCCATAATTTACTTCTTTTTTCCATTCTTTCACGCCATCTTCACCGTATAATTTTATTAACCTAATAGCAGCATTTCTGTCAGACATATAATCTATTTCTGGATGTTCTGCCGCATTGTTTATTGGTGGAATTTTTGCCTTTATATCATATTCGTGACACAATTTGTAAAACTTGTGCCTATCATATGCCCTATCTGCATATAGTGCTTTTATGATATGCTGAAAATTAACTTCTTTAAGCAAATCGCAAGCTCCATAGTGATTAGAGTAGACACCGTTACTGTATTTTACAGCTATGGCTTTTTTGCTGTTTATATTCAACATTACATGCAATTTTCTTGTCTGTTCATAGCCACGATATTTTCTGTTAGCGCTATTTTCCTTGCTGTGACCAGGGGTATTGTTGTAAATGCTGATACCTGTACTATCTATAGCAATTTCGATGTCTTCCATATTATTTTTATCAATTCTGCAATCATTGATCTTAATATTAAGTTTCTTAAACCTTCTTGATGCTTGTGAATAGCTGATAACTGCTAAATCTCTTCCTATTTGTTGCATATATCCTTTTATAAACCCCACCGTTTGTCTTAAACCAATTCTAAAAAGATTGACAATTATATGCACCAAAATCACAACTTTATCACTGTAAATATAGTTGCCGCCTTGCATTTTTGGACTATTTTCATACCAATTTTCTATGGCTTCATTGATATAATGAAAAATATTTCCTCTTTCCTGGAGAAATTTGTTATATTCATTTTGGTTACTGACTTTCATTTTCTGTGGCATATTTTTTCTTCAACAGTTAAATGGTTATTTATAATGAATTTTGTCAGTAGCCACCAGATTTTTTCGGTTGCTATGCAACAAAGCCCACTGGGATCCAGAAAAGTTTGCTTGTAAGCAAGCAAACTAGCATAGAAAGTGGTTACAACATTTTCGATGAGATTATATGGAAAACTGGATTCCAGTGTCAAGCACTGGAATGACACCTTCCTGCCCAGTTCATGTTGCTATAAATATTAAAAAATTTACCAAACGAAAAAAAAGGCAAAAGAAGCCCTGGTCATTGTCTATTTTCAGTATTGGCGTTTTTTAAGCCTTAAACGCTGCAATTTAGCTGCTTTTAAGTGCAACTAACCTTAGCTAAAATGTTTAAGAAATTTACTAAGCAGAAAAAAAGGCAAAGAAACCCCGTGGTAATTAGTGTTCACTCTCTAATCCTGCAAATTGGCGTACTATACTGTCTTAAACGACTTATAAGCGCGTTTCAGCTTATATAGGTAAAAACCTAGAAATGTTGTGAAGACATAAGGTGCTCATAGTGCAAAAAATTAAAAATAAGACGCCAATTACGTAATACTGTTGTCGTTTAATCTGCACAGATTGAAGATAACTGAATACCTTCAGTTTCATGATAAGGGGGCTGGCGAAGGGTGTCAAGTAAGTTTTTTCGTTTCTATTCCCAATAAAAGTTTGTATGCAATAACACAGAAGCATATGCTGCTATTCCTTCATTTCTTCCAATAGAACCTAATTTTTCTGCAGTGGTTGCTTTGATATTTACAAATTCATCATCAATTTCTAATGCTTTTGATATGAATTTCTTCATTTCTACTTTGTAAGGCGATATTTTAGGCTCCTCACAAACTATAGTAATATCTAAATTAGACACGCTGTACCCTTTTTCCTTTGCTTTTTTAGCAGCAAAGTCAAGAAAGTGAGATGAATTGCAATCTTTCCATTCAGAGGAACTAGGAGGGAAATGTTCTCCTATGTCGCCACATCCCAGTGCTCCGAGTATTGCATCAACGATTGCATGTATTGCAACATCACCATCGGAATGTGCTTCTATTGCCATGTTGTGCTCAATTTTCACACCGCAAATTTTTATAAAGCTCTCAGCACCATTTTGAACTTTAATGAACTTATGTATATCATAACCAGTTCCGACACGAAATTTTGGCTCTTCAAAAAGAAGCTTTGCCATATTGATATCCTCTTTTGTGGTTAACTTAAAATTGCTTTTCTCACCTTTAATAATTGCAACATGTTTTTTGTGCTCTACCATTAGTGATGAATCGTCAGTAAATTCTTTGTCTGATTGATGGCACGATAATAATTCTTTGAAATTAAAAATTTGAGGAGTTTGTATGGCTCTGAGTTTTCCTCTTGAAATCGTAGATTCAACGAAATTATTACCCACCAATGACATAGTATCTTCAACTTCTATTGCTGGAACTACTCCTGTATATTGATCATTAATCATGAATTGAGCCAAGTTATCTATCAGAACATTTGACACAAAAGGCCTACAAGCATCGTGTATAACTACAAAATCTGGGTTAATTTTTTGTAAGCTTTTAAGCCCTAGTTTAACTGAATTTTGCCTGTTTTCTCCTCCATATATTGGACTTAGTAATTTAGTATCTACACCTCCTGTCATCCAAGTAGCTTGACTACTTGGATCCATACTTTCTTTTTTTCTAGATTCCAGCGTCACGCGCTGGAAGGAGTGTACTGCTGATTTTTCACTTAAATAATGGTTGGATAAGAGATCCATTGCTTCCCTATAAAAACTTTCATGGTCTCTATTAATTGCTATTCTTATGTAATCTATATATTGGTTAGCCAGAAATCTTTTAATTGTATGAAATAAAACAGATTTACCTGCAAGTTCTGTATACTGCTTAGGAATTGTGTTACTGCATCTACTGCCTACTCCCGCTGCAACTATTAATGCTGCTATTTTGTATTTCTTAAGTCTGTTAGTGTGCATATTTATCATTTTCAGCGTAAGTGTATAGTAACAGGTTATTTACATTTTTAAAAAAAGAGTGTATTATATTAATTAAGATATAATACGATGCTAGAATGCACATTACTAAGTGTAATAAAGAAAATGAGATACACCTTATATTCTTTCATGGAATAGGGGATAACTATAAAAGTGCTCACAATTATGTACAAGGTTTAAATGGATCAAATAATAGCCATGCACATAAATATCCAAGAGCATTTCAGAACTACATAACTTATGCTGCAGTTAGCTTTTTATTCCTCGTGGCATCTGTATCAGCGCCCATTGCAATATTACTACTTATAAGCCCCATAACAGCTGGAGTAGTTGGTTTAGCAAGCTTAGCTGCTCTAACTTGCATTTTTTTATCCGTGGTGCTTATTTTTATTCCCTTTATAAATAGAGATCAAAGTTTGCTTAAGCCCTCGATAGAAAAAATCAATGAATTAATGGACAAGGGTGTGAGGCCTGAAAATATTATACTTTTTGGCCATTCCTTTGGAGGAGCAGTTGCATCGGCAGTTTTGAAACACTTTGCAGACAAAAACGTTAAACTTGGAGGTGTTATTTTTACTAGCACTTTCAGCTCTTTTCATACAGCAATAGGGCATTTTCCGATCCCTCAAGCAAAAATTTTAAGTATGTTGCCCTCATCCATTTTTAAAAAATTGCTAAAGGCTTTAGATCTAGATTTTGATCTAGTGAACGATATACGAAAGTTGCGAGATGAGGGAAAATTGAATATGCCAATAATAGTTATTAATAGCGAAGGAGATGACTTAATACCGCAACCTGCACAATTGGCACATGCAATAGAAAATGATAAATTGATATGTGAAAAATTTATCAAAACTGTTAATTTGCAAAAATCTAGAGACAGTTCACATAACGAAGTTTTATTCAGTCAAGAATTGGGTGAAAATTTTACTGATCTAATACTTAATAAAATTGATAAAACAATGAATAGATAGTATTTACAATAAACTGTATATTTTTCAGTAAATTAGTTATGCTAAACCCATGCAAAAACGCCATATAACTATTTGTTTTATACTGCTTTTTATAATAGGGATGTTATTCCTGATGCGTCCTATGATTTTTCCATGTTTAATATCTATTGTTATTGCATATTTGTTTAATCCGCTAGTAGTCAAGTTTGAAAAGTATAGAATACCGCGTTTATGTTCTGTAATTTTTATAATACTTGTTTTATTAATAGCTTTTATACTAGTTATAACATATGTTTTACCTAGTATATATGTTCAAATTACCTCAATATTAAATTTCTTAGTGAGTAAAGTGCCTTCATTAAAGCTTAAAGTAATCCCCTCTGTATTAGAATTTCTTAATATAAAAATCGAGGATAGCTTATTTGATCACTTATCTAAAAATCTAGCAGAAAATTACAGCGACTATGTATCTTATTTCATGAATGCTCTTGATATTGCTAGTAACTTTATAATCCAAGTGTTAAGTTCAAGCTTTAACACGGTATCATTAATGGTGATTACTCCTGTAGTGTTTTTCTATATATTACGTGATTGGCCTTTAATTATAGAAAAAGCTAATAAATTAATTCCTATTCCTTATAGAGAAAAAGTTGCAAATTATTTTTCCAAAGTGGATTTCATCATATCTAATTATTTAAAGGGGCAGGTAAATGTATGTATTGTCATGATGGTCTTTTATTCTGTGAGCCTGAGCATAATCGGATTGGAACACTCTATTGTTATTGGAATTTTATCAGGAATGTTAACGTTCATACCTTACGTAGGGCCATTATTATATACCATTATTGGGTTTTTGAGCGCTATTACTCAATTTAGTGGATGGTTTGAAAGTGCTGCTGTTTTGCTATTATTTGGTGTTGGACAATTAATAGATTCAAACATATTAGTTCCTTTATTAATAGGAAAAAAAGTTCATATACATCCAACTGTAATTATTCTGGGAATTACTATATGCGCTTCATATTTTGGATTTACAGGTATATTACTTTTTATTCCAATAATAGCAATGTTCAATGTATCAGTAGAATATGCAATCAATAAATATTTTAAAAGTGAGCTTTATAAAAACGGCTAACAGACCTTTTGCATAATCAATTTATGGTAAGAGGAGAAATGAGCGCAGAATACCTGAGATATTTGAGGAGCGTAAGTAAATTTCTGCGCAAAAATTACTACCAGAAAGAGGCTACGTAAGAGGTTTAACGTGCAATTAAATTTATTTAACAACAATCAAGCTGATTATAGTCGGCAAAATTACATCATCTTAGATGAAAATAAGCACGTGTATAATTCGGTAGTTAATGATTTATCTTGGAAATGTCTGATTCTTTTTGGACCTAAAAGCTCCGGTAAAACTCATCTTGCTCATATTTGGCAGTCAATAAACGATGCAATTTTTATCAATGTGAATAACTTTGTAAGCGAGATTAGGTATAGCGATGCTTTTATTTTAGAAGACGTACAAAACATTAAAGATGAAGCAATGTTATTACATTGTTACAATTACATGAAAGAAAGTGACAAGAGGCTGCTAATCACTTCTTCAATTTCACCAAAAAAGCTTAACTTCAAACTAAGAGATTTAAGCTCTCGAATATTGTCAACTATCAGCGTAAAAATTTTGCCTGCAAGCGAGGAATTATTAAGAATTATGCTAATAAAACGATTTTCAGATAAACAGTTAAAAATTGATTTAAAAGTGATTAATTATATTTTAGCAAGAATAGAACGTTCTTTCTATAGCATTGATAAAATTATAGAGAAGATAGATAATGAATCTATAGGGTCAAATGTGACCGTTCCTTTTATTAGCACTTTATTAAAAAAAGATGCCATTTGATTTCTTCTTTTGTAAAGGTATATATTAAAAATTTATTAACACCCATAACACTAACGTAATTGAAATCTCTATCTGTCCATGTTAGAATTATAATAAATGTTATGTTATAATAAATATAGATAGATACAGCTAAGAAGTATTCTATATTTATAGTAGAGCTCACTTTATAAGGTGTTTTTTATAGATTTAACGTTATAATTTAACTATGATAAGAGTAAGATTAAATTTAAGAAAAAGGTTAAAGCAAAAGTTTGTGATGTTCACTCTATTGATAAATGCTTTATTTGTCTCATATTTTCTCATAAGAAACACAGGGAACACTTCTAATCAAATTATAGCCAAAGAAATAAATATAGGAGCTGATAATGAAAAATAAACAGTCGCAAAATAAAAAAGAAAATCTTTACATAACATATTACATAGATGCTTTGGCTTCAGAGAGGTCCGCTACACAAAATACTCTGGAAAGTTATCGTTCGGATTTACACCAGTTTGAAGAATTTTTATTAGAAAGCAGCACTACCTTGGTTGGTGTAAACAAAACCAATATTAAAGATTATGTGAAATCTCTATGTACACAAAAAAAATATAAAAGTAGCTCTATATCAAGAAAAATATCCGCTATGAAAAATTTCTACAAGTGTCTATTTAATGACGGAATAATAGATTTTAATCCAGCGCCGGCTAATGATGCTGAATTAAAGAATCCAAAAGTTTCTCGTCCTTTGCCTAAGTATTTAAGTGTCGAAGAAATATTTTTGCTAATGGACACAGTGAGAAAATCAGCAAGCGAATCGAATAAAGAGATAAGCAGTAAAAGGCTATGTGCGATTTTAGATATCCTTTACTCTTCTGGAATGCGTGTTTCTGAACTAATTAATATGAAGTTATATGAAGTGTCACATTTAATAAACAGTAATAACAAAGAATGCTATATAATAATAAAAGGAAAAAGTGGTAGAGAGAGGCAAATTCTTTTTAATGAACAAGCATTGCAGAGCCTTAGAAATTATTTATCAGTTCGTGACAATCTGATCCCTAACGGAAAGGAATCCGATTGGCTATTCCCAGGTGATAAACCTAATAAACCAATTACAAGGCAGAGGGTCGGTCAATTAATGAAGGAGTTAGCAAGAAAATGCAATATTGATGAAAATAAGATCTCTCCACACGTGATTAGGCATTCTTTTGCTACCCATCTACTGGATAGCGGAGCAAATATTGTGTTGATACAGAAAGTTCTTGGCCATACTAACCTTTCTACAACACAAATATATACTCATATTGCTAACGAAAAGTTAAAGGACAAATTAGCTGATTCGCATCCTATTACTCAGATGATCAATAATTAAACTTATTGCTTTTAATTTGTAGTAAAGTTAAATTTAAATAAATTTATGTGAGTTTGTGATTTCAAGTTTATTGTTTAACTTCTTCCTTATATTATGGGAAGTATTCTATACTTTAATTACTCTCCCTGTAATTTTCTTTCCTGAGTGTGTAATAACCATTTTCCTCGTCTGCTCGGTGAGAGTTGTATTGTTCATGCTGCGTTTATTATGTGGCATTAAATATGAAGTAAGGGGAATGGAAAACATTCCTAAGCAACCTTTTATAATTGCATCCAAACACCAATCTCCATTTGAAACATTTATTTTTATACTACTATTTAGAAAAGCGGTTTTTATTTTAAAACGTGAATTGAAATGGGTTCCATTCATTGGTTTGCACCTCATAGCGCTGAAAATGATTTTTATTAACCGTTCAGATGGTATCAGTTCTATACGCCATATAATCAAACTAGCAAAAATGCGTATAAAAGAAAATAGAAGCATAATAATATTTCCTGAAGGTACAAGAACGACTATAAACCAAAATATAAAATATCAACCAGGTATTGCTGCTTTATATAGCGTATTATCTGTTCCTGTGTTACCGGTTGCTTTAAACACTGGTTTGTTTTGGCCAAAAAGCATACTTTCTCTGAGAAAGAATCCCGGAAAGGCAGTAATAGAAATATTGCCCCCAATATATCCTGGGTTAAACAAAAATGAATTCTTGCAAAGTTTAGAAAAAATTATTGAAGAGAGAAGCGGTAGATTAACCACAGAAAAAACTGATATTGCAAATTAATAAAAAAATTTTATAATTAAAAGAAAAGTACAGTATTTTAGGTATTAATATATGGCAAATCATAAAAGTGCTAAAAAAATGATAAAGGTAATAGCAAAGCGCACTTTAATAAATAAGATGCGGAAAAGTAAAACTCGCACCTCTATTAGAAAATTGGTTGATATAATCAAGTCTGGCGACAAAGAAAATGTTGTTCTGGCATTTCGGAATGCTGAATCTAATTTACACAAGTGTGTAAATAAAGGTGTTATTCATAGGAATACTGCTGCGCGTAAAATAAGTCGCTTAAATGCAAAAGTAAAAGCATTGATGACCGCTTAATACGGTTAATGTAAAGTTAACTGTATTAATATATACTCTTCAGTTTGTATATTCTGTATAAAATTTAAGTAGCTTAAGTGATGGATAAAAAAGTGCTATTAGAACTAAGTAATGGATTAAAAATCGAGCTACCTGTATTAAGTGGAACAATAGGTCCTGACGTGTTAAATATCAAGGATTTATATAAGACGACAGGATTATTCACTTATGATCCGGGGTTTGTTTCTACAGCTTCATGCTCTTCCACAGTTACATTCATTGATGGAGATGAAGGAGTTCTTAAATATAGGGGACATGATATAGCTGATTTGGCAGAGAATAATAGTTTTACTGCTGTGATTTATTTATTGCTCTATGGTGAATTACCCAGTTCAGAGCAACACAAAAAATTTCTTCTCAAAATACAAAAATTATCCAAAGTATCAGAGCAAGTTACAAATGTAATCAAAGCATTTCCAAAAACTGCTCACCCTATGTCGATTTTAATTGCATGTTTTGCAAGTTTGTCAGCATCTTACCATGAAAAGCATGGCAACAATATCAATGGTGAAGATCTAGATTTTGGAATTTCTGCAATAGCACAAGTTCCTGCAATTGTTGCAATGATTTATAGGCATATCAACAATCAGGAATTCATAAATGCTAACAATGAATTAAGTTACAGTGAAAATTTCTTAAAGATGATATTTGGCGATGCTGTTGATAATGATAAAAGCGCCCTTTTTGCAAAAGCTCTGGATAAAATATTTACTCTCCATGCTGATCATGAACAGAATGCTTCTACGGCGGCTGTCAGATTGGTGGGATCGGCTGGTTCTAATCTGTTTGCAAGCCTCTCTGCAGGAGTTGCTACACTTTGGGGACCAGCACATGGTGGAGCTAATGAGGCAGTTATAAATATGCTAAAAGAGATAGAGCAAAGTGGAGATATAGATAAATTCATCGAAAAAGCTAAAGATGATAAAGATCCATTTAAATTGATGGGATTTGGACATCGTGTTTATAAAAATTATGATCCGCGCGCGCGCATATTGAAAGACGCTTGCCATCAGGTTCTAAGTAAACTAGAACAAAATAATGAATTGCTCAAAATTGCAAAAAAACTTGAAGAAATAGCTTTAAAGGATGAATATTTTATTGTGCGTAAGTTATATCCAAATGTTGATTTTTACTCAGGTATAATAATGAATGCTATCGATATTCCCTCAAATATGTTCACGCCTATTTTTGCACTTGCAAGAACCACTGGTTGGGTTACTCAGTGGTATGAAATGATAAATGATAAAGAAACTAAGATCTGTAGACCAAGGCAACTCTATTTTGGTAAATAAATTTATTTTCACTTCATTAGACTTCTTGCATAACCCAAACTAAGTAGAAAAAAGGTGTCATCTGAGTAGCTGACACTGGAGTAATGCCCTCCTTTGTCATCCCAGTGCCTTGACTACTTGGATCCAGATTGGGCACTAAGTTGGTAAGCATAAAAGTATTATGTTAAAACACAGCGTTCTTGATGAGATTACGGCAAGGCTGGATTCCAGCGTCACGCGCTGGAATGACAAGGCTATAAGTTGCAAGCGAAACGTCATACCGCCACGGTATCTTAGAACCTGTTTAAAATCTCCTCAATAGAAGAGAAATGAAGGAAAGAACAACCATTTGTAAACTTGTGTTGAGTTTACGCTCACAATTTTTCCATAATCGTCTACATTTTTCCAACCAAGCAAAAGACCGCTCGACAACCCATCTTTTTGGCAATACAGCAAAGGTATGTAATTCGCTTCGTTTTACTGCCTCAACAGTTGCACCAATAGTTGCTTTTATTTGTGTTGCAAAATTTTCTCCTGTATAGCCAGCATCAACGAGTATATTTTTGACTTCAGAGAGGTTTTCTTTAGCATTTTCCACCATTTTCACAGCACTGCTACGATCAGTTGCTTCTGCCGTTGTTATATGAATTGCATGTGTTGTGTATCAACTGCGATATGACCCTGAAATCTTTTCACCTGCATCATAGCCCTTTCTTTCAGCAGTATCTGCGTTTTTGACGCTTTGAGCATCAATTATGCAGAAACTGGTTTTCTCTTTCCGACCACTGTTTTGTCACAACCAATTTTTTTTAACCAACAAGCTTGGCTCCTTTCCTTTCTTATATGTTGAAATTAAGTCTTTATAAGTGTGACAAAGCAGTAATATAAAGATGTATAGAGAAGAGGAACCGTTTCCTTTCTTGGTCATAGGGACCGTTGGAAAGCAAGGTTCTCTTCTCTTAAATTTATACTGAAAGTTCCGAACAACTGATTGAGCTTTTAGGCTCGTATATAAGACTGGAAAATGCAGTATATGTTATTATTATGGAGGAATTATGAATTCATCAAATATTATTGCTGGCATTGATGTTAGCAAAAGTAAATTAGATATCCACATTCACCCACTTGAGCATTATAAAATATTTGAAAACAATGTACAATCCATTGATGAAATGCTGGACTTTTTACGTTTGCATAATGTAACCAAAGTTGGTCTTGAGGCAACTGGTGGATACGAAAAATTATGTGCCTATACTTTACTAAGCAATGGTTTTGAGGTGTACGTCATTCAACCTAGATGGGTTAGAGACTATGCTAAAAGCCTTGGTATTACTACAAAAACTGATAAAATAGACTGCAGTATCATTTCACGTTATATCAATAATACAGATATGCGTGTTACTCCTTTAACAGTTGATAATGGTAATATTGATTGCTTGAAACAAAAATTATCTCGTAGAAACCAACTTGTAGAAATAGCAAAAATACAAAAAACCCAAATCCAACAGGTAACTGATACATCTATAATCAAACAAATAGAGGAGCTTCTCGCGATTTTACGTAATCAAATTAAAACTTTAGAAGATGAAATGATTACATTTATCGATCAAAACCAAGAGCTTAAAAGAAAATATATATCAATAACTAGCATACCAGGTGTAAGTAAAATCACAGCCATTACTTTGATTTGCTATTTGCCCGAACTTGGAACCCTTCAAGAAAAGCAAATATCTAGCCTTGCAGGACTTGCACCTTTTAATCGAGACAGTGGTTTCAGTAAAGGAAAGAGATGTATTCAGGGCGGTAGATCACAAGTTAGAACGGTTTTACACATGTGTATTCTCAGTGCACAAAAAGTTAATTCTTATATCAACCCTTTCTTTACTAGATTATATAATCAATATAAAAAGCCATATAAAATTGCTTCCACTGCTGCCATGAGAAAACTGCTTATTCTTGCTAACTCTTTGGTCAGAGACGATAGAGTCTTTACTGAGGAATATAGTCCTCAGTCTGTTTCTATCTAAGCTAATTTATGGCAGAGCTTGTGGATAAGTACGCTATACAAACTATAAGTACTTATCCACAGCTACACTAGATTAAGAATATTTAAATTAAGAGTCATAATATATTGATTTTTTATAAATCTACTAAATTGAAAATTTTTCGATATTTTTCATTGACTTTTAACACAACTGCTTTTTACTCCACATTTGAAAATAGTAATATATGTTTTCCCACCTTGGAAACTCTTTTGGCAACATTCTCCACTGACAACCACTTTTTAGCACGTATAACACTCCACAAAATACTTTGTATATATCAATTAATCTTGGTCTCGTTTTCTTTTTCCTACCTTCTAAAATTGGTTTGATTTTTTCAAATTGCTCACGACTTATGTCGCTTGGATACCTTTGACTCATTTATATACCTCATTATTTACCTGTTCCTGCTTTAGCTCATCTCTTTGAGATTTTAAACAGGTTCTTAGAGCTTATCCGCAAACGAAAAAATATAGTATATGAGTTTTAAAAATGGGGTTAGAAATGAGAAGAAAGTATCCTACAGATCTTAGTGAAAGAGAGTGGTCGCTAATAGAGAAACACTTTAGAGTATCATACAAGAAAGGAGGAAGGCCGCTAAAACATAGCAAAAGAGAAGTATTATCGGCAATTTTTTATGTACTACGTACAGGATGTCAATGGCGCTATTTACCGCACGCCATGGAAGAAAGTATATGAACAATTTAGGAGGTGGAAAAAGCAAGGAATTTTCGAAAAAATGAACTACGATATCACTAAATATAGTAGGTCAAAAATGGGAAGAAACGAGGAGCCAAGTGCTTGCATAGTAATCTGTAAAAACGACAGAAAAAGGGGGGTCAAAGGTTATGATGGGAGTAAAAAAGTAAAAGGTAGAAAAAGGCACATAATCTCAGGGTTTTATATTAGGCTGTTATGTGGGTGCTGCTAGTGAAAATGACAGAGATGGTAGCATTGGATAATATGAGGAAAAAATATACTAACGTTAAGAAAATGTGGTCTGATATGGGGTATCAAGGAAGAAATTTAAAGGAGTACATAGAAAAAGAGTACGGAATAGACATTGAAATTGTTAAAAGGCCTCCATGTAGGTTTTGGGTACACAAAGACACACCACCTGAACTACCAATGGCGTCAACTTAAGAGCCTTCATTAGCAAACCCTCCTATGGATTTTCTGAAAAGTTTTTGAGTATATTGTATTTTTAATTTGTAAAATAAGATTTTTTCCTTTCTGCACGTCTCGTCTAAAAAGGACACATTTTAAACTTTTTTGTTGAAATAAAATAGAAACAAAAGTGCTGTTTCTTGCACTCTTTGGATAATTTAATGATAAAAAATTTAGAGAGAAATTTTACACACAATCACTGATATTTTCCCTTAAGTTGACGCCATTGCCTGAACTACTACCAATGAGGGAACAGGGGTTTAAAGTACAGTCAAGAAGATGGGTTGTAGAAAGGACTTTTGCTTGAGGAATAGAAGGCTATCAAAGGAATATTTACAACATCCACTGAAAATTTCATACACCTGGCTATGAGTAGGGTTATGTTAAGGAGGGAATATGCTTGAGTTTACCAGTTTCCGGACAAGCTCTGAGAAGGATTCTATCCATAAGCAATAAAACGCCAATAACAGCACATCCAAATAGCGGGATCATAGAGCCAATCATTCCCCCTGCAATCAAGGGCGATAAATTAGAACAATACTTAAAAGCTATGGTATTAGCTATAAGCCCTGCGGACCCTATGGTTATTAATGCATACGATGCAAACTTTTTTTGATCAGGCATAATAATCCTCTTCATTGATGTAATCCTTCATTATTACATAATGTTGCAACCAATGTCAATTATATAACTGAGGGTTTTTAATTGACTTTCAACGTACTTCAGTCTATACAATTCTAATATCTTAAACTATCGGATATGCCCGATCTAAAGACAATGATGTTAAATTTTGGCCCTCAGCATCCGGCTGCACATGGAGTGTTGCGTCTTGTTTTGGAGATGGATGGTGAAGTAATCGAGAGGGCAGATCCCCATATTGGGCTTTTGCACCGCGGTACTGAAAAATTAATAGAACATAAAACGTACCTTCAAGCTTTGCCTTATTTTGATCGCCTTGATTATGTATCACCAATGTCACAAGAGCATGCATATTCACTGTGTGTGGAGAAATTGTTGCAATGCGAAATTCCAATTAGGGCAAAGTATTTACGTGTCTTGTTTTGTGAACTGACGAGAATACTAAATCATTTACTGAACGTTTCTTCTCAAGCGCTTGATGTTGGAGCAATGACCCCTCTTTTATGGCTCTTTGAAGAAAGAGAAAAAATACTGGAATTTTACGAAAGAGCTTCAGGTGCAAGGTTTCACGCAGCTTACATCAGGCCAGGTGGAATTGCAGCAGATGTTCCAGAAGGTTTGATTGAGGATATTGCAAAGTTTATAGAGCAATTTCCAAAGTATATAGACGATGTTGATGAACTTTTAACAGAAAATAGAATATGGAAGCAACGCACTGTAGGAATTAGTGAAATATCAGTAGCGCAAGCACTTGATTGGGGCTTTAGTGGCCCAATGTTGCGCGCTGCTGGGCTTGCTTGGGATTTGCGAAAAAGCCAGCCATATGAGATATATGATCAACTAGATTTTGATATACCGATCGGCCAAAATGGCGACTGTTATGACCGTTATCTAGTTAGAATGGCAGAGATCAGGCAGTCTGTTAGCTTAGTGAAGCAGTGTATAGAGAAAATGCCTGAAGGGCCAGTAAAAACTGAAGATAGAAAAATTTCTCCACCGCCAAGAGCGGAGATGAAAAAATCTATGGAAGCTCTCATCCACCATTTTAAACTTTATTCGGAAGGGTATCATGTACCAAAAGGTGAGGCTTACACAGCTGTTGAGGCACCAAAAGGCGAGTTTGGAGTGTATATAGTTTCAGATGGTACCAATAGACCTTACAGATGCCGAATAAGAGCACCTGGCTTTGCACATTTACAAGCCTTAGATTTTATGGCAAAAGGACACATGCTTGCCGACGTTGCAGCAATTATTGGCTCACTCGATATAGTTTTTGGTGAGATTGATAGGTAATTATTGTAAAATAGCAACTCAACTAATGGTCAATACATCTTCTATTAAAAATTGTACAAATTCATTGCCATTCCAGTAATTCATAGAGATTTTACCCAAAATAGCTTTAACATTACCCTGCATGATAGCAGAGCCAAGATGAGTATTTGCAGAACGAAATGCAATAGCTCTTACCATAATATTATCATCAGCAATAAAACATTTTATATGGTCAACTCCTATAACTTCAGGCTTTCTTATCTTTGCTCCTTGGATAATAAACCTTGGTTCAGGATTCCCAACTCCAAATGGTCCCAAGCGTTGCAATTGATTCCATAAAGATAAATTTATTGCTTTAGCAGTTACTATACTATCAGCTTTTAAAGTTTTCTCATTTATAGAGTTTGAAAATCTTTCAGTAAAAAAATCATGCAAATCATTTATTTTGTCTTCTTTAATTGAAAATCCTGCCGCCATACTATGGCCACCACCTTCAATAATCAAATTTATAAACTTTGCGGAAAGGACTGCAGCACCGATATCAACTCCCAAAATTGATCTACAGCTTGCTTTTCCTATTCCATTGTTTAAAGACATCACTATCGTTGGTAAGTGAAACTGCTCCTTTAGCCTTGATGCAATTATACCGATTATCCCCTGGTGCCAATTGCCACTTACCATTATAAAATTTACACCTAATTGGGCAAATTTTTCCGCTTGTGCTGTGGCTTCTAAGAGAGCCTCATTTTCTAACACTTTCCTTGCATTATTCAAATCTATTAATTTTAGCACGATTGAATGTGCCTCTTCTTCATCATCCGTAGAAAGTAGCCGTGCACCAAGCGATGCTTCTCCGATTCTTCCTCCAGCATTTATGCATGGCCCAATACTAAACCCTAACCGCGAAACACTTGGTTTTTCAAGAATTCCCAAAGCATCAAATAAAACACGCAAGCCAACGTTTTTTCTTGCTGACATCACTTTTAATCCTTGTGAGACAAATGCTCTATTTAGGCCGGTAATCTGCATAACATCACAGACAGTTCCCAGGGCAACCAAATCCAGCAGATCAAATAAATCTGGTTCTTTTTTGTTGGTAAAAAATCCTTGCTCACGTAGGCTTTTATTAAGAGCAACAATTAGCAGAAATGACACTCCAACTGCTGCTAAGTTATTATAAGGAGAGCTCTCATCAAGGCGGTTTGGGTTAACAACTGCTACGGCGCTTGGTAATTTTTCCGTACCAAGATGATGATCGACAACTATAATATCAAGACCAAAGACCTTTGCATCTTCTATTGGTTGATATGCAAGCGTACCACAATCAACGGAAATACATAAATCGATCCCGTTTTTTTTAAGTTGTAATAAAGCATCTGTGTTTAATCCATAGCCCTCATCAACACGATCTGGAATGTAGATTATAGAGTGTATACCGATTGCTCTTAGGTACCTGTTGATCAATGCTGACGACGTTGCACCATCAACATCATAGTCACCAAATATTGCAATGTTTTCATTATTTTTTATTGCCCGTATTATACGAGAAACAGCTTTATCCATATCAAGAAGGTGAAAGGGATCTGGTAATAGCAATCTGATTAGTGGATATAAGAAGTCGCTTGCATTTTCTATGTTAACACCACGAGTAACCAATATTCTTGCTAGTACTTCTGGCAACTCAAATCTCTGTATAAGAGTTAAGATTTCCCTTTGATCTGCTTCTTGTAACTTCCACAATGCATTTGTTATGCTGCGCTTTTCAATTTCAAGTAGCATATTCTTTGTAAATAAAACTACTTTACCAGAATTTTTAAGCTTGTTCTATAATTGTATTAGACTTCTGCATAACCTAAACTAAGCAGAAAAAAGGTGTCATCAAAGTAGCTTGACACTGGTTCCTTTATGACGGTGTCATGAAAGTAGCTGACACTGGAATGGCTTTGTTGCATCGCTACTTATGAAAGGCTAACTATAGTTAGGATTATAAGCAACCTATTGAAAATCTTGTTTTTTTGCAATCAATCTGATCAAATTTAAGAATAGTAATTTATTATTTACATTAATAAATTTAATTCTATTGAAAATAGCTAAAGCATTGAAATTCTTGAATTTTAGCCGGATTAGTGAGTGGTAGTGAAATTTCTTTTACTTAAATTTAGGTATTCACTGACCGTTCTTGTTATAAATACCAGAATAATAAGCTACTGATATTCTCCATCTTTTTTATCTTTAATCCATCATAGCTAGCGATGCAACAAAGCCATTCCAGCGTCAAGCTACTTGCATGACACCATCACAGAGTGAACCAGCGTCATACACACATCCCTTTGGTGACAACGTTTGTTGATGCAAGATTATATCTTGAAAAAATTAAGTTTTAATGCTATAAAATAATTGTAAATTTTGTCTCTGTGGTAGCTTTATGAATGTTGAAAGTAAAAAAATACATGATGCTAAAATAAAATTACCAATATTTCTTGATTATCAATCTACTACTAAAGTAGATCCCCGTGTTTTAGAGGTGATGATACCTTACTTTGGTGAGTTCAGTAATGCACACTCTCGCAGCCATTCATTTGGTTGGACTGCTGAAGAAGCAGTGGAAAAAGCAAGGAAACATATCGCTGATCTGGTGAATGCAGATAGCAAAGAAATTATCTTTACCTCAGGTGCAACTGAGTCAAATAATACGGCAATCAAGGGCGTTGCTCACTTTTATAAAAATAAAGGAAATCATATAATAACTGTCTGCACGGAGCATAAGTGTGTTCTGGATTCTTGTCGGCATCTGGAAAATGAAGGCTTTAAAGTTACATATTTGCCTGTTAAGCAAAACGGAATTATAGATTTATCAAAGCTTGAGGAAGCAATTACTGATAAAACAATCCTGGTTTCAGTGATGATGGTAAATAATGAAATCGGAGTAATTCAGCCTGTCAAAGAAGTTGGTGCAGTATGTAGAAAGCATAATATATTTTTCCACACAGATGCAGCTCAAAGCTTTGGAAAAGTTCCAATTGATGTTAATGAGATGTGCATTGATCTTATGAGTCTCTCTAGCCACAAAATTTATGGACCTATGGGAATAGGTGCATTATATGTCCGTAGAAAGAATCCTCGTGTTAGGCTGATACCACTAATTAGTGGTGGTGGACAAGAAAGAGGTATGCGTTCTGGAACAGTTCCAACACCTCTTGCAGTTGGTTTTGGTGAAGCGGCACGTATTGCTAGAGAAGAAATGAAAAAAGAAACAACTAGAGTGGAAGAATTAAGGGATATTTTGTATAACAAGATAAAAGAAGCGTTTCCTGATATCGTTTTAAATGGTGATTATGAAAATAGAATTCCTGGCAACCTAAACTTGAGCTTTTCCTATGTTGAGGGTGAGTCTCTCATCATGGCAATCAAGGATTTAGCAGTAAGTTCTGGTTCTGCGTGCACGTCTGCGTCTCTTGAGCCTTCCTATGTCGTACGGTCGCTAAATAATGGCCATGACCTTGAGCATTCATCAATTAGATTTGGCCTAGGCCGATTTACAACTAAAGAAGAAGTTTTGTACGCAGCAGATCTTGTTGCTAAAAATGTTGGCCGACTGAGAGAAATGAGCCCACTTTGGGAGATGGTACAAGAAGGAGTAGATTTGAACACCGTGAAATGGGACTCTCATTAAATGTATCCATTCAGCCAGTCCAACTGCAAATGCACTTTGAAATTACTCTGTAACCATTCACAGATTTTCACTTAATTCTGCAATTCTTTGATCTCACTCATGGAGAGGCCAGTAAACTTAACAATAGTGTTGACATCAACATTATTAGCCAGCATTGCTTTTGCGACTTCAATTTTTCCTTCCTCTTTACCGATTTTGATGCCTCTTTCTTCGCCAATTTGTATACCTTTCTCTTCAGCAAGGTCAAGTCTGTATTCAAGGATGGCTTCTTCCTTACGTAGATCCATTATTCTTTCTTCATACGCTATTAGATCTTTTTCATTCCAGCTAAACCTGTCTAAGTCATCGTAGGCTAACTTTATTATTGGTGCTTTTTCTGCTATTTTCCTTAAGTCTTCTTCCGTAGTTTCATCTGCATATTTGAAGAAAAACAACCAACGATCCACTATACTTTCTAGCTGTTCTTCCTTATTCTTTGGAAATTTTGGCAACTCAATAAATATAAAATAGAAATCTTTTAGATCATGCTCATTAGTGTCTTCATCTCGAATAGTATGCTTTGATTTGTACTCAGATTTATTAGGAAACAGTACACAATCTGCTATAGCAATAAAGATAATTTCCTTAAGGTTATGATACTGGTCACCTTTATCAGCTTGCCTTAAGTAAGCTTTAGCAGCATAGTATTGAGCACGTTTTTCAAAGCCTTTATCGCGAGCGAGCTGGTTAGGTAAGGAAGTAGTATTACTACTACTTCCTCCCTTAGAAACGCAGCATGCGGGTTTCCCCACACTACGCTTGAGCCCCTTATCTAAGTTCTTCTTCTCTCGAACCGGCTTGTCTTTCATGATTCCTCGGAAAACAGCATCTTTAGTGGTGACACTAACAGTAGAGAACCTTCTCTTGAGAAAGAGCTTGCTAACATTTTTGTTCGTTTCACTCTTTCATCAAAATACTTTTTCCATTTAAAGTCAAGTGGATTTGCATCCGCTCTGATTTTTACATGTTGTCTGATAGGTATATCAATCAGCCTAAGCAATCTTAAATACCTTATCTCTTTCGGTTTGTTCTTGCATATTGGTGCAGCAAAGACCCATTGGCGTTGATTCATTACCTTAAAGTAACGATTCTTTATCCAACGTAATCCTTTACGGGGATGTCTTTTCTTTGCCCATTTCCATAGAGCACACATAATTTCATGGTCTATTTTGTTGAAAGCTCTTTTCGCACACACATGGTGATAGTAATTTTCCCATCCTCTCAGAGCTTGTCCGGAAACTGGTAAACTCAAGCATATTCCCTCCTTAACATAACCCTACTCATAGCCAGGTATATGAAATTTTCAGTGGATGTTGTAAATATTCCTTTGATAGCCTTCTATTCCTCAAGCAAAAGTCCTTTCTACAACCCATCTTCTTGACTGTACTTTAAACCCCTGTTCCCTCATTGGTAGTAGTTCAGGTGGTGTGTCTTTGTGTACCCAAAACCTACATGGAGGCCTTTTAACAATTTCAATGTCTATTCCGTACTCTTTTTCTATGTACTCCTTTAAATTTCTTCCTTGATACCCCATATCAGACCACATTTTCTTAACGTTAGTATATTTTTTCCTCATATTATCCAATGCTACCATCTCTGTCATTTTCACTAGCAGCACCCACATAACAGCCTAATATAAAACCCTGAGATTATGTGCCTTTTTCTACCTTTTACTTTTTTACTCCCATCATAACCTTTGACCCCCCTTTTTCTGTCGTTTTTACAGATTACTATGCAAGCACTTGGCTCCTCGTTTCTTCCCATTTTTGACCTACTATATTTAGTGATATCGTAGTTCATTTTTTCGAAAATTCCTTGCTTTTTCCACCTCCTAAATTGTTCATATACTTTCTTCCATGGCGTGCGGTAAATAGCGCCATTGACATCCTGTACGTAGTACATAAAAAATTGCCGATAATACTTCTCTTTTGCTATGTTTTAGCGGCCTTCCTCCTTTCTTGTATGATACTCTAAAGTGTTTCTCTATTAGCGACCACTCTCTTTCACTAAGATCTGTAGGATACTTTCTTCTCATTTCTAACCCCATTTTTAAAACTCATATACTATACTTTTTTTCGTTTGCGGATAAGCTCTTAGCCGCTAACAAGTAGCGGGATGACGATTGTCAGGCTAGCTGTCATCCCAGTGCCCAGACACTGGGATGGCTTTGTTGCATCGCACCTTATACTGGTAGTAATTTACGATAAATATCATGTAGCCATTTCAAATTTAGCCATACCAATTTCAGTAAATTGATTAAGCAAATAGCACTTAATCAGCAATTCTTTTTCGCGATTTACTTCGGATTTATTCCTAAAGCTGAATCCAAATATTTGCTTTAATCTTGAGAAAAACCCTTCAATATAAGATCTTTTCCCATAATTTACTTCTTTTTTCCATTCTTTCACGCCATCTTCACCGTATAATTTTATTAACCTAATAGCAGCATTTCTGTCAGACATATAATCTATTTCTGGATGTTCTGCCGCATTGTTTATTGGTGGAATTTTTGCCTTTATATCATATTCGTGACACAATTTGTAAAACTTGTGCCTATCATATGCCCTATCTGCATATAGTGCTTTTATGATATGCTGAAAATTAACTTCTTTAAGCAAATCGCAAGCTCCATAGTGATCAGAGTAGACACCGTTACTGTATTTTACAGCTATAGCTTTTTTGCTGTTTATATTCAACATTACATGCAATTTTCTTGTCTGTTCATAGCCATGATATTTTCTGTTAGCGCTATTTTCCTTGCTGTGACCAGGGGTATTGTTGTAAATGCTGATACCTGTACTATCTATAGCAATTTCGATGTCTTCCATATTATTTTTATCAATTCTGCAATCATTGATCTTAATATTAAGTTTCTTAAACCTTCTTGATGCTTGTGAATAGCTGATAACTGCTAAATCTCTTCCTATTTGTTGCATATATCCTTTTATAAACCCCACCGTTTGTCTTAAACCAATTCTAAAAAGATTGACAATTATATGCACCAAAATCACAACTTTATCACTGTAAATATAGTTGCCGCCTTGCATTTTTGGACTATTTTCATACCAATTTTCTATGGCTTCATTGATATAATGAAAAATATTTCCTCTTTCCTGGAGAAATTTGTTATATTCATTTTGGTTACTGACTTTCATTTTCTGTGGCATATTTTTTCTTCAACAGTTAAATGGTTATTTATAATGAATTTTGTCAGTAGCCACCAGATTTTTTCGGTTGCTATGCAACAAAGCCCACTGGGATCCAGGAAAGTTTGCTTGTTTACAAGCAAACTAGCATAGAAAGTGGTTACAACGTTTTCGATGAGATTATATGGAAAACTGGATTCCAGTGTCAAGCACTGGAATGACATCACAGGGGCACTGGAATGACACCTCTCTTGGGCTCTTTTAGCTATAAACATTAAGAAATTTACCAAACGAAAAAAAGGCAAAAGAAGCCCTGGTCATTGTCTATTTTCAGTATTGGCGTTTTTTAAGTCTTAAACACTGCAATTTAGCTGCTTTTAAATGCAACTCACCTTTGTTTAAATGTTTAAGAAATTTACTAAGCAGAAAAAAAGGCAAAAGAAACCCCGTGGTAATTAGTGTTCACTCTCTAATCCTTCAAATTGGCGTA
The DNA here is from genome assembly GCF_947251645.1 of Wolbachia endosymbiont (group A) of Bibio marci. Lineage (NCBI taxonomy): Bacteria > Pseudomonadati > Pseudomonadota > Alphaproteobacteria > Rickettsiales > Anaplasmataceae > Wolbachia > Wolbachia endosymbiont (group A) of Bibio marci. Next base: position 1,319,565 of record NZ_OX366364.1, read on the forward strand.
CTATACTGTCTTAAACGACTTATAAGCGCGTTTCAGCTTATATGGGTAAAAACCCAGAAATATTGTGAAGACATAAGGTGCACATAGTGCAAAAAATTAAAAATAAGACGTCAACTACGTTGTTTTTTTACTGCTTAATCTGCACAGATGAAGATAACTGAATACCTTCAGTTTCATGATAAGGGGGCTGGCGAAATGTGTCAAGGAAGTTTTTCGTTTCTATCAGCTACCTAGATGACAGGATTGCTCTTGAATTTGTATAGCTACATTGTCGGTAAATCTAAATTGCTTTAATAATTTTGATTGAAAAATAGTTTTTCTATTATATAAATGCTACTTTAGGGTAATCAAAATGGAAAACGATAAATATAGCCTAGGTTTAAGAGTTATCCATTGGTTGATGGCTATTTTTATTATCGGTATGCTTTGCTCTGGACTTTATATGAAAAGCTTACCACTTAGCAATGAAATTAAGTTCAACATATACACTATTCATAAGGCTTGCGGTATCACTATTCTTGGATTAATCATAGTACGCATATTTTTTCGCGTCTTTACTTATGTTCCACCACTTCCAGCAAATTTTTCTCGGTTTGTAATCAATGCAAGTAAAACAGTACACTTTGGTTTATATTCTTTAATGGTGCTAATGCCACTATCTGGCTATGTCATGTCTTCTGCTTCTGGCAAAAAGATCAAGTATTTTTTTCATATCCCTTTGTTGATTAATCAAAACAAAGACCTAGCTAACACGGCTAATGAGCTACATTCGATGCTTGCATATTTTATGGTACTCTTTATAATCTTACATATACTTGGCGCTTTGAAGCACACATTTATAGATAAACAAAACATTTTTAAACGCATGATATAGGTTATATGTTAAGTAGCCTCTGGAAAAAAGGAACAGATTTTCTTGGCAGTGAGTTTGCGATAATGGGTGGTGCTATGAGCTGGGTTTCAGAGAGAAACTTGGTTTCAGCAATCTCAAACGCTGGTGGTTTTGGTGTAATTGCATGTGGTGCAATGTTTCCAGACTTACTGGAAAAGGAAATCATAGAGACACAAAAATTAACTAACAAGCCATTTGGTGTAAACCTAATTACTATGCACCCAAAGTTGAGTGAGTTGATAGATGTGTGTATTGAAACGAAAGTAAGCCACATAGTTCTTGCTGGCGGATTACCAACGAAGCCTAATATAGAAAAAATTAAGAGTGCAGGCATTGAAGTTATGTGCTTTGCACCAGCATTAAGCCTTGCGAAAAGGTTAGTAAAAATGGGAGTAGATGCGTTAATAATAGAAGGAATGGAAGCAGGTGGGCACATAGGGCCAGTTAGCACTTCTGTTCTTGCACAAGAGATATTACCTCATTTTAAAAATGAACAAATACCAGTGTTTGTCGCAGGTGGAATAGGCAGAGGTGAAATGATAGTTAATTACCTAGAAATGGGAGCAAGTGGCTGTCAAATAGGTACATTATTTGTCTGCACTAATGAATCAATTGCCCACAAAAATTTTAAGGAAGTGTTTATTAAATCAGCCGCACGTAATGCAATACCTTCTGTACAGATAAGTGCTGATTTTCCTGTAATTCCAGTAAGAGCTATAGCCAACAAAGCAAGCGATGACTTTATGAAGCGTCAAAAAGAAGTTATTGATGAATACCAAAAGGGACAGATCTCAAAAGAAGATGGGCAGCTTGAAATAGAAAAATTCTGGGCTGGAGCTTTAAGAAGGGCAGTGATTGAAGGAGATGTTGAAACGGGATCTTTAATGGCCGGTCAAAGTGTTGGCATGGTTGATAAGGAAAAGCCTGTAAAAGAAGTAGTGAATATGTTAGTTCAACAGGCAAACAATTATATTGAGAGCAAATCTGTAGAAGTAGAAAGCCCAGAAAGCAAATAGTTAAGCGACCTCACAATAAGCAAATTATCCATATATGGCATAATTGCCCAGTTTTAATGTAAAATTAACGCTAAAGAGGTATCTATACATTTTATTATGTATGGAGGAATGTTATGCTAAGTCCTTTAAAAAAATCTCAGAATAATACAGGAGATATTAACCAACAATTGCACAACACTATATACAAAAAGGTAACAAAAAAAGAGCACAAACATCCAAGCCCACAATCTGAAAAAGACAGAACTCTGAAAGAATGCATAGAGTTATTCAAGAAAGAGGCTGACCCTGAGGTATTAACTAAATTAGAAAAATCGCTGAGAGAACGAATTGAATTAGAAAAATCACCGAAAAAACAAGAGGAATATCAAAAACATTATAAGTATTATATCAAAAACTTTCTTCCTGTATTGAAAGATGAAGTAATAAAATCAGGAGCACTAGCTGTATCTACAGTATTTGGCAATGGAATAGAACAATCAAAAAGACCACAAACAAAAAGAGGAAAAATAGTAAAAACAATTTTGGATATTACTAACAGGAGCAGCAGTGTAAGCTCAATACCAAGTGCTGTTAAAGAAAATATTGAAGATCAAATGCAGCTAGGACATATTGAAGAGCAAAACAACACACAAGAAACACCCTTAAATGTAGCTGAGAAAAAAAGTGGTGATACTAAAATACTTGGCCAATTAGATATTCCGAAAGAGGTATCTAGAAAATATAGTAAAGTTATGGAGCAATTAAAGAAGAATATAAAAACTCCTAAGCTTGGTAACGGTAGTGGTTCAGATAGTGGAATAGACTCACCTGGACTGAGTGAAAAAAACTCGATATCACCAATAAATAGTAGAAAAAACAGTTTAACATCAATAGCAAGCACTTCATCTGAGGAAAGTTTAAACTCAACATTGAGCTCTGTTGAAGAAGATAATGGCTTACAACCAGAGGGTGGAGAAAAAACTGAGTTATTAGAATCAAATTTGGAATCACCAAAAGAAAACGAGACTCAAGTGCAGCCAGAGCAGACTGTAAAAAAAGAGCCAAAAATGCAAGAAAATGAAAACTCAGATGGTCAAGCAAATCCAGATCAAGTTAAGAAAGATATCCTACTTAAAAACCAACCCAATAACAGAAATCTTCACGTTGCATTTGTAGCAGGTTGTGCTCTCTCCACAATAGGGTGCATTGTTGCAGGAGCAATGACATCAGGATTGATAGGAGCAGGACTACTTGCTATGGCTGCAGTGTTTGCTATAGCAGCAGTAGCTGAATTGCATTCAAACTTCCTATCAAGTAAATTAATATCCATTAATGTGAGTCCTCTTGTTGATGATAAAGAGCTTACAGCATGTTCACAGCGGTAAAAATTAAATATGTGTTACTTGTAGTGGATAAGTGAATTCAGTTCTTGCCTATTGATATAAAAGTTGTTATATTTGAGGAATGTTTAAAAGGTGTTTAGTTGATGCGCATTCAATTGAATAAAGTTTTGGTTTTTATAGCCTTATTAAGTTTCATTTTTGCATCATATTCTAGCGAAGCAAGTTCGGTGAGTGATGAGTTAAAGGATGTACAAGAAACGGTAAAAAATTTTATTTCTTCATTTTCAATTAAAGATACTGTAGAAAATATGAGTCCTTCAACAATCATAGGGTTGTGTATAGCTGCGGTGATACTTGCAGTAGTGTTCAGAGGTCTAATCTTTTTTATGATAATGTTTGGTGTACTGGTCCTGATGTTCGGTAGTACAGAAAAGGCAACAGACTACTTAAAAGAAAAATTTAACTTTGCAAAAGATATAAAATTACAATCCGATAGCGAAAAAAAAGATAAAAATTAAGATAGTATTTTTATCTTTTTTAATTATCTTTATTGAATACGCATATGCAGCTAAAAGTACCAGCGATTAACTCTAAGTTTGAAAAAAAGAACAACTTAGCATTACTAGAAAGCATTGATTTAGATTTCATTCCGTATGCTTGTCATTACGATGAAGAAACCATACTAACAAAACAGGGAGAATTGTTAAAAATAATCAAGTTAGAAGATTATTCTTCTGTTGATAACTACAGCGACCTTAGAACTGAAATTAGAAAAAGCATATCAAAAAATATTAATAGCCTATATTTTACCGTTTGGATTCATACCGTTAGAAAGCGCAATAAGTTGAGCTTAAAATGGAATAAAACTGAAGACTTCTCTGATAAGCTACATTCAGCGCGGTTTGATAAACTTACTGATAGTAAATTACAGTATATAAATGAATTATATATTGTAATATTGTTTAGCGATTTTGGCAAGCATACTAATAATTCATTTTTTTTTAATAGAATAAAGAATAAGCATAAGCTGTCTTTACAAGGAAGCCACCAGGAGTTGCAAAAGATAACTGACTTAATTCACAGTGATTTAGGACCTTTTGGAGCTAAAAAACTGGGTCTAAGATTTAGTGAAGGTAAAATATATTCTGAAATGATAGAATTTCTCCACTATATTGTTACATTAACGCACAAAGATTATCCAATACATGAAGGGGACCTGTCGCAATATATTAGAAATTTTAAAATAGCTTTTGGTTTTAATACGTTTCAAACAATATTTGAAAGTCAACAGAAATTTGGCTCTATTTTCAGCATAAAGGAATACCGGGAAATCTCTTTAGGCAATATAGATAGATGCTTGCAGCTTGAATCTGAATTTATCATTACAGAAATAATGATATTTACTAGTAATAGTAAGGCAATAAAAGAATTTAACAAACAAATTAACATGCTGCAAATTAGTGAGGATAATACCTTACTTAAAAATTCAGGAATTGAAGAAATAATAGAGCTTGAAAAGACCTCTAGTATAGACTTTTGCCAACAGAAAATTATTTTTACAATATTTGCAGACGATAGGAATAAGTTAGCCGAAAATATTAGTGATTTATCTTCTATAATGTCATTAATTGGCTTCATGATATTTAGAACTGATTTACATATGGAAAGTCATTTTTGGGCACAACTTCCGGGCAATTTTACTTTTATTACACAACCGAAAAATATATTAGCAAAGTATGCTTGCAGTTTTGCTATGCTGCATGATTTTACGTCAGGTGCATTAAAAGGAGGAAGGTGGAAAGAAGCGGTAACAGTTTTTTTCTCAAGAAAAAGAAATCCTTACTTCTTTAATTTCCATGGAAAAAGAAGTAATGGCCATACTACGATACTTGGAGCTCCAAATTCAGGCAGAACTTCACTCATTAATTTCCTATTATCAGAATCAAGAAAGTTTAACCCAAGAACTGTCATATTGGATAACACTGGAAAGTCGATAATTTTTACTAAAGCAGTGAGTGGTAAATATTATATAATCGATCCAAAGTATAAGGACAAAAGCCTAAAATTTAATCCACTAAACATTGAAGATAGTGCTTCCAATCGCAATATGTTGGTTGAACTAATCAAAAGAATGGTAGCCGATACGAGCTTGGTGGACGTAGAAGAAAAGATAAGAAAAATTGTGAATTCTATATTTGCTATACCCAAGGAATCACGTTCTATTTCACAAATTTCTGAGGTGCTTTTGCTCTTGGGGGGTAAGGTAAGTAGATGGTGTGACGGTGGTGAGTTTGCTTACTTATTTCAAGATGGTGATGAATCAGATATTGACTGGGAAACAAAAATTATATCTCTCAACACCGCAAACCTTACAAAACAAAAGGAATGTATGTCCGTGATACTTTACTATTTTTTATATTCTTTTGAGGCAAAATGTGATGGCTCGCCTGCAATACTTGTTTTGGATGAAGCATGGGAGATAAGTAATGTTTTTCCTACAGAGAAAGAGTTTGATAACTGGATGCAAAGAATGACGGAACTAAATGTTGTGGTAATCTTAAGTACTGAAAATTTAAATCTCGCATTTGCTAGCAAATTTACTCAATATTTAGATAAACATGTTGATACAAGAATCTTGATGCCGAACATCAATGCAAATAGATTATATATGAAGGCATTTTCTTTATCAAAAGAGGAGCTGAATATAATTCTGCAGACGCCAACACAGGAAGGTTTATTTTTGATAAAGCAGTACAAAGGATTAGTAACTTTAAATTTAGATTTAGAGAATATGCAAGAAATACATGTACTTTCAGCTAACAAAGAGACTATAAAGTATATGTACGAGGCAATAAAAGAAAAAGGGGAAGAAGTTAATGAGTGGTTACCGGTGTTTTATGAGAAGTGTAAAGCTTAAAGCCAAATTTTTTTTTCTAGTATTAATTTTGCTAATTGCAAGCAATGGATATTCTGATGCTTGCAAAAATATATACACTCGTACTGATCTTGAAGCTGGGGGAAGCTCAATAGGAAAAGGTCTTGCGAACTTCTTTACTGGCAAGTGGGATGATTTGAAATTTGATCCTTATCTATTAAAAGAAATTAAAGTGACAGCAATAAAAGACCAAGGAATTGATGGTTATTTCAACCCAAAGATTCAAGTCTGTGATTATGAAGGAAATAATTGTTATCAGTTATACAGTGAAACATCCTGCCGTCAGATATATGGAACGCAGACCAGTGGTGCTGGAATTTCTGCAGCAGTTTTTATCGACTGGGAAGGAGATAAAATGTTAGGTGATGGAAAAATTAAGGAAGGAATTGCGAAAGGTCTCGAGTGGGAGTGGGTAGATAATGTTACTGATGAAGAAAAAACGAAGTTTGCTAATTCTCCTAAAATATGTGCTTGTAGCCAAAAAGCGGCTTGTATAAGTGGTATTTTTGAATGGGCTGATAAAGTAGGTGAAGGAGCAAATATTTTTCGCCTTGGAAGAATGGAAAATGTTTGTGATACTTGCTACCAAGAGAAAATAAAATGTGCTCCTATTCCACTTGCACCTGCCCCCCCTCCGTTCTGTGAGCAACTTGCGATGTCGCCTCCACAAGTTAGAATTGTTCCTATAACAGATAATGATTACTTTGATCCTAAGGTTAAGGTAATGGTTGGTGATCTGAAAGGAAGAGACGGAGAGATTGGAGAAAAATTAGATTTCCCTAAAGGGTATGGAGAAGATAAAGCTGAGTGGCGCTCTATTTTAGACAAAGATGGCATCACGTACTACTTCAAAACTTATAGAGAAAAAGATAAGCTCTGCGCTGAATATCGTGGAACTCAAAGTAGAGATGAAAAAAATCCACAGTTTGTCCGCTGTTTTCCTGCACCACCTGCTCCGGAGCCTGAAGTAGTAGAGATAGTAAAAAGTAACACGCCTGGAAAACAGAGTAACACGTTAAAGATAAGAATGAAGATGAGTGAGAACACTTGTACTTATAGAGCACATGGAACCTACAGTAATGGTTCCTGTACTTTTAATGTTAATGCTGGTTCTTTTACAAACATTGGCCCTCTATCTTTAAAAGTAGTAAAACCGAGAATAGTTGAAAGAACAACTAGTACTAGTGACAATAAAAGTAATATTAACGATATTATAGAAGGTATATTAAAAAATAATTCCCAGTTTGAAGTTCTAAAAAAATATGATTATGTTCCTGATGTGCAAGTTAAATGTTCTAAAGGCGGAAGTTTTTATAGTTTGAATGATTTTGAGAAAAAGTTAAAAGACAAATCTATTCAATGTGAATTTAACAACTCTGGGCAGCCGGAAATAGAAATAAAATATAACGAAAATTCTAACAGCAAAATGCTCTGCCTTTCTGGATGGCAGCCAGAACCAGAGGAGTTTGTTCTTGAAAGAGAAAATAAAATAATACCACTAAAATTAATGGGAACAAGATACACTAAATACAATGCTGTTTATTCAAATGAATCGAATCAGTTCTATTATCTTCCAAGCAAGGAAATAGTTGACCTCTTAAAAAGCTCTCAAGATTGGTTGGATAAAATAGTGTTCAATAAGCAAGGGTATGTTTTCTTCCCCGATGAAAATAAGCAGGAGAAGGGAAAATGCAGTTACTGTGTAAAAAGAAATGATGAGATAGACGACGCATTTAAATCTAGTAAAGGACTGAAAGTAGTATACAAATTGACGGATGTAGAGCATAAAGAAGGATGTGAGCAAGGTGATGATGGTTGCATCTGCTTTGATGGAAAGTGTAGCCGTTCAAAACAATATTTGAATAAAAATGAAGATGGTAAGCCATTTTACTTAAGGTATGAGGAAGTGGATTGTAAAGATAAGGATGGTAAAGTATTAAGAGATGAAAAAAATGAAGTACAAAAGTGTACACAATTAAAAGATCAACTGATTAAAGCAAACAGAACAGAGGTCTTTTACGCTGATAAATTGTGTAGGTTCGATTTAGAAGATCTCAAAAAGAAATTAGAAAAGATAAAGGAACAACTGAAAAATAAGAAACAAGAACTTGAAAATAAGAAACGAGAGCTTGAAAAAAATAGTGAAAAATCCTATAAGCCTGAAGATGGAAATGTTTATACAGATGACTTATCAATAATGCTTGACCGTGTTGAAATAGAAGCATGGGGAAGTGGTGAAGCAGGTCATATAAAAGATACACCTATTAACTGCAGATCTTCTGTATGTTCCACTGAAAGTAGAGCAGGAATGCCAGGCGATTATATTAAAGCTAAACTGGAAATTGACCCTAATTATCCTGTAATTAAGGTGAAAGTTACAGAGGGAGGGGGTAACCGGGAAAGTCGCCTCTCAGACAAGGACGGAGGACCTATTTTCATAGAAATGTGCAATTCGCAGAAGCATCATTGCGAGCCACTGATTACTGTTGCAGGTGGAGGTAAGTATAGAACATACGGTGGTAAGGGTTATGAGGACACAATAATTCATGAACCGAGTTTAAAATTAGAAGAAAGGATCATAACAGCAGATACATTGAAGTCTACTGAAGATAATAAAATAGCATATATAGAAAACGGTGAAATCAAGTATGAAACAGTAGAGTGTGAAAGTGGTTTGAGAAGCAGTAGATCTGGTGCAGGTGGTTGCATTGATAAAAGCAAAGGGTTTTTTGGTGAAGGAATTTATGGTAAAGGCTCTCCAGGGTATGTGAAGATTAGACCTATTATAAAAGGATTTGACGTAAAAGAAATAGATGATGCTATCGAAAAAGTGACAAGAGATCTATATGATCTTGAAGCTATGACTGATTTTTCGACGAAGGACCTTAACGTGAATATAAGAGAGAAAGTTGAAGAGGAAATCAAAAAAGAATTGTTAAGGTAAAAAGATATAACTCTGAAAATTATGCTCTTGTTTTAATAATTAATTAAAGTAAAGCATGTAGTAAATGGTGTATCTTAACAAAAAGGTATAACGAATGTAAGGGGAGGGTGCTTTATGTCTCTAAAGAATAAAATTTCTGAGCTAATAGAACAACAATTTAGCATTAAATACCATGACAATTATTTGGCTTACACTATACACAAGTGGGCTGCAAGTGAAATATCTAATTCTATTGCTTTTTGCATAATTGGTTGTGGAAATTGTAAGATTGGATATCAAGATGTTGCAAATTCATTCAACATAACAAAAGAAGAAATTGATCAAGATAATATTGCAAGCATAGAAAGTAAAATAAAAAGTGAAGCTGAAAAATCAGGTAGCGAGTTTCTTAAGTTGATTTCTAGAATGGATCAATCGCTAAAAGAGCAGAGTGAAAAGTCTATTGTACAAATTTTAGATTCATCCGCTGAGGAGATGTTAAGGAGTTTCTGTGATAGCCCTGTACAGTCTCTAGAGCATGAAGAAGTCAGTGCATCCTCTGCTTCACCTGCTATAGAAGGTCAGGAAACTAGTGTTAGTCTAGATCCTATTTCAACCTAATCAATCCCATATATGTACTTTCTTTGTACCCATGCTTTGCGTTTTGGGGTGGAAAGAAAGCACCATTCTTCGTTGCATTTTTCTATTTTCATTACAACGAACTTGTCTATTTTCATAGTAATCTTGCTGTCTACACTCTGTTTTTGATATCCATAAGTATCTTCTTTTAAAATCGCGTAGCGCTTATCACTAAGCAGATTGCCTTTTATCCATCCGCAGTCTTCATGTATATCACAGACCTTTTTCCAACTTTCAAACTCTTCTATCACTTTCAGGGGCAGATTTTTGCAAGTGTATATCCATTTTACAGGATAGTGAAACCCTGGCCCCGTCCTCATGTTGATCTTATTTGATTTGGTTGAAACAAAGTTATTAGCAAACAAGCTATGGCTAAATAATAAAAACAATAGGATAATAGTACTGCCCAGTGTCACGCACTGGGATGACGTGAGGGATAGTGTAACAGACTTATTCATCATAATTCACGATTAGATTGACATAAGATAAAGAGTAAATTAAAAATTGAATAGATCTTTAAATACAAAATCAATGCCTATAGAAATATTAATGCCTGCTCTTTCACCGACAATGAGCAAAACTGGAGGAAAAATTGTAAAGTGGCATAAAAAAGAACAAGACAAAGTTGAAGTAGGCGATGTAATTGCTGAGATAGAGACTGATAAAGCCATAATGGAGTTTGAATCTGTGGATGAAGGAGTTTTAGCGAAAATTTTAGTAACAGAAGGAACAAGTGGCGTGCCTGTAAATCAACCAATAGCTTTAATGCTGGAAGAAGGAGAAGATAGCAGTGTGCTTAATAACTATACCTCAACTTCCATCAATAGTGCAGTTAAAAAGGAAGTGACAAAAAGTGCTGTTGATAATCAAAAATCAGAACACCAAGATTTAAACGGAAAGCCAACAAGTCATTCTTCGGTGTCATCCCAGTGCTTGACACTGGGATCTAGAAAAGAAGAAGATACTAAGACAACAGAAGGTAGAATAAAAATAAGCCCATTAGCTAAGAAAATAGCTCAAAATGAAGGGGTTAATGTGCAGCAATTAAAAGGTACAGGACCATATGGTCGCATAATTAAGGCTGATGTGTTGGAGTCTTTAGGCAGTGGTATACACACTGAAAGTCCTGAGAAAGATACCATAGTTGAAGTAAGCAACATACGCCAAGTGATAGCGCAGCGCCTGACTGAATCAAAACAGAATGTTCCACATTTTTATTTAACTATAGACTGCCAGGTTGATAAGTTAATATCGTTAAAAAACGAGATTAACTCAGCAGATGAAAACAATAAAGTAACAATCAATGACTTAGTAATAAAAGCTGTGGCCTTCAGTATGAAAAAATTTCCTGATATAAATTCTTCGTGGATAGATAATAAAATACTTAAATACTCGAATGTAGATATTTCAATCGCAGTAGCACTTGAAGATGGACTAATTACTCCTATAGTAAAAAATGCTGATAAAAAGGGTATTTTATCTATATCAAAAGAAGTGAAAGATTTAGTAAGCAGAGCAAGATCTGGAAAATTGAAACCTGAAGAGTTTCAAGGAGGTGGGTTTACTATTTCTAATTTAGGAATGTTTGGTATAAAAGCCTTCAGTGCTATAATCAATCCGCCGCAATCTTGCATTATGGCAGTTGGTGCATCCAAAAAACAACCAATAGTTATAAATGAAAAAATAGAGATAGCTGAGATAATGACAGTAACACTTTCTGTTGACCATAGAGCAGTTGATGGAGCATTAGGAGCAAAATTTTTAAATGCCTTTAAGCATTATATAGAGAATCCTCTGGTGATGTTTATTGAAACCGCGGTAACCTATTAGCATTGTTATTACAAAATTAATACCTCTAAGTTTATAATTCTACTAGTTAATAGGCTTAGAGGTAAAAAAATGAATACTACAGTAGAAAAAAGTAATCCAAAAATTTTTCCTAAAAATGAAGGAAAGGTTAATTCAAAAGGCATGGTTGCCCCACCTGTTCCTCCGAAATCTTCCCAAGCTAAATTTGCTGGAATAAGAGCAATTTTTGAGCAAAATGCATCTCATTTCCAAGCAAATGATAGTAATAAAACAGTGAGTAGCAATCTTGGAAGAACATTTGGCCCAACAATGCAAAAACTCATGGAAGACAACATTCATAGCACTTCTAACAAACAACGCCGCGATTTAGGGGATAGTGGTATCAGCGATGTTAGTAGCAGTACTCTTGATAAAAAAGCTAAAGCTTATAATCCTCTTGATTGGAATCCAATCTATCAAGGTAAAAAGCGTTTTAGTTTAGACAATATGTCGAGCAACTCGTCTTCGTACAGTGAAAAAAGTAATATTTCAGATATAAGCGATAAGTCTAATAATTCAAACATTGTTAGATGTAATATTACTAGGAGTAACAGTAAGGAGGACCTTCATAAACCTGATGCTTCACATAATGACAAATCTGCAGGTAAAAAATTATCTAATGTCAATGTAAGCGAATTAATCAGAAAGTTTGAACAAGGTAGTGACATAGTAAAAGGGCGTTAATCAAATGTTACCCTATCCTTGTATATGCAAAGGTAGGGTATCTTTTTAAAATATTATGTCCTTTATAGCTTTGTTAATTTTTGACTCCTTCTCTGCAAAAGCAGCTTCTAGAGAGGTTTTAAGTTTTTCCCATTCCTCTTGACCATTTATGTGGGTTAAAATTAAAGATTTATATTCATTTTCAATTTTTTCCAAGGATCTTTGACATGAGGAATCTAGTTCCTCATATATATCAATATTTATTGATTGCAGTATTACCAAAAATGCAAACAAATTCGGATCAGGTAGTTCTTCCTTTATATAATTCAGAAGACATAGTTTTATTTTTTTTGCGCAATATTCTATTGTTTTCAGCGATAGTGATAGGCTTTCTGCATAAAGTATAAAACTATCTATAATCAAATTTTTTGATTTTTTCGGTAATTTAATATTTTCAAATAGTTCTTTTGTAAATTTTTCTATCGGTTGTTTTGGTAAATGTAAAAAGAGATTAGTAAAAGATTTTAGGTCAAAATTCGGTCCAAGTATTGTGCTGATTGCTCTCTGTACATTACTCTTATCTTTACTTACAGAAATAATGAAAACCAGCCCCTCCACATCAAGCATATGCTTTATAGATTCCAAAAAATCGACAACGAATTTAGGACGGCACACATCAAGATTATCCACCATTATATAAATGTTTTTGTCTTTTCTGATTTTATTAACCACATCCGCTAACTGTGTTTTAAAATCTCTAGTACTCTCTTTTCTTCTTTGGAGAAGACTTAATTCACTCAAGACAAAACCTATGTCTTTTTTATCAGCCTCTTTTGCAGCATCAAGAAATACTGAAAGCATAGCAAGTGGAGATTTACTGATCAGCTTTCCTATTGTGTTTAGAGAAAACAGTTCTTTGTTTATGTTCTTGAACTGTTGTATAACGCTTCTTTTTACTTTATACGATGCAAATAAATCTTCAAATAGGAAATTTAAAAAAGAAGGAAGCGGTTGATCCAGTGCATTGATATCCCATGCGCTATAATAAGCTGCAATTTCATTTTGTTGCTTTAGCTCTTTTACCCATTCTTTCAAAAAAAACGTCTTGCCCCATCCATCATATCCTTCTAAAGATATTATTGTAAAAGACTTATCAATTGTTTTAATTATAGTGTTGAATTTACCTGAAAATTGCTTATAGTTTAGACGGTCATTTTCCCAAGCCACCACTTTAAGTGGTGGTGCTGTTTCTTTCTTCTTGAACGTTATTAACGATACAAGTTTTTTAAAGCACATACCTTATTTTATATTTAACTCATATTCTTGTCTTGAAGTAAGTGCTATCCTCAGCGTTCCTTCATCTAGGTAGTCAATTTCTCCGCCCATTGGTATGCCGCAAGCAAGACGTGATATTTTCACATTCAAGTTTTTTAGCAATTCAATTATATATTGTGCAGTAACTTGGCCCTCTAATGTCGGATTAATTGCGATAATTATCTCTTCAATTTTAGACTCCGTCACTCTTTCCAGAATAGTATCAAGGTTAAGTTCTTTTGGACCTATGCCGTTTATTGCAGACAATCTGCCACCCAAAACATGGTATAAACCTGAATATATATTTCCTTTTTCAAACGCCCATAGATCACCCAATTCTTCTACTACACACAGTAACTTAGTGTCACGTTTTGGGTTAATACAAATAGAACAAGGTGACTTAGTATCTAGATTTCCGCAAACTTCACACTCTATTATAAGATCTGCTAGCTCTTTAATCAAAGATGCAAGTGGTAGCATAACTTTTTCTTTATTTTGGAGTAAATGTATAACTAACCTGCGTGATGATGATGGCCCTAAACTTGGCAATTTAGAGAAAGCATGAACTAGATTTTTTATGTTAATGTTCATTCAATAAATTCAGAATAGGCAGTAAAATGGTAACATCAAACCCTTTGTAAAGAAAGTGGTAAGTTTCTCTTGATCCACTTTGATTAGCTATAGAAAAAATTTTTTACTCTAACGCAAAAAATTACTTCCGCATACTTAAAGCCTGATTATAATAAACTTCTTGCATAACCCAAACTAAGTAGAAAAAAGGTATCATCCGAGTAGCTCTCCTTTGTCATCCGAGTAGCTGACTACTTGGATCCAGCCTTTCCATCCAAGACGGTGTCATTCCAGTCTGGAATCCAGAAGAAAGAATGGTGTCATGAAAGTAGCTGACACTGGGATGGCTTTGTTGCATCGCTAGCTATGATGGATTAAAGATAAAAAAGATAGAGAATATCAGTAGCTTATTATTCTGGTATTTATAACAAGAACGGTCAGTGAATACCTAAATTTGAGTAAAAGAAATTTCACTACCACTCACTAATCCGGCTAAAATTCAAGAATTTCAATGCTTTAGCTATTTTCAATAGAATTAAATTTATTAATATAAATAATAAATTACTATTCTTAAATTTGATCAGATTGATTGCAAAAAAACAAGATTTTCAATAAGTTGCTTATAATCCTAACTATAGTTAGCCTTTCATAAGTAGCGATGCAACAAAGTCCACTGGGATCCAGGAAAGTTTGCTTATGAGCAAGCAAACTGAGTTGGTGAGTATAAAAGTATAGCTAACGCGAGCTCTACGTCATACCGCGATTCATCGCGGTATCTCGGCCGCTAACAAGCAGCGGAATGACGGTTTTTCAAATTGTCAGTAAATCTAAGTCAGTTTAGCTATAATTTCCTAAGTTTGCTCACAATCTCTTGACTTGACACATATGTTTTTTTTAAACATTCCCAAATGTTACTATCTTCCTCCTTTTCCTTTCTCAATTTGTGCAACCATTTCCTTTACATTTGCATGCGTGAGAAGGGAATTTTTGCTGACATGAGATTTTGCTGCTGTTAGGTGATTCATTGCAGATCTTTTATTTCCTGTTGGAAATGAATGAGATTGTTTTTTCTTCACACCGATATCCGCTTGTGCTGCTGGGGTGGTTTTGCTTTCAGCAAGCCGTACATTAGCATTTCCTTTTACTTGATTTTGCTCAAATTTTTCTTTTAATGCCTTTACTTTACTGCCCATCTCGCGATTAGCTCCTCCTTTCATAGTAGCTGCTGCTACTTTTGGTATCGCCTTACCAGCAGCTTTTTGTGCTGATTTCCTATTGTCTTGATTTTCAGATTTTAGTGGTACTGTAGGTTTACTTTCAACTGATTTTTTCCCTACTACTTTTGGCTCTGTGTTTACTTTTTGGCTTAGATTTTTAGGCTTTGGCGGTACTGCAGGTTTATCTTTGACTACCACTTTCGATTTTTGTCTAACTTCTTGACCAGTAGTAAACATTTTTTTTGGTACTTGCGGTGCTCTTGGTGGTTTTGGTGGTACGAGGGATTGAGATTGTTGTTTCTGCTTACGTTCTCTTTTTGCTTCTGTATGTTCTTTAGAAACTGTTGCATAAATTGGCTCTTCTTTGGGCGATTTTGAACTCTGCGAATTTTCTATTAAAATTTTACTTTTCTTCTCTTGATAATTTGATATCTCTTCGTATACAGACTCTTCATTTAATGAACTTCCATAGCCTAAATCTTCTCTCTGCTCATATAAAGGATTTTCCTTTTGCTTTTTCTCTTGATAATTTGATATGTCTTCATATTCATGCTCTTTATCTAATGAACTTCCATAGCCTAAATCTTCTCTCTGCTCATATAAAGGATTTTCTTCTTGCTTTGACGCTGTTCTATCCTCTAAGTTCACTCCATACAATCTATGTTCCTCCTGATTTTTTTTACTTTGCTCTAAATCTGAAATTTTCTTTAAAACATTTAGGTATTCGAATGTTATTTTTTCAGCAAGACTGGGCAATTTATCATTAGCAAAATTTCTTATATCGTTATCCTGAATTGAAGTATCTTTTCCCAAGATTTTATTAAATGTTTTCTTGAATATTCCAAAAAAACCTGATGGCTTTTTGTTCACCGGTTCTATATAATTATTCAAGTCACTACATATAACAAACTTAGCTACATCTTCTGCCTTATCTGTAAAACTCTCTAATGTTTGGGATAAATCCCTCACTGTTTTATTATATTGTTCACCAATGTTTTTCAGCTTTATAGCTTCTATCAAGGAGTCGAGATTTTTTTTATAGTTCTCACTTTTAAATGGATCATTCATACTAATTACAGCTCATTATTTGTTAAAATATAGATCTAAAATATTAAGATCTAGTAAATATTACTTTTGTAATTCATGTAGAACTATAGCTACATAAGTAAGATTTCCCTACGTCATACCGCCACGGTATCTCATCCGCTAACAAGCAGCGGGATACTTAACCATCATCTACACCGTCATACCGCCGCGGTATCTCTTAGCCGCTAACAAGCAGCGGGATACTTAACCATCATCTACACCGTCATACCGCCGCGGTATCTCTTAGCCGCTAACAAGTAGCGGAATGACAGCAGTCCTACTTCATCCCACCGCGAACCGTCATACCGCGATTCATTCGCGGTATCTCTAGATCCCGCTAACAAGCAGCGGGATGACGATTGTCAGGCTAGCTGTCATTCAAGTAGCTGACACTGGTTCCTTTATGACGGCAGTGCCCAGAGGTGTCATCCCAGTGCCCAGACACTGGGATGGCTTTGTTGCATCGCACCTTATACTGGTAGTAATTTACGATAAATATCATGTAGCCATTTCAAATTTAGCCATACCAATTTCAGTAAATTGATTAAGCAAATAGCACTTAATCAGCAATTCTTTTTCGCGATTTACTTCGGATTTATTCCTAAAGCTGAATCCAAATATTTGCTTTAATCTTGAGAAAAACCCTTCAATATAAGATCTTTTCCCATAATTTACTTCTTTTTTCCATTCTTTCACGCCATCTTCACCGTATAATTTTATTAACCTAATAGCAGCATTTCTGTCAGACATATAATCTATTTCTGGATGTTCTGCCGCATTGTTTATTGGTGGAATTTTTGCCTTTATATCATATTCGTGACACAATTTGTAAAACTTGTGCCTATCATATGCCCTATCTGCATATAGTGCTTTTATGACATGCTGAAAATTAACTTCTTTAAGCAAATCGCAAGCTCCATAGTGATCAGAGTAGACACCGTTACTGTATTTTACAGCTATGGCTTTTTTGCTGTTTATATTCAACATTACATGCAATTTTCTTGTCTGTTCATAGCCACGATATTTTCTGTTAGCGCTATTTTCCTTGCTGTGACCAGGGGTATTGTTGTAAATGCTGATACCTGTACTATCTATAGCAATTTCGATGTCTTCCATATTATTTTTATCAATTCTGCAATCATTGATCTTAATATTAAGTTTCTTAAACCTTCTTGATGCTTGTGAATAGCTGATAACTGCTAAATCTCTTCCTATTTGTTGCATATATCCTTTTATAAACCCCACCGTTTGTCTTAAACCAATTCTAAAAAGATTGACAATTATATGCACCAAAATCACAACTTTATCACTGTAAATATAGTTGCCGCCTTGCATTTTTGGACTATTTTCATACCAATTTTCTATGGCTTCATTGATATAATGAAAAATATTTCCTCTTTCCTGGAGAAATTTGTTATATTCATTTTGGTTACTGACTTTCATTTTCTGTGGCATATTTTTTCTTCAACAGTTAAATGGTTATTTATAATGAATTTTGTCAGTAGCCACCAGATTTTTTCGGTTGCTATGCAACAAAGCCCACTGGGATCCAGATATAAAAATATTTGCAAATTATGCAATAGACAACAGATTCTAGGAGCATACGCTGAAATAATGTCCATGATGAAAATAAGATGGATCCCAGTGTCAAGCACTGGGATGACAGGAAAAAGGTGAACTGGGATGACAAGACGAAAGGATGCTGGAATGAGAGGTCTACTATGAAACTTTCTTTATACGCCATATTATCAATCTCGTTGCTATTAATTCTCATGCACGTTGCTGCAACTTTTAAGGATTGGAGTGGCTACAGGAAATATATCATAAAAGAGTTGGAGAGGACGTATGATGCTAAAGTGCATATTGGAGGGAAAGTTAAAGTTTCATTGATTACCCCAAAGCTCACTATCTATAATGTATATATACAATACAACGAAAATAAAGAGCAAAAGTTGTCAGATTTAATTAGTGTAAGAAAAATTGAGGTAAAACCGTCACTCCTATCGTTGTTTTTATTTTCGTTGCAACCAAAGTCAATCACATTGTTTGGTATGAAAAGCAACAAAGAAAATTTACTTAATATTATAAATACAAAAGCCAGTGGTAACACAGTCGATATAGTAATAAAAGACAGCCAAGTAAGTTTTAAGAGTGATTTCGCTGATATTGTTAACATAAAGGAGGTTGCTGTGAAAAAAAATAGGCAATTCTCCGGTAAAGTAAAGGTAGGTGATAATAATTACGATTTTTCAGGAAAGGTTGATATCACAAAAAAGAATGTACACATTAGTGTTGAATCAAATTTTGTAAATTTGCTATTTACAGGTAATAGAAATCAAGAAGAACTCCAGGGTAATTTAACATTAACAATTAATAACAGTTCCGGTTCTGTGAGTGATTTAGCAAAAATCATTAATCTTAGCTTTCTCTCTTGTGTTATTCCTAGCGAAAATATCAAGATATCATCCAATATAAGTCTTAATGAAAGTGAGTTTACGGCAACTGACTTAAAAATTGATTCCAAAAGCATGCAAGCCAGTGGTACAATACAAAATGATAGAAAAGGCGATCACACTAATCTCAATATTAGCTTCAGTAAAGTTGACTTAGATTACATACAAGACAATTCACAAAAAACAACGAATATAAAAGACCTTCTGGAATGTTTTAGAGCAGTTGTGCCAAAGAACTTGAGCTTAAATTTTAATATGGAAGCTTCTAACATTCAATATCAAAACAAAATATTGGACAACTTCCGTGCTGTACTAAAATCCACTGATGGCAAAGTAAAAGTTAATACGCTTCTCAAATTTCCTAGAATCAATAATATATCTTATTTATCAGGAGAGATCTCAAACAATAATGCCCTATCTGAATTCAACGGTGATTTGTTAGTAGAAGGAAATGATTTTGAGTCGTTCATTTCATGTTTTTTCCCTTCTATAAAGATGAAAGAAAACCAGAAAAATCAATTTACACTAAGTTCTAAACTGCACCTTGCACCAAGAATATTATCTATCTCAGACATTAGACTGCTAAATAATAAGGAATCCTTGCAAGGGTCAATTAGAGTAAGCCACACAAAAAAACACAATGTGATCAATGGTGAATTTAGCATGCATAATCTTGATGCAGATAAATATGATCATTCATTATTTAGCAGTTTATCTAAAATGCAATGGCTGAAAAATTTTCAGTATGATGCAAATATAAAGGCCAGTGTTAATAACCTTACATTGAATGATACGAAAATTAAAAATTTAGATTTTTTGCTGAAAATGGAAAAAGGTAAGCTAGTTGCAGATAAAATAAAACTATCTGGAGAAGATTTCGATATTACCGGTAATGCAAAAATATTAGTAGATCAAAAATACGCCAAACCTTTATTAGATGTGAACCTTACGGGCAGTAAATTTAATGGAAATATCTTTAAATTACCGAATTTAGTAGAGGTAAAAAGAAATTCAAGAAATGAGATAGATCAAATTCAATGGTCAACAAAGCAGCTTGATTTTTTGGATGACAAAAAAGGCTTTGATGCAAATGTGCAAATCAATACTACAGAATTTAAAACCGAGCAGAATGTTTTGAAAGATTTTAATTTGGATGCGGTAATGAGAAACAACACTATCACTATCAGGCAGGCAAGTTACGTATTAGAACGCGGGCAAGTGTTTTTTCAGGGTTATTTAAGATCAGATTCAATGAATACAAGATTTTCTATTGTAAATTTGGACACTAAAAAGATTGGTAAGGTTATAGGAATTGACAATGTAAATGGTCAGGTAAGCTTAAATGGTGAAATCAAAACTCAAGGAAAAAGTTTTCATGATTGGGCTAGTAACTTATCAGGAGATGTAAATTTACAAGCGCAGGGAATAGAATTTACTAATGTGGATTTTAATTCATTTATCACTAATTTGTTAAGCAGTAAGAATAAATCTGAAATTTCCACATTTGCTTATGTTGATATATATAATGGCAAGACATTTTTTGAAAATATTAGCGGAAAAGCAAGCATTAAGAGTGGTATATGTTCAACTAGTTTACAATTCGGGATTGATCAAGCATCAGGGTCAATCTCTTCTAATTTAACCTTATCTAACTTCGCTTTAGCTTCTATATTCAGGTTCTTTTTCATACCGCCAAACCACAGTAATCCAATCTATATCGATATGCATTTGGATGGCCCTATTTGGCGTCCTAAGATGAGTTTTGATGTAGACCAAATCTTCACCGCTTTAGTTAGCAAGAGAAATGGTTGATTTACTTAGGCGTACGGTTTAGGGGACAATGAACTCATCTGAACGGATACAAACTTAACCTAACTCATCACCACCTGGCAATGGTGGCAAGCCAAATGCTTCTCTTTTTTCGTTGAGCGTCATGAAGCTTGCATTTTCTACGTATTTCCACAACTTTTGTCTCTTTTCCATGAGAATTTCTATTGCATCTTTGTCATACGACAAGCACAGATCTTCACCAAATCTTGGTGTCAGCCAAGAATTCAGGTGACAGATAATATTTTCTAGCGTCGGTAAAACCGTCTGTTCCCAGAGGGATAAGCGTGCTTCGACTAAATTGCTATAAGTGTTATCACCTGGTATGCCAAGCAACTGCGGCGGGACACCAAAAGCCAGGGCAATATCGCGGGCTGAACTGTGTTTGGACTCAATGAAATCCATATCCCTTGGCGATAAGCTCATTTCTTTCCACTCCAAGCCTCCTTCAAGCAATATCGGTCTTCCAGC
Source organism: Wolbachia endosymbiont (group A) of Bibio marci (assembly GCF_947251645.1). Lineage (NCBI taxonomy): Bacteria > Pseudomonadati > Pseudomonadota > Alphaproteobacteria > Rickettsiales > Anaplasmataceae > Wolbachia > Wolbachia endosymbiont (group A) of Bibio marci. The sequence goes on from NZ_OX366364.1 coordinate 1,340,741, forward strand.
ATTGACAGGACCTGAATAATGATCATTTATTTGCTCTTTTAAGCGTTGGTACTGCTCTTGACTTAAACTTCCACCACTTCCATCTTTCGCTGATTTCACAACTATTGCACCACTTGGTCTTGCCCCATTTTGCAACATCGCTTGATTCCAAGCACCCGCCTGATTATGTTGATCTATACTGTACGCGGCTGCTTCAATTGGTGATAACCCATACCAATCATTCAAAGGGTTAAAGGTCTTTAGGTGCAACACTGCTGAACATCCAGTTAGTTTATCAACTTTAAAGTCATAACTATTGTTATTTATGGCATAACGATAGTTATAAGGAACGTTATTTCTCCCTGGAACAATTTCAACCCTATCGGGGCGCAGAAGATAAAGCTCCGTTGGTGGTTTTCTATTGTTCTGCGATTCAACCATCAATATATAAGAATTGCCGTTAACTAACCGATAAGTTACAATTCCCTCAATAAATTCCGATTTTGATGTCATTGGGTTAGGAGAATAAAGTAATTTCAGTAATGGATGAACTTTTAATTGTGATTTCCCCTGATCAGTAAGCCGGCAGAGAGTAAAAGGTACCGAAGATGCAGCACTTGCAATCATATTGATTGCTCGAAAGGCAATAACATTTTTTATGTAACCTTCCTCAGCAAAACTTACATAATCACGCTTACTCCAACTTGGCTCCATCATTAGTTGCAAAGCAGAATATTTAGTAAATACTGCGCTTTTTTTTCTTTGAAAGATGTTGAAATTCATATGTGCCTCCTAAAAAATTGAATTTGTGGTAGAATTATATCAATTGGTGTCACAGGAAGGATATACTAACGTACGAACATTATGTTTGAGAGCAATCTCTACACAGTAGTTAAATGGCAGGCACAATAAGGGGTAGCAAAAAGAATGAGCTTTTTTTTTGAGCTGAGCGAAGCCACCTAAGGTAGAAAATGAATCAGGAAGGAGTAAAAATATATTTAATGTTTATATGATGTACTTACTTATAAATATCTTTTCTGTGTCCTATCTCTGTGATAACCACTTCATATTTTATAATATTTACGGAATAGATAACGCGATAATCACCTACCCTTAATCTTCTTTGTCTTTTAAATCTGTAATATAATGGCTCACCAAGGTTAATGGGATCAATTGTAAGGCGCTTATTTATCGCATTTATGATCCTTAATCTTATTGTTTTTGGAAGAGCTGGAAGGTCTTTCTCAAGAACGCTTTCTATGAAGATAATATTGTATTCCAGTCTACATCCTCACTTCTAATTTTCTTTACACCTGAAACATTACGTTTAGCAGCACGCTCAATTAGTATTTTATCTTCCTCATTTTCAATTGCTTCTTGTATTAGCTTCTCTGTTAGTTCTTTAATGGACTTATTTCTTATTTTAGCCAGTCCAGCAAGACACTCTGAAATTTCGTTGTTGAAAGTTATGCTAAATTTTGAGTTTGCCATATATTTTACCTAAAATCTACTAATAATTATACAACATTTTTCTGAATTTTTCAATAAAAAAAGTTGCCTATACGTAAAGAGGACCTGTATTGACAAACAATTAAACATTTGTCATGTACTATGTTTGTTAAGGAGAAATAGCACAGAAGTTAGTATTAAGTATATTAGGAATAAGAAAGGCTGCGCTCAGTGTCACACACTGGAATAACAGGAAAAAACGAACTGCTATACTAAAAAAAAAGAAATAGAATATGACAGAATGGCTAATATCTAATCAGCTTATTGATTATAACTGTGCCGTAAAATCTATGGAAGAAAAAATTCAACAAATTTACAATAATTCAGCAGACGAATTGGTATGGCTACTCCAGCACCCTTCACTATACACAGCGGGAATTAGCGCAACAGATGATGATATTGTTGAAAAACTATTTCCTATATATAAAACAGGAAGGGGTGGTAAACACACATATCATGGTCCAGGACAGCGCATCATATATTTAATGTTAAACCTTAAAAAAAGAAATAAATGCGACATAAAGCTATATATTAGAGACCTAAGTAAGTGGATAATAAATGTTTTAAAGCAATTTAATATACTTGGAGAATTTAAAGAGGATAGAATAGGTATTTGGGTAAACCATAACGGAGTAGAAAAAAAAATTGCAGCTTTTGGTATCCGTTTAAGAAAATGGGTAACTTATCATGGCATAGCGCTTAACGTCTTTCCAGACCTCTCTCATTATAAGGGTATTATTCCTTGTGGACTGCAAGATTATGGCGTCACGTCAATGGAAGAACTAGGAGTGAAAGTTCCACTCTTTGAATTGGATGATATACTAAAAAAAGAATTTTATAAGATATTTTAATGTACTCCGTTATTGTTTATCTTTTATATTTCATTCTCACTTTATGTGCTAACACACAACTGTACAAACGTTGTAGTTTGGGAGCAATTCCCACCAGTGGGGTGTCATCCCAGTGCCCAGACACTGGGATCCAGCTTCTATGCAACTTAATTAAAAACGTTTGTTTTAGCGTAAGACAACTACCTTTAGCTCATCAGCTCAGTTATAAGCAAAATTTCTGGATTCCAGTGTCAAGCACTAGAATGACACCATTTGCTGTGCAATTTACCTTCAAAAATGAATGTTCGTACAGCTATGGTGCTAACACAGGTATTCATGCAATCGACCAAGTTGATATTATTGCTCCTTCTTCGAAAGGAAAAGAATCAGATCTGACTACCATAAAAGGGTATGTAGAAGCTTTGGATTTTAATCCCCATATTTCGGAGAAAATATATAGTAATGATAATCCATTTTATTCCAACTCTGATGAATTCAGAGCAAATGATTTGATTAATGCACTAACTAATGATAGTAAAATAATTTGGTGTATCAGAGGAGGAGAAGGGGCTTCTCGGTTAATTCCCTATCTAGAAAAGTTACCCAATGATAAAAAAGAAAGGATTGCTCAAAACAAAAAAATCCTCATAGGCTATAGCGATATAACTGCCTTGCACATCTATCTACAAGTCAAATATGATTGGCAAACTCTTCATGGTACCATGTTGGAAATGATAGTAAATAACTCCGTTTCTGAAAGCTCTGTTGAAAAATTGAAAGAGTTAATTCTTAACAAGCGGGATTCTATCAGATTTGATAACCTAAAAATGATAAATAATGGCATTAGACTAAAAGATGGCAGATTAGAGTCTAAAATCATCGGTGGTAATATGACTTTAGTTGAAAACAGTATAGGAACTGCTTGGCAAATAAATGCGAAAGGTAAAATTCTATTTTTAGAGGACATAAGAGTCTACCCATACGCAATAGAGCGCAGTTTAGATCACTTAAAGCAAGCCCACATCTTTGATGGAGTACATGCAGTAATCTTTGGGGATTTCGTTAACTGTTATAATGATAATCTTGTTGAAGTTGTAAAAGAAAGGTTTGCAAAAAGTGTTAACTTTCCTGTATTTACAATGAAAGGGGTAGGCCATAGACATACAAATGACCCTTTACCTCTTAACACTCACGCTATTATTAGCGTTCAAGACGAAAAAGAAGGTTTGTTTTTTATGGACGTGCAGAATGTTAGCTACACATAGCTGATAGCTCACTAGGCTTCTTTTGAAATTGTTAAGGTAATTGTCATCCCAGTGCCCTGACTACTTGGATCCAGAAGACTTAATTTTAACCAAGCAGGCTGCATAATAAAGGCTGGATTCCAGCGTCACGCGCTGGAATGACAAGGTATAAACCTTATCGTCATGCCGCCGCGAACCGTCATACCGCGATTCATTCGCGGTATCTCATCAGCTAACAAGCAGCAGTCCTACGTCATACCGCCGTGGTATCTTTTAGCATAGATCCCGCTAACACGTAGCGGGATGACGGTTGTCAGGGTGTCATGCAAGTAGCTGACTACTTGGACCTGGTAGACTCAAATCACAATGCCCGTAAAGCTGCGACCCTAGAGCTACTATCTCTCACCCACTGCAAATATTGCACGGTACTATCCACTTGATCATCGTGTCGAGTTTCAGGAAACATTAAAATCTCATACTCAAAATCGTTCAGCCATACTGCTTGGTGCGGCAGAAAAACCTTACCAGACTCTATAATCGGAACAATTTGATAAAATCGAGTGAGTTTGTCATCATGTGGTACTATTTCGATAATTGGTAAATCACTGTTTGTCTTTAGCTCTTGCACCAATTGCTGACCACTTGTTTTCGCTTCGATTAAAATTGCGTGTGGCGTCCATCTTGCAGCTAGTGATAGAACTTGCTCTTTAAGCTTTGGATACTCAAGCTTTGCGCGATATACATCGAGTAAATAGAATTTATTGCCCACTTTTGTCCAGGTGGTGCAGACGCTAAAGTTGCTAGTGTTGCTTGTTGAAACTGCAGTGTCCCAGCTTTGAGTTACATGCGAGAGACTATCAGGAAAATTTCTATAGCGCTTCAGCCACTCTCGTTTAATTATACCACTTGAAAGTGGCAGAGGATTTTGTTGATATTGTGCAGCAAAAGCATAACTCCCAAGTTCAGCCTTTATCATCTCAACTTCTTCTTTTCCTCCATCGAGGGGATATAGCAACTGACCTTCTTCTCTTGAATATAATATCCTTACAGGTGACGCTGGTTTATTATACAACCGCCTGGTCGCACAGTGCTGAGCTACTCGGATGACAGGAACAGGAGGCATTGGCTTTTTGATTGAATAAATAACCTGCTTATTTTCAGAAATCATTGGCAAACAAATATGATGCCATATGTTTTTTGGCTTGGAGAGAAGGTGTCCGGTCAAATCTTCCTGATGTAGCCTGTGCATCACAAGAACGATTACTCCTTTTTTTCTGTCGTTAAGCCTGGTTACTAGAGTCTGATCAAACCAGTTTATAGCGCGCTTTCTAAACATTTCACTCAAAGCTTGAGCAGAACTGAGCGGATCGTCCACGATGATGAAATCACCACCTTCACCGGTTAATGTTCCTCCAACTGATGTTGCGATTCTGTATCCTCTTTGCACTGTTTGGAATTTGTATTTGGTATTCTGATCTTTGGATAGTTCTACCTCTGGAAATAGCTTTTTATACCAACCAGATTGCATTACGCACCTTGTATCAAGTGAGTGCTTTTCGCTGAGCAGCCGAGAGTAACTTGCAACTATTATCCTCGCGGTTGGCTGATTTCCCAGTATCTATGCGGGCCATGCAACACTAGCGCACAGGGACTTCATTGAACGCGGAGGCATATTGAATATTATTCGCCTCACTTCACCAACGCTCACTGCTTCTAGCCTGTCTGCTATGACTTTTATGTACTGATAATCATTATACTCACACCCCGGCACCACCGTTTGAAAGCATAACTCAATGAATTTTAGAAAGTTCATGATATAATGTTGAAAGATGTCATCCCAGTGCTTGACACTGGGATCCAGAAGACTTAATTTCAACCAAGTGGCTGCATAATAAAGGCTGGATTCCAGTGCCAAGCACTGGAATGACAGCAATCTACGTCATACCGCCGCGGTATCTCTAGATCCCGCTAACAAGCAGCGGGATGACGGTTGTCAGCTTCCCCTGTCATCCCAGTAGCTCCTTCGGTGTCATTCCAGTGCTTGACACTGGAATCCAGACTTTAATTGTTATACTTGTAAATAAGTCTGGTGAGAATAAACGTTCATCTCAAAATGCAGTATTTTTGTTGAAATAGCTCAACTGGATCCCAGTGGGCTTTGTTGCATCGCACCTTATACTGGTAGTAATTTACGATAAATATCATGTAGCCATTTCAAATTTAGCCATACCAATTTCAGTAAATTGATTAAGCAAATAGCACTTAATCAGCAATTCTTTTTCGCGATTTACTTCGGATTTATTCCTAAAGCTGAATCCAAATATTTGCTTTAATCTTGAGAAAAACCCTTCAATATAAGATCTTTTCCCATAATTTACTTCTTTTTTCCATTCTTTTACGCCATCTTCACCGTATAACTTTATTAACCTAATAGCAGCATTTCTGTCAGACATATAATCTATTTCTGGATGTTCTGCCGCATTGTTTATTGGTGGAATTTTTGCCTTTATATCATATTCGTGACACAATTTGTAAAACTTGTGCCTATCATATGCCCTATCTGCATATAGTGCTTTTATGATATGCTGAAAATTAACTTCTTTAAGCAAATCGCAAGCTCCATAGTGATCAGAGTAGACACCGTTACTGTATTTTACAGCTATGGCTTTTTTGCTGTTTATATTCAACATTACATGCAATTTTCTTGTCTGTTCATAGCCACGATATTTTCTGTTAGCGCTATTTTCCTTGCTGTGACCAGGGGTATTGTTGTAAATGCTGATACCTGTACTATCTATAGCAATTTCGATGTCTTCCATATTATTTTTATCAATTCTGCAATCATTGATCTTAATATTAAGTTTCTTAAACCTTCTTGATGCTTGTGAATAGCTGATAACTGCTAAATCTCTTCCTATTTGTTGCATATATCCTTTTATAAACCCCACCGTTTGTCTTAAACCAATTCTAAAAAGATTGACAATTATATGCACCAAAATCACAACTTTATCACTGTAAATATAGTTGCCGCCTTGCATTTTTGGACTATTTTCATACCAATTTTCTATGGCTTCATTGATATAATGAAAAATATTTCCTCTTTCCTGGAGAAATTTGTTATATTCATTTTGGTTACTGACTTTCATTTTCTGTGGCATATTTTTTCTTCAACAGTTAAATGGTTATTTATAATGAATTTTGTCAGTAGCCACCAGATTTTTTCGGTTGCTATGCAACAAAGCCATCCCAGTGTCAAGCACTGGGATGACACCATTTGTTGTGTTTAACAAAGTTCGTACTTAGCTTCATGTTAGCTACAAACGTTAAGAAATTTACCAAATAAAAAAAAAGGCAAAAGAAGCCCCGTGATTATTATCCGCTTTAAAATATTGGCGTTTTTTATGTTTTAAACGCTTGACAAGCGAGATTCAGCTGCTTTTAATTGCAACTAACCTACGCTGCAAATGTTTAAGAAATTTACCAAGCAGAAAAAAAGACAAAGAATCCCCGAGTTAGCTAGTCTTTTACTATCTCTGTCGAGTATTGGCATTTTTTGATGTCTTGTAACGCTTTATAAGCGCGTTCAGCTTATTTAGATAAAAATCTAGATGTAGATGAAGTTTTGTAAAGACATACAGTATCTATATACTGCAAAAAATTGAACATAAGACGCCGATACATTAAGTAATCCTTACCTTTTAATCTGCAGATTGGCGAAAGCAAATACAATAGCTTCAGTTTCATGATAAGAGGGCTGGCAAGGCTTGTCAAGCAAGTTTTTTGCAATATCAGGGGATAATTTCGACCATAAATCCCTATCAATAAATTTTAACAAAAATACTTTAGTGCATTTTCAAATATAAGCATTCCATCGCCATATTTTGGTATAGCACTTCCTAAACGTTTACATTTTTCTTTTTCAAGAGGCCAATTATCTTGCTGAGTAAAAAATATTCCCCTTTCTGGATGGGGCATTAAAGCCAATATTCTCCCACTTTTATCTGATAAAGCTGCCAGATCGTATGTAGATCCGTTCGGATTGTAAGGAACTTGTAGGTTAGCATAGTTGCCATTTTCATCAATGTAACGTAATGCGGTGGAATTGCTCTCAATCAATTGGTTCAAAATATCTTGATCCATAAAAAATTTGCCTTCCCCATGAGCAATAGGGAGATATAGTTCACTCAGGCCCCGTAGCCAAACAGAATTACTCTTTGAATTAACTCTCACTCTAATCCAACGGCATTGATAATTGCCTATATCATTATGGATTAAAGCTAGACTAGAGAATTCTGGAATTAACTTTACTAATATCTGACAACCATTACATATTCCTATAATCAGCTTGTCCTGAGATAAAAACTCTTGAAACTCATCCAACAAGTTGTTTTTAATACGTAAAGCAAACGCATTACCAGCACCAGTGTCATCACCATAGGAAAAACCCCCTGGAATTGCAAGTATATTGCTTAATTTCAGTTCACCTGGATTATCTATGATATCGTTAATGTGAACGATTTTTACTTCAATATTACCAATACCAAGTTTTCTGCTGCATTCCATAAATGCAAATGCAGTTTCTTTTTCGCAATTTAAGCCATAACCAGATAGGACTGTGATTTTCATGAATTGCTAAAAATTAAAAAATTCGAATTTCTTTTTTACAAAATTTGCTACTAAATTTAACGCAAATAACACCAATAATAAAGCTATAATTGCGATAGCAGCAAGTTCAACAAATGCAATTTCAGGACTGCTTGACCATATGTATATTTGCACAGGTAGAACAGTTGCCGGATCGAAGAAGGACATAGGTGTATCAGCAATAAATGCTACCATACCTATCATAAGTAAAGGGGAAGATTCACCTAAAATCCTTGCAATTGCAAGCACAGTACCATGTATTATTCTTGGTAATGCAATCGGCAGAGAGTGATCTAATATCACCTTGATGTGAGGTGCACCGAGCGCAAACGCTGCATCTTTTATCGTAATAGGAACATTCGCAAAGGCATTTTTTGTTGCAATTATAATATTAGGTAACATCATAAATGAAAGAGTCATTCCACCAACAAGTGGTGAAGAGCGTGGTAGCCCAAATATGCCAAGATAGAGAATTAAGCCTACTACACCAAATATTATTGAAGGCACTGCAGCAAGATTATTTATGCTAATTTCTACAATATTAGTCATTAGCCTATTTTTAGGCATAAATTCGTAAAGACAGATGCCCGACATAATTCCTATTGGTAATGCTAATGCTAGGCACACTATAATTGTCATCAATGAGCCGATAAACGCTCCTAAAATCCCTGCATTTTCAGGTTCACGAGAGTCAGATTTAAGGAATAAAGACTTATTAAAAAATTTTTTCACTCTCCTCTTTTCTTTTAGCCAATCAAGTAATTTAGCATAATGATCATTCAAATGTTTATCTTTATTTATTGAATTAATTATACTTGACGCGGTAAACCAGATCTCATATTCACCACTATCTTTTACTTTCTTACGAAAAAATTTCTCTAGTTCTTTGTAAGAATTACGACTTAAAATTTCGTCACTGTCTTTAAAATCAGTTCCTTTAAACACCTTACGTAAAGAATCGTTGAGTAAGCCAATGGACTTATACCGCAAATCACTAGGACTACTCGCCAAAGTAAGATCAGCATTTATTTCAACTGGCAATAAAATTTTCGTTACTGTTAAGGCGCTATAGGAATTAACTAATATACTTAACAATATACATATAGGACAGCCAAGTGAGATAACTAGTGCCGTGAAAGAGCAAAAGCGTAATGCTCTGTTCTTTTTATTTTTCCTTTTTATACGAGCGTGCACACGCCTTGACTGAAGTAATTTAAGGAATTTTTTCTTTATACTCATTTACTTTTCTTTTGTCATCCAAGTAGTTGACACACAGCCGTATGGACATTTATTTGCGAAGGTAGTATGTTAAATGTTATAGCCACTTTTGCCTCAAACACAAAGGTGTCATCTCAGTGTCAGCTACTTAGATGACAGTGAAAAAATACATTTGGATGACACCATTGATATCATTCTCTGTTGTACCTACTTAGATTTCTTTTTAACATAAGTGGTACGTTCTTTGATCCTTGCAGCTTTTCCAAACAGCTTGCACAGATAATACAGTTTTGCTCTACGAACCTTTCCTTTTCTTGTCACTTGCACTGAAACCAGTGCAGGAGAATAAACAAAAAATTGAGACACTATACTTTCTCCATGACTTACTTTTCTGACCGCAAAAGAAGAATGTAACCCGCGGTTCCTTTTTGATATACATACACCTTCAAATATCTGTATACGCTCACTTGCACCATCAACTACCTTGAAAGTAATCTTCAGATCATCGCCAGGACGAAATTCTGGTACTTCTTTAGCTAACATTTGCATTTGTTGCTTATTGAACTTTTCAAGTAAATTTGTCATTTATCTCTCCATCTAATAATTCAGGCCGACGCTTTTTTGTTACAACTTGAGACTGTTTCTGCCTCCAATCACTTATTTTTTTGTGATTGCCAGATAACAGAACCTCAGGTACTTTATATCCTTTCCACTGCTCAGGTCTAGTATATTGAGGATATTCAAGCATACCACCACCATAATTAAAACTTTCTTCAGTAATACTATCGGAATTATTTACTACACCTGGAAGAAGCCTAATGCATGCATCAAGAACCACCATCGCAGCTGGCTCACCTCCTGAAAGTATATAATCTCCGATACTTAACTCATAAGGAGTATACGCATCAATTATCCTTTGGTCAATACCTTCAAATCGACCACACAATATTGTTATATGAGGAAACTCTAATAATTCTCTAGCAATATTCTGATTAAACTTTGCGCCAGATGGAGTCATGTAAATAAACTTAGTGTTTTTATGAACAGAGAGCATACTATCTACTGCACTACCAATTACATCAGGGCGCATAACCATTCCTGCTCCACCTCCATATGGAACATCGTCTATCGTTGAATGTTTATCTTTAGCAAAAGAACGAATATTTACTACTTCAAGGTTCCATATTTTTTTTTCTAACGCTTTTCCGGCAAGAGAATAGTTCAAAAACCCAGGGAACATTTCTGGAAATATGGTTAATATTGTAACATTGAATGCCATTAAGGTTTATTTTAAGTTATTTGGGGTATACTCTAAAAACAGTAAATTGATATAATATATAGTTAAATTAAGCATGTCACTGAATAAAACGATATACGAAGGTAAAGCGAAAGCCATTATTGAAACTGAAGACCCATTAACTGTTATACAGCACTTTAAAGATGATGTTACAGCATTCAATAAGGAAAAATATGAAATTATTGAGGGCAAAGGAATAATTAATAATCATGTTAGTGCTTTTATCATGGAAAAACTTGAGAAAGCAGGAACTAGCACGCACTTTATAAAAACTCTAAACGAAAGAGAACAGCTAGTCAAAAAGCTCAAGATAATACCTCTTGAGGTGGTAGTTAGAAATGTTGCAGCTGGCAGCTTTTGCAAACGTTTTAATATCAAAGAAGGTGAGGCACTTACATCTCCTATAATCGAGTTTTTTTACAAAAATGATGACCTAGCCGACCCAATGGTGAATGAAAATCACATACTGTATTTTGATTGGCTATCTAGCAAAGAAATGGATGAAGTTAAAACTACAACTTTAAAAATCAACGAAATCTTAGTCCACCTATTTTCAAATGCAAGTATATATTTAGTTGATCTCAAGTTAGAATTTGGCAGATTAATAAATGACAGTACTAAAATCATTTTAGCCGATGAAATCAGCCCTGATAACTGCAGGTTATGGGATAAAAATACTTATAAAAAGCTAGATAAAGACGTCTTTCGTTTGAATTTAGAAGATTTAAAGGAAGCGTACCTAGAAGTTGCAAAAAGACTGTCAGTAAAGTTAGATTAACTAAATACTACTCTATCAAGTGGAGGGTTACATGCCTCATCAAGTTTTCCAATAATTTCAATTTTTTCTCCACGTTTTTGGAAATGATTTTTCACGTTTTGCATATTCTCAGGACCTACGATCAATACCATGCCAATACCACAATTAAATGTTTTTAGCATTTCTTTCTTCTCTATTTTACCCTCCTTTGTTAGCCATAAAAATATATCTGGCCATTTCCAGGAATTAATGTCTATGTTTGCAAATAAGTTTTTTGGAAGAATCCGCGGAATATTATCTATCAAGCCACCACCTGTTATATGTGCAATGCCTTTTACCTTTGGCATAATAGGCAACAAAGAATCAACATATATTTTTGTTGGTTCAAGTAGTATTTCACTCCAAGATTTATTATTCCATAGAGATGTATCGTTATAATTTATACCTAAGCTTTTGAAAATATGGCGCACCAAAGAAAACCCATTTGAGTGAATTCCACTTGACTCTAAGCCAACTATATAATCACCTGCTTTCATCATGCTACAGTTTGGAAGAATTTGCTTTCGATCAACTACACCAACCAAAAACCCTGCAAGGTCATAGTGATTATTACCATACATTCCAGGCATTTCTGCAGTTTCTCCACCAACCAATGCTATTTTAGCTTGCTTGCACCCCTTTGCAATGCCCTGGACCACAGATAATAAAACGTCTTTGCTCAAAACGCCTGTTGCAAAGTAATCAAGGAAAAATAAAGGCGTTGCTCCTTGTGCAAGTAAGTCATTTACACACATTGCAACTAAATCTATACCTATAGTATCATGCCCATTCACTTCTTGAGCTATCAACAGTTTCGTACCTACTCCATCAGTTGAGGAAACGAGTACTGGATGGTCATATTTCTTACTTAGTGCAGCAAAATCAAACAACGCAGAAAATGAACCTATTTCGCTGATTACTTCTTCTCTAGTAGTTTCTTGAGCAATAGGCTTGACTTCTTTTATTAACTTATTATATAGTTCAAGATCTATTCCTGATCTGACATAAGTATTCATAATCCTTCTATAAATTTTAAAATTGTTAATACTATATTAATGCCTTGATATAAAAAGTGCAACGAAACTTTCTCTTAATTGACTATTATATGCTTACCAATATAGGGTAACTTAAATCATTTATAATTATCCAATGAACAAAAATACCAAAAACATACTGTTAATAACGGAACTGCTATCAGGACAGCTGCTTCATGACTTTGCTAACTCTATGAATGGAATAATGTTTGGCTTGGAAGAGCTTGAAGTAATAGATAAGAACGATGCTGATGCGCAGAAGGAAGCGTTGTCGTTGCTTAAAGAAAGCTCCGATGATTTAATATATAAATATAAAGTTATGAAGCAGGCATATTCTTCTTCAATGGATAATTATAGCTTTGATCAGACCAAATCTAATATCGAAAATTATTTATTAAAAAAAAAGTAAAGCTTACGTGGAAAATAGACGCATACTCTGCAGAAAATAAGGAAGATTTAATTGAAAAGATAAATAAGATAATTTCTAATATGGTGCTAACTATAGCCAGTGCAGTGGCGGAAGTTGAACTAGTGTCTGTTTTACTGAGTCAAACAGAAGATAAAATGCTATTAACTATAAAAATTCTAAATGAACACAAACCAATAAGCAAATCATTAATAGACAAATTAATCAAAAAAAATGACACTAATTTAAATACAAAAGATATTAATATCTATATGACCTCTTTATTATTAGAGTACTATAACACTGAAATGCATTGTACTTGCGAAAATAATTTGCTGGAGATAGGTTTAACTATAACTTGAGTTGCATATTTGGTTATTACAACTTTTTCTTCGTTTCAAGGCAAGACATTCCCCGACAAGGGGTACCAAATCTAATTTTCGTAATTACTTAAGTCTAGTACTATTTTATTAATGTAGCGCTCATTTGCATCTTTGATGATAAACTTCATACCATTTTTATATTTAATGACTTCATCTACAGAAGGCACTTTACCAGCAATCGAAAGAATCAAACCACCAAGTGTAACATAGTCTTCTTCAGGGTCACGTAATTCTATTTTTAGATCCTCTTCTATATCTTTTATAAGAGCCCTTGCTGACACTTCAAACTTATTTTGAGACAATTCAGTAATGGTATATTCTGAATTTACTTCGTTTTCACTATCAATGTTTGGTATTAGCTCCTTTATAAGATCGGTCATTGAAATTAAACCATCAGTTCCACCATATTCATCCAATACGATAGCTAAGCATGATTTAGAAGAGTTCATCCTAACAAAAAGATTAGTTGTCTTCATCGAGGGCGGAACAAATATTACGCTTTGTATAATATTTCTCAGATTAAAATTTTTATCCCTATTAAAAATAACATCTTTTACATAAAAAAAGCCTATTACGTTATCAAAGTTATTTCTATAAATTGGTATTTTAGTGTGGCAAGTGTTTTTTATCTTCTTTATTATTTCACGCTCGCTTGATTCAATGTCTACTGCGCATATCTCTGTACGTGGAGTCATTATATCCATTATACCACAATCGCGGAATTTTAATAGACCATTAAATATATTAAGGTCTGGCAGATCTTTCATTAATGCCTCAGTCGCACACTTTTTCAACACAGAAGCTTTTTTGAAAAGGAAGAGAAAAATTCTATATGCTATTTTTTCTACTAAGGTTCTTTTTTTACTCAATTTATTCTCTGTAATGGCAAAAACGTTTTCAGATTAGATTTATCAAGAAAACTGTTATTAAATGTTTAATAAGCATGTGAATAATGTCAAATTAATTTGTGAATTATTTGTTGATATAAAATACCAACAATTGATCAACAACTTTTTCAACAACATATACATAGTTATGTAACAATGCATGATGGTAAAATTTTTTCCATAAAAGAAAATTACTAACACTCTGAACATCTTACTTATACACATAAATCATAACAGAAAATCAATAGCATACAGAAGTTGTTAACATATTTATCCACAAATTGAACAACACCAATTTTTACCGAATTTTAAGTTAGTAACAAGTTGTTGATAGGACTATTATTACTACTATACTTTAATATATAGAAGAATAGATAAAATAGA